>JAJSDU010000047.1:268-11440 GCA_028577615.1 Nitrosomonas sp.
AGAAAGCGGCTGGGATTCAGGTTGAGAAAATCCAGCACATATGGATCGCGCAGGAAATCCTTGCGGGTTTCGGCCAGGGGAGCGGTATGCCGCGCCGCTTCAGCCTCGACCAGCGCCTTGTCCTTGCTGCTCAACAGGCGTTCGTAATAGAGCACGCCGATTTGCCTGTCCAGTGCTCGCACGCTCCAGTTCTGACCGATGGCCTCGCGCAGGTACCACTCACGGGCAGAGGGATTTTCGACCTTGGTCAAGACGTTGTAATGCGACCAGCTCAATTCAGGAGACACTGTCTCCCGAATCGGGAAAGCCAGATGAAACCGGCGCATGTTGCGCAGATTACTGACGTCAAACCCCTTGCCAAAAAGTTCTGTGAGGCGAGCGGACAGCTCGGCCAGCTGACGTTGGCCATAGGCGGCTCGCGCTTGTCCCCGTTGCTCATGCTCGACGATCAGGCGGCCAATTTCCCAGTAACTGGCCACCATCGCCTGGTTGACGCTTTGGCGCACCTGGCCGCGCGCCTGCTGGACGATCTCGGCAATCTGACTGGCCAAGGACGCCAAGGTATCGTGTTGCGGGCTTGGAGTCTGCTTCATTTCAACGTCCATTCGACGGCGAATAGCGTCTGTTCTTCACGCCGACTGTGCGATTCCGGATTTTGGCGCTTATCCTTGCCGATCCAGATGAGTTCGAGTTTTTGGTTGCCGCTCATGGGGAAATTTCGCTTAACCCAATTGCGCAACGCGCCAGATGGAAGTTGCCTGATCGGCCATCCAGCTTTGCCGGACAGCAATTCGTTCCGGTGTCCATTCGGTGTTTTCCTGCGCTACCTTGCGGGTGATGGCAAAACCGCTTTCCTTGTACTGATCGCGCTTGCTGGCGTATTCCACTGTTCCGGCATCGCGGTTATTACTGGATTGCATCAACGTCATGTTGCCCAGGCGATAAACCATTGAATCCGCTTCTTCGTTGTTGAATCCTCCCCAACCATCCGGTGCACTTTGCGGCAATACATGTTCGATATTGAAAGCATCACTCGTGAAGCTGTAATCCTGGCCGGACAAATGTTTTTCCAGCGCGCACAGAATGAAGCGCACCACCCGATTGTTGCGCGAGTCTGTAGTACGAATGGATTTTTCGGCAAATGCGGCGCGGAAGGGTTTGTCTTCCACATAAATATTGCGCATGGCTTGCAATGCTGCACCCAGCTGTTTCAGTTCACCTTTGGCAATTCGCTCGGCCACAGCAGTGTAGGTGCGTTCCTGCTCTGCCGTACTGTAAGCGGCTATGATATTGTAACGCAGTGAAATGACCATGGTGGCGCGCAAGAGACCCGTGAAATCCGCGGCATCGAATATGCGCCGCGCCGCCAGCAAAAGCGGAAACGGCTGCCGCACGCGGAATGTTTTCAGCACACCCGCGAGCTGCTTGTCGTCCAGCGACCAGTCCGATGCTTCGGGAGAGGACAATGCCAGATAGGTGTCCAGATCTTCCTCCATGCCCCTGAGCAACTGGAATACGGCTTCCCGATCCGCGATCCTTGAACGGATGGTCTTGAACAGGTCGGCATGCCGGGCAAAATTATGGCGGCTATTCCAATGCGTGCGCAGAAAATCAGGAAAGTTCTCGGATTGCAAACGGCCGACTATTGCTTCCCAGCGATCTTCCAGGTTGCGCAACTCGTGATCGGTTTCACCGCCACGATCCAACACAGAGAAGAGATAATTCTTCAGCAAATCCGTAGCCGAAAGTCTCACACCGCGCGCATTCAGTGTTTCAAAAACCTTGTAGGCATTGAGCTCGTCCGTCACGGTAATGACCGTAAAGAACAGCCGATCACTGATGTCTTCGATCAATTGCGCAAGTCGTTTGCCTTCATCACCGGTACTATTTCTCAAATAGACAGAAACCTGTTTGTCAAACCATTCAAATGCTTTGCGAAGCTGGTGCTCGGAGGCGCGAAATCCACGCTGAGGCAGGTGTCCAAGTGGCACCAGATAGGTTTGAAAATAGTTGTTGTTATTGCGGTTGAGTGTCAGCTTTGGACGCGGAATCAAGGTGACCGGGTCGAGATAACCGATATAAGTCTGGCGTATCTGATTCAGTCGCTGCGTATTAGCAGCAGCGTCATTGCCTGCGTCAATAAGTCTCTGCAGATTCTTCAGTACCGCCAGCACTATCAGACTGATTGTCGTCAGGCGCTGTTGACCGTCAATCACGTCAAAGGTTTTGTCATCCGTAGACTGCAATACCAGATAGCCCATGTAATGAGCCGTTTCACTGCCTCCACGCAAGGTATCGAGAATGTCAAACCACAGATCTTCCCATTCATCGCTCGTCCAACTGTAATCGCGTTGGAATCGGGGAATTCGATAGGTCAGACCGTTGCCGATCAGCTTGCGGAATGTATTGTTTTCAGTTTTGAAATTCGTTGCAGCCATATAGGTATCCTCAATCTATATCAACGCCCACCCCATTGTAAACAGCGTCTGATCTCCCTGCTACTGGAGAACCCCGTCAGCTGATTGATGAAGTCGCCGCGCCGAGCTTCGACCTCAAGCGAAATCAGTATAAACATCTTTCTGGTAACAGATTTTGTTGATACGCTGAACCAAGCATTATTAAAACTGTGCAATCTGACAGCCCATCGCGGCTTATACTCGCATCTCACCGCATGAAAAGGAAAAAGGAGACTTTTGTAACTCGCCTCAATCATCGGTCGCGGCTGTGAAGATAATCCTGTTGCCGAACGGGTCTGTTATGGACATCTCCCGCGCGCCCCATGGCATTTCCTCGATTCCCGGTCTGGCGTACCTGTACTGCTTTGAAATCAGCTCATCGCGGAATGCATCCAGTTTATCCGTTGCAACCCGTATCGCGGCACCGGGACAGCAATCGCCATGATGTTCCGACAAATGCAGAATACAGCCGTTTCTGGAAACCTGCATATACAAGGGCAGATTGATTTCAAAGCGATGTTCCCAATCGATCTGAAAGCCAAGAAAATCCACATAGAATTCCCGCGCTTTTGTTTCGTCGAATATCCGCAGAACCGGCACTGTCGATATAAATTTCATATGTTGTCGTCTATTCGTACATATCAGGTTAATTCAAAAACATCCATGCGAATGATCGCATGAAGTCAGACGCTGGTCATATCATCCAGAATTCAATAATCCCCAATACTGCGCCAGCCGCTATCACGGTCATGATGTCGAGCCTGTATTTCCACAGCGCGATAAAAGCCAGCACGGAAAGAAAAAGAGGGTACAGCTGTAAATTATCCAGAATTGCAGTTGCAACAGTGCCGTGCGGCCAGAAGGTATGCCAGGCGAAAAACACGGCGAGATTCAGTATCACACCAACAATCGCCGCGGTTATTCCTGTCAGCGGCGCGGTAAAATGCGGTTCGTCGCGCGTTGCTTCCACCAACGGGCCACCGGCCAGTATGAACAGGAATGAAGGCAGGAAAGTAAAAAAAGTGGCGACGCCGGCACCGGCGATGCCCGCCCAGATCGTGTTATCGAACACGGCCTTGGCCGTTCCGCCCAGATAACCGATCCAGGTGACAATCATGATCAAAGGCCCCGGCGTGGCTTCGCCCAAAGCCAGCCCATCCATCATTTGCGCGGCGGTCAGCCAGGCGTATTGTTCAACGCCGCCCTGGTAGACATAGGGCAGAACAGCATAAGCGCCGCCGATGGTCAGAAAAGCGGCCTTGGTGAAAAAATAGCCCATTTCAAGCAGTTCGGATTGGCCGCTGATGACATACATGACCGCCAGCCAAAGCGCAATAAAAGCGCCAAGCGTCAAGCCGAATTTACGCCCTGCAAAACGGGCATGCGCGGGAACCGGCGTATCGTCGTCGATGAGCGCCGCGCCATACCGGTGCCGGGCTGCATCGTGCCGACCACCCGCCTTGAATTTTTCCGGCAGAACTTTTCCGCCTATAGCGCCCAGAATCCCCGCTGTCAGCACGATCCACGGAAAGCCGATCTTGAAAAAGAAGATGGCAATAAAAGCGCATGCCGCCATCCCCCACAGCAACGCATCTCTCAGCACGCGGACACCGATGCGCCAGGCGGCGAAAAAAACGATGGCCACCACGACTGGCTTGATGCCATCAAAAACGGCCTTGATCAGCGGCATATCACCATACGTCAGGTAGAAGCCCGCCAGAAGCGAGAGCAGCAAAAACGCCGGCAGAAAAAACAGCATGCCGGCCACGATACCACCGCGAACACCGTGCATCAGCCAGGCGATATAGATCGCCAGTTGCGTCGCTTCGGGGCCAGGCAGCAGCATGCAGTAATTCACGGCATGCAGAAAACGCCGCTCGGAAATCCAGCGGCGCTTTTCCACCAGCTCTTGATGCATGATCGAAATCTGCCCCGCCGGGCCGCCAAAACTGATCAGACCAAGCTTGAGCCAGTACCGGCAGGCCGCTTTCAAGGAAACACGCCCGGCAGGGAATTCATGATCCGCCATAATGCAATCCGATTTTTACCGTCATTCAATATACTCCATACTGTGTTCCATGCCCGGACGAAAAATGCGCCGCGAGCGACTCCAGGTTCCTCCGTTTTTTCTCGCGCATCGTATCAGATAACCTGAGCAGCCACTGCGCCGCGCAAACATTCAACAGACAAATGGCTGGAAATGGCTGGATCGGAATCGTTTACAATAACAGAGCATAATGCGATATAACCCGAAATATCAGCAGCAGAAATCGTGATTATTTCTTGAGGGCGTCTCTAAAAATTCAAAATTTTAAACAAAACGCGGCGCGAGCAAAAAATGTTGACGCAGCATATATTTGATATGTAAGGAGACATTTTTTGTGAGTAATAAAGTGTTGTAACGAAGTTTGGATTTTTAGAGATGCCCTTGAACGTCAAATGAACAGGTATGTCATTTTGAAAATATTTCCTTCATCGATCCAGCTTCAGACCGGTCAGGGTATTTCGCTGCACGACCTGATGCCGGATCTGAAAAAAACGATTGCCCGCTCCGGCATACGCAACGGCTTTGTCACCATCACCTCGCAGCATACCACCACCGCGATTGCCATTAACGAGCACGAAGCACGTCTGATAGAGGATATCAAAGCTTTCCTGACACGCCTGATTCCACCGCGTGACCGTTATCTGCATAACGATATCGCGTTGCGTAATTGCCCGCCGGATGAGCCCGAAAACGCGCATTCGCATCTGGCAGCCATGCTGCTGGGCAGCTCCGAAGTCGTTACACTGGTCGATGGAGAAATGGCGCTGGGGCAATATCAATCGGTGATGCTGTACGAGCTCGACGGTCCGCGCACGCGCCGGGTCAGTGTGCAGGTTTACGGAGAATGACGTCATGCCGCTTTTGATCGGCATGACGCGCATCCGGCGGGTCTGCCATGTTTGAGCTTTACCTCGATACCGCCGATATCGGCCAGATCAATCGTTTCAGTGCCTGTCTGCCCGTGCGCGGCATCACCACCAATCCGTCGATTCTGGCCAGAGCAGACACAGGCTTGGCCACGCTGCTGCCCGGCGTTGCCGAGGTACTGGGAGAAAAAGCGCGATTCCATGTGCAGGTCGTCAGCGAAAACGCCGATGCAATGCTTGCTGAAGCGATCAGCCTGCGCAAACTGCCCTATGACATCGTCGTCAAAGTTCCGGCTACCGAAGCAGGGCTCGTCGCAATCCGGAAAATGAAGGCGCAGCACATTCCGGTGCTGGCGACGGCGATTTACAACGTCCAGCAGGGATTTCTGGCCGCACTGTGCGGCGCCGATTATCTGGCGCCCTACGTCAACCGCATCGATGCCACCGGCGCAGACGGCATTGGCGTTGTCGCCGATCTGCAGGCGTTGATCGACCGGCACCAATTCCCCGTCCGATTATTACCCGCCAGCTTCAAAACTACCCAGCAGGTGCTTGGCGTACTGCGTGCCGGCGTATCCGCCGTAACGCTTCCGGCCGAAATCGCCGATGAAATGCTCACACACCCGGCCGTGCAGCCCGCAATCGATCGTTTCACCCAGGATTGGTACGCGGTTTTTGGCCAAATATTGTCTTGCGACAGCTGAAGATAAAGGCATCTCTAAAAATCCAGATTTTGTCACCACACTTTGTTGCTCACAAAAAATGTTTCCTTACATATCAGTCATATGCGGCGTCAACATTTTTTGTTCGCGCCGCGCTTTGCTCATTTTCTGTTTAAAACTTTGAATTTTTAGAAACACCCATAAATTTGATTATCCTTTTGGAATAATTTTTTGCGCACGGTAAAATACCACGCTTACTGGCTGCGGGGTTTCTCTGAAAACGATTATTTTCAGCGCTGTTGCAGCTGATCATATCAACAGCCTATTTATTGATTATGCTTGAAATCATTGCTTATTTTGCGCGCTGGTCACAGGTCACAGCGAACCTGATCCTGTTTGGCAGCAGTTTCTTTCTGGTTATTGCCGGATCGCGAAAAGTATTATCCGAAGCGCCGTGGATACCCCGCGTGGAAAAAATGTTTCCATGGCTCGCGCTTCTAGTGCTGCTGGGTTTGACCGGTCTGCTGGCGACGACGACAGGCAGCGCCACAGGCAATGAAGCCAACGCCTGGACACCAAAAGCCTGGCTGCAATTCATTCATAACACCCAAGTCGGCGTGATCGCGTTCATCCGTATCCTGCTGGCCGTGTTGCTGTTTGCGGTTGTCGTATACACGCTGCTCAAGCCGCGCTCACGCAGCCGCTATGCGTTTCTGGCTTTCACGGCGGCTTTACCGCTCATCGCCGGGGCTTTTATGAGCCACTCAAGCGCGGATGAGATGTCGTTTGAAGCCATTGCGCCCTTTGCGCTGCACTTACTGTTCGCAGGCATGTGGTTCGGCGCATTGCCGGTATTTCTGCTGATTCTCCTGACCAATCACCGCGAGACCGACAAAGACAAGCGCCTTGCCAGCACATCAAGCCTTGAAATCTTCTCGACTATCGCGCTGCCGGTCATGCTGCTGCTCATGCTGACAGGACTGATCGTGACCGACCGCATGATCGGCAGTTATTATCACACCCTGGTCGCGAGTCCTTACGGCTGGCTGTTGAGTTTTAAAATAGCTTTACTTGCGGTGATTCTGATCATTGCCTACAAGGCGCGCAGCAAATGGCTGCCGTTGCTGGCAAAAAGTGCTGAAAGCGCCGATCCCGGACGCTCCGGCGATAGCCGTATCACCGAAAGCAATCTGCATTTCAGAAAATGGGTACGCATTGAATTTTTACTCGCGCTGCTGCTGATCCTGTTTGCCACCATCCTGGCCAACACACTGCCGGGCAAACACGCGATTATCGATGACTGGCCATTTCCATTCCGTTTCTCGCTTGACGCCAACTGGGAAGAAACCGGTGTCGCGGAAATGTTCTGGCTGGGCACGGCGCTGTTTGCGGTTGCAATCTTCATGATCTGGATCAGCCTGAAGTATGAATGGCACTGGAAAAAAGCCGTTCTGGCGCCGGGCGCACTGGTCATCGCCGCAATGGCTATCGCCTTGCCGCCGATCACCATTGAAGCGTATCCCGAAACCTACATGAAATCCGAAGTTCCGCTGGACGCCATTTCAATATCGCACGGCGCGCAACTGTTTGCCGAGCACTGCGCCGATTGTCACGGACCGCAGGGCAAAGGCAACGGCAGACTGGCCGACACCCTGTCGACACCGCCGACCGATCTGCTGACCGAACCGCACACCGCCAGACATACCGTAGGAAATTTTTATCACCAGATCACCTACGGCGTTCCCGGCACCAATATGCCCGGCTTCAGGGATAAACTGGCCGACGAAGACGTCTGGGATGTCGTCAATTTTCTGCATGCGCTGTCACGCGGCTTTGACGCGCGCCTGCTCGGCTCCATGATCCTTCCGCAGATGCCGGCAGTCGGCGCGCCCGTGTTCTATTACTCCGCCAATGACGGTTCAAGCGGTGATCTGAAAGATTTCCGCTATCAACAGAATATCGTTCTGATACTGTTCAGCTGGCCGCAATCCCAACCGCGTTTGCAGCAGTTACGGCATGTGTACGAGCGCGTGAACAACGAATACAACACCGCTTTTCTGGCCGTCCCGATGCAGCAGCTCAATGAGCAGGAATTGCAGACGATCAGCGAACTGGTGCCGTTTCCTGTCGTCACTGACGGCTGGCTGGAAATCAGCGATACCTACCGGCTTTACCGCCGCGTCAGAACAGTACCGGATTTAAACGGTGCGGGGCTCAAGCCCGAACACATTGAATTCATTATTGACCGCTTCGGCTACCTGCGCGCCCGGTGGAATTCGCAGTTTGAAGGCTTCGGTTACCAGAACATCAATGCGCTCACACAACAGCTCGGCATGTTGAATGCTGAAGATGAAATCATGCCGCCGCCGGGAGAACATGCGCATTGATTCATTGCAACGGTAACGCGTATCGTTTTTCAGCGGTTTGCCAAAGCCTGCTCGACAGCATCCACGATAACCGGATCAAGCGGTGTGGTAGCCGGACTGAATTGCGTTATCAACTTGCCATCGCGTCCGATCAGATATTTATGGAAATTCCAGGTTGGATAGGTGCCCGATAATTCGGCCAGCCGGGCATAAAAAGGATGCGCCTGCGCATCCTTCACGGTGATTTTCTCGAACATCGGAAACTGCACGCCGTAATTCAGACTACAGAAATTCTGTATTTCAGTTTCGCTACCCGGCTCCTGTCCCAGGAAGTCATTGGACGGAAAGCCCAGCACGACCAGCCCCTGCTGTACATACTTCTGGTATAGCGCTTCAAGTCCTTTATATTGCGGCGTATAACCGCACTTACTCGCGGTATTGACGACCAGCAGCACTTTGCCCGAATAGGCTTCACATAAATTCACCGTGTCCGTCTGCGCCAGACTGCGGAAATTCTGATCAAGCAGCGTGCTGTTGCAGCTCCACGCAGGAAAACTGAGCAACATGATTATCACCATCAATAGACTACGCATGGTTTTAACTCCTTATTTGTCCGGTTGATTCCAGCGGAAAATTATACCCGCCTCGCTTCAAAATCCAGTAAATATAAATAAACAACAATGTTTTATAATACCGCTTTCTTCAGCTTCATTACCTGCCATAAGTGAAAAGATCAGCAACATGAATGACACGCCGGTTAAATTTGAAGTATTCCCATGGAACGAAAACTTTGAAACAGGCATCGCCCCCATCGATGAGCAGCACAAAATACTGATAGCAATGTTGAATGAACTGGCATCCACGCTGGCGAATGACGATTCGATCGAAATCAATCGCGTCTTCAAGGAATTAACCGAGTACGCCGAATTTCATTTTGAATACGAAGAAGCGATCTGGATTGAATATCTCGGTAATGATTCATGGTTGTCATCACATCAACTCAATCATTCTACTTTCCTGCCCAGAATCACTGAACTCAAGGATAAAAAAACAGACAAGTATCAATCCGAAGTGATTGAAAGCATTATTCTGTTTCTGATACGCTGGCTGGCTTTTCATATTCTGGACAGCGACAAGCGCATGGCGTTTTTCATCGAAAACATTCATAAAGGCATGTCGTTCGACGAAGCCAAAATCGCAGCCGAAAGAAAAATGGGCGGCTCTTTCAAAGTGCTCGTCGAGACCATAATGTCCATGTATGACAGTCTATCCTCCCGCACGCTGACGCTCATGCGCGAAAGCAACTATCGGAGAAAAATCGAAAATGAACTGCATATCGCCAATAAGAAATTGCGCCAGGCCAACGCCAGACTGGAATCGCTGTCCATCACCGACGCTCTGACCGGCCTGCATAACCGCCGCCATCTAAAGAGTGTATTTTTACGGGAAATCAAGCGCGCCAGACGCGAGAAATTTTCACTGGCGTTATTGATTATAGATATCGATTTCTTCAAAAAAATCAATGATCACTACGGCCATACCGAAGGAGACAGAATTCTGGTTCAAGTGAGCGAAACACTGAGAAAAAACTGCCAGCGGCCGAATGATTATGCTTTCCGTCTGGGCGGTGAAGAATTCTGCGTCATTACGTCCAGCCTGTGCCTGCAAGATACCATCAAATTTGCTGAAATCTTCAGAACCGCCGTTGAAAACCTTAAAATACCGCTCGAACCTGACACAACCACACAATGCCTGACTGTATCCATAGGGTCATGCACAAGAATGCCGGGCGAGACCGATACCATCGACAGCTACATGTCTATCGCCGACAAGAATCTTTATCAGGCAAAAGCGAGCGGACGCAATCAATCGATTGCCAGTCCGTGACGCCGTCAGACAGTCCCGGTCAATTTCGGACTGCGAACGATTCCGTGTCTTACGCGTGCACAATCATGTCAAGCAATTGATCTTTCAGCACCAACCGTTTCTTCTTCAAGTCCTCAAGATAAGCATCGGATGTATTCTCCACGCCTTCCTCAATCCGGCGCACTTCGCGATTGATATCATGGTATTCATCAAACAGGCGCGCGAAATGGGCATTGCCTGTTTTCAGCGCATGGATACGGTCATGGTGTTCAGGAAACTCGTGATGCAAATCATGTTTTTCAGGTTTCACGCTTAATCTCCTCTGTTCAAAAAGCGTTGCAATGACAGGAATTCTTCAGGACAATGACCCAGCTTTCACGGAAGCAGCGATGAAGCAGGCCATCCATGATACCGGCATTATCATCGCCTGCATATACACACATACCGCCTGTTTTCATATCGGAATCAGGCCCCGCATCACTCCACATCAGCACACTGGGAAGCATGACTGCATCCAGCAAGCAATTCAACACAATCTTTTTATTTTATAAACTGCAAGTCGCGCCATCTCAAGCACTCAGGCCGATGATCATGATTCTGAACCAAGGGCGCTGAAATTGTTGATTCATAAAATTTCACCATCATGATAAAGTAAAGAAATCCCTTGCAAAACTGAGGATGAACCATGTGCCTGACTCAGAATGACAGCGAACTGCTCTCCCCTCCAGTGGCCTTGTTCGACACGCTTCCGCCCGGAAAGATGTCAACAAAAGCAAAGCTCTTTTTCATATTTTTTTTATCGACACTGTGCGGCTCTGTCACCACCGCCTTCGCACAGGATCCCATCGTGTATTCACGCTGCGAGCGCACTACCGCAACGTATCAGCTGACAGGCGATGTAACCGTCAA
>JAJSDU010000048.1 GCA_028577615.1 Nitrosomonas sp.
TGCGAGAGGAAATGAAATGGTGATGATTCACTTGCTGACAACAATTTCACGCATTCTTCAGGTCAGTAAAAAATCAAAATACTCGAGTGCGCTGTACCAGCACGCTATATTAATTCTGGAAGCATCTAAAGCAAGTTTCAAGCATCCCGCAGATACTGAGGAGATTATCAGGCGACTCGAGAAGTGTCAGGAAATTTATGCGCAAACGAAGTCAGCGTATGCTGATATGATTACTGCAACAATATAAGTGCAATGGCCTTCATGGAACAGGCAGATCGGAGCATTGTTTCTTGTATGCAATATCAGAAGAAATCCAGTCGCGCCATTCGTTTCTGTTCATATTGCGCGTCAATTTCCGGCACAACTGTTCAATCCAGTTATTATTCGCCGGCCAAATGCGCAGCGTCATGTCATCGCTGCCGGAAACAATGCGCGTGCCATCCGGGTTAAAGGAAACACTGTTGATGCGCTGTTCATGGCCTTTCATCGGACCACCGACAGCCTTGCCAGTACTGCTGTTCCATAGGCGCAATGTTTTATCACTGCTGCCTGAAATAATATGCAGGCCATCTGGACTGAACGCAACACTGTTAACACGATCTTCATGTCCGATCAGCGACTTGCCGACCGGCTGGTAAGTTTCCAGACTCCATATGATCACTGTGCGATCCTTGCTTGCCGAAGCGAGTGTTTTGCCATCCGGACTGAACGCAACACTGGTTACCGCGCCTTCGTGCGCAACGAGCTTAGCAATCGACTCACCGGTACGGGTATTCCATAACCGCACCGTACCATCGTAGCTTGCCGAAGCTACCAGCGCACCATTAGGACTGAAGGCGACACCGCGCACCATTTCGCTATGACCAGACAGTGGTTTGCCGGCAGGTTTACCGCTGCTTCTGTCCCACAACCGGACCGTATTATCCTTGCTGCCTGAAGCGATAAAATTCCCATCAGGACTGAAAGCGACACTTTCAACACCATCCAGATGCCCCGTCATCTCATTGACCAGCGCCTGAGTCTCTGTTTCCCATAGCAAGACACGATTATCGCTCCCGCCTGACACAATCCACCGGCCGTTCGGACTGAATGCAACGCCGTTCAGTGAACCGGTATGTGCCTTCATCGATCTGCCGACCGTATTGCCGCTTTCGGCATCCCAGAGCTGAACGGTTGCGTCATCGCTGCCGGATACGATATATCTGCCATCAGGACTGAATGCGACACTGGCGACAAAGTTTTTATGTCCGCCTTTCAGTTGCGTATTGATCGGCTGATTGTCCTGCGTATGCCAGAGTCTCAAGGAAGTGTCGCGACTGCCGGAAAGAATGGTGTGCCCATCCGGGCTGAATATGACGGCCATTACGGATTCTTCGTGTCCACGCATCGGTTTGCTGATAAATTTTCCCGCAGGTCGATCCTTTTCGATTTTCCACAAGCGTAGCGCTCTGTCATGACCTGCCGTTACAAGTGTTTTACCATCCGGACTGAATGCGACGTCCCAGATAATGTCTTCATGTCCGATGAGCGGATCACCCAGCGGTTCAAGGGCTTGTGTATCCCACAGGCGCAGGGTTCTGTCCTGGCTTGCAGAGGCTATTTTCAGGCCATCCGGACTGTACGCGATGCTGGTGATGCTGTCTTTATGCCCACGCAACGGTTCGTGAATAGATTCGAATGTTTCCGCACTCCACAGCATTAATTCATTGTCATGACCGCCGGAAACAATGCGCTTGCCATCCGGGCTGAAAACAACGCTGGTTATGCCTTCTTTATGGCCATACAATTCAGTAACCGACACCAGCGTGCGGGCATTCCAGATACGCAGGGTTTTATCAAGACTGCCCGAAACGATGTGCTGACCATCGGGACTGAAAGCCGCGCTGGTTACCGCATCTTTATGTCCTTCCAGCTGACCCAGAAATTTCAGCGTCGCGGCATCCCACAAACGAAGCGTTGCGTCCTGACTTGCGGTAATAATATAACTGTCATCCGGACTGAAAATCACTTTGGTGATGCCGCAACCGCGTACCGCATTGCCATCAGACCGGCATTGATGCGCATCGGATTGCATGCTGATGATCTGGCCTTGCAGGTTCCACAGTTGCAGCGTATTACCCATACCGACGGAAGCAATATGTCTACCCTGATGATCCATGGCAACCGAAGTAATACGCTCCCCGGTCTTCCAGAGTTTCTGCGTGGCATTATTTTTCGCTAACACCGTCAGAATCGCCGAATCGACAACTTCGCTGGGTGTAATCTGGTGGATCGCGAGCAATTGCAGTATTGCACGCTCATCGCCACCGACACGCGCGCCATTCACCATGTCCAGACTCTCGGACACCACGCGCAGACTGCTTTGCGCAAGAAAAGTTTTCTCTTTCTCAATATGTGCGGTATACCAGCCATAAATCGCCACAACCGAAAAGGACAACGCCAGCAGCAAGGCTATCCGCAATTTACGCGCCAACCGGTTTAATTTTTCAAATGCCAGCTGACGCTGGGTTTCCTGTTCCTTGGCTCTTAATCGTTCACTCTCGATACGCTGCAGGCGTTTATCACGCGCTTTACTGACAACACTCACCAGTCTGTCATGAATCAGTTCAATCCGGTTGGCACCCTGCTGCTGATCGATGCGCAATAAGCGGTACTTGTCGGCAAGAATGGAGAGTTGCTCGCGCGTAATGAATTTATCCTGAAGCGCCTGCTCGACAGGATAGCTGCCGCGATATTGATTTCCCTGAATAAGATAGGTTTCAATAAATTCCGGAATCCGTTCCGGCATTCCGTGAAGCGCTTCATCGTAAAAATCCTGCAGAATATCCTGCCCGGCCTGCTGCAACAATGGTGTATCAATCTTGCCTCCGGGCGAACGGCGCTGATTGAGCTGATAGCAGCATAAACTGAGCAGGACAGGTTCAATAACAGGCGCCACACTGGGCCTGGATGAATCCAGGTTACCGACAAAATTGACCAGCGGTTCAGCGACACCCTCCGCCAAAACAGCGGTACCCGCACGGGCAACTGCATCAATGGCGCGCGCTCGGCTCATCGGCAGTAAACGCAGACGGTTGCGCAGAAGCGAAGGTACTTGTTCCTTCCAGCTTTCCATTTCAGGGAGAAAATCCTCCCGGAAAGCCAGAATAATGCGATAGCGCCGCGTTATGAGATCAAGCGACGACAATCTGTGCCTGTCTGCCCGATTGTCCGCCAGCTCATCCGGAAAGCGATTTTCTATCAGATCTGCCAGACTATTCAGATTTGACTGAATATAGTGCGCATTGCCTTCTCCGCGAGAAAAAACTTCTTCAAACTGATCAAAAACCAGAACCGGCGTCAGCGGGAAATTATCCTTGCTCCAGATTTCCAGATCGCGACGGTGCAGGTATTGCCACAAGCTCTCGTTGTTATTCCACGGCGTGCACTCGATTTTCGCGGATGCCAGAGCGGTCTGCAGTTTTGTCGCGGCCTGCAGCAGCAGCGGCAGACTGGCTGACGGACTATAATCCAGCCGCAAATATACCGGAAGGAAATGCTCATTCCGCAACAGTGGAAAAAAACCGGCCTGCAGCAGCGATGTTTTACCCAATCCGGATTTGCCATAGAGAACAGTCAGCGGCGCAAGCCGCACCATGCGTAATAATTCTCTGGCTTCCTCAGAACGGCCGAAAAAAAAATGACTGGATGATTCGTCGTAGGATGCCAGACCAGGCCAGGGATGTTCAGCATCGAGCGATAGGGATTCTTGACGGGAATAATTGATCATATGCGGTTATCCGGAATGATATACCTGTCAGGTTGTCATGAACGATATTGCTGCATGCGCTCGTTGCGCACCAGTTTCTGTAACGCCAGACGGGTTTGTTCATCAGGTTGCCCCGCCGGCGCATGGCCAATAAGCAATTGCTTGAACTCATACGGAATACAGCGATAGTCTTCCAGTTTGAACGACTGGTCGACGATTACCGGAAAAATGAAGGTTCTGCCCTGTATGGCCTTGCTTCTGTCGATAGCTTCATGCCATTCACGGCGAAAGTATTTTTCCTCCTGCGCATCGGCCGCCTTGGAAATCAGCGGAATAAAATAACGACAAGTCTGAATACCTTCCAGAATTCGATCCCGCAGACTGTTTCCAGGTTCTATCGAATTTTTATCAAACCAGATTTCATGTGTTGCAATACCCTGGGATTTTAATGATTCAATCAGTTTTTCAGCAAAAACACTATCGGTACCTCGGCAATAGCTGACGAAAAACATCGCTCCGCGCGGCACATTCTCGACTTGAGACACAGATTCCTGTGCCACCGTCTTATTCCGCGCCAGCCATCGCTGAAACAACGCATTGATAAAAGCTGCTGGCGACAGATCCGAAATGACTTTTGTTCCAGCGCTGTAGTTCTCGAGAAAATAAACCAGCGTCTTTTCCAGTGCTTTATCTTCGACCAGCCATTCCCGCTTCTGCTGTGTATCAAGCAATCTGCCTTGCTTGGCGATCCGCAGAAAGAAACGGCACAGCCACTCGGGGAAATTGCAGCCGATAAGCAACAGACTGCGTTGTTTCAGTTCATCCAGAAACCTGACCGGAACATGACTGCCACGCGCAATGATGTTGTGAACGTATTCCAGCAAATCTTCATCATGCACAGCAAACATAGGGCCTGCTCGCGACTTGCCAAATAAGTAGAGCAGTTGGATCTCTCCATGGCGCAATTGCCAGTCTGACGGCAAATCTGATCCTTCACTGGTCGGCAAATAAGGTGAATAAATAATCTCATTGACCGGACCGCGTTCCCGGAGGCAACGGAAAAGCTGATCGTCAGGCGTCAATGTGATGAACAGTTGAAATGAAGTGATTGCTGCGATCTGCCGGACAGGATCGGGAATACATGCATCCGGTCCGGTTGTCAGTTGTTTGATAGCTTCATGAATATCAGCGTACAAATCCTGAAGATCATATTCCTGAGCGCTTCTGATTTGTATGATTGCATCGTTCAGCGCATGATATGGCGTTAACAGCACATCATCCGGTTTTATATCATACTGCTTTAATAAATGACGGGCTATCTTTACCTGGAATGAAACGTCGCCTTCCGAAGCGGTTAACACCTGCTGGCCAATGACAGGAATCACAAGACCGTCTTCGATGCGTCTTAGCAAACGATCCCAGTTTTTCTCGTCCATCGCACATGTGTATGGAAAGTTTTGAGCGGCAACTTATCGGCGCTGAAGGCCAATGGTGATATCCGCCCCTAAATCGCCCGTGGTAAATGCGGCATCGCTGAAAGCTGGAAAACCCAGCCGCAGCTCAGGGTTATTTGAAAGTCCGAATGGCTCTGCAGGCATCATATTCCATTTTTTATTCAGTTTCCGGTTACCGTCGACATCATGATAAACCGCTACAGCGTAAGTTCCCGGCTTATCGAGGTTGAAACAGACGACATGCTGTTCTTCCTCTGCCGGAATCCGAATGCGTTTTGTACGTCCTTTTTTATTCAGAAAATTTTCCGGGTCATGATAAAGTTCAACGCTCAATATGCCCCCGTTGCTTACCCCATTGACCGTCACTCTGATCTGTGGAATATCTGGATTACAAAAATCAGCGGCTTCATAGGATCGGATATCCAGGTTTTCTTTGCCAGCGGCGAATGAGACAGAAGCCGCGGCGAATATTAAAATGCAAAATAATTTGGTGAGCTTTTTCTGCAGCTTGCAGATCCGACTCTGTTTTACGAAATTCATTTTATCGAAACCATCAATTCGAGTAATTCAAAACAAAGGGTGTTTCTAAAAATTCAAAGTCTTAAATAAGAAATGAGCAAAACGAGGCGAGAACAAAAAATATTAACGCAGCACATGACGGATATGTACGGAAATATTCTTGTAAGCAACAACGCATTGTAACGAAATATGGATTCTTAGAGTTGCCTTCAAATCAAAAAACACCCATGCATATCAAATACCTTCTTATGATATCAGAAGTCTACGCTGTTTATTTTACTCAACTGCCCATCTTGTACTTTTAACGACATCCACTGCTCTTCCGGCCTGACATGCTCAACCAGATTATAGGAATCACTGAACATGATCAGTGTTCAGCATTAGGATACAGAATACTGGCAGTTATAGCACCAGCACCTTCTGCAAGAAGCTGATTCGGTTTGAATCGGCGGCGCTGCAATTGGTTTAGCTTTTATGTGTGATAGTGACGTCGGATTTCCAGTTTGATGGAATACCGAACATAGTACGAAGAAACGTAATACTTAATTCATGAAAGATTGATTGAATGCTGGCAGGAAAATCAGTATCGCAGTATCTATCGAATGAAGAATGAATCGAAGCGCATTTGGCATTAAAACTGCAACAAAACACGAAGACGAAGATAAAAAATGTAAACGGGATATGATCAAGCAATTCTCTGAAAGCGTGTTACTTGATCCATCCCGTTTCAATTCAGAATTCTGGTGGATCCAGAATTCCAGAAAATGTCAGAACTTATTCTATTTAAATCAACAAATAATTATCACAATAGTAATGCTATCGATAATCAGCTTATTATCTATTCGAATTCAGTTTGCCCGGCAGACTTGAATAATAGAATGCAAGATTCTCAATGTCTTCCTTGCTTAATGCTGCCGCCATGCCATTCATAATCGGGTCCGTACGACTACCGGATTTGTAATCTTTTAGCACTTTCTCAAGATACGTTCGTTGCTGACCACCAATATGCGGAAAGCTAGGCGCAGGGCTATTTCCGTCCGCACCATGACAAGAAGCACAGGCTTCCGCAGCTTTGCTTTTGCCCGCCTCGATATCGGCAGCTATAACCTGACCGGATACTATCAAAGCAACACTGCTGAGCGCTGCAATAATACTTTTCTTCATAACTTGTTCCTTCTGTGAATGTCGTGATTAGTTATTTGCGTAGAAAGCCGCAAGATCCTTGATGTCTTGATCAGATAATGTCTTTGCAAGTGCCGTCATGGATGGATGACTGCGCGTACCGTCTCTATAGCCTTCAAGCGCTTTAATCAGATATTCAGCATGCTGGCCACCGATTTTGGGTACATGGTAGGCTTCGGGAAATGCCGTACGATAACCTTCAATGCCATGACAGCCAACACACATGGAATTTTTTTCCTTTCCGGCAGCCGCATCACCTGCCTGAGCAATACCTGAAAAAGCAAACAGCATACTTGTGGCAAGTAATATACTCACCATTAATTTTTGTTTCATATAAGCCTCCTCCTCTTAAAAGCTAAACTTTAAACGATGTACTTGATTTGGTCAATGAATTGCGAACTATGTCCATGTTGTTTATAGGGAAATTGCTTCGCAACTACCCGCCTATTTTACCTGATTTTGACTCTAATTCTTCCCATCTTTCGAGGCAATTGATCAAATCTTTTTCGATTTCTGAAGAACGTCTCTGCAAAACTTTTGCTTCTTCCAAGTTGTCTCGATAAAGCACCGGATTATTGAGACTCTGCATAATGCCAGCCTGCTCTTGTTCAAGCACCGCAATTTTATCCGGTAAAACCGCCAATTCGCGTGACTCCTGATAGCTTAGTTTTTTTGCTGGAGAAACAGTTTTATTCTTTTTGGTTTTACTATCGACTTTATTATGCACCTCAACCATCATACCGTTTCTGACTTGCTCCTTTGTCTGCATCCAATCCGCGTAACCACCGACATATTCGCGCAGCAAGCCATTTCCCTCAAATGCAATCACCTGTGTGACTACGTTATCCAGGAATTCGCGGTCATGGCTGACAAGGAAAAGCGTACCTGCATAACCTTGCAACAAATCTTCAAGTAATTCCAGCGTTTCAATATCCAGATCATTGGTAGGTTCATCCAGCACCATGACATTGGAAGGCCGGGTGAATAAACGTGCGAGCAACAGGCGATTACGTTCACCACCGGACAGTGATTTTACTGGAGAACGCGCACGTTGCGGAGAAAACAGAAAGTCCTCCAGGTAGCTGATAACATGTTTGCGTTTACCATTGATTTCAACGAACTCGGAACCCTGACTGATGGTTTCAGTTAATGTCAGCTCATCATTCAGTTGCTCGCGCATTTGATCAAAATACGCAAGGGACAATTTTGTCCCTTGCCTTATTTGCCCGGAATCAGGCAGTACTTCACCCAGGATGAGTTTTAACAGCGTGGATTTTCCTGCACCATTTGGTCCAAGCAGTCCGATGCGGTCACCACGCATGATACGGCACGAGAAATGGTCGATAATGATTTTATCGCCATATTGCTTGGTTACATTTGTTAATTCAGCGACAAGGTTGCCTGATTGCTCACCCGCATCCACGGTGATATTGACTTTCCCGACGCGCTCCCTTCTCGCCGCACGTTCTTTCCGCAATACTTCCAATCGCCGAACACGTCCTTCATTTCGCGTACATCGGGCCTGTATACCTTTGCGTATCCAGATCTCTTCCTGCGCCAGCACTTTGTCAAATTTTTGCTGATGCATCGCTTCGATTTCAAGTATTTCCATTTTCCTGCGCTGATATTCTGCAAAATTACCCGGAAAACTGGTGAGGGCGCCGCGATCAAGTTCGATAATACGGGTTGCAATATGATCCAGAAAGCGGCGGTCATGTGTAATGAACAATACACTGCCGGAAAAATTCTGCAGAAACTCTTCCAACCATTCGATTGACGTAAAATCCAGATGATTCGTCGGTTCGTCCAACAATAATACATCAGGTGACAAAACCAGAGCGCGCGCCAATGCTACGCGTTTTCTCAAACCACCTGACAGATGTTCGATCAGCGTATCTGTCGGAAGACCCAATTTATCAATAACCGTCTCAACGCGTGCCTGTATGCTCCATCCGGCATGCACATCCAGCTCGTTTTGCAGAACCTGCAAACGATCCAGTAAGTGCTCAGTATCAGATCCGCCGATGCTTAATTCATGAGAAATGGTATGATATTCCAGCAACGTCTGACTGATATCGCCCAGACCAGTAGATACTTCCTGAAAAACAGTACTACTCGGGACCAACTCTGGTTCTTGCGGAACATACGCAATTTTCAGTGCGGAAGCACACCACAATTTGCCGTCATCAAGCTTGATTGAACCTGACAGGATTTTCAGAAGACTTGATTTGCCGCCGCCATTTCTACCGATAAGCCCGACACGCTCACCAGGGTCTATCTGGAAACTGGCATGATCAAGCAATGCGTGATGACCAAAGGCCAAACAGGCTTTTTCCAATGTAATCAATGGCATAAAACTTGTAATAAGTACTTATTATATATAAGGAAATGCAAAACAATGGAGAACCCGGCTCTATCGTAGCCTCGCCTAAACGACAGAACCAACCATAGAAAAAATTAACCGCCAGTGACACGATATCATAAGTCTTTGGCGGTTATATTTCGGTTGAAGGTGGTTGATGTTTTGGTAAATTATTCAGCGGAAGCTACGCTGATTTTTTTCGGCTTTACGTCTTCTCGTTTAGGTATGGTCAACTCCAGCACACCATGTTTAGAAACAGCTGAAATAGCATCGGGGTTCGCGGTATCGGGCAAACTGAACCGGCGGTAGAATGAACCATATGTTCGCTCTACACGTTTATAGCCTTCTTTCTCTGTTTTGGCTTCCGTTTCTTTTTCACCTTTAATCGTCAACACGCCATTTTCCATACTGATATCAATGTCCTCTGGTTTAACACCAGGAATATCAGCATGAATTACAAATTTATCCTTTTCTTCTTTTATATCGACAGCCGGTGCCCATTCAGCCGTTGCGGTTGAACCTTCCGCAGCACCACGCTCGAGCTCTTTTTGCAACTGACTCAACAAACCTAATCCCCAAGGTTCATAACGTGTAGTAGCCATCATTTTCTCCTTTTCAAAAAACCAGATTTATTCGATAAAACTCCCAATTTCGATATATGGCTGCTCGCTTTTATTTCAAGAGCGCAACACGGCTAAGAATGTAAAAAAGACGATTAAAGATTCAACTGGCGTTATAACGACGCAATACTTTCCAGCCAACGAAGAGCGCCAAACCTGATAAAGCAAAAATCCACCAGTTGTATACCATCCACATTGCAGTATTAGAATCGACAACGATATTAGCTTCCGCAAGCTCTATGGTATGAGTCCTCTGGCGGCCATGATCAATAGCCGACACGTGCATTCTAAACTTGATCGTTTGCACACCTGAAGATTCGGGTACAACCTGCCATTTCCATTGTGTCGACTCGTGCAATCCGTATGACTGATTCTGTGGCCCGGGATTTTCAATGCGAAAACCCTCACCGGTGATTTCAGCTTTCATGCTGGGTGAAATAAAACCGGTAATTCCCTGAATTGATGTGCCTTCAGATGAAATGGCCACAATATCATTGACGAATTCGGCAAGCATTTGTGTATTTATCCGCAAATCTACATCAAAACTTTCATATTGCCTGACCTCGGCTGGAGCATTAATAACATTGCTGTCCAAAGGTATTTTCATAATTACTGGATATACAAATTGATTTTTTTTTGCCAGCATGTGCATAAACGAGTTAATTGAAAATGGAATAACCAGCAAAACCAGCAATAACGCAACCGGCATTAGTAAACTCGTGTTCGTACTGGATTCCATTGTTTTTTCATCTACAATATCTTCTCGAGCATTATCTTTTTTCCGCGCGTCGGATTCCGGACTATTTGATTGTGAATTGCTCATAAATCCTCCTGCTGTTCGTGTTCGATTCGTTGTAACGCATCATATCATTTTTGTTTTGGGCGTTTTGCGATTACTTTGAGCTTAAAACAGCACCGGCTTATTATTTTGAAACAAATATGAATGTACTTTCCAAGATTAAAAGCTGATTCCGAATTAAATCCATCCGGTAAAGCGCGGAAAGGCGTTGCAAATAGCCAATTAATTCACTCTAACCGCACGAATTAGCAATACGCAAAGCCATAAAAATTTCCCTGCCGCCATTTTCATCTGACAGCAGGGAGTGGGGAGGACGAGAATAAAATTTATACAACTTATTGATTGAATAATATAACCTACCTGACTAAGGCACGATCCGGTTGTTAAGTATTTCTTTGCTTTGGCTATTCCAGATTACGTCCGTCAGGTTGGAGTATCGGGTGATAATCTG
>JAJSDU010000049.1 GCA_028577615.1 Nitrosomonas sp.
GTGAAAGGCACAAAACCCCAGTTTTTCGACCAGGCATCGTTAAAAATATCCCGCATAATCTCCATTTCCGCGGCAAACTGCTTCCGCCTGATCGTCCTGACATGAATCCGGCCGGAATGACTTCTGATCAGCCGCTGCATGACCCTGGGCGGTTCAAAGTCGGTGCTGATCCAGTACGCCAGCATGTCCTTGACCGGAAAGTAACCCTGTTCTTCCAGCCGTTGCGGATACCAGCGCGCGGAGTGTGGCATCATGATCACCGGCGGCGTATCAAAACCATCGACGAGTATACCGCATTCCTGATTAATCGACAGATTGAACGGCCCCGTGATCCGGCGCGTCTGTCTGGCCGCCAGCCATGATTCGGCATGCAGAATCAGCGCGTTGAACACTTCACTATCATTAACGCATTCCAGCAGGCCGAAATGGCCGGTATCGCCGCCATAGCGCTCCCGGTGCAGCGCATCGATCTGCGCGCTGATTCTCCCTACCGGCTGGCCATCGCGATAAGCGACCCAGGCCTGCCATTCAGCATGCTGCAGAAACGGATTGTATCTGGAAAAATGAAAGCGGCGCTCAAGGCGCAGCGGCGGAACCCACAATGGATCGCCGGCATAGATACGCCACGGCACTTCGATAAAATCACCCATATCGCGGAATGATGTCACCGGCCGCACTGCTAAAGCGGCAGGGCGGGATTGTTTCTTGTTGGGGCTCATGGCTTGTTTTTGCGTGAATTCAAATGAAAGAAAATCGTTATGCGGAAGAATAGTATGAAGAATCCCTTCCGGAAGCAATCATTTTCATCAAAAAACACGAAGACACGAATACCCGATCATCCGAATCCGCGATCAAAATGGATTCAGATGCCTGGGATTCAGACGCTTGAGGATTCAGGCGTTTGGACGGCTTGTGGCGTTTTGGCCGCCACCAGCCGCATGGGCAGATGATCAATAACGGATTGATTACGCAAATTGCGTGAGATTACGTTGATTTTACAGGTTCCGTATCAACCGGCGCTGTTTCCGGATGGGGCGAAATGGATGCCGCCTTGCCCGAGGCAACCGGACCAACTGAATCAGTTGTTTCACCCGGTTCATGTTTATCCACATGCGCGGATGAAGGCGCGCCGCCCCCCTGATCGTCCTGCTCAGTCTCCTTCTCCGGTTTGACGTCAAACCAGCGGTAGATTACGGGTAACACGATCAGCGTCAGTAGCGTCGATGTCAGCAATCCACCAATTACAACCACAGCCAATGGCCGTTGCACTTCAGATCCGGGACCGGTTGCGTACAGAAACGGCGCCAGACCGAGCAAAGATGTTGTCGCAGTCATCATCACCGGCCTGAAACGCTGTGTACAGGCACTGATAACAGATGTCGCCACATCAACCCCCTGCTCCCGCAGACTTTGCACATACGAAATTAAAACCACGCCATTCATGACCGCCATTCCCCATAATGCGATAAAACCAACCGAAGCGGGAACTGACAGATACTCACCGGTGATGAAAAGGCCTAGCACACCGCCAATGGACGCGAATGGAAGCAGAAGTATGACCAGCGCCGCAAGCTTGTTGGAATTGAAAAGCAGATACAACAGGAAATAAATGGCGAGAATCGTTATCGGGACGATCATGGACAGTGTCGACATGGCGCGTTCCATGTTTTCAAACTGCCCCCCCCACTCAAAGTAATAGCCATGCGGCAATCGAATTTCCTTTGCCACACGTTCCTGCAATTCGGCGACAAACCCGCCCAAATCCCGTTGATGAACATTGGCGCCAACAACAACCCTTCTCTTGGCAAATTCGCGTGAAACCAGTGCAGGGCCATCGACAACCTGAATATTGGCTACTGCATGCAATGGAATCAAAACACCGCCAAGCGCCGAATTCATATTTGCTGCTGTAGCCGCAATGGGCACGCGCAACAGCAAATCATGAATAGCGTCAACATTATGGCGAAATTCCGGCGGCAATCTCAGTAACAGCGAGAATCGCCGCTCGCCCTCAAACACAGTCGTAATGACCTTGCCGCCAACCGCTGTTCTGACCAATTCATTGACATCGGCGACATTCAAACCATATCGCGCAATCGCAGTACGGTTAATATCGATGACCAGTGACTGCTGCCCCGACAGGCGTTCAATACGAATATCCCTCGCGCCTCTGACCGACTTGATAATGCGCGCCAGTTTTTCCGACAATATGCGCAATTCTTCCAGGTCATCACCAAAGATTTTGACGGCAACCTGAGAACGGACGCCGGTGACCATTTCATCAACGCGCTGCGCGATCGGCTGCGAAATCACGATGCTGACACCGGGCAGCGTTTCCAGAGCTTTACGAATATCCGCATCGATTTCATCCTGTGTCCGCCCGGATTCCGGATCCAGCGTGATAATCGGATCAGATTCATTGGGCCCCGCCGGATCGGCAGGCGTTTCGCCGCGCCCCAGTCTTGAAACAACACTTTCAACACCGGGAATGGCTGCGATCAGCTTCATGGCCTCTTTTTCCACTTTGATTGAATTTTCCAGGGATATCGAAGGCGCACGTATAATCACAGGCGTTAAGGCGCCTTCTTTCATGACGGGAATAAACGATTTACCGAGCAAGGGAATAAGCATGAAAGTGGCGCCCAGAAGCGCGACTGCGGCCATGATGGTAATTTTTCTGAAATGCATCGCGGTGTACAGCAACTTCAAGTACCACTTTTTCAGGAAAGCGATAATGAAAGTATCCCGGTCCGCCCCCCCCTTGAGCATATACGCGCAAAGCACCGGAGATAATGTCAGTGAAACCACCAGTGAGACGAACAGTGCGATTGCAATGATGTGCGCCAGCGGGCTGAAAGTTTTTCCTTCCATTCCCTGCAGCGTCATTAAAGGAAGAAACACCAATACTATGATCAGCACGCCAAAAATAATCGGCACGCCGACTTCCACGACGGCATCAAGAATAATTTTCAGCTTGGTTTTGAGTGAATCGATCGTGGCCTGTCCCAGCTTGTTATAGACGTTCTCAACCACAACCACGGTGGAGTCAACCATCAGGCCAATAGCAATGGCCATTCCGCCGAGTGACATCAAATTGGCCGGCATCCCCTCGTTATTCATGACTATAAACGTAATCAGCGGCGTAACGACCAATGTGGCGACAACAATCAAACTGGAACGCACATCGCCTAAAAAAATAAAAAGCACGATAATGACCAGGATAATACCTTCTATCAGCACATTGCTGACCGTATTCAAAGCTGCATCCACAAGGTCGGTGCGATCATAAAAGGGAACGATCTGAAGACCATCCGGCAATAATTTACGCTCATTGATTTCAGAAACTTTTTCCTTGATCCGTGAAACCACTTCCTTGGCGTTCCCGCCGCGCAGCATCATCACGATGCCGCCGGTTGATTCGGTATATCCGCCTTTGATCATGGCGCCTTGCCGCACATCGTAACCAAACGTGACTTGCGCAACATCACGAATAAACACCGGCACGCCGTCGACTTCCTTGAGCACGATGTTTTCGATATCTTTCAGCGTATTTATTAGTCCGTAAGTACGAATCAAATACTGCTCGGCGTGCAGCTCGAGAATATTACCGCTGGCATTGTCATTATTATTGAAAAGCGCCAGATCAACCTGCGCCAGTGTAATGTCGTAATGCCTCAACTTTTCGGGATTAATCAATACGTGATATTGCTTTTGATAACCTCCCAGGGAATTTATCTCCGCCACACCGGGTATTGAGCGCAGTATCGGTCGCACAACCCAGTCCTGTATGGTGCGCCGCTCGGTCAATTCTTCCACGGTCAGTTCGCGATTACCATCGTCGGGATGATCAAGTGTATATTGATAGACTTCGCCAAGCCCCGTGGATACCGGTCCCAGTTCCGGAGCCACATCACGCGGCAAGCTGTCACGAACGCCAATCAATCGCTCCATCACCAGCTGCCGGGCGAAAAAAACATCGGTTTGATCGGTAAAAACCAGCGTGATCAGCGATAATCCGGCTCTATTCAAAGATCGCATTTCAACCAGGCCAGGTAGTCCGGTCATTGCGATTTCCACCGGCACGGTGATTAATCGTTCAATTTCTTCCGGATTGCGCCCTATCGCAACGGTGGCAACCTGTACCTGTATATTGGTGACATCAGGAAAAGCATCCACTGTAAGCCTGGTGGTCGCGTACATGCCTGCAGCCAGCAAAGACAAATAAATCACAACCACAACAATACGTTGTCGCAGCATGAAGTCTACGATTGATTTCAGCATTGGATTATTCCAGTTCCCTGAGCTGACGCTCGTTATCAATATCGTAAGCGCCGTCAACCACGATGTGTTGCCCTTCAGAAAGCCCCATGAGAACCGGACGCATGTTGTTTATTTCCATTCCCAGCTCGACCGGCACTCTCAGAAATTGATTCTGTCCTTCAGCAATATATACATAGTCACGGTTTGTCTCGCGGACAACGGCGGTTTCAGGAATGACGAGCTGCTCACGCGATTCTTCGATAATCCGCATGCTCGCAAGCATTGATGGTTTAAGCTTGCGGTCGGAATTTTCCACTACCGATCTGACCATTACCGTTCGTGTCAACGGATTAACCGTGTCCGCGACCAGCACGATCAAGCCGTCATAAACGGCATCGTTCAAAGCGGGCACCAGAATTTCAACATGCTGGCCCACCATTACATTGGTGGCAACTTGCTCGGGCACATCGCCAACAACCCACACGGTTGAAAGATCGGCCACCTTAAACAGCCGATCGGAAGGCTGCACGACTTGTCCAACGATAACATTACGTTCGATAACAGTGCCGCTTTTTGATACGGTAATTGGAACTTTCGGAAGAATAACGCCTTGATTCACCAGCTTGTTGATTGCCGCAAGATTAAGCCCCAGCACCTGCAAATTATCTTTTGCGGCGCTCAGTTCCGCGCGCGACACCAGGTTCTCGGCCTCACGGCGTTGAAATTCCGCAACGCCGATGACATCGGCTTCCAATAAAAGCTTGGCGCGCTGAAGCGCTTGCTCAGCCAGAACATTCATCGAATGGTCGCGCAAATAATCCAGCTGCGCTCTGTTTAGATCCGGACTTGAAATAGAAGCCAGCGTTGCACCAGCTTTTACGGAATCGCCAATATCGGCATACATATCGACAATGCGTCCGGTCACATTTGCGCCAACACGAACGAGTTTTTGCTCGTCAACGCGAATCTGGCTTGGCACAAGAATACTATCAGCCAGCTTGACCGGCTTTAATTGTCCTACCTTGATGCGCTGCATCATGTCAGGATTAAGCGTTATTCTATTGGGATCATACGATTGATCTGTAGCGGCCTTTTCTGTTGCGTTAGTTGTATCGGTTTTATTTCCGCAAGCGACAGTAAAAAAAACAGGAATCAGTATGAGAATACTTATTGTGTATCTGAATTTCATTCGACAAAATGCTCCTTGGGATAATATGCGCGTAATCGATCAATCTCGGCTGCCGCCGACTGGAGCTCAAAACGGGCCTGCAGCAGCTCGCCCAGCACGCCGCGCAGTATACGCTGCGTATCCAGCACTTCGATAAAGCCACGCTCACCCAGGCGATAAGCCGTTTGAGCAATGTTAAGCGCAAGTTCGGCGTCTCTGACAATACCGCCTTCAAACATTTCGATCCTGCGGCGGGCAATTTCTTTGGCCTGCCAGGCCAATTCAAGCAGCTGGATGATTTCAAAACGGCGGTAATCCAATGTTTCGCGGATGCGGGCTGAATCATAAACCGCGGTATCGATCTCGCCCCGCCGCCTGTAAAATATCGGGATTTCCAGATTCAAGCCCGCCACATTAGTGGAAAACTGGGCATCGGTATAATTTTCATACAGAATATTCACACGCGGCAGAACGGAAGCTTTTTCCTGATCGATACGTTGAGTGACGCTTATTTGCTCTGCTTCCAGTCTCTGGATCTCAGGATTCAATCGCACTATTTCCTCACGCAACATTTCCAGCGGTGGCAATTCAACCAAATCAGTGAGCGAAGCATTGATTTCGAAGTCACTTTGCAACGCGCCGGCTGCCAGCTGAATCAATGCAACGCGGGCACGTTCAGCACTCAACCGGGCTGCTTCCATGCGATTTTCCGCGCTGAGCACCTCGGTATCCGCCCTGACCAGCTCGAATCGGGCGGTTTCGCCGACCTCCACGCTGACCTTGATGCGCCGCTGAATTTCCTTCATCAGATCGAAAATGCCCGCTTCCATTTCCGCCTGCTCCCGGCGCAGGATCAATTCATAAGCACGCACGCGCAATTGCGCGGCAAGATCCGCCCGCACCTGGTTCAGACTGGCTTGCCTGACGTCCACCACCGCCTCGGCGGAATTGATACGGGCAGACCGGAAAAAAGGATTTTCAATAGGCTGACTGACGTTGACTTCACGATAATCGTTTGACGGACCGATTACAGATGCAGGATATCGTCCGCTTTGAGGTCCCACCTTCACCGTCACATTCGGATTGGGATAGGCTCTGGCTGCCACCACACCAGCCTCGGCCATGTTAATCTGCGAGCGGGCTGCCTGCACCAGACCATTGGCTTCCAGACCAATTTGTTGCAATTCCTTAATAGTCAATCTGGAAGTTCCTTGCGCCGAGAGTAGTGCTGAATAAAACAGTATAAACAGGCTTAACAAAAAGTACCGCAGTCGAAAGTTCTGCATCGTCTACATAAAGTCTTTATTAATTAACAAATTCAAAAAAGGAATCCGACAAATTACCGATTCCGGGATGTGCGTGTGCACGACATAATATAGGAATACCTGATTTGATCAAGGTTAAATATACGGTGATTTTATATTTTATTATGAACCGGGAAGATCGCTTTGGAGGAAATGTTCAACCACCGGCGATGTTAAATGAAGAAACCTGAATACAACCTGAATAATGTGTATTTTTTCTGTATAGACTTCATTCGACTGAGGCTCTCAGATTGAATCCTCCGTCTATCATTACAGACCATGAACATGCTGCAGATAACCGGCAATTTTCCGCCTGACATTCACCGGCCGATTGACGATAGTTTGAATTAACTCTAAAAGCGGATAGCGGCTGGTATCAAACAGTTGAAACTTACTGACCATCTCAAGCGTATGTATACCTTCCCCGGCAATATTTCCTGTTTCCTCGCGGGCCAGCATGCGCCCTAATGTATGATGGTGCGAATTTTCGCTTGTCGCGGTTGTAATAAGGTCGCCCAGTCCGGCGAGATGATAGGAAGTGTCTTTCAATCCGCCCATTTGATCAACAATCCGGCTTAATTCATTCAACGCGACAACGCTTAAATACCCGCGCATGTTATCGCCCAGCTTTAATTCGTCCGCCATCCCGAACAACATGGCGTATACATTTTTAAGAATCACAGACCAGCTGATTCCTGAAATATCCGTCGTATGTTCGATAAAGAGCGATGTATGCTTAAAACAGATTTTAACTTTCTGATAAGTATTTTTGTCGGTGCAACCGAATTGCGCAAAGGCAAAACGGCCAGCGCGTATTTCTTCCGATATCATGGGTCCATATAGCAAGCCATAACTGCTTCCGGGTTTGCCCCGAAGCGCCAGAACGTCCTGAAAAATTTGAGCCGCCGTTTGTCCTGCTTCATCCAGGCCTTTGGCTATGCTGATGCAGAGACTGGTGTTGCTGAGTAGCGGTGCAATCTGCATTATTACCTCCCGATGCGGATTGACCGGTAAGCAAAAAATAATAATATCCGCAAGTGGTGCGGATTGCTCGAGAATGGCGGATTGAAAATCCGGCGCCGGATATTTTTCCCATATATCCAGTTGATGCCGCGCCGAGAGTAAATGCTCCATTGCGTGGCCCATCTCGCCATAGCCCAGGATCAACACGCTGAATCGATCGTTATTTTCTGCCATGCATGCAGGACAGATTGATCTGTATAAGAACCATGTCAGGCTTCGGATATCCTGTTTTTAAGCATTGCACTTCAAAATTTAATATTGAATCACAAGCTCTCGTTCCGTCTTATCTCTATTGAAGAGAAAAGGGCACAGATACTTGATTCTGAAATTTGATAAGTCTGGATAGCTACAGAATGTCTTGCGCTGGTGCAACCGAAAGTTTTTCATGATTTAACTGTTCGATTTGCTTTATCAGTAAATCAATGTTTTCCCATCCTGTTTCACCAGCAGAAGGTATCCAGCGTGCGCGCAAGTAACCTGAACGATCAATCAAATATTCCATGTGATCCGGTATCGATCCACGGCCCAGCAAATCCGGATGGCTCATGGTGCGTCGCGAAAGCGCATAGCTCACCGCTATTTCGCGGGCAGTATCTGTAACTACCGGATAGGGCATATCCCGGGTTATCTCCGCAAAAACATCCGGCTCCAGTTCATGCGCTGGAACCATGAGAATCTTTACATTCTGTGCGGCCAATGTTGTATAAACGGCCTTCAGCTGCGCTATGCGCGCCTGCGAATAGGGCCAGGAAAAAATGACCAGCAAAACAGGTTTATCGTCACGAAAATCCTGTAAAGCTCCGCTCGATCCGTCATGCGCGCTATATGAAAATACCGGAGGCTGCACATTCGCCCGGTTGGGGATGATCTCGGGCGACAGTATTCTCGCCTGATAGCCGCGAGACAATGCAAACACGTAATTTACCAGATCCCAGCGGTCTTCCTCGGTTAATTTATCCTTATAGCCCGGCATATCCGTATCCTTCATGCCATACGTAATCCAATGGTAAAAATCACCAGGCGTATGTTCTACGGTATGCGGCTCGGTCAGCATATCGGGCGGAACAGTTGACAATGTACGGGATTTAATCCCATCTCCCTTGCCTTGGTGCCCATGACATTCAACACAGTGCTCGGCATATTTTTGCGCGCCATACGCGATTGAAATGACATCAAACGGTACTGGCGGCTTACGATACGTTTCGGGATAAGCCTCAATCGTTAGCGGCGGCAATGCCACCGCCAGACCCAGGACAAAAACGACAAAAGGAATAATGATTAATCGTTTCAGATTCCACGCAACGGAACGTCCATATTGTAAAATTCCGAATGCCGCCGTAACCAGTATTAAACCACTCCAGACCAGAGCAGGCACATTATCCGTATTCCATGTCGCCACAATCGAAAATCGGAAGCTGTACGGCCACTCTTCGATTAGTGCATGCTTTGCCGGTGTTGTATTATTAGCCAGAATGGTGGCGATTAAAACAAGCACCACCGCCCATAGAAACTCAATACGCACCCATTTGCGCATTCCGGTCGCGCTACTTCTCGTCTCTTCACTGCTTTTACTATTGGTAAAACGTGGCAACCAATAGGCTCGCACGCTTGACGCTATAATCAGTATAACTCCCAGCAATGCGAGCTTCGCCAGAAGCAGCCAGCCATATGGCGTGGCGACTAGTGTTGCATAATTACCGTCAAATATGCGGTCGCTGACTAATATTCCCGTCGCCATAATCAGCAACATGACTGGCAGCGCCAACGTTGAGAATCGCTTCAGAATATGCGAGTCAAATACGTCCGCCCGCTTGCTTTTTTCCTGTTTCACGTACTCATATTTCAGCAGCAGTAAAGCCGGCAATCCGCCCAACCATATACCAGCTAAAATGATGTGCAGCGCATATGGCAGTACATTTGCCATTGTCATGCCTTCAGCTGCGGCGTGGCTTACCAGTGCATCAGCAATTAACGGAAATGTGGCGATCATTGCTGTCAGAATATATCGCCCAGGCGATCTTATCAGACTCCTGCGTATCAGCATAACCGCTATCCACAACACGGCAGCTGACGCAAACTGCGCGGCCCAGATTGTACCGGTTCGCGTACCTGTTATAAAGTGACTGACCGCCTCTATTTCCAGCAGTTTACTGATACTGCCTGTGGCCTGAGCGATCGTTGTTGCTATCGTGACAATAAGTCCAATCAGAATGCCGATAGCCAGTCTGGGAAACAGTCGTTCTAATTTTTCAACCCAGAGCGCGGCATAAACACGTTTATTTATCCCTGCTAACGCCAAAAAAACACAACTGCCCAGAATAATTAGATTCGCTGTCAGCTGAAACCAGCGGGCAGCCGCACCTAAGATTTCTATCATTTCACTGAGAACTGTCTTTTATTCTAAAACTATAATTCGAATCAACAACATGACCATCAATGGATAAAACACGAAACTGCACCTTGTATGTCCCTGCCGCGAGTTCAGGTAGCGCAAGAGTGATCGACTTCGGATCGTTCTCAACTTTCTCCGGATCAGCCTGCGATACTACTTTATCATTCATATCGACAACGGATACCGCTGCGTACGCAGTTTCGATTTCCTCGTTAAACCAGAGTTGTATTTTCGAAGGTGATTCTGAAAGCGTAGCCCTGCGCGGCGGGTCTGATTTAACTAAAGATGCATGCGCCCAGGCATCGTGCGCCTGTAGCACTGTCAATCCTAAAACTAATAAACAAGTTACAAACCCTTTGACACCGCCCGACATTTTTCCAGAGTTGCTATTAATTCGTAATATGCTATCCATTTTTGTATATTTTATAGAAGTAAAAGTGTTTGTATGAGTTGTCTGTGATACACCAAGTTCAACCCAATAACAGAATTTTACATGCTCCAGCTGGATATTTTTCAGCTAAAAATTCATTTGAGGGAATTAAACATCTTTCATTCGCTTCCGTTTTCCCATCCAGTTTTTAAAGCGTCTGGATTTAAACAACTTATAGCCGATCAATGCCGTCAGTAACAACCCAAC
>JAJSDU010000004.1 GCA_028577615.1 Nitrosomonas sp.
ACAACGGCAGCGTATCGCAACTGCGTGTCGGCACCGTCGATCTGGGCAGCGGCATTGATCCGGGCAGTTTACGCGTCTGTGTCCGCGGTTCCGACGGTTCGTGCAGCAATCGCGCCGGAACCGCAGAAAAACACGGCGTGACCCTCGTTGACCTGGGCACCTCGCTGAGTGATCCAAACACCGAAATCTACGCCAGCGTGCGCGATCTCGCCGGAAATACCACGGAAGTCTTCCGCTCCGTTGGCTGGTTCCTGAACAGCAGTTCCGCAAACATCGGTGATACCGGAACGGATACTCAGGCACCCAGAATCTCGATTACCAGTCCAGTGGATGGCGCGGTGTCCGGAGTTGTGCCCGTTGCGTTCAGCTATTCGGATAATGTCGCTGTCGCGTCGGTAGAATTCTATGTCAATGGATCGCTGCACAGCACCAGTGCGCAAGCGCCTTTTTCCCTCAGTCTGGATACCACCAAACTGGCCAGCGGCAGCTACACACTGAATGCCATTGCATTTGATGCCGAACGCAACCAGGGTGTTTCCAACACTGTAACCGTAACAGTCAGTAATGGCTCAACGGCTAACAACAAAGATACACAAACGCCAGTGATCAGCATAGCCTCACCTGCCACGGGCAGCACCGTATCCGGCAATGTTCCGGTCAGCTTCAGCTATTCTGACAATGTTGCTGTGACTGCAATCGATCTCTACGTTAACGGTCAGTTGTACGGCAAAAGCACGCAGGCGCCATTCACTTTCGCGCTGGATACGACAAAACTCGCCAACGGCAATTATTCATTGACCGCGCACGCATTCGATGCAGCAGGCAATCAGGGTGTTTCCGGCAGTGTATCGGTAGCTGTCAGCAATACCGTCGCCGATACGCAATCGCCAGTGATCAACATTGCCTCGCCCGCTGCGGGCAGCACCGTATCCGGCAATGTTCCGGTCAGCTTCAGCTACTCTGACAATGTCGCTGTAACGGCGATTGATTTCTATGTCAATGGTCAGCTGCACGGCAGAAGCACGCAAGCGCCGTTCACCTTGACGCTGGATACGACAAAACTGGCCAATGGCAGTCATTCGCTGGCCGCTCAAGCATTCGATGCGGCAGGCAACAAAGGCGTTTCGGCTAATGTAACCATTAATGTAGATAATGCACCGGCTAAGGATGCTGAAAAACCGTCAGTCAACATTATCTCGCCCGTGAATGGCCAGATTGTATCCGGACCGATTCAGGTTGCAGTCGATGCCTCTGATAATGTCGGTGTATCGTATGTTGACTTCCACATTAATGGTAATCTGGTTGCCCGGGACAGAAGCGCGCCTTATCAATTTTCATTGAATGGGAGATTCATGATGAAAGGTGACCATGTACTAACCGCTCGCGCATACGATGCCGCAGGAAACCAGGGTGTTTCTTCGAATGTCACGATAACAGTCAAGTAACCGGAAGCATGGCTTCAGAAATACTGGTTATTTGATTGTAGTGTTGTAAATCCTTTCAAACAAGGCAGAGATAGTGCACGTAAATGAGTGAAATATTGCTAATAACGTGCACTATCATAGACCTAAAATCAAGCAATTTTTCTCTTTTCTTTAAGTCTATACGGACTGTGGGATACGTGTACAGTTATGCGTGACCCAATTCCTGTAGTATCTTAGTATTGCGTTGTTCAGAAAATTGAAGGGGAAAATATTCAATGTGTATACTCAGGCAGCTAATTACACTGGTACTTTTTTTTGTATTTGTATCGATAGAGCAGGTGGTTGCTGAGACCGGAACGGATGCCTGGATGCAAGGTGCGCCGGCACCCAGCAAGCGCACTGAAGTCGCCGCCGCTGCGTTGAACGGCAAAATATATGTTGTTGGCGGATTCAATCGGCCAAGCTTCAGCAATGTATTGGATTTTGCCATTAGCCGGGATGTTGAGATTTATGACCCTGCAGCAGATGTCTGGTCAACAGCAACACCGTTGCCTGAAGGGCGGCATCATGCTGGCATTGCCGTACTCGATGGCTTTTTGTATGTTATCGGTGGATTCACCAAATCCGGCTTCTCCGTCTGGCATCCAGTTAATACTGTTTATCAGTTTAACCCTGCAACGCAGAAATGGCGGGAGTGTGCACCGATGCTGACTTCGCGCGGAGCGCTCGGGGTTGCTGTTTTTCAGGGCAGGCTGTATGCGATTGGCGGTTACGATGGAAAACAGAATACAGGTGCGACTGAAATATATAATCCAGAGACTGATAGTTGGACAAGCGCTGCTCCTCTATCAGCGCCGCGTGATCATTTGGCGGTCGTGGCGGCCGGGTCTGGCATTTATGCAATAGGTGGTCGTTCCAATTTAAAATACAAGCAAAATACAAGTGTGGTGGAAGTTTATGATCCAGTTGCGGATCAGTGGCAATACCAGGCCAGCCTACCTGCTGCACGCAGTGGAATCGCTGCTGGTGTGATAGATGGACATATCTATGTGCTTGGTGGAGAGTCTGGTGAAGGCACATTTGACAGCAATGAAAAATACATACCTGAAGAAAATCGCTGGGTTACGATGACGCCCATGCCCACTGCGCGTCATGGATTAGGCGTAGCGGTTGTTGGAAAACGCTTATATGCTGTCGGCGGTGGACTTGCACCCGGCGCGTCGTTCAGTCAAGTGAATGAAGTTTATATACCTTTGAATCAATAACTGGATAACCGATTTGATCAGAATCATATAATTTGTACTTTTTATATTTTTCTTACGCGCTTTGTGCTATAAGTAAAACGTGTCTGAAGGATTTTATTTCATGTCGCAGTACGCGCTGAAAGAAGCAGGCACGGTTATTGCGGGCTATCCACATGGACTTGTTTTAATCATCAAGTAAGGAGGAAAGATAATGAAACATGTATTCAATTCATTTGCAATAGGAGTTTTAGCGCTTTTTCTGAGCAGTCAAGTATTGGCATCTGACGCAGGGCATACTTCTGAAGCCATGGAGCACGCAGGCCAGGCGCTTGCTCATGGTGAAGATGGTCATGCCGATGTGTTGGTAAAGCATGCGGAACAGGCCTTACACCATGCACAGGCCGCTGAGAAAGCACATGCCGAGGCACATGAACATATGTCAGAAGCCATAAAACATATGGAAGAATCCATTAAGCATGGCAAAATGGGACATGCCGATGAAGGTGCTAAGCATATGCGAGAGGCCATTCAACATATGCGCCATTCAGGACATTGATTCTTAGTGATTGATTATAAAAAACCCCCTCGACAATTCGAGAGGGGTTTTTTATATGCTGTTTCCGGTGAGATGTTCTGCTATTCCGGTATTGTTTTGTCTTTGCTGATTTACTGCATGCGCATTCGTTAATCTCTTACTAGCTTGGCAGCATTTCTTGACGTATCTTTTGAATGGCTCTGGCTTCAATTTGACGCACACGTTCGGCGGATATGCCCAACTCATCTGCAAGTTCATGTAACGTTGCCGTATCTTTCTCGCGTAGCCAGCGCGCTTCAATAATATGACGACTGCGCTCATCCAGACTGGCCAGTGATTGCTGGAGGCCGTCGCTGCGCAGTGACCTACTTTGCTCTGCTTCAAGTATTTGTGAAGGCTCTGTGCCATCGGTTAAGTAAGCGATGGGACTGTAACACTCATCTTCATCTTCTGACAGGGGTTCAAGCGGTATGTCATTACCACTGAAACGTTTTTCCATTTCAACCACTTCTTCTGGCTTGACATTCAGCTGCTTTGCAATGGCGTCAACTTCCTGTGGATTCATCGTATCGAGACTTTGCTTCAAGCTGCGGAGGTTAAAGAATAACTTACGCTGTTGCTTGGTTGTTGCAATCTTGACCAGTCGCCAGTTACGCATGATGAATTCATGAATCTCGGCTTTAATCCAGTGCACAGCAAATGACACTAGCCGGACGCCGCGTTCGGGATCAAAGCGTTTCACTGCTTTCATCAAACCCACATTGCCTTCTTGGATCAGATCTGCCTGGGGCAGACCGTAACCTTTATAGCTGCGCGCAATTGCTATAACAAATCGCAAATGCGATAAAATGAGTTGCTGTGCGGCACTGATATCACCGTGGTCGCGCAAACGTTTTGCAAGCTCATTTTCTTCTTCCTGAGACAATAGCGGAAATGAATTAGCTGAGTGAATATAGCTCTCAAGACTGCTGCCCATCGCAGGGATCGTTAAAGCATTTGTCATGAAATGCACCTCTCTTCTCTTTTATTCACTATGATTAATAAAGATTTCAATTTGTCATTTTAGCATTCTTCAAATGAGAGTGCTAATTCATGTGATGGTTCATTTTTATGTCAAAATAGATCGACGGCACGTTGCTTATTTTTTAATGTAGTGAAGTATTGGCATCAGCGTGGTTCAATTTGCCAGAGGTGGCTTGCCACTGAGGCACGCGCACCTAGCCAACCCAGACACGTAGTAAATAGTAGCAGGCTGATGGTATCTCCATACCCGATGGTGTGCAAATGTAGATTCATGGCATACAATCCGACAATCGCCTGGAGTTCATCATTCAGGATCTGCAAAACGAAAGTAATGATCAGCCAAGCCGTGATGCCGCCCGCAAAACCCTGCAGGGCGCCGAAATATAAAAAAGGCCGTCGAATAAAAGCATCTGTTGCACCAATCAGCTTGGAAACTTCTATTTCTATTTGCCGGGTGAGAATTTGCAGCCGTATCGTATTGAACATAACGGCGATAATGGCTATGCTAAGTAATGTTAGCAGCACGAATACAAGCATACGGCCAAAATTCGTAAGTGCTTCCAGGCGCTTAGCCCATGCTGAGTCAAATTGTGCATGCTCGATTGCAGGCCAGGTTTGCATATCGGTGCGCAGTTGATCAATGACGTCCACACTGACATCCTGTGTATCCACCACAAAAGCATCCGGCAAAGGATTGTATGCCAGATTATGTACGGCTTCGGTTAATCCATTGTCCAGCTGCAATTGATATAGCGCCTGATCCTTGGACACAAATTGATAGCCTGTAACAAGCTTGTCTTCTTCCAGTTTTGCTCTGATGAGATCAATGTCATCCTGAGTTGCATGCTGTTTAAGAAAAAGACTTATTTGCGGCGAAATGGATATTTGCCCGGAAATGGTGTGTAGGTTCTCCATCAACGTAAAGATGCCGGCCGGTAGACTGATTGCGATACCCATCACCAGTATGCTGAGTAGATTGGTAACCGGGGTTGATAAAAGACGCTTAATTGTCAGGGTGAAAGCGTACCAATGCTGATTAAGCCATGCTCTGATCATTCTGCAGTTTTCCTTGTCGCAAAGCGATAACGCGGTGTCTGTTGTCTTCCAGTAGGCTTGCATCATGTGTTGCGATTAACACAGTGACACCGACTTGATGAAATGAAAAAAACATCGCCATGATGTCGCGCGCATAGGCAGAATCGAGATTACCTGTAGGCTCATCGGCGATCAGAATCGCAGGACGATGTACGACAGCGCGCGCGATGCAAAGCCGTTGCTGTTCGCCGCCTGAAAGTGTTATCGGTAATACATTTTCTTTGCCCAGCAGACCTACTTTGTCGAGTGCAGCGCGTATGCGGCTCGCTGCCGTATTCTGATCAAAGCCGCTGATCTGCAATGGCAATAACACATTGTCAAAAACAGTACGATCGAACAGCAATTTATGATCCTGAAAAACAAAACCGATTTTTCGGCGCAGAAATGGCAGCGCGGCTGGTTTAATCTGTGCGATATTTTGACCGTTGATGGTAATGCTGCCTGATGTCGGGCGCTCAATGGTGGCGATTAACTTCAGTAGTGTGCTTTTGCCTGCACCGGAATGGCCTGTTACAAAAACCATTTCGCCGGTATCGATAGTAAGATCAATATTGTTCAGCGCCATATAACCATCAGGAAAGCGCTTGCTGACATGCCGGAGTTGGATCATTGCTGAAATTCTGTACTTGAGTTGCTGATAAGCGGCTAATCAAACAAAGCGTCAACAAAATCATTAGCATTAAATGGCCGTAAATCATCCACGCCTTCACCAACGCCGATAAAACGAAGCGCCGGAGGATTCCCTGGATACTGACCGCATATCGCGGCAACAACGCCGCCTTTTGCCGTGCCGTCGAGTTTGGTCAGAATCAATCCGGTGACATCAAGCGCTTCATCAAAAGCTTTTACCTGTGTTACGGCATTCTGGCCGGTATTTGCGTCAAGCACCAGCATGACTTCGTGTGGCGCATCCGGAATTGCTTTACCGATAACGCGTTTCACTTTTTTAATTTCTTCCATCAAGTGCATTTGCGTGGTCAAACGTCCGGCTGTATCTGCCAAAACGATATCAATCCCACGTGCCTTGGCCGCATTAATAGCATCAAAGATCACCGCAGCTGGATCGTTTTTTTTGTCAATCCCCGTATCCGGGGCAATTACGGTTACATTGTTGCGTTCACCCCAGGCAATCAATTGCTCACGCGCGGCCGCCCGGAAAGTGTCTCCTGCAGCCAACAGCACGGATTTGCCTTGTGATTGAAAATATTTCGCCAGCTTACCGATTGATGTTGTCTTGCCAACACCGTTTACGCCGGTAATCATGATCACAAAAGGATTGCTCGTAGTCGTGTCCAGCGGGCGTTCCAGCGGTTTGAGCATTTCCACCAGTGACTCCTTCAATGCTGCTTTTAAGTCCGCGGCATCGGTTAATCCCTTTTTTTTGACTTGTTTACGTAAATCTTCGAGTAATTGTGTTGTTGCGTTTACGCCGGTATCTGCAGTTAATAAAATGGTTTCCAGTTCTTCATAGAGCTCTTCGTCAATCTTGCCGCCGCCAAACAGACCGGATAGCTGTTTGCTCAGATTTTGTCGCGTGCGCGTCAACCCAAGCCGAAGCTTACTCGTAAAACCCATCGGTTTGGTTTCTTCCTGAACCGCCACGTTTTTCGTTGTTTCCGGCTCAGATTCAGCAGTGGGAGATGTTTTGGTGGCGTCTTGCGGTATTTCGCTATTGGCTTGGGAGTTCAGTGCTGTATCCGCTGCCGTTTGCTCTCTTTCGACTGCCTTTTCTTCTTCGGCGCGATTTTTTTTAGATTTAAAAAAATTAAACATTCTGGTAGGCTCTATCTCCGTTGCATTAACATTTCACAAACACGTCAATTTTATTCTGTTTAGTCATGCTTAGGTTAGCAAAAATGAAGTCAATTCGCTTTGTAACTTGTCTGGTTGTTTTTCTCACGATAACCGTTTTTTTCGGGATGACGGTGACTGCGCTTGCCAATCCCCACGAATATAGATTCGAGAACGGCCTGAAGCTGATTGTCAAGGAAGATAATCGATCGCCCGTTATTGTTTCCCTGCTGATGTATCAGGCGGGCAGCGTTGATGAATTGAATGGAGTAACGGGTGTTGCCCATGTGCTGGAACATATGATGTTTAAGGGCACTAAGAATGTACCCGGCGGCGAGTTTTCCAGGCGCATCGCCACCGCTGGTGGACGTGATAATGCGTTTACCAGCCGTGATTACACCGGATATTTTCAGCAATTGCATAAGGATCATCTTGCATTGGCGATAACGCTTGAATCGGATCGTATGCATAACTTGCTTCTTACTGAAGAAGAATTTGCCAAAGAAATCAATGTAGTCATGGAAGAACGCCGTTTGCGTACCGATGATCAGGCGCGATCATTACTGTTTGAAAAGATGATGGCGACTGCCTATCAATCACATCCCTACAGGTGGCCGGTCATTGGCTGGATGAACGATCTCGAGAATATGACAGCAGAGGATGCGCAACAGTGGTATGACCGGTGGTATGCACCCAATAACGCAATTCTGGTTATTGTCGGCGATGTTAATGCTGAAGAAGTCAGATCACTGGTTCAGAAGCATTACGGCAGTATAGCTCAACGCCCGTTGTTGGCGATTGATCAGCGCAAACCGCAAATCGAGCCACCACAACTGGGCATCAAACGGATTACCGTTAAAGCGCCTGCTGAAATGCCTTATCTCGTGATGGGTTATCATGCTCCGGTCATAAAAAGCATACAGAATGATTGGGAACCTTTCGCTTTGAAGATGCTGGAGAATATCATGGATGGCCATGCCTCGGCTCGATTGAATAAGTCTCTTGTACGCGAATTGCAGATTGCCAATTCAGCCGGTGCAGGCTACAGTGCAACAGGCCGGGGACCAGGAATGTTTTTTTTGAGCGGAACACCGAGTCCAGGCAAAACTGCTGAGGAGCTGGAGCAGGCGATACGTGCTGAAATCAGGAAACTGATCGAAGAGAAAGTCACAGAAGAAGAATTGAACCGTGTTAAAGCGCAAGCTGTTGCCAGTCAGGTTTTTCAATTGGATTCCATTTTTGCTCAGGCGATGCAGATCGGCCGGCTGGAAAGCGTAGGTTTGTCCTATCGGGATATTGATACGATGCTGGAGAAGCTGCAGGCTGTTACCGCCGAACAGATTCGTGCTGTCGCAGAAAAATACCTTACTGATGATCAGTTGACTGTAGCAGTGCTTGATCCGCAGCCACTCGAACAGGAAAAGGCGCCTGCCGAGCCTGCGGGACTGCGACATTGAGGTGTACTGAACATTATTCGAATACCGCTGAAAATACTGTTTGTTTTTCAGCGGCCCATCGCAAGTCGGTAAAAGTGTTTACCTGCTCCTTGCCTTTTTGCCATGTTATTTTTTAGTCGTGATCGTGGCTGTGCTCATGATTATGGTCGCCATTGTTGCCATGTGAGTGCTCGTGATCATCATCGTGCATATGCTTGTGCATATCCTCCATCATGTAATGAACTTCATCCGCATCCAGAAAACGGTCGTTATTCAGGTCATACTTATCAAATTTGTCGCCGTGGAATTTCATGAATTCTCTTCTGCTGATCTTACCGTCGCCATCGCTATCCATTTTTGCGATTTTTTCTTCGCAGTGTTGGCATTTCTCGTTATCGTCATCATGGCCTGGTCCATGGGCGATAGCGGTTGATGTGCTCAGCGCAAAAATAAATAAAGCACTGACGGCAATAACTGAAATCGGTTTGTTTTGTTGATGCATGTCTTGTCTCCTTTTGATTGAATGATGTGCGCGCGTAAAAAAAACTGAAAGAATCGGGGTCGGCGCAAGCACCCGACAAAGATTTTAAGGCGCATCCGGTAATTTATATTTAATTAGCAATGAATCGTTCATTTTATGATTGCGTGATTCACGCTGGGGATTGTGACATTATTCCAATCAGCCCGCTATAAAATATTCACGATAGTATTTAAGTTCATTGATGGAATCATAAATATCCGCCAGTGCTTCATGTTTGCCTTCTTTTTTCAATCCGGCGGTAATTTCCGGTTTCCAGCGCTTGACAAGTTCCTTGAAAGTGCTGACGTCCAGATTACGATAATGAAAATAGGCCTCCAATTGCGGCATCCAGCGCGCCATAAAACGCCGATCCTGGCAGATCGAATTGCCGCACATTGGTGAAGTTCTTGAAGGGACGTAGTGTTGCAGAAAGGCGAGTATCTGTGTTTCAGCTTCAGCTTCCGATAACCTGGAGGCCTTTACTTTTTCAATCAATCCGGACTTTCCATGCGTGGATTGATTCCATTTATCCATGCCATCAAGGATTTCATTAGACTGAAAAACTACTATCACGGGGCTTTCGGCTATAGTATTCAGTTGACCGTCGGTGATTACGGCGGCAACTTCGATAATGCGGTCATTATCTGGATCAAGTCCAGTCATTTCCATGTCAATCCAGATGAGGTTATGGTTGTTGTTTTCTTGTGCCATAATGAGCGATAAATTCCAAAATGTCAGTTTTGATTGAATATAATGTATTTTATTTTGTCATATTGATGACATATCGTCACTTCTCAATTATTGATAACTGAAAAAATATCTATTATGCAAGTGTTTACGTTGATTTTTATTGTCACTTTAGTTGTTACGGCAGTAATTCAGATATGGCTGTCGATGCGTCATATCCGCCATGTGCGCGCGCATCAGAACAAGGTACCTGAAGATTTTGCCAGCCAAATCAGCCTGGCGGATCACAGTAAAGCAGCTGATTATACCTGCGCCAAAACGCGCACTGGTTATTTCAGCATTTTTCTGCATGCTGTACTATTGCTTATCCTTACATTAGGCGGCGGTTTGAATGCGTTGAGCCTGTTCTGGCTTGAATGGTTCAGCGATCCGATCACACACGGCATGGCTTTGATTCTGAGCACCTTTCTGATTATGGGTCTGTTCGAAATACCGCTGAGCTACTATCGTGTTTTTGTCATCGAAGAACAGTTCGGTTTTAACAAAATGACGCCGGGCATGTTTTTTACTGATCTGATCAAACAGGTCATTTTGATGGCACTATTGGGTGTGCCGCTACTGTTTTGTATCCTATGGCTGATGGGAAAAATGGGGGAAAACTGGTGGTTCTACGCGTGGATCGCATGGATTGCATTTAATTTATTCCTGCTGGCTATTTTTCCTGCCTGGATCGCGCCGTTGTTTAACAAGTTTTCGCCGCTGGAAGATGACGCGCTGAAGACACGAATCGAGCAACTGTTGAAAAAATGCGGCTTTACATCGAGTGGTTTGTTTGTCATGGATGGCTCGCGCCGCAGTAATCATGGCAATGCTTATTTCACCGGTTTCGGCAAGACGAAACGCATTGTTTTTTTTGATACCCTGCTTTCACGTCTGAAGCCGGCTGAAATAGAAGCTGTGCTCGCGCATGAATTGGGTCACTTCAAGCATCGTCACGTTATCAAGCGCGTGATTGCTTCATTTGCCATGAGTCTGCTGTTTTTCTGGTTGCTGGGTTATCTCATGAATCAAACGTGGTTTTATGAGAGTCTGGGTGTATCCGTTGAAATGGTGCCTTCAACTGCCCTGGCATTGTTGCTCTTCTTTCTGGTGCTGCCCGTATTCACCTTTCTGTTTCACCCGATCTCAAGTATTTATTCACGCAAACATGAATTTGAGGCGGATGCCTATGCCGCGCAGAATGCATCAGCTGAAGATTTAATCCATGCACTGGTCAAGCTTTATCAGGATAATGCCACTACGCTGACGCCAGATCCGTTACACTCTACTTTCTACGATTCTCATCCACCGGCAGCGATCAGGGTTGCCCATTTGCAGCGTCAGGTTCACCAGGGATGTTGAATCAGATTTCATAATGTAATGGATTACCGGTTAGAAGGAAAAAACCATGAACGAGCTTGCTGCACAAAAATGTAAACCTTGCGAAGGTGGCATCGAACCGCTGACCGCGGAGAAAGCCGCAGTTTTTCTAAGACAACTGGATGGATGGCGGTTGCAGGATAAACAGATCAGCAAAACCTATACTTTCAAGAACTATTACCAAACCATAGCTTTTGTCAATGCGCTGGCCTGGGTCTCACACCGGGAAGATCATCATCCAGATATCAAGGCCGGTTATAATCAATGTGATGTCGTCTATACGACGCATGCCATTGATGGTCTGTCAGAAAATGATTTTATCTGCGCCGCAAAAATAGACAAACTGTTTACTATTTGAGCGCGCTTCATTCCGACAAGGCAAAAACCAAGGCCGTTCTGACCGGTCTGGCGAGTGCTGTGTTCGGCAGGCATTTTGTGGTCGAAACGAGAGACGGAGAATGGTTCTCATGCGTGATGCGCGGAAAAAAAGGGGGCGTTGCCTGTGGCGATAAGGTTGAGTTCAGGATTACCGCTCCTGGACAGGGCGTGATAGAAAAAATTCTGCCACGGGAGTCGCTGCTGTATCGCAGTGATGCCTTCAAGGAAAAAATTATTGCGGCCAACGTCACGCAGATCATTGTCGTTGTCGCTGCGGTCCCCAGTTTCAACGAAGAGCTGATCAACCGATGTCTTGTTGCCGCCGAAAGCCAGAATATTCGGGTTATTATCGTACTTAACAAGGCCGATCTGACTGAACCGACGCAAGCTGCGATCAGAATACTGGAGCTGTACGCGGCACTCGGTTATCCTCTGTTGAAACTGAGCGCGATCAATGACATCTCAGTATTGAGGCCGTATCTGGAAGATCAGGTGAGTGTTCTTGCCGGTCAATCAGGAATGGGAAAGTCGACTATTCTGAATGCACTTGTTCCCGAAGCGCAGCGTATGACAGCTGAAATTTCAACAGCACTGGATTCTGGTTGCCACACGACAACGCATTCGCGTCTTTATCATATCAACGCCAATAGCGCTGTCATTGATTCTCCGGGTATCCAGGCATTTGGGTTGAATCACATTAAAGTTGAAAATCTGGCGTGGGGATTTATTGAATTCCATTCTTATATCGGGCAATGCAAATTTCACAACTGCCGGCATTTGAATGAACCCGGTTGTGCTTTGATTTGCGCCGCGGAGAATGGAAAAATCAACGCCAGACGGCTTGTTTTCTATCATAAATTACTGGAAAACTGAAAGGGGTAATTTTATGAATCATCAAAAACAAAAGAAAAAAACGGCAAATGGCCGTGCAAAGAACTGTCTTCTGGTTGTCGCGGTATGGGTTTTCTCGTCAACAGCCGGGTTGGCTGCCGATGTAGGGCTTTCGCTCAGAATCGGACAACCGGGTTTTTATGGTGAAATTCATCTGGGTGATTTTTTTCCGCCCCCCGTGTTAATTTATCCAAATCCAGTTATTATCTATACGCCGCCTAATGTCGTGCAGCAACCGCTATACTTGCATGTTCCGTATAAACATGCTAAAAACTGGCGGCGTTTCTGCATCCAGTACCGCGCCTGTGACCGTCCGGTCTATTTTGTCCGCGAACAGTGGTATAACGATGTTTATATTCCGCATTACAACCAGCAGCATCGGCACAATATCCAACCGCGCTATTACGATAGCCATCCTGCTCAGGGCTATGATTCGCACAGGTATTACGATGACAAGCATGATCGCCGCGATAAGGCTAAGGATTTTAAGGATAAGGACTTTCGTCGTGGCTATGATAAGCATGACCTTCATGACCGGGGGCGTGGTAAAAAGCACGATGATTAGATTCGCGCATGGAATGTGAACCAGATGATTCCCGGTGACAGTGGTATGATCAGACTTTGAATCGTACCTGTATATCGCTGACATAAGATAGTATGTGTACTGCCTGCTTGAGCTCGTTAACCAACTGTCTGGCTTCATTTGTGTCGCGTAGAATCTCAATGGGCAGGTCGAGTTCGATGTAAATCTCTCCGGTCAGATAATGCAGGGTAACGCCGTCAAGCAATGAAGCGGGCAATTGCGGCCAGCAGCGCTTGAGTTCCTCGATGACCTTTTCCCGGTAAGGCAGATTGTCACTGGGAGAGCCTGACTCGTCATTTTCCGGATCAATGTGCACCGTTACGTCGGATACGACATCAACAGAATCCAGCAGGCGCCGCCGCACAGCTTCACCGATCTGGTGTCCTTCCGATACACTGAGTCTGGGATCAACCTGAACATGTACATCAATAAAAGCATCTCCAGCACTTTTGCGTGAACGCAGCATGTGTAACGATCGCACGCCTTTAACTTTAAGAATCTGCATGCGGATAGCATTTAATTCATCTTTATCCAGTGCCCGGTCGATCAATTCCTGTGAGCTCGACCGCACCAGGTTGGCGCCGATTTTCGCGATCATTACGGCAACAACAATGGCTGCAACCGCATCCAGATACGGATAGCCATACATGGCTCCTGCAATGCCGAGAACGACCACAATGGATGAAATCGCGTCCGACCGGCTATGCCAGGCATTGGCCAGCAGCATGCCCGAACGCAGACGGCGTGCAGCGGCTACGGTATAACGATAAATCCATTCCTTGGAAATAATCGACAGTACGGCGATCATTAACGCCAGCCCACCGAGTTCAAGCAGCAGTTCCGGCTTATTGATGCGGCGCACTGAATCATAAGCGATCCCGCAGGCAATAGCGATTAAGACTATACCCAGACCTACTGTTGCCAGTGTTTCAACGCGGCCATGACCGTAAGGATGTTCTTCATCGGCCGCCTTGCGCGAATGCCTGGCAGCATATAGCACAAGAAAATCTGTCAGTAGATCTGAAAACGAATGAACGCCGTCTGCAATCAAGGCTTGTGAATTTGCCAGCCAGCCAGCGATAATTTTGACAACACCCAGAATAAAATCAATAGCCGAACCGATAAGCGTAACCTTGCGCACTTCTCTGTAGCGCTGCTGCGCATTCGAATTCGGAACCGCGCTCATGTCATTGCAAAAATAAAAGGGCTATGTATCATCTGCGTGGTAATGGTGGTATTTATCGTTTTGCGTATTGATTCAGCAGATTATTGGTTTCATGAATATCAAAATGCTCGGCATCGAAGTCGCCACCTACCCATTCACGCATTTCTTCATACTCTGGATGCGATGGATCGTTAATTGCTTCAAGAAACATTGTATATCCTGGAATACCACCAATATCTTCGGGCGGACAGGCTCGTTTTCCTTTGATGCATAGTGGTAATGTCATGTCGTGCTTGAATGGCAGAATTTTTTCAAGCAATACTTCATGTTCCCAGCCATCACCATAGTCATAGTTATACAGTAATTTTTCTTTTTCATGCCTTAATAATTGACTCAGCCGGAATTTGGATTCATCTTTCATGGCATCAAAAAATTCTTCATTCGGTTCGCCATACTGCTCATTACCAATTGTAAAATCGTGCAGATGTGAGTTTGTCCAGCCCATCACAATCTGTAACGCCTTATGTAACTCACTGAGGTTTGCGGTGCTGGCAATTAAGAATCTGCGCCATATCGGGGGACGGAGATATTTAAGAGTGACCTTAAGTTGATAGACTGAACGCAATGGTCGTGCTGTCATATGATTAATTTTCCCGTAGAATGGTGTAAAAAGATTGCAACTTTAAATATCACTGTTGTGCGTTCCATCAACTCAGCTGTTTTCAACAGGGTGAACGATATTGCTTTGGATTATTATACTTTAACCCTGCATGATTAAGCGTTTCCGTTTTATTGATACTGTCACTGTTCTGATTTTTCTGCGGCATGGCTTTCGTGTTCAGCATCGATTACAGTTAACTTTATTATTCGTTATAATTTACGTTTTTGTCCTATCTTAATACAATCAATGTCCGCGCATAAATCCACTGACTCTGCCTCAAACCCTCTTGTTTTCAGCTGGCGCAGGTTTTTACTGCATACATCAATTCTTGCCATCGGATTGCTGTTGGGCTGGATGACCTGGTATTTTTCCAAACCGCAAAGCGTTCGGTTTCACGAAACCAAAGCGGATGAATATCTGACTGTTGCAGTGACGCCGCATATTGAAATTGCTTTGGATGCGGGCAGTTCTATCGCAATTACAGACCATCAACCGATGTTCATGGAATTGTTCAAAGGAAATGTCTACTTCAATATCGGCAGGAACGCCATGGAAAAAATCAGAATAAAAGCTGGCGAGGCATTTATTGATGATGTCGGCACGCGTTTCAGTATCCGCATGAACAAAAACGGGGGCGGGATTGTCTCCGTTGCGGAAGGGCAGCTCAAAATTAATGTGGCATCGGGCGCATACCTGATCAGTGCGTTGGAACAGGCTGATTTTAATAATATTAAAATCAGCGGACACCGCCTGATCAGTGAGCGTGAAGTCGCGCCGTGGACCACGGATTGGAATAGCGATTTCTGAATTGCTGTTCCGCCAGGCGTTTTTTTTTAGGGATATATCATGACGCATAATCTGCATAATCTGTTTAACAGCAAGCAAGATCTGACAATTGCCGGTGAAAAGACAATGGCGTTTTATTCATTACCAGCACTGGAAAAAAACGGCGTTGGGAAGATTTCGCGCTTGCCTGTTTCTATTCGAATCATCCTTGAGTCGGTATTGAGAAATTTCGACGGCAAGAAAATAACGGAAATGCATGTCAGGCAACTGGCGAACTGGGCGCCGAATGCCGCGAGAATTCATGAAATTCCTTTTATTGTTTCACGCATTGTCTTGCAGGATTTTACCGGTGTGCCGCTGTTGGTCGATTTGGCTGCAATGCGCAGCGCCGCAAAAAGACTTGATAAAAATCCTGAGCTTATTGAGCCGCTCGTACCTGTCGATCTGGTTGTCGATCATTCGATTCAGATTGATCATTATGGTAATCCGGATGCACTCAAACTGAATATGGAAATCGAGTTTGAACGTAATCGCGAGCGTTATCAGTTTATCAAATGGGGCATGCAGGCATTTGATACATTCAAGGTCATCCCGCCGGGAATCGGCATTGTGCACCAGGTTAACCTCGAGCATCTTGCGCGTGGCGTGCATCAGAATAACGGGGTCATTTATCCGGATACGCTGGTCGGTACCGATTCGCATACCACCATGATCAATGGCATAGGCGTTGTCGGGTGGGGAGTCGGTGGCATTGAAGCGGAAGCCGGCATGCTTGGGCAGCCGGTTTATTTCCTGACGCCTGATGTGGTCGGCGTGAATTTAACCGGACATTTGCGCGAAGGTGTAACTGCAACGGATCTGGTGCTTACAATCACTGAAATGCTGCGCGGTGCCGATGTGGTCGGCAAGTTTGTGGAATATTTTGGTGACGGTGTGGCATCCTTGACGTTGCCGGATCGCGCCACCATTGCCAATATGGCGCCGGAATACGGCGCAACCATGGGTTTTTTCCCGGTGGATGATGTTACCATCGAATACTTCAAAGGCACCGGGAGAAGCGAGGAGGAAATCGCCGCGTTCCAGCGTTATTTCCAGGCGCAGGAAATATACGGCATTCCGCGCAAAGGCGATATTGATTATAGTGATATTCTGGAACTTGATTTAAGTACGGTATCACCATCACTGGCTGGTCCGAAACGACCGCAGGACCGCATTGATCTGGCGGAAATCAAAAATCGTTTCAGCATGCTTTTCTGTAAACCGATCACTGAAAATGGTTACGGCAAGCCGCTGGATGAGATCAATCGGCGTTATCCGACACGTCATGCACTTAACGAAGATATAGATGTCTGCACACGTATCAGTGCGGATATTCTGGACGAGCGCGGTCAACCCGCCGAAAACGAACGGCATATCACAGAAATGGTCAGTAATCATCCCACACCTGATGCTTTTGATATACCGGTCAATAAATTTGACAGAGTTGTCGATCTTGGTCATGGCGATGTTCTTATTGCAGCGATCACGTCATGCACCAATACATCAAATCCTAGTGTTCTGATTGCGGCGGGTTTGCTGGCCAGGAAAGCTGTTGAAAAGGGACTCGCGGTCAAACGTCACATCAAAACATCGCTTGCACCGGGCTCACGTGTCGTGACCGAGTATCTTATGCATACTGGATTATTACCTTATCTGGAGAAACTTGGTTTTAGCGTTGCGGGTTATGGTTGTACGACCTGTATCGGTAATTCGGGTCCGCTGGCCGAACCTATTGAAGAGGCTGTCGTAAAAAATGATTTGATATGCGCTGCGGTGTTGTCCGGGAATCGCAATTTCGAGGCGCGTATTCATACCAATATTCGTGCCAATTTCCTGGCTTCGCCGCCGCTTGTTGTGGCTTATGCGATTGCCGGCACCATTCTGAAAGACCTTGCAAGCGAGCCTGTGGGTACCGGAAGCGATGGTCATCCTGTCTGGCTCAAGGATATCTGGCCAACCAGTGACGAGATTCAGGTGCTGATGAAATTTGCCACCAACGCAGATACATTCCGCAGACTCTACAGCGATATGACCAGAGATCATTCGCTTTGGAACAGTATTACTGCCGCGACGGGCCGGACTTACGACTGGCCAGCATCGACCTATATCGCTGAGCCGCCGTTTTTTGACAATTTCTCACTACAGTCCGATAAGGCGGAGCGCAGGGGTGCGATCAGAAATGCTTACGCGCTGGGTATATTTGGCGATTCGGTGACGACAGACCATATTAGTCCGGCAGGCGCCATCAAAAATTCCTCTCCGGCTGGTCAGTACCTATTGGCCAATCATGTGCAACAGGCTGACTTCAACAGCTACGGTGCCCGTCGAGGCAATCACGAGGTTATGATGCGCGGAACTTTTGCCAATGTACGCATCAAAAATCTGATGGTGCCGGGCAGTGAAGGCGGCGTTACGCTCTACCAGGCTGGAGAGCAGGCAGGGGAGCAGATGAGTATCTACGACGCTGCGATGCGTTACCAGCAGCAAGGTATTCCAACGATCGTGTTTGCCGGTAAGGAATATGGCACCGGTTCCAGTCGGGATTGGGCGGCGAAAGGAACGCAATTGCTTGGCGTCAAAGCGGTTGTCGCCGTCAGCTATGAGCGTATTCACCGCAGCAATCTGATCGGTATGGGTGTAATACCGTTGCAGTTCAAGAATGCTGACAGCGCACAATCACTTGACATTCAGGGCGATGAAACATTTGATATTCTGGGGCTGGATGATCTGCAACCGCAGCAGGATGTTACGCTCGTCATACATAAAAAAGATGGCGCGCAAAAGACAGTTCAATTGCTATGCCGTATTGATACCATGATCGAGATTGACTATTACCGGCATGGCGGCATTCTGCCTTATGTGCTCAGGTCACTGATCAATTAAGGCGATTAATCTGCGTCGATTTCCCTTGTTTGTATTTTTTCACATCGTGATTGAAAATCAGCTATCCATAGTTTATCCCGCAGAGAGGTGGCTGATATAGTCTGCAGAGTTACGTTTCATGCATGAAATCTTCACGTCTGGAATGACATGAATATTTTCTGATAGGGTAGATAGCATTATGAAAAGAACAATATTTGCAGTTTTTTTATTGGGTTTTTGTGACATCGTTTCAGCAGAGTGGATACTGGTGAATTCGGATGATGTCAAGAAGGTTGAACATTATTTTGATTCCAGTACCGTGCGTAACAGCGGGCAGAGCTATAAAAAAGTATGGCTGTTATCGAGTTATGGTGAGAAACAGAAAGGTGGATATCAGTCATTAAGAACTTTTTATGAATTCGATTGTGGAACTGACCGGGCGCGCTCCTATACGATGCTGCTCTATTCCGGCGCCATGGCGAAAGGTAACACCATCGGTGCACACCACGATGAATTGAAAGAATGGTTTGATTATCCGGAAACTTCTTTTTTCAAGCGAATCTCGGTATCGATTTGTAATGGATGAAGACACAAGCTGCACAATCATTCGAAACTGATGACGGGAGGGAAGGCATGAGAAATAAGCATCTGTTTAATCTGCTTGTTTTGTGCGCTGTGCTGCCGTTTTTAACGGGATGCTGGATGATCGCAGCGGCGGGCGCCGGTGCGTATGGTGGTTATAAAATGAAGGAAAAAGGCTACACGCTGCAAAATCCGATAACCAAGAAGAAGAACTCAGAAAAAGAATCCGATTAATGCGACTTCATTCTTAGACAGTCTAGTCGGTTTTTTCTTTTTGTTCGACTGCCTGTACGGCATCTTTTTGCTCCGTGCTGCTGAAGCTTTCAATGATAAGCAGGGCTGCACCGATAAAAATCGCTGAGTCGGCAATATTGAAAGCCGGCCAGTGATAATCACCAATATAGAAATCCAGAAAGTCAACAACATGTCCCAGTGTAATCCGATCCCATAAATTTCCAAGCGCGCCGCCGAGGATTAAGCTGAGTGAAAGGCAGAATAACGTTTCTGTCCGGTATTTATACAGCAGATAAATGATGATGATTGAAGCGGTAGTCGCGATGGCGCTTAAAAACCAGCGCTGCCAGCCCGATGCTTCGCTTAAAAAACTGAATGCTGCGCCAGTATTGTAAGTGAGCACCAGATTGAAGAATCCGGTTATCGGGATACGCTGTCCGTAGCTTAATATCGATTCAATCCAGTACTTGGTCGTCAGATCAACGATCAGCACAATCAGGGCAATGCCCAACGAATAGTGTAATTTCATGAATGCGTATTCCGATGTTTGTTTTAAAGTGTAATTTCAGACAGTTGATTTTGTCATCATTGCGTCTTTCCGGCGTCAGGCAAATTCGCGATGTTCACCGTCGCCATAAAGATTGTCAATGCAACGCCTGCAGAGCGTCGAGTGTTCTGCGTTGCTGCCGACATCAATCCGGTAATGCCAGCAACGCTCACATTTCTGATGCCTGCTCGGCGTGACAATCACTTCAATCCCCGACAGATTGTCAGTTTGCAGCAACCGGGTTTCAGACGTGATCAGTACGAATTTCAAGTCATCGCCGAGCGAGTTCAGTAATGTGAAGTCAGCTTTTCCGGCCTGTATTTCAACGGTTGCGGCCAGGGATGAGCCGATTTCTCCTTTTGTCCGGGATTCTTCCAGTTTCTTGAGTACCTGTGCGCGCAGTGCACGGATTCTAGTCCAGCGATCGAATAATTGTTGTGAATCGGACTGTTCCGGAAATCGGTGCCAGGTGTGCAGCAGCACGCTGTCGTCAGCTTGACGGGTGAGGTGCTCCCAGACTTCATCTGCGGTGAAACTGAGTATTGGCGCAAACAAACGCACCAGACTGTGCGTAACATGATGAAGTGCGCTCTGGGCAGCGCGGCGCGGCTGACCTCGGGTAGCAGCAGTGTATAGGCGGTCTTTGAGAATATCCAGATAAAAACCGCCCAGATCTTCTGAACAGAAATTATGTAGTTTGTGAACGGCCTGATGAAATTCGTACTGCGCGATGATTTGCGTCAAGTCCTGTTGAAAGGCTGTTGTGTGGGCCAACATATAGCGATCGATTTCCAGCCAGTTTTCGACGGGCAGCATATCTTTCTCGGCGTCAAAATCGGCCAGATTGGCGAGCAGAAAACGTAATGTATTTCGAATACGCCGGTAACTCTCAACCACACGCTTGAGTATTTCATCGGAAATTGAGAGCTCGCCTGAATAATCGGTCGAAGCAACCCATAACCGGAGAATGTCCGCGCCGTAAGTGTCCATCACTTTCTGCGGCGCGATGACATTGCCTTTCGATTTGCTCATTTTATGGCCATTGCCATCGACAACAAAACCGTGTGTCAGCAATGCATGATACGGAGCGCGGCCATTAATGGCGCAACCGGTGAGCAATGAGGACTGAAACCATCCGCGATGCTGATCAGAGCCTTCCAGATAAAGATCAGCCGGATGATTCAGTGAAACGTTGGACTTGACCACTGTATCGTGCGTTGTGCCTGAATCGAACCAGACATCCAAGGTATCGGTGAGTTTCTGATAGTCCTTCGCGTCATCGCCCAGCAATTCTGCGGCGTCGAGTGAGAACCAGGCTTCTATGCCTTGCTGCTCGACACGCTGCGCGACCTGTTCAAAAAGCTCCAGAGTGCGCGGGTGTGGCTTCTGTGTTTCCTTGTGTACAAAAATCGCCATGGGAACACCCCAGTTGCGCTGGCGCGATATACACCAGTCGGGCCGGTTTTTAATCATGGCCTCCAGGCGTGCGCGTCCCCATGCCGGAAAGAACCGGGTAGCATCGACCGCCTGCATGGCAAGATCACGCAAAGTTCCTGGTGATTCTGTCGTATCCGGGTTCTGTTGAAGATTCATGCCGATAAACCACTGTGGCGTTGAACGAAAAATAATCGGCGTTTTATGTCGCCAGCAGTGCGGATAGCTGTGTTCGATTTTTTTGCTGAAGAGCAGGTGATGATTGTTTTTCAGCGTTTCGATAACAACATCATTGGCTTTCCAGACAGACAGATTACCGACCAGCGGCTTGTCGGCAATGAATCTGCCGTTGCCATCGACAGGACTCTCGCTGGGCAGATCGTACTGCTGACCGACAAAGTAGTCATCTAGACCATGAGCGGGCGCAGTATGCACCAGACCTGTACCTGCTTCCAGCGTGACGTGTTTGCCGCAAATGATTTTAACAACACGGTCCTCAAAAGGATGTCTCAGCGGCAGGTGTTCCAGGGCAATTCCTTTGCAGCGCCCCAACGTTTTGCCCTGCAATCCGTACCGGTCGAGACAGGTCTGCGCCAGTTCCGCTGCTAGAATAAGCAGGTTTTGTGCAGTCTGGATGAGCACATAATCGAAATCGGGGTGCACGCATACAGCCTGATTGGCGGGTAATGTCCATGGTGTTGTTGTCCAGATAATTACCATAATAGGAGTATCAGCAGGGATTTCAGCGGTACTTGCACCGAATGCTGCAAGCTGGGTTGTGTCTGCAACTTCAAAGCCGACATCAATCGCGGGAGAAATTTTGTCTTCGTATTCTACTTCCGCCTCTGCAAGCGCAGAGCCGCAGTCAGTGCACCAGTTGACCGGCTTCTGACCCTGGTACAGATAGCCGTTACGATAGATCTTGCTTAGCGCACGAATAATCCCTGCTTCGGTATTGAAATTCATTGTCAGGTAGGCATGCTCCCAGTCGCCAAGTACACCGAGGCGAATGAAATCGGCTTTCTGTCGAGCGACTTGTTCGTTTGCAAACAGGCGGCATAGCTCACGCACTTTATCGGCCGGTAACTGTTTGCCGTGTTTTTTTTCAATCTGGTGTTCAATTGGCAGACCATGACAATCCCAGCCGGGTATATACGGCGCATCAAATCCCGCCAGCGTCTTGCTTTTGATAATAATATCTTTCAGGATTTTATTGACGGCGTGCCCGATATGAATATCGCCGTTAGCATAGGGTGGTCCGTCGTGCAGGGTGAATTTCGGGCGACCCTTGCTGACTGTGCGTATTTTCCGGTAAAGCTGCTTGCGCTGCCAGGATTCCAGCATGTCGGGCTCGCGTTGCGCAAGATTACCGCGCATGGGAAAGGACGTATCAAGTAAATTAAGTGTTTTTTTATAATCTGTCATGAAAGAGTGTTTGAAAACGTTTGAAACCGGTTTCTGTCCGTTACTATTCGACGGATATGCGACTTATAAGCAAGATTTGTAATGATATACGAATTTTTCTCGGGTGCTAAACGGCGTTTGGTTTTATCGTGTCATTTCAGATACAACAGGCTTGTGACCGCAGGAATTTTCGTGCCGCAAAGACATCCTTTCTGATTTGCGCTACGAGCGCGCTGACGTTCGGGTATTTTTCCTCATCGCGCAACTTGTGAATAAAGTCAACCTGAAGGTGAGCGCCGTAAATTGTCTGATCAAAATCGAATAAATGAACTTCCAGTGTCGGTTGACCATTGTCGCGTATCGTAGGTCGTGCGCCCAGACTGGCGACACCGTCGATGACCTGAAGCGGTGATGTCTTGATCGCGCCGCGCACTCTGACTGCAAAGATTCCCGACAGTGGCGGGCGATTGAGCCGGATTTGAACGTTGGCCGTTGGAAAGCCCAGTTTTGCGCCGAGTTTGTCACCATGGATCACGCGACCGCTGATGCTGTAGGGTCTGCCTAAAAAACGTTGTGCGGCTGGTAAATCACCTGCTTCCAGTGCCTCCCGGATGCGTGTGCTGGATACGCGTTCGCCGTCAATTCGTATGCTCGGCATTTTTTCAACTTCAAAATTCAATTTACTGGATAATTCCTGCAATAAAGCAAAATCGCCCGCCCGCCGTGCGCCAAACCGGAAATCATCGCCAATGAGTAACCATTGCACGGTGTGGTCTTTTTGAAGTATCCGGGAAACAAAAAATTCCGGACTGATTTTTGCGAAATCATAGTTGAAGCGGTATACTCTGACGTAATCAATGCCTGATGCGGCCAAATGTATGAGTTTCTCACGCAGACTGGTCAATCGCGTTGGTGCTTGGTCTGGCGCGAAGAATTCGCGCGGATGCGGTTCAAATGTCATCACACAAGCGGCGACTCCGAGATGATCTGAAACAGATTTCAGTCGGGTAAGTATAGCTTGGTGGCCTAAATGTACGCCGTCGAAATTGCCTATTGTGAGCGCAATCGGTGTCTTATGATGTGGTGAAGACCTGCTTCGCCAGATTTGCATGTATAAAGCTGCCTGAAATTATCAATTTTAGCTTGTTTTGCTTGAACAGGTCTATATCATCGCCGCCAGATCATGCGTTATTGTTGTTGATTCTGGATTTTTTCCGGTGTCTAGTGTGTTGTTTTGATCGCGATCATTGCAGCAATTTTTTAAACCACACGAATACTCACGGAGAATCATATGGTTCATACATCTAAGAAAGCAAGACAGGATTATGGAAGTGATCCTGTATCAGTACGAAAAACAGATCAATACCGTGCAGAATACGTGCATGCCTTTGTGCAAAAGTGGGATTCATTAATCGACTGGAATGCGCGTATAAAATCTGAAGGTTCATTTTTTATCGATAAACTTAAAGAGCGTGGATGCCGACAGGTACTTGATGTCGCAACGGGTACCGGTTTTCATTCCGTCCGCTTGCTTGAAGCAGGATTTGAGGTGATCAGTGCCGATGGCAGCGCGGAAATGTTATCTAAAGCATTTGCCAATGCTCGCACCCGCGGTCATATTTTACGAACAGTCCAGGCAGACTGGCGCTGGCTGAACCGCGATATACATCAGAAATTTGATGCTATTATTTGCTTGGGCAATTCGTTCACTCATCTGTTCAATGAGAACGACCGTCGTAAAGCGCTGGCTGAGTTTTATGCCGCTTTGCGCCATAACGGCGTATTAATATTGGATCAGCGCAATTATGATGCTTTGCTGGATAATGGTTTTTCCAGCAATCATGCGTATTATTACTGTGGTACGGATGTTTCCGTTAAACCGGTGCACGTTGATACCGGCCTGGCAAGATTTGAATACCGTTTTTTAGACGGCGAATCTTTTTTCCTGAATATGTATCCATTGAGAAAGAGCTATACAACACGCCTGATGCGTGAGGTTGGTTTTCAGCATATAGAGACTTTTGGTGATTTTCAGCAGACTTATCGGGATAGTGAACCCGATTTCTTTATTCATATCGCTGAGAAAGCATACCGGCCCTCAGAAAAAGACAGACGCACGGAAATCGAACGCTCGGTCGCCGTTGAAACAGTGCGGGAATATTACAATAGTAAAGATGCGGATTATTTTTACAGTACGATATGGGGCGGCGAGGATATTCACATCGGTCTGTATCGGAGCAGTAGTGAGTCGATAACGACTGCGAGTCAGAGGACGGTGCGGACGATGGTCGAATGCCTGCCCAAGCTTGATGCCGCGTCAACCGTGCTGGATCTCGGTTCCGGTTATTGCGGTTCTGCGCGTTATCTGGTTAAAAATTACAATGTGTTTGTCAACGCGATAAATCTGAGCGAAGTTGAAAATCAGCGTGCGCGTGCGTTGAATACCGTTGCCGGGTTGTCTGAGAAAATTCAGGTTATTGATGGCAGTTTTGAGAACTTGCCTTTTGAAACAGCAGGACGTGATAATGGCTTTGACGTTGTCTGGTCGCAGGATGCGATCCTGCATAGTGACAGGCGTGAGCACGTGCTGGCGGAAGCATTTCGTGTACTGAAGCCTGGAGGATATTTTGTTTTTACCGATCCAATGCAGGCGAATGACTGTCCCCGTGGTGTATTGCAACCGATTTACGACCGCATTCATTTGAGTTCACTGGGGTCACCGGATTTTTACCGTCAGGCGGCCGTACGGACTGGATTCGATGTGGTGCAGTTTGATGACCTGACGTATCAATTGGTCAATCACTATCAGCGTGTACTTGAAGAAACCGAGCGGAAGGCCGGTGAGCTCACCGAAAAAGTGGATCCGGTATATATTGACCGCATGAAAAAGGGACTCAGATATTGGATATATGGCGGAAAGAACGGGTATCTGGCATGGGGAATCTTTTTGCTGCAAAAACCACGCTGCGTTGATTAATGGTGTAAGAGAATCAAGCAACGTATACCATAAATCGTGTTGAGTTTACTTGGCGGATCGGCATATTGAGCACACTGGATCCTGATGCAATCGAGTCGTGCGCCAGTTCATGGTCAGACCATTTAAAGACTGTAGTCGACCGTTGAGCGTTTCGCCGATGTTAAGCAGTATTTTAAGTGTTTCGGCAGCTTGCATGCTGCCAATGATGCCAACCAGGGGTGCAAAAACACCCATCACTGAACAGGGCATATCAACGGATTCTCCGGTTTCCGGATATAGACAATGATAACAGGGACTGCCAGAGTGTCGTAAATCGAAAACGGATACTTGTGCTTCAAAGCGAATGGCAGCGCCTGAAATCAGCGGCTTATGGTGCTGAACACAGGCTTTGTTGACTTGATACCGTGTGATGAAGTTATCGCTGCCGTCAACAATCGCATCGGCTCCGCGGACAAGTTGCTGGAGTTCGGTTTCGCCAACAAATTCGGGAATGGTAACGATATTGACTTCCGGATTGATCGTGGTCAGTGTGTGTTTTGCTGACAGTGCTTTGGACTGGCCAACGGCTGCTGTTGGATGCAGAATCTGTCGTTGAAGATTCGTCAGATCGACGTTGTCTCCATCACAAATGGTCAGTTTGCCGATGCCACTTGCCGCCAGGTAGAGTGCTGCCGAAGAACCCAACCCGCCTGCACCGATAATCAACACATGAGATTGCAGCAATGTTTTCTGCCCTGCTATGTCGATTTCAGGCAGCAGTATGTGTCTGCTATACCGAAGCAGCTGCTGATCGTTTAAGTCATAGCTGCTTTGCGTGTTGGTATTGTTGTCAGTATTGCTGATATTCTGGTTCAACTAAACCCATTGCCATTAACTTTCGGATTGATCGCCTTTCTTTTCTAATGGCGAAGTGATACCTTTGAAATAATTCATTGCCTGGATCAGCAGTTGATCATCTTCGGAACCGAATTCAATCGGTGCAGCGTTTTTCTTGCTTTTTTCCTGTGTGGCATCGTCATTGGTTGTTGATTCCTGTTTCTTTTTTTCACGCGCACTTTGCTTCTGATCTTTTTGACCATTGGTAATATGACGATTCAGATCGGATTCACGCAGCCGTTGCTCATCGCTGGCGGATTCATCCAGAATGTCGGGCGTAATACCCATGGCCTGTATGGAATGACCATTTGGCGTATAGTATAAGGCCGTGGTCAGTTTGATTGCGGTTTCGTTGCCTAATGGCAGAACGGTTTGTACTGAACCTTTGCCAAAGGTCTGTGTGCCCATGACAATAGACCGTTTGTGATCCTGCAAGGCGCCTGCCACAATCTCTGAAGCGGATGCCGATCCTCCATTGACTAATGTAATCATGGGCACTGTCTTAACATCCAATGGTAAATCCTGTAAATAATCTCTGCCATGTCCGCGCAGATAATACTCAGGATTAGCATGCAATCTCATCTTGGCATCGACAGCGCGTCCTTCGGTATATACGACAAGCGCATTTTCAGGTAGAAATGCGGCCGAGACAGCAACTGCGCCGTTTAGCAAGCCACCGGGATCATTGCGTAAATCCAGTATCAGGCCTTTCATCGGTTCCGTGCTTTCCGCAAAAAGTGTTCTGATGGCTTTTGCGAGGTTTTCTCCGGTGTGCTCCTGGAACTGTGTAATACGAATGTAGGCATATCCAGGTTCGATCAACTTGGACTTGACACTCTGGATTTTGATGATGTCGCGCATCAGCGTGAACACCAGCGGCTCGGTTTCGCCTTCTCTGATAATGGTGATCGAGATCGGTGTTTTCGGTTTTCCGCGCATCAATTTAATGGCTTCGTTCAGAGACATGCCTTTAACTGCAGTGTCATCAAGTTTGATGATCAGATCGCCTGTCTGGATACCGGCGCGAAATGCAGGTGTATCTTCAATCGGGGAAATAACTTTGACCAGTCCGTCTTCCATGGTCACCTGTATGCCTAAACCGCCGAATTCGCCATGTGTACCGATCTGAAGTTCTTTATATTCATCCTTGTCGAGATAGGATGAATGCGGATCCAAGCCAACCAGCATGCCGTTGATGGCTTCCGTGATAAGTTTTTTATCTTCTACCGACTCGACATAATCGCTTTTAATGCGTCCGAATACTTGGGCAAATGTGCGGAGCTCTTCAATAGGAAGCGGGTGAACGGCCTCTACGGTGTCTCTTTTTGCAATAGCAGAAAAATTCAGGCTGAGCATCACGCCCGCGATTGCGCCAACTAAAACGAAACCTGCTTTTTTGATTATGTTACTCATGATGCTGTCTCCGCACTAACTAACTTTTAAATTTTGAAAATTTTGAAATCACCCAGACCACCTTAAGTCAGGTAAGCATGATCTGGCTGAACATAAATGTATAACACGAATCCTGCCGATCATACATTAAAAAAATATCGGAAGTCCCGCTAATTGATTCCGAATACATTCTGATGAACAGTCTGTAAGACATTTTGAAGTGATTTAAGTTTTTTTATTCTATTTTTATCCAGGTCAATGGATCAAATGCTTTGCCTTGGTATCTCAGCTCGAAGTACAGGCCTGTATCCGGATTGCCGCCGCTATTGCCAACTGTTGCAATTGTATCGCCACTGCGTACCGTGTCGCCCACTCCTTTTAGCAATGCCTCGTTATTACCATATAGACTCATGTAACCTTGGGCATGCTCAATAATCATTAGATTGCCGAATCCACGCAGCCAGTCAGCGAATACTACCTGTCCATGCGCGATGGCTTTGACATCGCTGCCACTGGATGCATTGATGAATAATCCTCGCCAGGTCAGTTTTCCGGATCGCTGAGCACCGAAACGATTTAATAGTTTCCCGCGCACAGGCAAGCTAAGCCTGCCTTTAAGCGACTTGAAATTTATATGACGATCGGTCGGAGCGGGAAGTCGGTCATTGTAAACCGCGTTGGAGTTTTTCTGTGTGAGTAGTTTGTTGATTTCTGATACGAGACGGGATATGCGTTTCTCGTCTTGTACCAATTTGTTGACCTCATGGTGCTGACGGGTAATTTCCTGAGAAGCTTGATCGAAAATTATTTTGTGTTTTGATTTTTCCTGTGTCAGTTTTTTGCTTTGGTCTGCATATTCGATTTTTAAAACTTCAATTGCCTTTCTTTTTTCAAGAATGTCCTGAGTTAATGCTCTCAATCGGTTCAGGGTATTCTGTAATGAATTTATGCTGGCAGAACGCGCCTGCGATAATTGTCGATAATAATACATTTGCCGCATTGCTTGCCCGGGATCCTGTTGGTTTAGCAGCGTGCGCAAGTAGTTTTGTTCTTTACCGGTGTATTGCTGATAAAGCAATGCATTTAATTGATTCTGCTGTAATTCAAGATCGACTTTCGATTGATTATATTGTGCCGTGAGTTGATTCAATTCCTGGTCGATTTTTTGTTGATTTGATTTCAGTTCCGTAAGCTTTCGGTTGATGGCGCTGATTGATTGTTCCGTTTTTTGCAGGGCATCGGCAGCAGTTTTCTTGATTTTTTCCTGTGCTACTATTTGTGTTCGTATAGTTGTTATCTGGTGACGCAACGCTTCCAGCTTTTTCTGGTTTTCGGAAGCTGTGGCTGATGTACTGAGGAAAAACAATATGCAGCCAAGCAGCATGCAACCCAAGGGAAAGCTGTAACATAATTGGCTTGTTGTGTTTTGAATTGATCTCAATCAGAATGGGGATGGAATTTATTTAAATAAAATCAAATGGTTCCTTGGATTGATTTTACCGTTACGCAACAAAATCCTAATAAAAATGGTTGAAGTTTACTCTATTCGCCATGTGAAACTACCCATTTGATTTACCTTGACTAGCGACTTTTTTCATGGCTTCCTGGATTTCCATCTGGTCGCCAAGATAATAACTTTGCATCGGATTAAGCGCATCATCCAATTCATAAACCAGCGGGACGCCGGTAGGGATGTTGTGATTCAGAATATCGGTATCGGAAATATTGTCAAGGTATTTGACTAATGCACGCAGCGAGTTGCCATGTGCCGCGATAATGATATTCTTGTTCGCAAGTACTTGGGGTGCTATTACATCTTTCCAGTATGGAAGGAATCGCGTCACTGTATCCTTCAGGCATTCAGCGAGTGGTAATTCCGAGTTGTTAAGATTTTTATAGCGTATGTCGGCACCCGGATAGCGCTTATCATCGATAGATAGTGCGGGCGGTCGGGTATCATAACTCCGTCGCCAGATAAGAACTTGATCGTCACCATATTGCGCGGCAGTTTCGGCTTTGTTTAAACCCTGTAGTGCGCCATAGTGTCGTTCGTTCAGGCGCCATGTATTGTTAATCGGCAGCCACATGAGATCCATTTCGTCGAGCGCTATCCATAGTGTCCTGATTGCGCGCTTTAGGACGGAAGTAAATGCAGTGTCAAAGATAAAACCGTTTTCCCGCAGCAATTTTCCTGCGTTCCGGGCTTCTTCAATTCCTTTGGGTGTTAAGTCAACGTCTGTCCATCCGGTAAATCGATTTTCTTTGTTCCAGACGCTTTCCCCATGTCGAAGAAGGACAATTTTTTTCATATTTTTGTTTATATCGTATTCTTTTTTGATGAAAAGCCAAGTTTTATATTCTAATATATCCCGCTAATTTTCGCAGCATATCTGTTTGTTTTTTAACCGCTGTAATAGGCTCGACAGAGTGAGTGTGTTTTTTAAGCGACACATATTTTATGACGGCTGAGTATGCTATGTAGTCGTTTCTGATAGAATTCTAATTCAAGAAATAATATAAATGTTAACGGGTCAATAGTGTTTTATGGAAGAAACATCGATATTTCAACAATATTTTTTATTAAGAATCGAGAATATTTTTTTTGTTCTGGCAGCAGTCATCAGTGCAGCGATGCTTATCTGGCCGGCAATTAGTCGAAGCGGTGCTAAGGAAATAGATACCAGCAAGGCGATTGAATTAATCAATTATCAGGATGCATTGATACTTGATGTCAGGGATGATAGTGAATACGAATCAGGCCATTTACCTAATTCAAAACATATGCCATCTGAAAAAGTGGAAGAGCGTTGGGTGGAAATTACAAAATTTAAAGATAAACCGATTGTGGTCATCTATAAAAGCGGCATAAGATCGAGTCATGCAAGTAGTGTTCTACAGAAAAATGGTTTTAAACAGGTACATAATTTGATGGGAGGTATCGATGCATGGAAGCGTGCAAGTCTGCCTATCGTCAAGAGATAAAAAATGACCAAAATTGTTATGTACACGACCGGATTTTGCCCTTATTGTAAGATGGCTGAGAATTTATTGCGTTCAAAAGGTGTAACGGAAATAGAAATGATACGTGTTGATCTTGATCCGGAGCAGCGTTTAGATATGATGGACAAAACAGGTCGGCGAACAGTGCCGCAAATTTATATCGGTGATAGGCATGTCGGTGGCTATGATGATCTTGCGCGACTTGATCATCAGGGTGAGCTAGTGTCTTTGTTGGTACCATAACAGCGAATATTCCATACTCGAGATACTTACGTACTGTGACAATTTAAAGGTGAAAAATGAGTGAGCAAAAGCCGCAGCCGGCATTTAATATTGAAAAGATTTATGTCAGAGATTTGTCTTTGGAGGTTCCGCATGCACCTGGAATTTTTCTGGAAAGAGATGCACCTCAGGTAAATCTGCAGCTCAATACGCGCAGCGATACAATTGATAAAGAGCTTTATGAAGTGCAGGTTGTGGTTACTGTAACGGCCAAGATCAAGGAAAAAGTGATGTTTCTTGTGGAAGCGCATCAGGCTGGTATTTTTCGTATTCAGAATGTAGCAGAGAGCGATATCGGTCCGGTTCTGGGCATTGGTTGTCCAAATATTCTGTTTCCCTACCTCAGGGAGACAATATCCGATACGGTTACTCGCGCCGGTTTTCCGCCAGTTATTCTGAATCCGGTTAATTTTGAGGTAATTTATAATCAAAGTCAGCAAAGGACCGAGTCAGGAGCTGCGGAGACCAAACAGTGAATTCCAGAAAATAAGATTCTTTTATAACAGCAATTGGCGGTAAGCATGTTGAGTAGAGCAGGTCAACTGGAATATTATAACCATATGCGTCGTTCGGGGCGATTTGGTTTGTTTTGTGTATGTGTTCTGTTCTTGATTTCTTCGCATCATGTGAGTGCCGGCATCGATTTTTTCTCAATTGCCGGTAATGCGGTCATTATGTATGATGCACCGTCGACAAAATCAGGCAGGCTTTTCATTGCCAGTGCTAATTTGCCGGTCGAGGTTGTTGTTAATGTCGAAGGTTGGTCAAAAGTGCGAGATAGCAGTGGCAGTCTGGCATGGGTTGAACAAAACGCATTGAGTAAACAGCGTTTTGTTATTGTGATTGCCCCATTAGCGGATATTTATCAATCGGCTAATGAGGATTCAGAAATCATATTTCAGGCTCAGGAAAACGTTGTGATGGAATGGATTGATTCTGATATATCCGGATGGGTGCGAGTGCGGCATCGGGACGGGCAGGCAGGATATGTAAGATCAAATCAGGTCTGGGGTGCATGAGAATAGCCATATTGGGCGCAGGTGCATGGGGTACGGCGCTGGCAATCAATTTGTCCGCACGGCACCACGTTACCTTGTGGACGAAATTTCCAGAACATCTGTCCGAGATGGCCACTCATCGCATTAATGTCAGTTTTTTTCCTGATTTTCATCTTCCTGAATCGCTATTGCTTACAGCATCACTGCCTGATGCACTGACGGCGGCGGATCTGGTCGTTCTTGTTGTACCTGTGGCAGGCTTGCGGGAGACGCTGCAGAGCATAACTAAAACAGGTATCAGGGTGCCCATTGTTTGGGGATGCAAGGGGTTCGAATCGCACGCGGCAAAATTACCGCATCAGGTTGCGGCGGAAGAGCTGATTGGTGACATTCCGTGTGGTGTAATATCGGGACCAAGTTTTGCACAGGAAGTGGCGCAGGGATTGCCAGCCGCATTAACACTGGCTTCAAGTGACGCTGCTTTTGCGCAGGAAGTGGCTGGTCAATTGCATAGTGCTAGATTACGCATTTACACCAGTCATGATGTCATTGGCGTTGAAACCGGTGGCGCTGTAAAAAATGTCATAACAATTGCTGCGGGAATATCCGACGGTTTGGGATTCGGCCATAATGCGCGAGCAGCATTGATAACACGCGGTTTAATGGAAATGACCCGTTTGGGGATTGGACTGGGTGGCAAGGCTGAAACGTTCATGGGGTTGGCCGGAGTCGGTGACCTGATATTGACTTGTACCGGAGATCTGTCAAGAAATCGCCGCGTTGGGTTGATGCTGGCAGCAGGTAGAGCGTTGCCAGAGATTTTGAATGTGTTGGGACATGTTGCCGAGGGCGTTCATACAGCACAGGCTGTCTTGCATTTGAGTAGAAAATTGAATGTAAGTATGCCTATTACAGAGTCAGTCTGCAATATTCTGCATGCTGGCATGCCAGCAAGAGAGGCGGTTGAGCAACTGCTGAATCGTGAACCAAAAGCGGAAATCTATTGACGCCAGTAATTCGAGAAAGATTCGATTGGCATCAAGTAAGTTATCGGTGGTTTTGTGCATCATCTAAGTGTTTATCATTAGGTATGCCGCACAGTGAAAATTTCTTGTCCAAACCCGCGCGCATAATAAAAAGTTTATTTTGATTAAGGAATGGTGTAACCTCTTGACCTAGTACGGATGGCTTGATATAAGTGCGTTTGTGCAGTGTTCTTGTGATTTGATTACCAACAATTTAAAGGGGAATTTTATGAACAAATCCGAACTTATAGATGCAATTGCAAAGTCTGCAAATATTTCAAAAGCAGCGGCGGGTAGTGCGCTGGATGGAACAATTTCTGCTATAACAGCTGCACTTAAAAAGAACGATACTGTAACGCTGGTCGGATTTGGGACATTCAAAGTTGGTAAAAGAGCTGCGCGCACGGGCCGTAACCCGCGAACAGGCGAGGAAATCAAAATTAAAGCGGCAAAAGTTCCTAAATTTAGTGCTGGTAAAGCGCTTAAAAATGCAGTAAACTAGCGGGCTTTAGAAAACTGGGTGCTTAGCTCAGCTGGTAGAGCGTCGCCCTTACAAGGCGAATGTCGGCGGTTCGATCCCGTCAGCACCCACCAGAAAAGCAATAAAACGAGTTAATCGCTAGCAAGGAGTGGTAGTTCAGTTGGTTAGAATACCGGCCTGTCACGCCGGGGGTCGCGGGTTCGAGTCCCGTCCACTCCGCCATATTCAATCGCAAGCGTTTCTGTGGAATTGGTTTTTCATTCAGTTTCCAGAACCCTTGTTCCTATACTTAAGAAGGAATGATGTCACGCAACGGAAATGACCGAAATCGCGTTGCTTTGCATTATCTTTGTTTTTTTGTGTCCAAGATTTATCCTTTCCAGTTTTATCCTGTTCTTTTTCTAATCGTTAACTTGGGATTATTAGACTGTGTTTGATTTTGTCAATCGTAAAAAGCGTATCGTTCAGATTGTTTTGTTATTGGCCGTTTTGCCATTTATGTTCTGGGGAGTGCAGTCTTACCGCAGTGATGGCAGCGAAAGTTATGTTGCCATTGTTGATGGCGATGAGATTAAGCGTCGAGAGTTTGAACAGGCATTGCGTGATCATCAGTCGAGAATTCGCGCCATGTTTGGCGGTAATCTTGACAGTGCGATGCTTGACAGTTATGAAATTAAGGACTCGGTACTTGAGCGATTGATTCAACAACGTCTGCTGTTTCGGGAAGCTGTAAGTAATGGCTTTACCGTTCTCGATTCTCATTTAATCAACGAAATAAAACAGATACCTGATTTCCAAATCGACAATAAATTTTCCAAGAAGCAATATGAAACGCTTTTGCGAAATAATGGACTGAATCCGTTAGATTTTGAAGCAGGTAAACGCCAAGAATTGTTATTGGAGCAACTATTGGATGGTTACAGTGAAAACAGTTTTGTCTCAAGTAATGCTGTAGACAAAATTTTGTATTTGAGCGAAGTGCAACGGGAAATCAACCAAAAACAAATTCGACCAGAAGATTTTCTGGCTGAAGTGGAGCCGACTGAGGATCAAATCGTAACCTACTATAATGATCATCAGGAGGATTTTTATCTGCCGGAACGTGTTCGAGTTGAATATATTGTTCTATCTTTTGACGCGCTTGCTGAAAATGAAAACGTCAGTGAGGAGGCCGTGTTGAATTATTATCAAACGCATCAGCAGGAATTCGGTCAGGCTGAAGAGCGCAGGGCAAGTCATATTCTCATTTCTGTTTCAGCCGCAGCCACAGAAGAAGACAAAAAACAGGTGCTTGAGAAAGCGAAAGATATACTTGAGCAGGTGCAACAGAATCCGGAGCGTTTTGCTGCGCTGGCGGAAGAATTTTCGGATGATCCCGGTTCGGCGAGTCAGGGCGGAGATTTGGGTTTCTTTGGGCGTGGTGTTATGGTTAAGGCTTTCGAAGAAGCCATTTTTGATATGCAACCGGAAGAAATTCGCGGGCTTGTCGAAACTGATTTTGGTTATCACATCATCCAGTTAACCGAAATTAAAGAAGCCGCGGCAGCAGATCTGGAGGAAGTCCGGAAACAAATCGAACAAAAATTAAAAATGGAAATGGTCGGCGGTATTTTTGGTGAAGCTGTCGAAGATTTCAGTAATACTGTCTACGAACAAAATGATAGCTTACAACCGGCAGCAGAGAAATTTGAGCTGACCGTGCAGCAGAGTGAGTGGATAACGAGAAATTCGGCTGAGCCCGCTATTCTCCAGAATCCAGACTTGTTGGCCGCGATTTTTTCTGACGATACTATTTTGAAGAAGCACAATACGAATAGTATTGAGGTGGCGCCGAATACGTTTGTCTCTGCGCGTGCTCTTGAGCATCGGCCAGAGACATCGCAATCATTATCGATTGTCAAGGATGAAATTGTCGAGCGGCTAAAGAAGCAGCTTGCGGTAGAAAAAGCGCTTAAGCGCGGTGAGGAGATATTTGCTGATCTGGTATCAGGCGGAGCTGATACGATTGAGTGGAGTGAATCTAAACGAGTATCTTATATGCAGTCACAAGACCTCGATCAGGACACGATACGCGAGATTTTTAAAGCCGATGTCAGTGTTCTGCCTGCATATATCGGTATTGAGAATCCTCGAGGTGAGTATAGTTTAATTCGAATCAGCAAGGTTATTGAGCCTGACGTGATGACTGCGGACAGTCGTATAAATTTTAACAGACAACTGCAGCAGATGATGGCACAGGAAGAAACGACAGCGTATTTGAACGGCCTGAGACAGCGTTATGACGTAATTGTTAAGCGGGATAGTTATTAAGGAGGTAAGGAGGGGAGAGAGCAGTTACTGTCAGGTATCATGCGACTTAATTTGGGTTCCGATTGATACCTGATGCTTTTGTATGTGATTAGCCTTAATCGGGTAGACTGAACGCCACTGTGTTGAAGCCGGCGTCAACGTAGGTAATTTCACCTGTAATCCCGCTGGCCAGATCGCTACATAAAAAGGCGGCAGTGTTGCCGACTTCTTCGATGGTGACATTGCGACGGAGCGGTGAAACGCGCTCAGTGTATCCCAGCAGTTTTCCAAAATTTCCGATGCCTGCCGCGGCAAGCGTTTTGATCGGCCCGGCAGATATAGCGTTGACGCGTATCCCTTTCGGACCGAGACTGGATGCCATGAAACGTACATTGGCTTCCAGACTCGCTTTTGCCAGACCCATGACATTGTAATTCGGCATCACGCGTACTGCGCCAAGATAGCTGAGCGTTAATAATGCGGCATTCCTGTTTTCCATAAGTGGTAATCCTGCTTTTGCGAGTGCAGCGAAACTGTACGCGCTGATGTCATGCGCAATGCGGAAGGCATCCCGGTTGACGCTCTCCAGATAATCACCTGTCAATGCTTCGCGTGGCGCGAAAGCGATAGAATGAATGATGCAATCCATGCCATCCCAATGTTTCTGTAAGGATTCAAAGCACTGCGTAATTTCGCTGTCGCTGGCGACGTTGCAGGGGAATAATAAGTCGCTCTCGAACTCAGTTGCCAGTTTCTCAATTCTTCCGCGTAGTTCTTTATCCTGATAGGTGAATGCAAGCGATGCGCCTTCACGTTTCATCGCTTTGGCGATGCCGTAAGCAATGGAACGATTGCTGAGTAATCCGGTAATGAGGACGCGCTTGTTATAGAGAAATCCCATAAAATTTCCTTGTAAAATTTTCTGTAATCATGAATTATAGCTGAAGCGAATGGACAGTTGAATGCGGTTGCTGCAAAACAGTCTGTTCGTGAATGGCCGAGGCGTCGCTGAAGAGAGCAGGCAAATAATAACTTGTTTTAATATGTTGCAAGAATGATAAAAAAAATCGGTGCTGTTTTTTTGATCTGCGCTACGATCAATATTCTCGCAGGATGCGGCGATCTAATTGTCTGGAATAATCCGCATCCTGCATCGGAATCGGGTCAAAACATTCTTTACAGCGTTTTTACAGAGCGTCCCAAGCATTTGGATCCGGTGCAGTCTTATAGCAGCAACGAAATTCAGTTTACCGCCCAAATATATCAACCCCCATTACAATATCACTACTTGAAGCGGCCTTTTGCATTAATTCCAAGCACCGCTGTCGATCTGCCGAAGATAACTTATTATGACTCGAACGATCAACCGGTGTCCGATAGTAGTGCAACTGAGACCATTGCCTATACGCAATATGAAGTTTCAATTAAACCGGGTATCTTTTATCAGCCTCATCCGGCATTTACGAAAAGTGAGCAAGGTGGCTGGCTGTATCATCAATTAAATGATCAAGATGTTGCAGCGGTTTATAAACTATCGGATTTTGCCATAACGGATACGCGCGAACTGACTGCGCATGACTACGTCTATCAAATCAAGCGCCTTGCGCATCCCAGGTTGCATTCGCCGATTTACGGATTGATGGCGGATTACATCGTGGGTTTACGCGATTATGCAACAGAGTTGAGAAATGCGGAGCGTTTGCTGAAAGGACGGACATTTCTGGATTTGCGTAAATATTCATTGCGCGGGGTAGAGGTCATTGATGACTATACCTATCACATAAGAATTAGCGGAAAATATCCGCAGTTTATCTATTGGCTGGCAATGCCTTTTTTCTCGCCTATACCATGGGAAGCTGACTTGTTTTATTCTCAGAAAGGTCTGATTAAAAAGAATATTACACTGGACTGGTATCCTGTTGGCACCGGTCCTTACATGTTGACGGAGAATAATCCGAATCTGCGCATGGTGCTGGAAAGAAATCCTAACTTTTATGGCGAATTCTATCCCGAAGAAGGTATGCCGGGCGATCTGGAGGGTGGATTGTTAAATGATGCCGGAAAGGCGATACCTTTTATAGACAAAATAGTCTATGTGCGTGAAAGAGAAGGTATTCCACGCTGGAATAAATTTTTGCAGGGTTACTATGATGCGTCTGGCATTGGCTCGGATAGCTTTGATCAGGCTGTGCAGCTGGTCGGACAGGGTGAGGCGACCGTAACGGACGAAATGATGGCACAAGGTATCAGGCTCGAGACTACTGTGGCGGTGTCAACATTTTATATGGGATTCAATATGCTTGATCCGGTGGTAGGTGGAACGAGCGAAAAAAGCAAGGAATCTGCGCGCAAACTCAGGCAGGCAATTTCCATCGCCGTGGATTATGAAGAATTCATTTCAATTTTTGCCAATGGAAGAGGGTTGCCGGCGCATGGTCCGATAGCGCCCGGAGTATCTGGGTATCGGTCGGGTAAAACGGGTATGAATCCGGTAGTCTATGAATGGATAGATGGCGAAGCAAAGCGAAAATCCTTGCGGGTTGCACGAAGATTGCTGGCTGAGGCCGGATATCCCAACGGTATTGATCGTAAAACAGGATCTCCGTTGACATTGTATTTCGATGTCGTGGCCCGCAGTACGGAGGACAGATCAATGTTGGACTGGATGCGTAAACAGTTTCAGAAGTTAAATATACAGCTGGTTGTCAGGAGTACCGACTATAATCGCTTTCAGGATAAAATCCGCAAAGGTAATGCACAGATATTTGAATGGGGCTGGCATGCCGACTATCCAGATCCGGAGAATTTTCTTTTTTTGTTGTATGGACCACAGCGGAAAGCGAATAATAGTAGTGGGAGTTCTGCCAATAATGCGGCCAATTACGAAAATGCGGAATACGATCGCTTGTTTGAACAAATGAAGGACATGGAGGATGGTATTCTAAGGCAGCAAATTATCGATCGAATGGTGGATATATTGCGTCATGATTCACCTTGGTTATGGGGATATCACCCGAAGGATTATGGGCTTTACCATGCGTGGTTCAGCAATGTAAAGCCCAACAGAATTTCGAATAATAATATGAAATATTATCGTATCGATCCCTTATTAAGGGAACAAAAGCGGCGCGAATGGAATGCGCCGGTTTTGTGGCCGATCATGCTATTGTTTCTCTCGGTTATAGCCGGCCTATGGCCTGCTGTACGTGCTTTCCGCAGGCATGAAAGAAGTGCTGCGATCAAGAGCAATAAGCCACAGTTGATTTGAGACGAAATACAGCGTAATCATGCTGACTTATATTGTCCGGCGCATTTTATATGCAGTTCCAATTCTGATCGGTGTAAATCTCATCACATTCATGTTGTTTTTTGTTGTGAACACGCCGGATGATATGGCGCGTATGCAACTCGGCGCAAAATATGTCACGCCGGAAGCTATCGAAAAATGGAAAATCGAACGTGGTTACGACAAGCCGTTGTTATTAAATGAAGATAGAGGTGGGTGGAAAAGATTTACGGAGACCATTTTTTTTGAAAAATCGATTGCCATGTTTGTTTTCGATTTTGGGCAATCAGACGATGGGCGCGATATAGGTTTTGAAATTAAATCGCGTATGTTGCCAAGTCTGGCGATTGCCTTGCCAGTGTTTGTATTAGGATTAGTGGTCTACATTACATGTGCTTTGATCATGGTTTTTTTTCGAGCCACTTATATCGATTTTTGGGGATTGGTTCTATGTGTGGCGTTAATGTCGATATCCAGCTTGTTTTATATCATTGTCGGTCAGTTTTTGATGAGTAAGTTGTGGCATTTAGTACCAATTTCAGGGTTTGGAACCGGACTGGATGTGATTAAGTTTCTGGTTTTACCTGTTGTCATCGGCGTTATCAGTAGTGCGGGCGCCAATACGCGCTGGTATAGGACGATATTTTTGGAAGAAATGGGTAAGGAGTATGTGCGCACGGCTAGAGCAAAAGGATTGAGTGAACATCTTGTACTCTTTCGGCATGTGCTCAAAAATGCGATGATACCGATACTCACGGGGGCAGTTGTTGTTGTGCCGTTATTATTTCTCGGCAGCTTGATCGTGGAATCTTTTTTTGGTATACCTGGTCTTGGCAGTTATACCATCGATGCAATAAATTCTCAGGATTTTGCTGTTGTCAGGGCAATGGTGTTTTTAGGGTCTGTGTTGTATATCATTGGACTGATACTAACTGATATATCATATACTTTAGTTGATCCAAGAATACGATTACAGTGAGATTCCGGAATGATCTGTTGTGTCTGTTTTTTATTGTCTTTTGCGCGCAGGTGACACTTATTCATAAATAAGTAATTGACTTATTGTTGGGATATATTCATAATCTCCGGTTTCGTTTGGAGGGGTTCCCGAGCGGTCAAAGGGATCAGACTGTAAATCTGACGGCATAGCCTTCGAAGGTTCGAATCCTTCCCCCTCCACCAATATTGAGATCAGTAGCGGAGAGTTATTGAACAGATTGGAAGGTCGTTTCGCGTAAATGGTTATGCGATGGGGCTGACTTCTTTTTGAATGTGTGCGGGTGTAGCTCAATGGTAGAGCAGAAGCCTTCCAAGCTTACGACGAGGGTTCGATTCCCTTCACCCGCTCCAAACGGAGTTGTGGGTAAAAGGTTTTAGGTTTCTGAAGTGTGATTGCCCATGTAGCTCAGTGGTAGAGCACTCCCTTGGTAAGGGAGAGGTCGCCAGTTCAATTCTGGTCATGGGCTCCAGAAACGAAAATAAGTAACTGTCCAGATTATAGTATAGAAGAGTGTGTTAACAGGGAGCAGGTCATGGCAAAGAGCAAATTTGAGCGATCAAAACCGCACGTAAATGTAGGGACGATTGGGCATGTGGATCATGGGAAGACCACATTGACGGCGGCGATCACGACGATATTGACACAAAAATTTGGTGGTGAAGCAAAAAGTTATGCGCAGATTGATTCGGCGCCGGAGGAGCGTGCGCGAGGCATTACCATTAATACTGCGCATGTGGAATATGAAACTGAAAAACGTCATTATGCTCATGTTGATTGTCCTGGTCACGCTGATTACGTAAAAAACATGATTACCGGAGCTGCGCAGATGGATGGTGCGATTCTGGTGGTTTCGGCTGCGGATGGTCCAATGCCGCAGACGCGTGAGCATATACTGTTGGCCCGGCAAGTTGGTGTTCCTTATATCATCGTTTATATGAACAAGGCTGATATGGTGGACGACGCCGAGTTGCTGGAGTTGGTTGAGATGGAGATACGCGAGTTGTTGTCCAAATACGATTTTCCGGGCGACGATACGCCGATTGTGGTGGGTTCTGCGTTGAAAGCACTGGAGGGCGATCAGAGTGAAATAGGTGCGCCTTCAATTCTCAAGCTGGCCGAGGCGTTGGATAGTTATATACCGCAACCGGAAAGGGCGATTGATGGAGCTTTTATTATGCCGGTTGAGGATGTGTTCTCGATATCGGGTCGTGGTACGGTCGTCACTGGCCGCGTTGAACGAGGTATAGTCAAGGTGGGCGACGAGATAGAGATTGTTGGGCTTAAACCGACGATTAAGACCGTTTGTACGGGCGTGGAAATGTTCCGGAAGCTTCTGGATCAGGGGCAGGCTGGAGATAACGTTGGGGTATTGTTGCGTGGTACAAAGCGTGAAGAGGTTGAACGCGGCCAAGTATTGGCAAAGCCGGGAAGCATAGCGCCGCATACCAAGTTTACCGCCGAGATTTATGTATTGAGTAAAGAGGAAGGCGGGCGTCATACGCCGTTTTTCCCTGGTTACCGTCCGCAATTTTATTTCAGGACAACTGACGTGACAGGCGCCATTGAACTTCCGGCCGGAACCGAGATGGTGATGCCGGGAGATAACGTTTCGGTAACTGTGAATCTGATAGCGCCGATTGCGATGGAGGACGGTTTGCGATTTGCGATACGCGAGGGTGGTAGAACCGTTGGAGCAGGTGTGGTTGCTAAAGTAATTGAATAATACTGCTGAAACTACAAAATTATATAACTAAAAGTTAATATTTTAAAAATGGCGCGGAATGAAAGTTTATGCAAAATCAAAAAATTAGGATAAGGCTGAAAGCATTTGATTATCGTTTGATCGATAAGTCTGCGCTTGAGATTGTTGACACAGCTAAGAGAACTGGTGCTGTGGTCAGAGGCCCGGTTCCACTACCAACAAGAATCGAGAGATTTGATGTGCTGCGTTCCCCTCATGTAAATAAAACATCACGCGATCAATTAGAGATAAGAACACATCTCAGGTTGATGGATATTATAGACCCGACAGACAAAACAGTTGATGCATTAATGAAATTAGATCTGCCTGCTGGGGTCGATGTTGAGATTAAACTCTAATCAGTAAGTATTGAGTTAACTCAAAAAATAAAAATTAAATTCCTGGTGTAATCAATAAAATTTAATTATGGAAAAGCAATGAGTTTAGGTTTGATCGGGCGAAAAATCGGAATGACGCGGATTTTTACGGACAATGGCGATAGTCTGCCAGTTACGGTTGTGGATGTGGCGGGCAATCGAGTTACACAGATTAAAACCAGTGATACGGATGGCTATTCAGCTGTGCAGGTTGCTTTTGGTACGAAAAGACCGATACGTGTCAGTAAGCCATTAGCAGGGCATTTTTCTAAAGCGGGAAGTGAGGCTGGTAGCTTGATGAAAGAATTTCGAGTCGCTTCGGATGAAGAAGTTAAGCAATTGACATTAGGTTCATTTGTTGAAATTAATATTTTTCAAGTAGGTCAGAAGGTTGATGTCTCTGGAATCACTATTGGTAAAGGTTATGCAGGATCAATAAAGCGGCATCATTTTTCTTCTAATAGATCATCACACGGAAATTCAAAAGCCCATAGAAAACCAGGGTCTATAGGTATGGCCCAAGATCCAGGGCGAATCTTTCCAGGTAAAAGAATGTCTGGACATCTGGGTAATGAAAAACGCACGACTCAAAATTTAGAAATTATTAGAATAGATAAAGATAGGAATTTGCTACTGATAAAGGGGGCTGTCCCCGGAGCTAAAGGCGGCGAAGTAATAATTTCTTCAAGTGTAAAAAGTATAGCTGAAAGTTGAAAACCAAAAGTAAGGTAGATAAGTAATGGAATTGAAGCTGATCAATGAACAGAAGCAAGATATAGGGAGTATATCTGTTTCCGATTGTTTGTTTAATAGAGAATATAATGAAGCAATTGTTCACCAGATAGTTACCTCTTATCTATCTAACGCAAGAAGCGCAACGAGGGCGCAAAAAGATAGATCAAGCGTTGCGAAATCAAACCGCAAACCATGGCGCCAGAAAGGCAGTGGAAGGGCTAGGGCTGGTAGAGCTTCCAGTCCAATTTGGCGTGGTGGTGGAAAAGTGTTTCCAAACACGCCACAGGAAAACTACAAAAAGAAGATCAATAAAAAAATGTATCGTGTTGGCATGAGTACAATTCTATCTAGGCTTGTGCGAGATGAGAGATTATCGGTGATTGATGATTTTCATATTGAAACACATAAAACAAAAGATTTTAATGAGAAGTTAAAAATACTAGGTTTTAAAAACTTATTACTTATCACGGATGAGTTAAAAGATACGCTTTATCTATCGTCTAGGAATATACCGGATGTGTTGGTTTTGGAGGCAGATAGTATTGATCCAGTAAATCTTTTGAAATTTGAGAAAACACTTATTACTGCGAATAGCATAAGGAAGTTAGAGGAATTATTTCTATGAGTGATTCAGTGAAACAATATGAACGGTTGATGCAAGTGATTCTTGCTCCCTATATTTCCGAGAAGGGAACATTTATTGGAGAGACTCATAATCAAACAATTTTCCGGGTGGCTCGCAATGCGACTAAAGATGAAATAAAAGCTGCGATTGAATTAATCTGGAAAGATCAAAAAATCAAAGTTGAAAAAGTTCAAACAATGAATGTTAAAGGCAAGAAAAAACGTTTTGGTCGTTATTTAGGTAGTAGAAGCAATTGGAAAAAAGCAATTGTTAGGGTAAAAGAAGGCCAAGAGTTGAGTTTTACGAATTTGCCTAGCGCTGGAGCAAAATAATGTCACTTGTGAAACTTAGACCAACATCTCCGGGAAGGCGAGGAGTAGTCAGAGTAATACAAACTGATCTATTTAAGGGTGAACCTTATAGACAGCTAACCGAAAAACAAAATAAAAAAGCTGGAAGAAATAACTCCGGAAAAATTACTATTCGACACAGAGGTGGTGGTCATAAGCAGCATTATAGAAAGATTGATTTCAAACGCGATAAAGATGGCATAACAGGTATAGTAGAGCGAATTGAATATGATCCTAACCGAACAGCCAACATTGCCTTGGTATGTTATATGGATGGTGAGCGTCGCTACATAATCGCTCCGAAGGGATTAAAACTAGGTGATGCTGTAAATAATGGAAGCAGTGCGCAAATTAAACCTGGAGATGCATTACAGTTAAGAAATATACCTGTCGGAACTGTCGTACACTGCATTGAACTTCTGCCAGAAAAAGGTGCGCAACTAGCGCGATCAGCAGGTACATCCGCACAATTTCAAGCAAGGGATGGCAATTATGCGTTGCTTAGACTCCGGTCAGGAGAGATAAGAAAGGTTCATATTAATTGTCGCGCAACAATTGGTGAAGTGAGTAATGCTGAGCATAATCTAAAATCTATTGGTAAAGCAGGTGCTATGAGGTGGCGTGGCATAAGGCCGACTGTTCGAGGTGTAGCGATGAATCCAATCGATCATCCACATGGAGGGGGTGAGGGACGCACTTCCGGAGGCCGACACCCGGTTAGTCCTTGGGGTGTGCCTGCAAAAGGATATAGAACACGCGCTAATAAGCGCACAGAGTCTATGATTGTCAGACATCGTTATTCAAGAAAAGGTTAGTTAATGGCTAGATCGATTAAAAAAGGACCGTTTGTTGATTCTCATTTATTAACGAAAATTGATAAGGCAATTGAAACCAATGATAAGCGTCCGATTAAAACGTGGTCGCGGCGTTCTACAGTATTGCCTAATTTTATCGGATTAACTATATCAGTTCATAATGGCAGGCAGCATATACCCGTATTTATAACTGAAAATATGGTGGGGCATAAATTAGGGGAGTTTGCGATAACAAGAACCTTTAAAGGTCATGCGGCTGATAAAAAAACCACCAAAAGGTAGAGATCATAAATGGAAACAACAGCTAAATTAAGAGGTGTACGCCTATCGGCGCAAAAAGGACGATTGATAGCTGACCAAATTAGAGGATTGCAGGTAGATAAAGCAATTAATTTATTGAAATTTAGCTCCAAAAAGGGTGCAATCATCATACAGCAATTATTAGAATCTGCGATTGCTAACGCTGAGCATAATGATGGAGCTGATGTGGATGAGCTGAAAGTTTTTAGTATTTATGTTGATAGAGGGACCTACATGCCGCGTACAAGCGCGCGCGCGAAGGGTAGAGGTAATCGATTAATGAAACCAACCTGTCATATAACGATTACAGTGGCGAGTAAATAAGAGCCAGATTCAAAATATTCTAAAGGCAAAATAAATGGGTCAAAAAATACATCCAACAGGATTTCGTCTCTCAGTTCATAGAAACTGGCTTTCAAAGTGGTATGCTAGCAGTAATACATTTGCTTCAATGTTGAATGAAGATATTAAGGTCAGAGAGTATTTATTCAAAAAACTTAAGCATGCCTCTGTTGGACGTGTTTTGATTGAGCGGCCTTCGAAGAATGCAAGAATAACAATTTTCAGTGCTCGCCCAGGAGTTGTGATTGGAAAAAAAGGTGAGGATATTGAAGCATTGAGAGCAGAGTTGCAAAAAAGAATGGGCGTTCCGGTTCATGTTAATATTGAAGAAATAAGAAAACCGGAACTAGATGCTCAATTAATTGCCGATAATATTGCTCAGCAACTTGAAAAAAGAATTATGTTCCGGCGTGCAATGAAACGCGCTATGCAAAATGCAATGCGACTTGGCGCGCATGGCATAAAAATCATGAGTTCAGGTCGTCTTAATGGAATAGAAATAGCTAGAACAGAATGGTATCGTGAAGGAAGAGTGCCACTACACACGATAAGAGCAAATCTTGACTACGCTACTTCTGAAGCGCAAACAACTTATGGAATAATAGGCATTAAAGTTTGGATCTTTAAAGGTGAAGTTTTTGGTAAAGAAAGTATATTGTCTGCAACTAATAATAATGATGATCTAGAAAGAAAAAGAGCCACAAAAAGAGAAAAATTAAATTTTGAAATTTCATCCACTGATAATATAGATTTACCCAAGGAATCTGGAGATAGTGATGCTTCAACCAGCTAGAACAAAATATCGAAAACAACAAAAAGGCCGAAATACTGGAATAGCAACACGTGGCTCGACAGTTAGCTTTGGTGAATTTGGTTTGAAAGCAATAGAGCGCGGTAGAATAACAGCAAGACAAATAGAGGCAGCTAGGCGGGCGATGACGCGACATATCAAACGCGGCGGGAGAATATGGATCAGAATTTTTCCAGATAAGCCTATCTCTCATAAACCAGCAGAGGTTAGAATGGGTAAAGGCAAAGGGAATCCAGAATATTTTGTAGCCGAGATTAAGCCAGGTAAAATGCTGTATGAAATGGACGGCGTAAACGAAACGCTGGCACGAGAAGCATTTAGACTTGCTGCGGCAAAGCTTCCTATTAAGACAACATTTATTATACGACAGCTTGGTGGTTAAAAATGGATGTTAAAGAATTGCGAAACATGACTCTGGTAGATCTAAAACAAGAATTACAGACATTATTAAAAATTCAATTCAGTATCAGAATGCAACTTGCAACGCAACAAATGGCGAATACAAATCAAATAAAACAAAATCGACGTGACATTGCTCGAGTTAAGACCATAATTACAGAAAAATCAATAGCATGATGAATGATCTAAGCTTTAAACGTACATTTACAGGAAAAGTAACTAGTAATAAAGCAGATAAGACTCTGACTGTATTGGTTAATAGAAGAGTAAAGCACTCGTTATATGGAAAAATCATTACACGTTCGAAGAAATATCATGTCCATGATGAAAATAATGAAGGCCAAATTGGTGATACCGTGATAATTGAAGAAACTAGGCCTATTTCAAAGACCAAAACATGGCGTTTAGTTAAGTTTTTGTCAAAATCAGTATAGAATACCAGTTTGAAAAATTCTTTTAGCTGAAGTAAAATATAAAGTTCTCTGCGAGAGGATGGTAAATCTTGTGATGATCTATTACGTTGGCTATTAATTTCTCGTTAGTTACATATTATTGGTATTTGTTGGTTTTTTTGGATTGAGTAATGAAATGAAGTTCTTGTGCGTGAATACAAATAATCTTAATGAGATAAAAATATTAAAGTGAGTAATCGATGATTCAGATGCAGTCAATTTTAAAGGTCGCGGATAATACGGGTGCGCGATCTGTTATGTGTATAAAGGTATTGGGCGGATCTAAGCGAAGTTATGCTACTGTTGGTGATGTGATAAAAGTAAGCATCAAAGATGCCGCGCCTCGTGGAAGAGTAAAGAAAGGTGATGTATATAACGCAGTGATAGTTAGAACGACTAAAGGTACCCGAAGAACGGATGGCTCATTGATAAAATTTGATGGCAATGCAGCTGTGTTGCTGAATACAAAGCTTGAGCCAATAGGGACGCGTATTTTTGGTCCCGTTACTCGCGAGTTGAGAGGGGCAAGATTCATGAAAATTGTCTCGCTTGCACCTGAAGTTTTATAGATTAAGCTTAGATATCAAAATGAGAAAAATTAAAAAAGGCGATGATGTTGTTGTGCTTTCTGGAAAAAATAAAGGAAAGCGGGGGGCAGTTATTAAAATTGTTGATAATGCCTACGCGCAGATACAAGGTGTTAATACGCAAAAAAAACATCAAAAGCCTAATCCGTCTAACGGAACAACAGGTGGGATAGTAACTGTTGATATGCCCATTCATTTGTCAAATATTGCTATATATAATTTTTCGTTAAAAAAACATGATCGTGTAGGATTCTCTGTAGATTCTGAAAATAATAAAATAAGAGTCTATAAATCAACTAGTGAAAAAATATAACATAAAATATTCAATGAGCCGCTTAAAAGAAATCTACATAAAAGAAATTATTCCCACCTTATTTCAGGAGTTTTCCTATAAATCAGTTATGGAAGTTCCTAAGATAATTAAGGTTACTGTTAATATGGGGCTTGGCGAGGCCACCATAGATAAAAAAATCATTGATCATGCGGTATCAGATTTAAAAAAAATAACTGGACAGAAGCCAATTGTGACAACTGCTCGTAAATCAATTGCTACTTTCAAGGTTCGTGAGGGCTATCCAATTGGATGCATGGTTACGTTACGAGGGGGAAGAATGTATGATTTTCTGGATCGTCTAATTTCAATTGCAATACCTAGAATACGGGATTTTCGCGGGATACCGGCTAAATCTTTCGATGGTAGAGGTAACTACAATTTAGGTGTTAAAGAACAAATAATCTTCCCTGAAATAGAATACGATAAAATAGATATATTACGTGGTATGAATATCTCCATAACGACAACAGCTAAAAGCGATGAAGAGGCCCGTTCATTACTTAAAGCATTTAATTTTCCTTTCAAAAATTAATAACATGGCAAAACTTTCAATTATCAATAGGAATTTAAAACGGCAAGAAACAGTTTTAAAATTTTCAAAAATAAGAAAGGAATTGCTTGCGATTATTAATGATTTATCCTTGTCAGAAGATGAAAGATTTGAAGCTCGCTTGAAACTGCAAGGCTTGCCTCGAAATTCCAGTCCCGTACGTTTACGCAATCGATGCGCCTTGACGGGAAGACCTCGAGGGGTGTATGCCAAGTTCGGACTTGGAAGAAGCAAGTTACGTGATATTGCAATGAGTGGAAAAATACCAGGAATAACAAAGGCAAGTTGGTAATTATATTTATAAACAGGACGTAAGATGAGTTTAAGTGACCCTATAGCCGATATGCTTACAAGGATTAGAAATGCTCAAATGGCTAGAAAGGAAAGTGTTTTTATTCCTTTTTCTAAAATAAAGTACTCTATTGCTTCAGTATTGCAAGAAGAAGGATTTATCAATTCATTTCATAAAAGAACTACTAATAATATATCTACTATTGAAGTTAATTTGAAATATTATTCTGGATTTCCTGTGATCGAATCAATTAAACGTGTTAGTAAACCAGGAATGCGTATATATAAGTCCGTGTCAAGTCTGCAAGAAGTTTTGGGAGGTTTGGGGATTTCTATTGTGTCTACCTCAAAAGGCGTAATGACTGGAAGAAAAGCTAAGAAAATGGGTGTTGGTGGTGAAATTATTTGTGAAATAGTTTAACAATAAGAGAACAAAACAAAGGAAATAGCCAGAATGTCTCGAGTCAGTAATAATCCCATAAATATTCCTCCTGGAGTAAAAATTGCTATACAAGCTACTGGCATACAAGTAGAAGGGCCTAAAGGACATCTTTTTCAGAATATAAGATCTGAGTTGAAATTAATTGAAGATGATAATGTCATCAGGGTTGAAATTAAACAAAATACTCAGCATGCTAAGGCGTTGTCTGGTACTATACGTTCCCTTGTTTCAAATATGGTTAAGGGGGTATCGCTTGGTTTCGAGAAAAAACTTATCTTGGTTGGTGTCGGGTATAGAGTACAGATTAATGGAAGTGTCTTGAATTTAAGTTTAGGGTATTCTCATTCGATAAATTACCCGATTCCTAATGATATAGATATTGAATTGCCGACTCAGACTGAGATTATCATCAAAGGTATAGACAAGCAAAAAGTTGGGCAAGTTGCCGCCGAAATAAGAGCCTTTAGGAGACCTGAGCCTTATAAAGGCAAAGGAGTGCGTTATGCTGATGAAGTTATTAAATTAAAAGAAACTAAGAAGAAATAAAGTTTAATTTTTACAATGAAAAATTTAAAATTAAAAAGACTAAATCGTTCAATAAAAACCAGAAAAAAAATACAAGAACTTGGAGTGTTGCGCTTATCGGTTAATCGCACAAATAAACATATATACGCCCAAATAATTGATGATTCAAAAAGCATCACAATAACTAGTGCTTCAACTGTTGAACCTGAAATAAGGACGCAAATAAAATTCGGCAACAATATATCATCTGCCACACTGATTGGAAAGCGGATTGCCGATAAAGCTAAAATTTTAGGTATTGAAGCAATTGCATTTGATCGTTCCGGATATCAGTACCATGGAAGAATAAAAGCTTTGGCTGAAGCTGCTAGAGATAACGGATTAAAATTTTAATTAAATTGAAACAAACACCATGATAGCCAATAAATCAATTAACAAAGATAGTGCGATAGCGGATGTAAGTGCTGACGACTTAAGAGAGAAAATGGTTGCTATAAATAGAGTGACCAAGGTTGTTAAAGGCGGGAGAATTTTAGGATTTGCTGCGCTTACTGTAGTAGGTGATGGAGATGGTGGTGTTGGTATGGGAAAAGGAAAAGCCAGGGAAGTTCCTGTGGCAGTTCAAAAGGCAATGGATGAGGCAAAGCGGTCTTTAACTAAGATTAAGCTTAAGAATGGTACAATTTATCATCCAATCATAGGGCGACATGGCGCGGCAAAGGTTTATATGCAGCCTGCTCCTGATGGAACAGGGATCATTGCTGGAGGACCGATGCGAGCAATTTTTGAAGTCATGGGTATGCAAAATATTCTTGCCAAGTGTATTGGATCGACTAATCCGTATAATGTAGTGAGAGCAACTTTGCATGGATTATGTTCTATGAATACTCCTGCCATGATTGCAGCAAAACGTGGAAAAACAATTAACGAAATTCTGGATCTAGACTGATGACTGTTCAATCAAAAAAAGTAATTAAAATAACTTTAGTTAAGAGCCTGATTGGGACAAAGCATAATCATCGTCTAATAGTGAAAGGCTTAGGTTTAAGAAAATTAAATAGCATATCAGAATTAGAAAATACCGAATCAATTCGAGGTATGATAAAAAAAGTTAACTATCTTCTAAAATGTGAATGACTATGTTTTTGAATACTATAAAAAGTGCCATTGGATCCTCTAAAATAAAAAAAAGACTTGGTCGTGGTATTGGAAGTGGCAATGGAAAAACTGCGGGAAGAGGCCATAAAGGGCAGAAATCTAGATCTGGAGGTTTTCATAAGGTTGGTTTTGAAGGGGGGCAGATGCCTTTATACCGACGCTTACCCAAGCGTGGTTTTAAGAATTTACAAGCAGACTATAAATTTAGTTTGAGATTGAAAGATTTAATCTCAATTCAAGAACATACTGTTAGTATAGAAACATTAAAGCAATATAAGCTGATACCTAGCCATATTAGACTTGTGAGAATTTATCTTTCACGTATTAATACGCAACACAATAATATCTTACTTCAAGGTGTACACGCGACTAAAGGTGTTAAACAGTTACTTCAGATCGCTCCTGTTTAAAAAAAACAAAAATAACAAAGGGAAAAATTGGCTACAAAAGGATTTTCACACAAACCAATTGATCGATTTGCCGATCTAAAACGTAGGTTATGGTTTTTATTGTTAGCACTAATCGTTTATCGAATCGGGGCGCATGTCCCTGTTCCTGGAATTGATCCTGATGTATTAAAAGATTTGTTTGATTCTCAACAAGGTGGAGTGTTGGGAATGTTTAATATGTTTTCGGGTGGGGCGTTGTCGCGTTTTTCGATATTTGCTCTTGGAATTATGCCATATATATCTGCTTCGATCATTATGCAGCTTGGAACTGTGGCTGTTCCTTATCTCGAAGCCCTTAAAAAAGAAGGTGAGAGTGGAAGAAGAAAAATTACACAATATACGCGATATGGTACTTTGCTTTTAGCGTTAGTTCAAAGTTATGGGATATCAATAGCTTTACAAGCTCAGGCAGGATTGGTATTAAATCCTGGTTCAATGTTTGTTTTAACAACGGTGATTACACTTGTAACGGGTACCATATTCTTAATGTGGTTGGGTGAGCAAATTACAGAACGAGGTATAGGTAATGGGATTTCGCTGATAATATTCGCAGGCATTGCGGCGGGTCTTCCAAGCGCGATTGGAGGAACTCTGGATTTGGTTAGTACTGGATCAATGCACTTTCTGGTGGCACTATTTATATTTGTGGCCGCTACATTTGTTACAGCATTTGTTGTTTTTGTGGAAAAAGGACAGCGTCGTATACTTGTAAATTATGCTAAAAGGCAGGTTGGGAAGAAAATATATGGCGGTCAAAGCTCGCATTTACCTTTGAAGCTAAATATGGCGGGTGTTATACCGCCTATATTTGCATCAAGTATTATATTATTTCCAGCTACATTAGCTGGATGGTTTGCAACCGGTGAGTCTATGATCTGGCTAAGAGATATAAGCGCGTCTCTCTCACCTGGTCAACCTCTATATGTTTTTCTTTATGCAGCAATGATAGTCTTTTTTTGTTTTTTTTATACAGCGCTGGTTTTTAATCCTAAGGAAACTTCGGATAACTTAAAAAAGAGCGGAGCGTTTATACCAGGGATAAGGCCAGGTGATCAAACTACACGTTATATCGAAAGAATTATGCTTCGTCTTACTTTGACTGGATCGATTTATGTAACGTTAGTTTGTTTGTTGCCAGAATTTTTGATTTTGCAATGGAACGTCCCTTTTTATTTTGGTGGTACATCGCTACTTATCATTGTTATTGTTACGATGGATTTCATGTCTCAAGTACAATCACATGTTATGTCATCCCAATATGATAGTTTATTAAAGAAGGCAAATTTAAAAGGAAATACTAATCGCTTACCTGCGAGATAGCAGATTGTTTATATGGCTAAAGAAGAAACTATTCAGATGCAAGGTGAAGTCCTCGAAACATTGCCTAATGCGACATTCAAAGTTAAGTTAGAAAATGGTCATATAGTTCTTGGTCATATATCAGGCAAAATGAGAATGCACTACATACGAATTTTACCAGGTGATAAAGTAACAGTAGACCTTACTCCATATGATTTAACACGTGCACGTATAACATTTAGAGCAAAATAAAATTTACAACTTAATCTTATTATCTTTATACCTATGAAAGTAATGGCCTCAGTGAAACGAATTTGCAGAAATTGCAAAATAATCAAACGAAATCGGATTATTAGAGTAATTTGCATAGATCCACGACATAAACAACGACAAGGCTAGAGAATTCTAGATTATAAAATATGGCACGAATTGCTGGAGTTAATTTACCTAATCATCAGCATATATTGATTGCATTGACATCGATATATGGAATTGGAAAGACTATTTCTAGAAACATTTGTAATGAAGCGGGCATACCAACCAACACAAAACTTAAGGAATTGACAGAAGCACAACTCGATATCTTAAGAGATAATATTGCTAAGTTAAATATCGAAGGTGATCTTCGCAGAGAAATTTCTATGAACATTAAAAGACTTATAGATCTTGGTTGTTATCGCGGTCTTCGGCATAAAAAAGGTCTTCCTGTGCGAGGACAGAGAACACGTACTAATGCACGCACAAGAAAAGGGCCTAGAAAAGCGATACGAGCAAGATAATCTTCTATTTAGAGTCGAGTAATTATGGTAAAAACAACTGCACGCATTAGAAAAAAAGTTAAAAAAAATATATCAGAAGGAATTGCACATATACATGCGTCCTTTAATAACACAATTATAACGATAACAGATAGACAGGGGAATGCCTTGTCTTGGGCAACTTCAGGTGGCTCCGGTTTTAAAGGATCGCGTAAAAGCACTCCATTTGCAGCTCAAGTGGCAGCTGAGAACGCAGGAAAAGCTGCGATGGAATGCGGTGTAAAAAATTTGGAAGTTAAAATTAAAGGACCAGGTCCAGGGCGTGATTCAGCTGTAAGGGCTCTTAACGGGGCAGGTTTTAAAATTACCAGCATATCTGATGTCACTTCTGTTCCCCATAATGGATGTAGACCACCAAAGAAACGTCGTATATAAGGAGAATATTGTTGGCTAGATATCTGGAATCTAAATGTAAACTTTGTCGCAGAGAAGGTGAAAAACTTTTTCTAAAAGGTGAGAAGTGTTTCTCAGACAAATGTGCAATAGAACGAAGAAATTACCCGCCTGGACAACACGGACAAAAAAAAGGGCGATTATCTGACTATGGCGTTCAATTAAGAGAAAAACAGAAGCTTAGACGAATTTATGGACTTTTGGAGAGACAGTTTAGGAATTTGTATAAAAAGGCTGATAAGCAAAAAGGAATAACTGGAGATAATTTATTGCAAATGCTTGAGAGTCGTTTAGACAATGTCGTTTTTTTAATGGGATTTGGATCTTCCCGTGCAGAAGCAAGACAAATTGTTAGACATAATTCAATACGTGTCAATGGTATACGTGTAAATACTCCTTCGTACTTAGTTAAGCCTGGCGATCAAATTGAGCTTGATAACAAGGCGAAGGAGCATATTCGCACAAAATCTTCTATTCAGATTGCTGATAATAGAGGATTTCCAGCATGGATAGAAATGGATGTAAAAGGAATGAAGGGTTTATATAAAAATAAACCAGACCGTTCTGATTTACCATCCACAATCAATGAATCACTTGTCGTTGAATTGTACTCTAAGTAATAGCACAAATAGCAGACAGAGCATAGTATTACGTTTATTAAGGGCATTAAATGCAAGTTAATGAATTGTTAACACCCCGTATAATTGATGTTCAGAACATATCACCACTGCATGCAAGGGTGATAATGGAACCTTTTGAGCGTGGATATGGTTATACATTAGGGAACGCTTTGCGTAGAATTTTGTTATCTTCTATGGCCGGATTTGCACCTACTGAAGTAAAAATTTCCGGTGTAGTACATGAATATTCAACCATTGATGGTGTACAGGAAGATGTGGTTGATGTTTTATTGAATATCAAGGGTATAGTTTTAAAATTACATTCAGGTGACGAGGCCACCTTAAGATTATGTAAATCTGGCAAGGGAGTAGTAACAGCAAATGATTTTGAAAAAAACCACGATGTTGAAATACTTAACCCTGATCATGTTGTTGCGCATTTGACTACAGGTGGAAAAATTGACTTGCAATTAAAAATATCAAAAGGTAGAGGTTATTTGCCTGCAAGTGCTCGTAAAACTCGTGATGCAGATAAAAGCATAGGAAGCATCATGCTTGATGCTTCTTTTAGTCCTATAAAGCGAGTGAGCTATATTGTGGAAAGCGCTCGCGTTGAGCAGCGCACTGATCTTGATAAATTAATAATGGATATCGAAACAAACGGAATTGTGGACCCTGAGGAAGCTATCCGATATGCAGCACGTATCTTAGTGCAGCAATTAACAGTATTTGCCGATCTTGAGAGTACGCCGGTACCTACAGAACAGCCAAAAATTCCACAAATAGATCCGGTATTGTTGAGACCTGTTGATGACTTAGAATTGACTGTACGATCTGCTAATTGTTTAAAGGTTGAAAATATATATTATATTGGCGATTTGATACAACGTACAGAAGCTGAACTTCTGAGGACTCCTAATTTGGGCCGAAAATCTCTTAATGAAATCAAAGAAGTGTTGGCTGCTCGTGAATTGACACTGGGAATGAAACTTGATAATTGGCCGCCAGCAAATTTAGAAAATTTAACCAAGGACATGAATCATGCGCCATCATAAGGCATTTAGAAAATTAAATCGTACGAGTAGTCATAGGACTGCTATGTTTCGTAATATGACTAATTCGCTGATACATCATGAACTAATAATGACTACTTTACCCAAAGCTAAGGAATTGAGGCGGTTTGTTGAGCCTATGATAACACTTGGGAAAGTTTCAAATCTAACAAACAAACGAAATGCATTTAATACATTAAGAGATCGTGAGAGCGTCGTAAAATTGTTTTCGGAATTAGGTCCAAGATATATTAACAGACCAGGTGGTTATATTCGGATTTTGAAATCTGGTTATAGAAAAGGTGACAATGCTCCCATGGCTCTAGTAGAACTGGTTGAACGACCAAAAATTTCTGCAGCTGATGAAAATCTCGCTATATCAACAAAAGAACAAACTTAAGTATATATAGCTTGTGTCATGATTTGTAGATCGTCTCTTCAATTGTTTAATCAAGATGAGTCCCTGAAATTTTTTCTGAATTTATTAAAAGATTATAGATTTCATACTTATGAATGTCTATCAATCAACATGAGTTGCTCTATTCAGAAAATTAGTGAATTGATTCAACGCTCGATTTGTTGCGGATTACTATTAGAGTTAAAAAAAAAACTTACGATTAGTTGAATTAGTTGACTGGATTGATAGTAAAGAAATTCTATATTACTTATCAACTTATAATAAATATTATACTTTCTTTATCTTTGAAAAATTAGAATCGACAAATCAATATCTAATTGAAAATGTATCGTTCTACTTAAATAGTAAAAAAATCCCGGTAGTAATCGCTGAAAATCAAACTCACGGGCGGGGAAGAAGAAAACATCAATGGTATACGAATTTAATCGGCAGTCTATCATTTAGTGTTTTATGGACTTTTAGTAGTGACTTCAAGCATTTGTCTGGATTAAGCTTATTGATTTCCTTATGTTTAGTACGAGTGTTAAGGAAATTAGTACCAGCGGATTATGAAATCAAATGGCCTAACGATGTGCTATTCAAACAGCAAAAAATTGCCGGAATTTTAATCGAATGTAAAAGCGATTTGCATACTACATTGTCAGTTGTAATTGGTGTAGGTATTAACGTTAAATTGCCCCATCGTTTTATTGCTAACGTCGAATATCCTGTGGCTGATTTGTATCAAATCAGTGTGCGCAGGCTTAATCGTAATGAATTATTAGCGCATTTTTTAACGGAACTATATCAATTGCTTGATGTTTTTAGAATCAAAGGATTTGAGCCTTTCCGTGAAGAATGGTTAAAGTTGCATTGTTATCAGAATCAACCTGTTGTGTTACATTTGCCGGATAGTGAAATTATAGAAGGCATTGCCATAGATGTTACAAATGAAGGAGAATTAATTCTCCAGACTGAATCTGGATATCGAAATTTTTCAATTGGCGATATTTCACTAAGACCTAAATTTCAAAGCTAATGTCGTCTATATTAGCTGTCGATGTCGGGAATTCATTTATTAAATGGGGTGTCAATAAGGATTGTCTCTGGTTAGTTAAGAAGCAATTAGCTCATCGAGAAATTGAGACGTTGACTGACCAGTGGAAAAAATTAAGCAATATTAACTATGTCGTGGCTTCAACAGTTTCGAATCGACTAATAACCAAGAAGCTTAATACAATTTTCGCTTCTTTTGATTATGAAGCACATTGGATTACTCCTCGATCTTACCAGTGTGGTATTACAAATAATTATAAATATCAGCAGCAACTAGGAGCTGATCGATGGGCAGCAATGATCGCTGCTTGGAATATGTATCATAATTCATGTGTGGTTGTGAATGTTGGTACTGCAATGACCGTTGATGCAATATCCCGGGATGGGTTATTTCTGGGTGGCTACATTGTTCCCGGCCCTTTTTTGCAACTCAAGAGTCTCGCAACTAACACACAGATCAGTTATGATGCAGCTCTGAGTAATCCAGAGCTTTTTCCTACAACAACGTCAAGTGCTATGCATAACGGTATTTTCGTTGCTTTATCCGCAATGGTAGAAAAGGCATTGCAGCTATTTTACAAATATCAAGGATACCATCCTCAGAATTGTATTCTAAGTGGTGGTGGGGTCGGCTTTATTCGTAGGCATATTCACTTTCCTGTTGTTGAGATTGATAACTTGGTTCTCGAAGGTTTGGTCATGATTGCACATGATTTGTTTCAATCTGAATTAAGCTGATATTTCATGACCTTATTTGAAGGCGCAACTTTTTATACATCCGCCAACAGCCTAAAAGATTTACCTGTTCATGATGGAAAAGAAATAGCATTCGCAGGGCGTTCAAATGCCGGAAAGTCTAGTGTAATTAATACTCTTACACGTCGAACCAAGCTTGCTTTTACAAGCAAGACACCAGGGAGAACGCAGCAAATCAATTATTTTCGCTTAAATTCAGGTGATTTTCTTGTAGATTTACCTGGCTATGGATATGCCAAAACACCCATTGCAATTCGCAAGCACTGGGAAGCATTTCTTACACAATATCTATTAACACGTGAAGAACTCGTTGGTCTTGTTCTGATTGTGGATATTCGGCATCCTCTCAAGGATCTTGATCTGCAAATGCTGGAGTGGTTTTCTGTAACACGAAAGACTGTTCACATTCTGCTTACGAAGTCTGATAAGCTGAGCAGGCAGCAGGCTATGGTTACGTTGAGCCAAGTAGAAGACTTTTTGAAGATGAGCTACCCAGCAGTGAGTACGCAGTTATTTTCGAGCAGTAAGTCCATTGGCATTAGTGATGCGAACAGCATCATTCAAAATTGGATTGGCTGATGGGTGTTCTTACCTTGGTCGTACTGTGCCTTTTTGATCAAGCAGAATAATTAGGATGAAAGACCCCCGGTTAAAGGGGAGTAAAAACCGGGGGGAACCGCCTGCCTTAATATCACTTAAGGCCCCACCTTCAGGGAGGAAAAGGTAGGGGACACTTATTTCTTATGCCCAAAAAGTAGACAGCTTCAAATCAATATAAGTTCCTTTAAAAGATATTTTTAATGATTATCGATAAAATAATATTATGATCAGCTTGCTAAGTCAGTTTCCACACAAAAGATTGCGTCGATTACGTCGCGATGATTTTTCACGCCGTCTTGTTCGGGAGAATCAACTACAGGCTAGTGATTTCATTTACCCGGTTTTTGTTCTTGATGGTGCTAATCGTGAGGAAAGAGTAGATTCCATGCCGGGCGTGAGCAGGACAAGTGCAGATCTGTTGATGAAGAAAGCTGAGCAATGTTTGATGTTGGGTGTTCCCGCGATGGCTCTTTTTCCAGTGATTGATACAAGCTTAAAAAGCTTGACAGCCGACGAAGCCTACAATCCGGAAGGTCTTATACCTAATGTTGTGAGACAGTTAAAGCGCAATTTTCCAGAATTGGGCGTAGTTACCGACATTGCTTTAGATCCATACACCAGTCACGGACAGGATGGACTAATTGATGATTCTGGATATGTGTTAAACGATGAAACAGTAGCAGTGCTTATTAAACAGGCATTAACTCACGCAGAAGCTGGAGCTGATGTGGTGGCGCCTTCAGATATGATGGATGGACGGATTAAATCAATTCGCGAGGCACTGGATGCAAAACAATTTATTTATACGCGCATTTTGGCATATTCGGCTAAATATGCGTCAAGTTTTTATGGCCCTTTTCGCGATGCGGTAGGTTCTGCGGCTAACTTGGGCGGGGGTAATAAATATACTTATCAGATGGATCCTGCGAATTCTGACGAGGCGTTATGGGAAGCGGGACTTGATCTGGTTGAAGGCGCAGACATGATAATGGTCAAACCTGGTATGCCATATCTCGACATTGTGCGACGAATTAAAGATGAATTTAAAGCACCCACTTTCGTGTATCAGGTCAGTGGCGAATATGCCATGCTTAAAGCGGCGGCGATTAACGGCTGGTTAAGTGAAGAAACTTGTGTTCTCGAATCGTTACTTTCCTTTAAGAGAGCTGGTGCTGATGGTATTTTGACGTATTATGCTCTTGATGCCGCGAATTGGTTGTATCAAACTCACAAAAGTTGATATTGCATAAGGCTTTTGCAAACGCTTTTTGATACTGAAATGTTGCTATATTTGACTCTAAGAGCTTTTTTCGGCTTATTTTTTGTCAGACTGGTCTGCACTATTCAATTTCTCTTCAATTGCCGCTGCGGGAATCATACCCCCTACGATGGAGCCATCGGCAAAAATCAGCGTTGGTGTTCCGGTAACACGGTTTTCCTGTCCGGATTTTAGTAATGTGGGTATCGGGGTTTCACAGTCTCTGGTTTGGGGGGCGATATCTCTGAGCATGAAATCATCCCATGCCTTGATTTGGTCCTGTGCGCACCAGATTGATGTGGAGAGTTCCACAGAGCCTCTCAAGACTGGATACAGCAAAGTGTAGATTGTGATATCGGTGATATTCAGCAGCTCCTTTTCGAGTTGTTTGCAATACGGACAGTTGGGATCGGTAAAGACAGCAAGCTTGCGCTCGCCATTACCTTTGACGATTTTTATCGCGAATTCAAGCGGTAGCGTGTCGAGTGGTATGCGTCGTGCTGCTTTAATTTCCTGCAGGCGTTCGTTGGTAACGCTTGTTCGTGATTTTGTGTCGACGATATGCCCGAAAAAGAAATATTCAGCTTTTTCGTCAGTATAAAATAGCTCGCCACCGACAAGTGCTTCGTAGAGTCCAAGATAAGGAGTTTTTCGCAAACTCTCAATTTTTGCACCCGGAAAATGGGGTTCTATGGCCTTTTTGATTGCTTCTTCATTCGCCCAGGTTAATCCTGTTCCTGAAAGTATATAAATGAGCGGGATAAAAATGAATCGTGTTAAGTGCTGCGAGACCATGATGACGCTCCGTTAAGATTGTTCAACTCAGTGCATGCTGCATGAGCTGGTTTTTGATCAAGGGTAAATGATTGGTAATTTCGAGTCCCAAATTACGAATTCTGGCGAGAGTCGGATTTGAATTGTTAAACAGTTTTTGTAAGCCGTCGGTGGCTGTTTCCAAAGCCAGAATGTCTTCCTTGCGCGTGCATTCATAACGGCGTAACAGCATGAAATCACCAATATCGGATTGTAAACCGCGTTTCATGATAATTTCTGCAAGTTCGCGCACGTCACGCAGCCCTAGATTGATACCCTGACCCGCCAGCGGGTGGATTCCGTGTGCCGCATCACCAACCAGGACGAGGCGTGGTTTAATCAGGTGATTGACATGTACAAAATTCAGTGGAAAGCCGACGGGTGGTGTGATGAGATCAAGCTTCCCCAAGGTGTATGAAGATGCTTCTGCTACATTTGTGCATAGGGCTTCTGCGGACAGTTCCTGCAATTGCGCAGCATGGATTTCACTGGTTGACCAGACCATGGATACTCGATGATCTGTCAACGGTAGCAGCGCCAGCACGCCATCACGTCTGAACCACTGATACGCGGTATTCCTGTGTGGTAATTTTGTTCTGTAATTGGCGACAACGCCGATTTGCTGATAGGCATGACGCGAGACTGCTATGCCAGCCTGCTGACGTGTCCATGAATTGACGCCATCGGCGCCGACAACTAGCGCAGCTTCAAGTGTGCGACCATCTTCAAGTTGTATTTCGGCATGTGTATCATGCCATGTGATGGCAGCACATCTGGCTGGGCAGATGATATTCAGATGGTTTGTCCCGGACTGTAATATTTCCCAGACAGCGGTCTGTAGTTGGCGGTTTTCAATAATATGTGCCAGTTCGGCAACGCCAGTTTCATACGCGCTGAAGTGAATATGCGAGCAATTGTCATCACCGAAAACAGTCATGTCATAAACCGGTGTCAGGCGTGATGCATCCATTCGCGTCCAGATACCCTGGTCACGTAAAAAATCCATACTGCCGGGGCTGATGGCGTAAATACGACTGTCCCAGCTTTCATCATTGGGCAAAGAAGAAGGCTCGCGCGGCTCGATCAACGCAATTCTTAGACCGCTGCTCCTTAAAGCAGCCACCAGACTTGCACCGACCAATCCTCCGCCAATTACGACCATATCAAATTTCATAGCGTGATTATACAATTGCTTTGCCTGATATGGGAAAAACAATGACTGAATCACTGTCCGACAGAGAAGCGGTTCTTCTACTCTTCCCGCCTTAATTGTGGCACACTGCACGTTTTATTGATTAACCACTTATTTATCCTGTGTCTCCCTACGAACTTTTTATCGGGCTGCGCTATACTCGCGCGAAAAAACGTAATCATTTTATTTCATTTATTTCGCTGATTTCTTTGCTTGGCATTACACTGGGCATGACTGCACTGATTACCGTCATGTCAGTGATGAACGGTTTTCAGAAGGAAGTGCGTGCGCGAATTCTCGGTGTTGCTTCACATGTCCAGATCAGCGGGTTTGATAATCGACTGACTGACTGGGAATTTACCGCGGCCGAAGCTTCCCGACACCCGGATGTTATCGCTGCGGCGCCGTTTGTCAACGCTCAGGCAATGGTCTCTTACGATCAGGTGGTTCACGGTGCGATTGTTCGCGGAATATTACCGGATAAGGAAAATACGGTGGCGGATTTTGAGTCGATGATGGTCAGCGGCGCATTGCAGGATTTGCAGCCCGGTGAGTTCAACATCATTATCGGGATGGAATTGTCGCGCAGTCTTGGTGCCTACCGTGGAGACAAGATTGTATTGATTTCACCCCAGGGGCAGGTGACACCGGCTGGTATTCTGCCGCGGCTCAAGCAGTTTACTGTTGTCGGAATTTTTGAGGCCGGACATTTTGAATATGATTCCGGCCTGGTATTGATCCATATGAACGATGCGCAAAAACTTTACCGCATGACCGATGATGCGGTATCCGGTGTTCGTCTGAAGCTGAATGACATGTTTCTTGCGCCTGGAGTTGTCAGTGACCTGGCAACATCACTAACCGGTACATTTTATATTACTGACTGGACAAAACAGCACGCCAACTATTTTCGCGCAATACAGATTGAAAAACGCATGCTGTCGCTGATTCTGGCGCTGATTATCGCTGTGGCGGCATTTAATATCGTTTCTACGCTGGTTATGGCGGTTACTGACAAGCAATCCGATATAGCGATCCTGCGTACGCTGGGTGCAAGTCCGGGCAGTATTATGAAGATTTTTATTGTACAGGGAACCTTCATTGGCGTTGCAGGAACGGTATTGGGTGTATCCGGCGGTATGCTGCTGGCATTTAACGTTGGTGAAGTGGTGGCGTTTATAGAATGGATCTTCAGTGTGCAATTTCTTTCGAATGAAATTTATTACATCAGTGAGATTCCCAGTGATCCGCAGGCTGAAGATATCGTAGCAGTCGCGCTGGTTTCCTTTGCATTGAGTTTGCTGGCCACGCTCTATCCAAGCTACCGGGCATCCAGGGTCAATCCGGCAGAGGCTTTGCGATATGAATGATATTGTCATTTCATGTCGAAGTCTGTTCAAACAATTCGATCAAGGTGATCTGGAAGTTCCGGTGCTGAAAGGCGTCAATCTGAATGTCACGAGAGGGGAGTTGGTTGCCATTGTTGGTGCATCCGGCTCAGGCAAAAGTACATTGTTGCATCTGCTGGGTGGTCTTGACAAACCCAGCAGCGGAGAAATCAATATCCTCGGTCAGAACATAGCAGCAATGAATGAAAATACGCGTTGCAAGTTGCGTAACGGATCGCTGGGTTTCATTTATCAGTTTCATCATTTGCTATCCGAGTTCACAGCGCAGGAGAATGTGGCAATGCCGCTGCTGATCAGGCGCATGGCTAAACAGGAAGCGCTGGAACGCGCTGCTGAGGTTTTACAGCAGGTGGGTCTCGGACATCGGTTGGCACATACGCCGGGTGAATTATCCGGCGGCGAACGTCAGCGCGCTGCTGTGGCCCGCGCACTGGTAACGCAGCCAGCCTGCATACTGGCGGACGAACCCACCGGAAATCTTGACCGTCATACTGCTGAAGCTGTATTTGATTTAATGCTGGAATTGAACGAGAAAGTAAACGCCAGTCTGATCATCGTAACTCATGATCCGCACCTGGCGAATCGCGCCAAACGTATTCAGCAGCTCATTGATGGCGTGCTGGAGGATGTTGAACGGGCACCTTGAAGATCCTTCAAGGTGCTATAAAATGATTCTGAGTGCTTTCCAAACCGAGAAAGTGTATGATGAATATGGTGTTCAAGGTACATTAATTTTAATATCGTGATGTGCGATTTTGTTGCATTGGCTTAACAAATTGCTCGTCTTGGTCTGTTGCCTGTGGGTCTGTAAAATGACTTGATTCGCAAAATCGTGTGATATTCAATTTTTATCAATCGAGAGTCAATCATATTTGACTCGATTTTAAGCAAGCGAAATGATGAAATCTTTTAATCTTGCCATTGCAATGCTTGTGCTGATCCTGCTGTCAGCACCTGGCTTTACTCAGGATAACGGATCAATCAGCAATTTCCCGCATTATCGCGACGGCGTCCTGACTATTCCGCGCGTGGATACCGATGAACAGCCTGGCGCATTTCTGGACGGTGTGTTTAAATTCGATGCCAATAGCAACAGCTGGCGATTGCAGGAATTCAAAGTTTCGGAGTTATCCACGTCCGGGCGCTCGATTTACTTCCTCGAACCCGATGATGGCGTGGAAGCCGAGATCATCGACAGCTTTCCCGCTCAAGTGTTTCTGAGAATCCGCGGGCACCTGGCCAATGGATGTCTGGCGGTTGGAGAAATACACCAGCGCCTGAAAAATAATCGGTTTGAGATCACGGTTAATGCTGTCAGCACGGTATCAGATGAAGGCAGCGTTGTCTGCACTCAGGCCCTGATTCCATTTGAGAAAGTGGTGTCATTGCAGGTCTATGGCTTGTCTCGTGGCATCTATGGCTACATTGTCAATGGCGAAAGAGAAGGTTCATTCGAGTTGATTGAGGACAATACCATTCACTAATGCAGGTGCCGAGCAGGATTTCAGTGCCATGTTCCGCCAGGCTTTATCCTTGACATTCGATCTGCGTCGCTGTACCCTCCACACCCTTACTTCGGGTGCCTTTTGTTTATAGAAGGTTAAACGGGAAGCCGGTGTGTTTTATCATTCAGAACAAATCCGGCACTGCCCCCGCAACGGTAAATGAGCTAACAGTCTGCACGAGCGCCACTGTGTTAATGCACGGGAAGGCGCAGACTGAGGAAGTTTGACCTACTCATGAGTCCGGAGACCGGCCTGACGTAAATACGATGGTATTGCGGAGGGCGCTACCAGCCGGATTGCATACCATTTATGCTCAACCGGTTTTATCTGTTTTTTTCCTCTGCAATCCTTTTTTAACCGGATAACGCGCGGGCGGCGCGGAGGAATCACATGAAACGATATAACCGGTTTGCAGCGCTCATGACTGCATCTGGAAGGCGTGCTGTTGAGTTTATGCCTGGCGCAGTCATCATAATGATGGCCGTGACTGATGCAGCAGCGGATGGCATACAGCGAAACAACCCTCATTTTGAAAAACCCATTGTCGTAACAGCAACACGCACAGCGCAACCTATTGATGCTTCACTGGCATCGGTGACGGTGATTACACGTGAAGATATCGAACGTCAGCAATCCAGATCGATCGAGGATTTGCTGCGCGGTGTGACTGGTGTAAATATCATCAATAATGGCGGTCCGGGAAAAAGTACATTTGTGCAAATGCGCGGCACCGAGTCCGATCACATTATGGTAATGATCGATGGTATCCGGGTGGGCTCGGCGTCGTCCGGCACTACAGCATTCGAAAATATCCCGCTTGAGCAGGTTGAGCGCATTGAAATTGTGCGCGGGCCGCGTTCAAGTCTGTACGGTTCTGAGGCCATCGGCGGAGTGATCCAGATTTTTACACGCAAGGGGAACGGCGGCAGTGGTTTTAATCCCGGTTTCAGTTTTGGCGGCGGCAGCTACGGCACGCTGAACGGTTCGGTCGGGCTGTCGAGATCGGGCGAGCGTGGATGGTTTAACCTGACGGCCAGCGGTATAGGAACCAAAGGTTTTAATGCATGCACGGGCAGCGATACGGCCGGTTGTTTTACAATAGAACCCGATCGCGACGGCTATCGTAATGTGGCCGGTTCGGCGCGCGCTGGCTATCGTTTTAAAAGCGGACTGGAAATTGATGCCAGCTTCATGCAGTCCGAGGGTAGAACCCAGTTTGATGGCAGTTTTATCAATAAATCAGAGACCATGCAACAGGTGCTCGGCGGTTCGGCGCGGTATTCGCCGCTGGATTTCTGGCGAATTAATCTGACTGCGGGGCGCAGCCGGGAAGACGGTGATAACTTTTTAGACAGGCAGTTTATGACACGCTTCCACACGACGCGCGATACCATTAGTCTGCAGAATGATTTTACCATCAATCCGAACCATCAGTTGACCATGGGTATGGATTATCTGCATGACCATCTGGATAGCACAGAAGCCTTTATTAAAAATTCGCGTGCAAACTGGGGCGTTTTTTCGCAGTATCTTGCAACGATTGACCGTCATCGCCTGCAATGGTCATTACGCTATGATGATAATCAGCAATTTGGCAGCTGGGTGACTGGCGGTGCGGGCTGGGGTTACGCGATTACTGAGCGTGTCAGTCTGACGGCGAATTTCGGCAATGCGTTTAAAGCGCCGACGTTTAATGAGCTGTATTTCCCCTTCTTTAGTAACCCCGATCTGCGTCCGGAAAAATCGCTCGGATACGAGTTTGGCGTACGTGGTAATATGGCGTGGGGCAGGTGGTCGTTGAATGCGTATGAAACGTGGATTGATAACCTGATCACTTACGATGCCCGAACGCAGGCGCCTGGCAATATCAACAAGGCGCGCATACATGGACTGGAGGCCGTACTCAGCACGACAGTCCGTGGCTGGCTGCTGAACGGCAACCTGACGCTGCTCGATCCGGAGAACCGCGCCCATGATGTGGACAGAGGTAATATACTGCCGCGGCGTGCGGAGCATTCGTTCCGTCTCGATGTTGACCGTGCATTTGGCAGATATCGTGTTGGTGCCATGTTTCTGGCTGAAGGCGGGCGTTTTGATGATTTCAGCAATACACGAAAACTGGACAGCTATGTCAAATTTGATCTGCGCGCGGAATATGTCTTGAGTAAACGTCTGCGCTTGCAGGGACGCATTGAAAATCTGTTTGACAAGCATTATGAAACCGCGGCGTTTTTCAACCAGCCCGGGCGTAATTTCTTTGCCACGATACGTTATCAACCTTAACAAGGAGTCAAGATGCTTACTTTATCCTCACGCCATCAAATGGTTATCGCTTTATTGCTCGCCGTGTTAATGATTATCACGCGCAGTCATCATTTTATATCGCTGCACAATCTGCCAGGCGCTTCCTGGGCGGTGTTTTTTCTCGCGGGTGTTTATCTGCGCGCTGTGTGGCCATTAGCGGGTTTTCTGACGTTAACCTGGATACTCGATTACATGGCTTATGTCTGGGGTGGCGCGAGCGGATTCTGCCTGACGCCTGCCTATGCTTTCCTGTTGCCTGCCTATGCTTCACTCTGGCTGGCAGGCCGCTGGTATGCCAGCCAGCATCAATATGCATGGCGCTCACTGATGCCGTTGTCTTTGAGCATTCTGTCCGGATTAATCCTGTGTGAATTGTTTTCCAGCGGTGGTTTTTATTTCTTTTCGGGTCGTTTTGCCGATACGACGTGGCTTGAATTTGCCGGGCGGACATCAGCCTATTTCCCGATGTATGTCGAATCATTTTTGTTTTATGCGGGTTTCGCCATCGTATTGCATTGGGTTATCGCTTTCATATGGCAGTCCGTCCATTTACACAAAACGGCAAGCGATTGATCGATGGCTGATTGTAATGACGCAGACAAGGCCCTGCGGCATCGCAGGCGCATGCAGCATAAAAAGGAAATCGTTGATGCTGCGATTGCCCGTGCCAATCAAACCAAAGGATTACTACTGGTGCTGACGGGAAACGGCAAGGGCAAGTCCAGTTCAGCATTCGGAATGGTTGCACGGGCTTTGGGGCATGATATGCGGGTTGCTGTCGCACAGTTTATCAAGGGACGCTCGGATACCGGAGAGGAAGCATTTTTCCGTCAGCACGCGGACGTAATCTGGCGTGTTCTTGGTGAAGGCTTTACCTGGGACACGCAGAATCTGGAACGGGATATCGAAACTGCGCGGCGCGGCTGGACTGTCGTTCAGAATATGTTGCGTGATCCGCAGCTGAATCTGATCGTGCTGGATGAATTGACATATCCATTGAAATACGGCTGGCTGGATATGGAGACGGTGCTGAAGGATTTGAAGAACCGGTCGCCCATGCAGCATGTCATTGTGACCGGCCGCGCCGCGCCGCAGGCGCTTTGTGATCTGGCCGATACGATTACCGAAATGCACGATACCAGGCATGCTTACCGTTCAGGAATCATGGCGCAAAATGGTATTGATTTGTAGTAATTCACCGCAACAGGGTGAACGCTGTTCGTTTCATACAGCGGACTGACGCGGTAATCCGGTTTTGCATGCGTAATCAGACATTGATGATACAAGGCACGACTTCAGATGCCGGGAAAAGCATGCTGGTCACCGCCTTATGTCGCTGGTTGTCGCGGCAAGGCGTGCGTGTCGCACCTTTTAAACCGCAGAATATGGCGTTAAACAGCGTGGTCAGCATCAACGGCGGCGAGATTGGGCGCGCCCAGGCGGTTCAGGCGTTTGCCGCCGGACTGGCGCCGCATACCGACATGAATCCTGTGCTACTGAAACCAAATACGGATATCGGCGCGCAGATCATCATTCATGGGCATGCGATAGCGAATATGGATGCCTGCGATTTTCATCAGTATAAAAAGATTGCATTGCATGCGGTACTGGAATCCCATGCCAGACTGACTGCGCAGTATGACCGGATTATCGTGGAAGGCGCCGGTTCTCCGGCCGAAATCAATCTGCGTGCGAATGACATAGCCAATATGGGATTTGCGGAAGCGGTGAATTGTCCGGTTATTCTGATAGCCGATATTGATCGCGGTGGCGTTTTTGCGCACCTTGTCGGCACGCTGGAATTATTGAGTGAAAGCGAACAGGCGAGAATCAAAGGTTTCGTAATCAATCGTTTTCGTGGCGACATGGCCTTACTGAAACCGGGACTCGATTGGCTGGCGGAATATACCGGCAAGCCGGTTCTGGGGGTGTTGCCGTACTTTCAGGGATTGCATCTGGAAGCCGAGGATGCGCTGCCGAAAATATCAGCCAGCGCAGCCGTGATGGAGCATGAATTTCTTCAAGTCATCGTTCCGGCACTACCGCGTATCAGCAATCATACCGATTTCGATCCGTTGCGTCTGCATCCGCAGGTCAATCTGCGATTTATCGGTCCCGGCGAAACCATTCCTTCTGCTGATCTGATTATCCTGCCAGGCTCGAAAAGCGTTCTGGCCGATCTGGAATGGTTGCGCGAGCAAGGCTGGGAGCAGGCCATACTGCGGCATTTGCGTTATCACGGTAAATTGCTCGGTATCTGCGGTGGTTTTCAGATGCTCGGAAAACTGATTCAAGATCCCGATGGCCTGGAAGGTGAGCCCGGCTGTGCCCAAGGATTGGCGTTTTTTGAAATGGACACAATCATGCAATCCGATAAATTGTTACAGAATGTGCAGGGTGCATTGGCGTGTAGTGGCGCGGTGGTTACCGGATATGAAATCCATAACGGCGTTACGGCTTTTCATAAACATTACAAGCCCGCGGTATATTTCGAGCAAGGCAGCGATGGCGCGATGAGTGAAGATGGACTGATCATGGGCTGTTATCTGCATGGTCTGTTCGAGTCCGCTGACGCCTGTGCGGCGCTGCTTGCCTGGGCAGGATTGGGAAGCGGCGATCAAATACCGGATTATCATGCCATTTGTGACGCAGCTATTAACAGGCTTGCCGATGGTATTGATCTATATCTGGATACAGGACGATTGAAGCAGTTGTTGAATTTGAACAGTTGATACGTATGACAAACACAAAAGCTGGTTTGGGGAGTGTCCGGTCTGGAAAAAGCCGTCTGGCGGAACGTTTTGCAATCCAGAGCCATTTGCCGGTCATTTATATATTGTCATGGCAACGATGTCAATGACTTATCGGAATGGCGCACGCTTCGATCAGGGGTACGCTGTTTTTCTGTCGGTTTACCGACCTTGACAGAGAAGGCGCATCATTCTCGTTGGCAACGAAACCGGCATGGGTATTATTCCGATGGGAGAATTGATCCGACGGTATTGCGACGAGGCAGGTAAATGACACCAGCCGGCATGTTTGACTGTGCTTATGATTTGATTCAAAGAACGATTGTATGGTATAGATTTTCTGCTTGGGCAAAGTTTTTATGCAGGTCGCCATAATGTCAAAACGTATGGCGACCTGCTGCAATTACGAACATCAACCTATTTTTGCATGTAACAACAATTATGGATTTATTGACTCAGGGCTTGCTGGGCGCAAGTATGGCGCAATCCGGCGCGAGACATAAAGAAGCGCGCGTGGCCGCGGGCATCGGTTTTTTCGCGGGCATTATCGCTGATGCGGATATCTTGATTCAGTCGGAAAATGATCCTTTGCTTAATATCGAGTTTCATCGGCACTTCACGCATTCCATTTTTTTTGTACCTTTCGGTGCATTGATCGCCGCAGCATTATTATGGCCTTTCTTGCGCAGGCGCTTGTCTTTTGCACGGATCTACCTGTTTGCTTTTCTCGGCTATTGCCTGAGTGGCGTGCTGGATGCATTCACCAGCTACGGTACGCATTTACTCTGGCCGCTCAGTGATTCACGTCTGGCGTTCAATATCATTTCAGTCATTGATCCCGTGTTTACCTTGATACTGCTTGTGGCCGTTGTCTACGCGCTGCGTAAATATTCATCCGCGGCGGCCCGCGTTGGGTTGTTGCTCGCGGGTGTTTACCTGTCGTTCGGATGGATGCAGTTGCAACGTGCGGAAGGTATTACGCAAACACTGGCCGTTGAGAACGGCCATACGATAGAGCGGTTGCTGGTCAAACCGACGCTGGGTAATTTGATACTCTGGCGATCGATCTATCAAAGCGAAGGCAGGTTGTATGTAAATGCCATACGCATAGGTCCTTTTTCGAATGCGCGCGTATATCCGGGTGACAGTATCGCATTATTTGACCTGTCGCGTGATATACCGGATTTGCCCGTTTCATCCATTCTTGCTGGAGATATTGCGCGTTTTGCGCATTTTTCCGACGGACTGATCGCGCTTTGGCCGGAACGACCTGAAATACTTATTGATGTGCGTTACTCCAATCTTCCCACGACCTTGTCGCCGTTGTGGGGGATAGAAATTAACACTCTGCAACCCGATCAGCATGCACATTATTCGCTGTTTCGTGACGCATCCCGTGAAACACGTGGAAAATTCATCAGGCTGCTGATGGGTGGAGAGCTGGATTGACTAAATGCATAGGTGCTGATGGTTTTGTCCGATACGGCGCGTTTCGATAAATCCACATTGCGCGTAGCCGGTCCAAAGTTACGTTTATTTCTACGCAACCGGGCGAAAGCGGTTGTGTAGTAAAAAAATGGTTGGTATTTTATGAATGTCCGGTAACTTCTGCTTCCATGCTTTTATCGTTTTTGTAGCAATCATTTCATTGGCGGCGGTCAGGTGGGTTGCAATACACAAATCCGTATCATCCCGGCAGGTTTGTACGATGTGCTCGAGCAAATCCTGATTGCGGTACGGCGTTTCGATAAAAATCTGGGTTTGATTGTGTTTGATGGAACGCTTTTCCAGTACGGCGATCTGCAGCGCGCGCGCATGTTTTTCAACGGGCAGGTACCCGTTGAAACAGAAGCATTGTCCATTGAGTCCGGAAGCCATCAGCGCGAGTATAATCGAAGAGGGTCCGACCAATGGAATGACCGGGATTTTTTCGTCATGCGCCATTCGTACAAGATCGCTGCCTGGATCGGCAATGGCCGGACAGCCGGCTTCCGACAATAATCCCACATCCTGTCCGGATAGCAATGGTTGCAGCAATGTCGTCAGATCAGCCGGTTTCGAGTGCGCATTCAAGATGTGCATCTGCATTTCCTGTAATGGCACTCTGCAGGCGATTTGTTTCAGAAATTGCCGGGCGGTTTTGGGGTGCTCAACGATAAAACAGGACAATCCCTGAACCGACATCCGTACCGATGCGGGAATTACCCAGTTCATATCAGAATCGCTGATGGGTGTCGGGATCAGGTACAGTTTTCCAGTCACGCTATCGTCTCTTGCATGGCATTAGCTGCGCAATATCGGCCACATAGTTCAGTCTGGTTCGATGCTCGAGTGCTACCTGAAGCTTAAATCATTGTCGAATAAAAGCGACATTGATACTTGGCCGACACGTTTGGTGAAGCGATCAAACAGACTCTCACGGACTGAGAAATTGACTATCGATTCGGCTTTTATCACTTCGCGCGCAACATATTCCGCGCTGCCCATCTCGTCTGCCAATCCCAGCTCAATACTTTGTTTGCCGGTCCATACCACGCCGCTGAAAATCTCTGGTGTATCCTTGAGCCGGTCCCCCCGGCCTTGTTGTACGATACGGATGAATTGCTCGTGGATTTCATTCAATAAGCTGGTTAAGTGCTCCCGCTGTTTCGCATCAAGCGGCGAAAACGGATCCAGGAAACCTTTATGCTCTCCCGCAGTGAACAGGCGTCTTTCCACACCGAGCTTCTCCATGGTACCGGTAAAACCGAAGCCATCCATCAGCACACCTATCGAACCGACAAGACTGGCCTTGTCAACAAAAATTTTATCCGCAGCGCTTGCAACATAATAACCGCCCGACGCGCAAATATCACCGATCACCGCGTACACTGGAATTTCTGGATAATTTGCACGCAACCGGCGTATTTCATCATTGATGTAACCTGCCTGAACAGGACTGCCGCCAGGGCTGTTGATGCGAAGAATAACACCTTGTGTACCGCTGTCTTTGAAAGCCGATCTCAGGCTTGCGTTGATGTTGTCAGCATTATTGATGCCATCCGGCATAATCATGCCATTCACGTCAATCAAAGCCGTATGCTTGTCAGAAATCCTGACTCCTTTGACCTCAAACCAGTCGGTAAAAGCAAGAAGCAATATAAAGAGATAGATAAAAGTCAATGATTTAAAAAAAATACCCCACATACGCGTGCGTCGCTGTTCACGCAATGCGGCAAATGCCAGTCCTTCGATTAATTGGCGTTCCCAGCGAGGGTTAACCGGTTTTTCTTCTCCATCAGTCATAAACGTTCATCCATATATGGGTTGGTATTGAGCACAAATTACTAATCGGTTGCAAAATATTGCGATTAATTTATGCGTTATTATAGAGAATGAGAAACCAAATTAAATTTCTTTTTGGCCAGCTTGATCGGTTTGGTTGATTTCAGATCATTCGATAAATCAGGAAATGTCTTTTTTTGAGCGCTGTAGTGTCTGTTTTCCCTGTAAAGAAGCACCGTTCTTGAGTTATTTTAGTCATAAATGACAATTGTTCAAATCTGTCAGATTAGTATGGAGTGTATATGCGTTACTGGTTGATGAAATCGGAGCCAACTGAGGTCAGCATCGATGATCTGGCGGCCAGGCCTGGGCAGACGGTGGCGTGGGATGGTGTGAGGAATTATCAGGCACGCAATTTCATGCGTAATCAGATGCATGTCGGCGATCTGGCGTTTTTCTATCATTCCTGTTGTACGCAGCCGGGTATTGTCGGAATCATCGAGGTAACCCGGTCTGCCTATCCGGATGTTACGCAATTCGATCCTGCAAGCAGATTTCATGATGCTAAAGCAAGTCGTGATAATCCGCGCTGGTTTAATGTTGAAATCACGCTCAGGGAAAAGACACGCCTGCTGACCATCAAGACATTGCGCCAATATCCGGAACTCGCGCGCATGCGCGTGCTGCAAACAGGCAATCGACTGTCCATTACACCTGTCGATCCGGATGAGTGGAAGTTCATCCTGAGAATCCTGCGGACCTGAAATAGACGATATGGAATGGTGGTTTGTTTATCTGTTGCTGGGGGCTGTTGTCGGTTTTTTTGCCGGTTTGCTGGGTATCGGCGGCGGCCTCATTATCGTCCCGGCGTTGATATTTTTTTTCACGGTACAGGATTTTTCGCCGGATCGTATCCTGCATCTTGCACTGGGCACCACCATGGCCAGTATTGTATTTACAGCCGCGGCCAGTTTATATACACATAACAAGCATGGCGCGGTTAACTGGCAAATATTCAAATACATGACGCCGGGCATCGTATTAGGGACGCTGAGCGGCTCCTTTCTGGCCGGAATACTGTCCAGTAAAGTGCTGCATGTCATTTTCACTGTGTTTATTTTCTACGTTGCAATCAGTATGCTGTTGAAACTGATCTCAAAACCTGGACCCGGTGCGGATTTAAATCAGCATTTTTACCGCAGACTTCCGGGAAAATCCGGTTTTTTTGCCGCAGGCAGTGTAATCGGCGTTATTTCCAGTCTGGTCGCTATCGGAGGCGGTATTCTGACCGTACCTTTCCTGACGCTATGTCGCATCAAAATTCAGCATGCGATAGGTACAGCCGCCGCGATTGGTTTTCCTGTCGCTGTTACAGGCACTGCCGGATATATTCTGAATGGTGTTACGCAATCGCACACCTTGCCTGAATACAGTCTGGGATATGTTTATCTACCAGCCCTGGTTTGGCTGGCGTTGGCCAGCATGGTCACAGCGCCGTTCGGTGCAAAAACAACACATTCAACTCAAGCCGCCACACTTAGAAAGCTATTTATCATGCTGCTTTTTTGTCTGGCCATTAAAATGCTGCTGGGATTGTTCGGCTAGAATCAGGCGGATTCATCATCCTTGAAGCGCTGTTGAATTGCCAATATTTTATCCGGATACCTGAGTAATGCATTGACGCAGTCACGATCCAGCTTTGTATTGGACAATTGTTTCAACAGCGCAAAAGCTTTTTCATTACTCCAGGGTATTTTGTAAGCGCGGCGCGAAGTCAACGCGTCAAATACATCGGCAACCGCACTGATACGGGCCTCGATCGGAATTTCATCGCCTTTTAATCCTTTTGGATAACCGCTTCCGTCCATTGCTTCATGGTGATACTCGGCGATATTGCGCATGATACTGACATGGCCCAATCCATATAAACTGAAATCTTCAAGTATGGAATCAATGATTTTGCGTCCTTTTTCCGGATGTGTTTTCATGATGTCAAATTCATCATCATCGAGCTTTCCGGGTTTACGCAGAATACTATCCGGGATACCGATTTTGCCGACATCATGCAATGGAGAAAACAGAAAAATATGTTCGATCTGTTCATCGGAGATGCTGTAGTTTTTCGCCAGTTCCCGTGCAATAAGGCGCGCGTAATGCGCTGTGCGGTCGATATGTTTGCCTGTTTCGATATCGCGGTAATGCGTCATGCTGCGCGTGGCCTGTACTGCCGCGACAAGCGTTCTGATGGCGGCCAGCTCGTTGATAACCATGAGTGCGATCAAATGACCATAGATATCAATCTGCCGCAGAATCGCGGGTGAAAAAGGATGTTCCTGCAAAGAATTGAAAAACAAAAAGCCAATGAAAGCACCGCTTTGATACAGCGGCATGGTGTAGCTGGATTTATAGCCTTTTGCCGCAATGCGCCTGGTATGTTCATGCGTGCCTTGAGCAAAAATATCCAGATCCTGTACCAGCCGCGGGCGCCGGTGGTCGATGATGTCGCGTAATGAGGGTGCCGAACTCAGCGCGGCTTCATAAGTAGTAATAGGGTTGTCGGGATCATCGGTGCTATGCGTATAGGTTTTGAGCATATCTGTTTTTTCATCAAACAGCGCGATTGCCAGACGATTGATAAACGGGAAGTCCTGAAGAATAATCTGATGTATAAAGCTCAGCTTATCGGATAACGGTATATCTTCATGTAATTGCGCAAGTGTATCCTGGTGCGCAAACAAATCTTCTTTCTGCGACAAATGAAATCAACCTTTCTAAAATAACTGGGATAACCACGCCGTTATTATGCTCATGTGCCGGTCAATAACAGCTGCATGAATTTCAAACCTGCATGTTCATGATTTCCTGATAAGCGGTTACCAATTTGTTACGTACCTGCACCATGCCCTGGAAGGTAATGTTAGCCTTTTGCAGTGAAATCATGACATCATGCAGATGCGCATTAGACTCGCCACTGACAAAATCCCGGGTCATTTGTTCAGCAGTTTGCTGAAGGTTGTTCGTCTTGTCCACGGCGGCTTTCAAGGTTTCACCGAAATCAACCTTGACCGTATCATTTTCTGCTTCCGGGCGTTTTATACCGGATGCATAGGCCGAAGTAGCCCGCAGTTGATCAAGTATCGTATTAATTCCAGAATTTTCCATGATACAGCCTTTATGAACAGAAATTGCAGGTAAAAGAGAGATTAATCGGGCAAATCACGCGGACTGTTATCGGTAAACAATCGAAATTACCGGCTGTCCGGCATTACGGGGGAGTTGTTCACCCGTTGTTATTGTACAGAAAACCATAACTGTAATGGCCGTCAGAATAGCATTGATCAAAGGCTTGATCATGGCAGGAATAGGGCGGGCAAATCCGTTTTATTCAAACATTAGAAGTATGAAAAATTATCGATAATGTACCTTTCAATAGTGTATTCGTATAGAACAGGTAAGCAGATCGCACGGATTCAAAAGTTGGTTACGGATAATCAGGAGACAACTTGAATCAATAAAGAACTTAACTGAATGGCAAACGGAGAAGCACTCAGGCAGGAGAACATTTGTGGCCACAGTACCCGACGAAATCAATACAGCAAACTCAACTAAAATACAGTCAGGCGCGTCATCAAACTCAGTATTTGGATTAGACAAATTCAACCAGTTATCCCAGCATAAAAAACTGGGTATCATGGTTGTCGCTGCGGCAACGGTTGCATTGCTTGTGGGTGCCTGGTTATGGAGCCAGTCTCCGGATTATCGGGTGCTGTTTTCCAATATTTCCGATCAGGACGGTGCCGCTATTATCAACGCACTCCAGCAATCGAATGTGCCCTATAAGCTTTCCGATGGCGGCGGAGCTGTCCTGGTGCCAAGCAATCAGGTACATGAAATCCGGTTGCGTCTTGCCGGACAAGGGTTGCCGCGCAGCGGTCTGGCCGGATTTGAGTTGATGGAAAATCAGAAATTCGGAACCAGCCAGTTTCTCGAACAAGTCAATTATCAGCGCGCACTGGAGGGGGAATTGGCGCGTTCGGTGCAATCACTGGCGGCCGTGCAAAGTGCGCGCGTTCATCTGGCAATTTCCAAGCCATCTGTTTTTGCAAGAGAAAGACAACAACCGACTGTATCTGTACTGCTGAATCTCTATCCAGGGCGCGCGTTGAGCGAGGAGCAGGTCAGCGCTATTGTTCATCTTGTTTCCAGCAGCATTCCCAATTTACCTACAAAAAATGTGACTGTCGTCGACCAGAACGGTAATTTACTCAGTAGGCAGGAACCGAAAAAAGAATCAAAGTTTGACGCGAAGCAACTGGAATATTTACACGAGCTTGAGAGAAGTTATGTGAACCGCATAGAAAAGATACTGTCGCCTATCACCGGCAGCGCCAATGTGCATGCACAGGTAACAGCCGATCTGGACTTCTCGCGTATTGAACGAGCTGAGGAAATGTACCGGCCCAACAATACACCAGACGATCCGGCCTCTATCCGCAGCCAGCAGACGATGGAATCATTGTCAACAGGCAATAAATTCGACGGCGGGATACCGGGCGCATTGACGAATCGCCCGCCGGAGCCTGCTGTAGCGCCGATAGAAGTGGAGGGAGAGGAAGGCGAGAAGAAACCCGAACCGTTGCCGACCGATCAGCGTAAAGAATCGACAGTTAACTATGAAGTCGATAAAACGATACAGCATACGCAATTACCCGTTGGCAACATCAGACGCCTGTCGGCAGCAGTTGTTGTGAATTACCGCCGTGTCACTGACGGAGAAGGCAATATTACCCACGTCCCGCTTTCCGGGGAAGAAATTCAGGAAATCAATAAACTGGTAAAAGATGCCATAGGCTATAACGAGGAGCGAGGTGATACCTTAACAGTTACAAATAATTTGTTCAGTGACATGGGCGATACTTTGCAGGAGATTCCAGTATGGAAAGATCCTGAAATGATGATGGCGGCCATGGAAATTGGTAAGCAGTTAATCATTGCCGCTATTGTTCTGTTTTTCCTGCTCAAGGTTTTGCGTCCATTCCTGAAATCATTGACGCATGATCCGGAAGAGCAGACAAAAGAAACACCTCAATTGGCTGACAGCACAACCACTCAGGCGTTGGCGCATCCTGTACAGTTTGCGGCAGACGGCACGCCCTTGCTGCAGCAGGAATCTACTGAAGAAACTATCAGAAAAGAGCAATTTGAAAAGAATCTGCAAAAAATTAAACAAATGGCAATTGAAGAACCGGCCATTGTTGCCAACGTAGTGAAGGAATGGGTGAATAATGGATAGTGATGGTTTAAAAAAAAGCGCTATCCTGCTCATGTCGCTGGGAGAACAGGAAGCCGCATCCGTGTTGAAATTCCTGTCGCCCAAAGAAGTTCAGAAATTGGGAACGGCCATGTCAACGTTAAGTAATGTGACGCAGCTGGAAGTTGAAAATGTCATTGATGAATTCAATGCGCAGGCATCGGGAAGAACCGCACTGGGACAGGATGCCAGTGAATATATCCGCAAAGTATTGACCAATGCCCTGGGTGATGAAAAGGCTGCAAATCTGATTGATCGAATTTTACATGGCGGGGATACCAGCGGTATTGAGGGTCTGAAATGGATGGACGCACCGTCAATTGTTGAGTTGATCAGGAATGAACATCCACAGATTATTGCCACTATTCTGGTGCATCTTGAGCGTGATCAGGCCAGTGAAATACTCAGTCTTTTTCCGGAGCGGTTGCGCAATGACACAATATTACGTATCGCGACACTGGACAGTATTCAACCGGATGCGCTAAGAGAATTGAATGATGTGCTCACCAAACTGTTGTCCGGTAACGCGAATATCCGTAAAGCACCCATGGGTGGTGTCCGCGCTGCGGCGGAAATACTCAACTTCGTGACTACCGCTCAGGAAGCCAGTGTGATCGAAAGTATCAAGCAATATGACGAGGATCTGGCGCAGCAGATTATGGATGAAATGTTTGTGTTTGATAACCTGGCTGATGTTGACGACCAGGGAATTCAATTACTGTTAAGAGAAGTGCAATCCGAATCCCTGGTGATTGCCTTAAAAGGCGCGCCGGAAGAAGTTCGAGAAAAAATCTTCAGAAACATGTCCAAGCGTGCGGTCGAAGCGCTGAAGGAAGATCTGGAAGGTAAGGGGCCGGTGCGTGTGTCCGAGGTCGAGGCGGAACAGAAAGAAATGCTCAGAGTGCTGCGCCAGCTGGCTGAAAACGGACGGATTGCTTTGGGCGGCAAGGGCGACGACAGTTATATTTGAATATGTTGATTGACCTGGATTAATTCGATTTAAATTAACAGATTAATGCGGATGGAAACAGCCACTGTCATACCAAAAGATAAACTGAAGTCATGCCAGCTCTGGCAATGGGACACGCTGGATCATTCCAGGGCAGATGACGCTTCAGCGTATCGGCAGCAGGATACTCCGGCGGAAGAAAATCAGACTGATCGCTCAAGTGAAAGCGATGCTGCGAATAGAGAAAAGCAGCATGGGATGGCCGAAGAAGAAATTGCCGCTCTTTTTCAGCAAGCCAGAGAAGACGGCCGGAAGCGAGGCCATGATGAGGGCTTAAGCAAGGGGTACCAGGAAGGCTACAGCAATGGTTATCAGGAGGGCCGCCAGCGCGGCGAATCTGAGATAGAAGAGGAATTGGCGCATATCAGGCGTGTATTTGGAAACCTTGATGACCAGCTGCATGATCTGGATCAGCAGGTTGCACAAAATCTTTTAGCGCTCGCCATCGATCTGGCTAAGAAAATGACTAAACAGGCAATTGCCATGCGACCTGAATCGGTTCTTCCCGTTGTGCAGGATGCGGTACGTCAGCTTCCGGGCATGATGCAACCCCTTCGTCTGGTTTTGCATCCGGACGACGCTGGAGTCGTGCGCCAGCATCTGAGCGAACAGCTTTTGCAGGACAATTGGGAAATTTTTGAAGATGATCAGATCACTCCAGGCGGCTGCCGCGTTGAAGCTGGCGGCAGTGAAATTGACGCCAGTGTTGAAACGCGCTGGCAAAGAATTCTGGCGGCTATCGGTCAGAAAGATGATTGGATCGAAAAATAGCGTATGCACAATCATCATCAAGACTGGTGTGATTTTTTAGAGAACTGCAATCAGCTTATTTCGGTTGTCAATCCGATTTTATCCAGCGGCACTGTAACAAGGGTAGCCGGCCTGGTTATGGAGGCGACGGGTCTTAAACTTGCGGTCGGCAGCAGTTGTACTGTTTTTTTGTTTAATGGCAGCAGCATATCAGCCGAGGTCGTTGGTTTTTCAGAGGGACGTTTATTTTTGATGCCGACGGGTGAAGTGTATGGCGTGACGCCGGGTGCGAAGGTCGTACCTGCTGAGGTTGCAACGCAAACGCCCAGAGTGGGAACGATACAGTATCCGAAAAGACGGATGTCGGATCAGGCCAAGCACGTCAATGTGGGACACGGGCTGCTGGGGCGCGTATTGAATGGCGCCGGAGAGCCGCTGGATAACCTGGGGTCGGTGAAAACGGAGAAAAATGTCCCGCTGTACAGCAGACCCTATAATCCGCTCGAACGTACTCCGGTTTCTCAGCCGCTTGATGTCGGCGTGCGGGCAATCAATACACTGTTGACTGTAGGCCGCGGTCAACGCATGGGGTTATTCGCGGGCAGCGGTGTTGGAAAAAGCGTGCTGATCGGCATGATGGCGCGTTACACCAGCGCCGATGTTATCGTTGTAGGTTTGATCGGCGAACGCGGGCGCGAAGTTAAAGAGTTCATTGAAAATATACTGGGGCATGAAGGACTCGCGCGTTCAGTAATTGTCGCCGCGCCCGCGGACACTTCGCCGCTGTTGCGGCTGCAGGGCGCGTCATACGCAACAGCAATTGCAGAATATTTCCGCGATGAAGGAAAGCATGTGCTGCTCATTATGGATTCGCTGACACGCTATGCAATGGCGCAACGTGAGATCGCATTGGCCATTGGCGAACCGCCCGCGACAAAGGGTTATCCGCCATCCGTGTTTGCCAAGCTGCCGCAACTGGTTGAACGCGCTGGTAATGGCAGTAGTGATAGTGGCTCCATTACTGCATTTTATACCGTACTCACTGAAGGCGACGATCATAATGATCCGATTGCCGACAGTGCGAGAGCGATACTGGACGGACATATCGTGCTCTCACGCCGATTGGCTGAAGCCGGACATTATCCGGCGATTGATATCGAGGCCTCGATCAGTCGTGTCATGTCGAGTGTAGTGTCTCCGGGGCAAATAGAAGCGGCACGAAAATTCAAAAGCACTTTTTCACGTTATCAACGCAGCTATGACTTAATCAGTGTAGGGGCGTATATGCCGGGTTCAGATCCGGCATTGGATCTGGCCATTCAACTCTATCCCAGGCTGGAGAATTTTCTGCAACAGGGAATGACGCAGTACGAAAGTTATGATGACAGTATTAAAAAAATATTGGCGCTATTTGATGCATCTAAAACCGAATAATTTCACTGGATTTAAAAATGCCTGAAAGCAAGTCTTTACAGAAACTGCTCGAATTATCCCGGGAGCAGAGTAATGAATCCGCAAAGAAGCTGGGGAAGTTGAATGCGCAGTACCGGGAAGCCGAGCAGAAACTCAACTTACTGCTGAATTACCGGCAAAGTTATCAATTACAGTTACAGAATGCTTCACGGGATGGAATGGGTCATGCGGAGTGGCGCAATTTTATGACTTTTATCAATAAACTGGATGCTGCGATTACCGAGCAAAGACGTGCAGTCCGGTATGCGGAAAGTCATCGCATGACAGGTTGCGATGAGTATCAAGCCTGTCAGCGTAAATTAAACGCCTACGATACGGTGTCGCAACGCTATCAGAAAAGTGGGATGCTCAGGCAAAAAAAAATCGAACAAAATGAAATAGATGAATTTTCATCCAATCGTTTTGCCCGGCAAGATTCTGATCTGGTGAAATAAACAAAGATTAGTTATTTGATTGTACATGTAAAAGACAATTATTTTATAGGATATCAGCCATGTTAAATCCAGTTGCTCCCGCGCAAATACAAACACAAGCGCCTCACCCTGTAAAAGGTAATGAGGGATCAAGCCATGCAAACAAGGCTGACTCAGGAAGATTTGATAATATTCTGGCGCGTGAAGTTGCTGAAAAGGAACCTGCCTTGGCCGAGGATCGTGCAAAAAAGACAGCCCCGGATACGAACAGCAAGCGCGCAGAACCGGTATCTGCCGCATCTGTCGAACAGCCGGATGATGCCGGTAAAGCCCGCGTGACACAAACCAGCGACGAGACAAGCGCCACAGACACTGCAATAAGTACGGACAGCACGAGCCATGCAACATCCGAATCAACAGCAAATCAGATTCAGGTTTCTCAGGCGCTATTGCTGGAAAATAGTGTCAATACGGAAGTGATACCGCCTGTTGTATCCATAGGAAATTTCACACCGGATAATAAAATACAATCCGGTCTGATCGATAAAGTCGCAGGTGCGATGCCGGATGCTGATTCGGCTATCGCAATCGTCATGCAATCGATACAGCCCGGTGTACAGAAAGATTTTGTACAGAATCCCGTAAGTGGCGGCGATAATGATTTGTGGCAAGCATTGCGAGCTGTAAACTTTGCCGATGATACAGCATTGCCGGTGCTATCTTCGGGATTCCAGAAGCATTTATTCACACGAACAGGAGAAATGAGTCTGTCGCTGCAAGCCGGTGCTGATATGCTGCAGTCGCATAATCTTTCGGGTTTGAGCGACGTAAGCCAAACAGGGGAAGCAAACTTTTTGTTGCAGACCGGTGTTGACATGTCACAACCGCACAGTCAATCCGGTCCTGGCAGTCTGGTGCAAGCAACATCAGCTACTGTGCTGCAAACAGCCGCAACAGCTGCACCGCAGCATGTCAATCTGGACATGCAAATGGATCAGCCCAGGTGGAGCAATGAATTTGCACAGAAAATCGTCTGGCTTGCGCATCAGCAGCATCAGGTTGCCGAACTGCGCCTGAATCCCGCGCATCTTGGTCCCGTTGAAATCATGCTAAGTCTTTCAGGAGACAATGGTACCCAGGCTTCGGCGCAATTCGTGTCACCTCATCTGGCTGTGCGCGAGGCCATAGAAGCGGCGTTGCCTCGATTACGTGAAATGATGGCGGAAAGTGGTATTCAGCTGGGTGATGTCATGGTAGGCGCTGAATCATTTCAACGCCAGGAGCAGGGCGAGCGGCAGAGCCATCAGCACGCGAAAAATGCACATGGCGTGAATGGTTTTAATGTACAGGATGAATTAAATCCGGGACTGGAGAAGCAGCTGACACTGAACAGGCATAACGGTATTGTCAATACTTTTGCTTGAAACAGCACGGCGGATGGCGGCTTGGAGATAACTTCAGATTCTTTCCGGATGCCGTTGCGATGAGAATGTAATGCGAAAAGTAGTACCCCGTCCGACCTGACTTTCTACGTTGATTTGCCAGCCGTAATGGTTGCAGATGCGCTTGACAATCGGCAGGCCAATGCCGAGTCCTTCTACGCGCGTGGTGCCGCGAAAGAAGCGTTCAAACAGCAAAGGCAGGAAGGCCGGCTCTATACCCATTCCGGTATCGGTAACGGATAGATTGCCGTTGCTGTAATCCACCCGGATCGATCCTTCGTCAGTATATTGAATGGCATTGCGCAGCAGATTGGTCAGTGCGGTATGCAGCGCCTGACGATTCAACGGAATAATAATGTCCGGACTGACGTTGACAATGAATTTCAATTTCTTGCGATGAATTTCGGGGTAGAGCGGTTCGGCCGCGTCGTTGACGCATTCTGCTATGGCCACGGGTTCCATCACGCCCAGCGCCTGCTCGCGCGCCAGGAACAGCAGCGCTTGCAGCTGTTCACCCATGCGCGTTGTGGCTGACTCTATCCGTTTGATGCGCAGGCGTACTTTGTCGGAGAGGCCCGGTTCCGCATCCAGTAATTCGCAGCTGGTCAGAATGGTGGTGATCGGCGTTCTCAGTTCATGACTGACATTGGCGGTGAATTCCTGCTCTCTTTGCAGCATCCGGCGTATCCGGTTCTGGTATCCATCCAGCGCTGACGCCAGTTGCGCCACTTCGTCGTCCATGTCGGATTTCATCAGCGGTGCGCCCTGTACATCGCCGGGCGCGAGCAGTCTGACTCTTTCGGCAAGATCGGTGACCTGTTTGACAAGCATACCGGCCAGCATATAACCCACGACAAATGCGATGGCGGTAACAGCAATCCAGGATAACAGAATGAGCGTGCGTAATTCGCTGAGCCGCTGCGTGTGTAAAGTAATGCGGTAAGCCACAATATATTTGATGTTATCAATGGATTTTACGAGAACATAAATGTTTTCGTAATCATAGTAGATTCTGTGGTAACCGTTATTCAAGCCGCGATAGTAAGACGGGATCTGCAACTCATCATCGACATGACGCACGACATAGCTTTTGAGATGCGAACCGATCTGGGAATAAAAATCGGAGTGCTTGCGATAGCGATGCACAAGATGATCCATTTCGACTTCGATCACCTGCCTGATATGCGCCTCTTCAATATTGTCCGAGGTGAGGTATAAAATGATGCATAGCGCGCCGACGATGACAATACAGAAATTCGCCAGCGCGTTGGCTACACGCAGGCGCAGACCGTGTTTAATCCTGATGCGGTTTATCACGGGAAATCGTCAGGCAATATCCAATGCCGTGAACTGTTTCAATGGGGTCATAGCCGCCGACGCGTGACAGGGCGCGTCGTAGAACATGCATATGACTGCGCAGCGTATCGCTGGTTTCCTGTGTATCTTCCCAGGCTTCCGATTCCAGTTCCTTACGGCTGAACACGCGCCCCGGTTCGCTCATCATCAATGCCAGTAACCGAACGCATTTAGGCGGCAATTTGACGTCTTTATTTTCAAAGCGGATTGAGAAAGTCTTGGGATCGTAGGTTAGATTGCCGACTTCCAGCGTGCGGTTTGCGACGCGTCCGGAATGGCGCTTGTGTAATGCGCTTAAACGGGCTTCAACTTCCTTGAGAGCAAATGGCTTGACCAGATAGTCATCCGCGCCGTGCTCAAAACCGGTCAGCTTGTCTTCCAGCGTGTCTCTTGCGGTCAGCATCAGAATCGGTGTGTCTATTCTTAATTCATTTCTGAGTTTCTGGCACAAGGCCAGTCCACTCATGCCAGGCAGGCCCAGATCAAGCAAAATGGCGTCGAACTGCTGCGTGGCGGCGAGATGCAGCCCCACAGCGCCGTCAGCCGCGGCGTCCACGCTGTGTCCATGCGATTCAAGAAAATCATAAAGATTGGCGGCGATCGCCATATCATCTTCAATGATCAAAATATGCACAATGTTACCTTTTTATAATGTCTCGATAGGCTTTATGTTACTAAGGTCTGAAATTCTAATGAAATTTTCGGCTCAGTGTGTGAACCGCTTCAACCAGTGCGGCGGCATTTTCCGGTGGTGTGAACTGGGATATGCCATGACCCAGGTTAAACACATGCCCGGAGCCATGACCATAGCTCGACAGTATTTTTTCCGCTTCCTGCGCGATCACTTCGGGTGAAGCAAAAAGTATTGAAGGATCGAGATTGCCCTGCAATGCCACCTTGTCGCCCACGCGGCGGCGCGCCTCGCCGATATCGATCGTCCAGTCGAGGCCGACTGCATCGCAGCCGATATCGGCGATCGTTTCCAGCCATAGACCGCCGCCTTTGGTAAATACAATATTGGGAATACGCGCATTGTTCTTTTCCCGCGTGATGCCGGCAACGATTTGCCGCATGTAGCGCAGCGAAAATTCCTGATAAGCCGAATGCGACAGCGCGCCGCCCCAGGTGTCAAAAATCATGACGGCTTGAGCGCCCGATGCGATCTGCGCATTCAGATATGCCGTGACGGCCTGGGCATTTTTATCCAGTATCTGGTGCAGCAGATCGGGGCGATTGTAGAGCATCGTCTTGATATCGCGGAAATCGGTGCCGCCACGCCCCTCCACCATATAACAGGCAAGCGTGAACGGGCTGCCGGAAAAACCGATCAGCGGCACGCGGTTATCCAGCGCCTTGCGGATTTCAGCCACGGCATCCATCACATAACGCAGCTCGGTATCCGGATCAGGCACCCTGAGCGCACGAATCGCTTTTTCGTCCTTCAACGGCTTGTCGAACACCGGCCCTTCGCCCTGCGCGAAACGCAGTTCCAGACCCATGGCGTCGGGAATCGTCAGGATGTCGGAAAATAAAATCGCCGCATCCAGCGGGAAACGATCCAGTGGCTGCAAAGTGACTTCGGTAGCCAGCGCCGGGGTTTTGCACAAAGTCAGAAAATCACCGGCGCGTGCGCGGGTTGCATTGTATTCGGCCAGATAACGCCCGGCCTGGCGCATCATCCACACGGGGGTATAGTCAACAGGCTGTTTCAGCAAGGCCCGCAGAAAAGTATCATTCTTAAGTATTGTCATCAGGGTATTGGTAATCGGTATTTATTGTTAGCGTCTTGCCGTTGTCCGGACGAGTGGCCAGATCAAAAAGGTGCCATAGTCGGGCCACGGCGCAAGCCCGTTATATTACCAGCGAATGGTCATGCCGTATATTGACAATTTCGCAACCGGTTGCGGATAAGCCAGGTCGGGCTAATGTGGTTTATTCATCATGAGTTCAGCTCAGCGCGTTTATCCTCGGAACACATGAAATCGTATTACAGAAAATAACCGGGATAGCTGTCGGTTGAAAGCGTGTTCATTTAAACTTGCCATAATAAAAAAGCGGCTATATGCTCATGAGGCATGATGATAGATAACGCTAATAAGGATATTCATTTAATTACTTTTATAGGATGATGACGTCATGAAAATTAAATATGTTTTGTTGATACTTGCATTGATAACATTACAAGCCAACGCGGATAATTCAACGCTGGATGCCGCAATCGGTGGCGCGATCGGTGGCGCGGCTGGTGCAGCCATTGGCAATGAAATCGGTGGGCGTCAGGGTGCGATTGTCGGTGGTGCATTGGGTGCGGCGGCCGGGACAGCGGTCACTACAGATCACGGCCACCGTCATGCCGCACCTTATGGCGGTGGTCAGTATTATACAGCGCCACCGGCTGGTCCTTATTACGGTGCGCCACTGGTAGATCCGCGATATGGCTACCCCGGCGGCGGACATCCAGGCTATCACTGCCCTCCTGGACAGGCCAAGAAAGGTCGATGCTGATTTCCGGTAAAGTCCGCGCGGTTAAGGATCGTTTTCCATAATCAGGTCAAAATTTTCTGAGACAACACGAAAGCCCGATTATGCGAAGCTAATCGGGCCTATGCGAGCTGATTGTAAGAACCTGTTCAAGATCTTACTGAAGAGTACATTGCTCCGATAAAATTGAATCCGGAATGCTTTTATTATCTATGCAGGCTTTGCAGGTTCGGGTGAGTGTGACGGTGCATCGTTTTGAGGTGTATTCAATAGTCGGCATTTGCGGTAAACAAATTCGGGGTCTAAATCTACTCCCGTATCTCATTCGACAGTATCAAAGGCTACCCGCACCTGATTGAAGACAGTGCGATCCCTTAGCCGCCGGAAAACGCCAAAATCCAGAAATGGTTTCATATCCAAAGTACCGTGCTCACCGTTATCGAAGTCGATAGAAAGTGTGTAATCTTCAGCGGGCACAACGTGCTTTACTGATGGGTACATGATTCAATCTCCTATTGAAGCGGCTGGATTCTGAACGGCTCTTCGCCATTCATGACTAAAACACTGGGGATTGTGGGTTCTGTCAGATTGTTGTGACGTTTAAGTCACCCGGTTCAACCGCCGGATGCGGAACATGGTGTATCGTGAAGCCAAAACCGCATGCCCGGTGGTGTGAGAGAGATGATGGACGCAATCGCATCACCCTGACCCGATCACGAGCTATATAAGACATTAGCTCACATTAGCAGGCACAAATCGTTGAATTCTATCCAATGTATCCTGCAAGGAATTCCGGGTGATAGCCATATCGTAGTCCATTTGAAGTCCCATCCAGAACTCAGCGGTATTGCCAAAATACCGGGCCAGTCTCAGCGCGGTATCGGTAGTAATTGCGCGGCGTTCCAGTACGATATCGTTAATACGCGTGGCAGGAATCTGCAACGCCAGAGAAAGTGCGTGGGGAGTAATCTTCAACGGAACGAGAAATTCCTCCCGCAGAATCTCGCCGGGGTGAATAGGGTGCAGCTTTCCACTTTCAGCTACATCGCTGAAATCCATGCGCTCCAGTTCTTCGATACGAATAGTCATAGCAGTTGTCCCTCAATGGTAATCAATAATCTCGACGTCAAATGCGTCACCTGCCTCGAATCGGAAACAAATCCACCATTGGTCGTTGACGCGGATACTCCACTGCCCATCCCGGTTGGAAGATAATTTTTCAAGCCTGTTCCCGGGTGGAATGCGCATTTCTTCAATGGAAGAAACACGATGCAGCTGTACCAGTTTCCGGCGAGCAACCTGAAGGATCTCTGGCGGAAGTCTCCTGACCTTTTCGTTGGCAAACAACGCGGCCGTTTCCTTCGTGGCGAAAGTCTTGATCATGCTGTTAATTGTATAACGACATACGTTAAACACCAAGCGGGATGGTTGGCGCGGCAATCTATACGGATCTATGCTTCCGCTCAGTGTTGCCAATAATGCAGTGCCCGGATTGGGATGAAAGGGTGGAGTTTTTTAGGCGTGAGGTTGCGGGAATATGGCAATGCCCCGGAATGCGGGTGTGCCGGGAAAAAGCGGTAGGTCGGGTTGAGCTGCGCGTAACCCGACGTTATGGCGTAACACGAAAGCCCGATTACGCAAAGCTAATCGGGCTTTCGCGGGCTTATGAATTACGTTTTTTTAACAGATTGTGCCTGCAGCACGTGTACGGCAGCCCGCAGCGGCATCAACAACCCATGTTACTCTTCCATCTGCTCCAAGAGTACCCGTATAAATTAAAGTATCACCTACAACGATACCATTGAAAGCATTTGGTACAGCTGTTAATGTTGCAACAGCACCAGCTAGCGCTACGGTTACCCCTAGAGGATTAAATGCTGTGGGTACAGCCGGAGCAACACCTGCGGCGGGAAAGCCTGCGGTAATAGCTCCAGCGTTTGGTACGCCTGCAGCTACACCAACAGCACCGTTAAAAGCAGCAGGACCGGTACTGCAAGTACCATCTTGTGCGCATACTTCTACAGCCAATTTGTATGGAGCCAAACCATTTACAACTTCAGTAAAACGTGCTTTCAAAGTATAGTTCTGATAAGCCGGCACTGCAATCGCAGCCAGAATACCGATAATCGCAACAACGATCATTAATTCAATCAATGTGAAACCCTTTTGTGCTTTTTGCATGTTTAGTCTCCTAAAAGTTGATCATTACACACCGGGTGTGTGTATTTATCTATAAGCACGAATCGTGCCAGTTTCTTAAAACGCTAAAATAGATGTTGATAAAGTATTTTTCCCGCAGGCTTTTTCTAATCGCCGAAAACTTCCTCCCATAACCGGATAACCGCCGCGCGGCCGTCTTTCAGGTGCTGTTTTTCCATCGCGGTAAAAGCCAATGCGGCATGATCCGCGCTGTTTTCTCCCGACAGTTCGCTGTCGCTGTTGAGGCGCTGGCGGTGCTGGATGCGCCGGTATTCGCGGTAGGCGATGCGACAATTTTCGGCACTTTGTGACGCAATCAGTCCCAATTCCGCCGCCAGTTTCAGCAACGCGATATTGCCGATATTGCCGGTCAATTCAGGATGCTGGCGCGCGAATCCCAGAACCAGATATTGTACGATGAATTCAACGTCAATAATGCCGCCGCGGTCGCGTTTGATGTCGAACAGGACGGTTGAACCTGAATCCGGGCTGGGATGCGCGTCGCGCATTTTTTCGCGCATGACCAGGATATCCTGTTTGAGTTTGCTTAGATCGCGTGGCTGACAGAGGATTTCTTTCCGTGTGGATTCAAACGCCTGTCCCGTGATGGCATCGCCTGCGACAAATCGCGCGCGGGTCAGCGCCTGATGCTCCCATACCCAGGCCTGGTTGCGCTGATATTGCGCAAAGGCCTCGATGGAGTGCACCAGCAATCCGCTGTTGCCATTCGGGCGTAACCGCAGGTCGGTGGCATAAAGCAATCCGGCCGAGGTATGGCTGTTCAGCCACACATTGATGCTTTGCGCGAGCCGGGTGTAGTTCTCCGGTGCGTCCGGATGATTGTCGTCATAGAGAAAGATAATATCCAGATCGGAAGCGTATCCCAGTTCCTTGCCGCCCAGTTTGCCATAGCCGATGATGGCCAGTTGCGGTTTGTCGCGGTGCTGTTTTCGCAGACCGTTCCAGGCCAGATCAAGAACGGTTTCCAGAACCAGATCCGCCAGCGCGGTCAGGTGGTCGCTCAGTGTTTCGAGCTGCATTACGCCTTCAAGGTCGCTGACCAGCAGTTGGAAGACCTGCGCGTGCTGAAAGTGACGCAAGTGGTCCATTTGCCACCCGATCACGTCGCTTTTCGGTTTGTTGACGTGGTTGAGCTGATCGATCAGTTCATTCTTGCGCGCGTTCCAGTCCGGCAGAGGGTTGGGTTCCTTGTGCCGCAGCAGCTCATCCAGCAGGATGGGGTGCCGGCCCAGATAATCGCTCGCCCATTGACTGATGCTGATCAGCTTGGCGACGCGCGGCAATGTATCGGGATGTTCCAGCAGCAATGTCAGATACGATGCCGGCGAGGATTTCTCCGGGCTGATGATTTCCAGTAATTTCAGCATGCGTTCGAGCGTGATTTCAACCGGCGGGAACCGGGCGATCACTTCGATCAGCGCGGGCATGAGCATGTTGATTTTTTGCCGACTGGATTCCGGCAGTTGGTGATAAAAGTGGCTTTGGTGGAACTGTTGCAGCCTGCCGGAGATTTTAACGGGTTCAGCGAAACCCAGAGTGCTGAGCTGCGATGTCGCCGCTTCTGTTTTGGCCGTATCGCTGGTTTGTGTCTGCCAGAGTTGTGACAGCACATCATGCGCGGGTGATTTTTTTGGCGCTGCAAGAATGAATTCAAAGTGATGCGTGACATTCATGCGGTGTGCGTCCAGATGATGCATGAAACTGCCGTAATCCTCGAAACCCATGGCATCGGCGATTCGTTGCTGATCATCCGGATTGCCGGGCAGTGTCTGGGTTTGCTGGTCGTCCAGGTATTGCAGGCGATGTTCCAGCCTGCGCAGGAAATGATAGGCATCGACCAGCTCTGTGACCGTCTGGTGCGGCAACTGCTGTTTCTTCTGCAGGCGTTGCAAAACCTCCAGTGTTGGCCGGACGCACAGATCGACATCCCGTCCGCCGCGTATCAGCTGGAAAACCTGCGTGACGAATTCGATTTCACGGATACCGCCCGGACCCAGTTTGATATTGTCATGCATTTCCCGCCGCTCCACTTCCTTTCTCAGTTGCATATGCAGGCGGCGCATCGATTCATAGGCATCGAAATCAAGGTATTTGCGAAATACAAATGGCCTGACAATCTGTTCCATCAGGCGGGATTCGTCCTCGGCATCAGGCAGCCCGGCGACAACACGCCCTTTGATCCAGGCATGGCGCTCCCATTCGCGTCCCTGGGTTTTGAAATATTCATTGAGCATGTCAAAGCTGATGGCGAGCGGACTGTTTTCGCCGTGCGGCCGCAGTCGCATATCGACCCTGAATACATAGCCGTCAATGGTGTAGTCGCTTAGACTGGCGATCAGTTTGCGTCCAAGGCGTGCGAAGAATTCATGGTTGGAAACCGGTTTTCTTCCGTTTGTTTCACCGTCTTCCGGATAAACAAAAATCAGGTCAATGTCGGAAGAGGCATTGAGCTCACGCCCACCCAGTTTGCCCATGGCGACCACGAGCAGGGATTGTTTCCGGTTACTGGTTTTGCCAACTGGAATGCCGAAGCGACCGGGCTCGGCAAGCCAGTGATAATGATGCTGCAGGGAAAAATTGATACTGATTTCAGCCAGATCGGTCATGGTGCGCATGACTTCGGCGAGATCGGCGAATCCACCGACATCCCGAGTGATGAGTCTCAACATGACGTGCTTGCGCAATAACCGGAGCACGCAGTTGAGATCTGTTTCATCCTTGATGGATGACCGGTGATGCTGCAGGAAATTTTCCATCTCACAGCGCTGAAACGTTTTTTCCAGATTGCTGAGTAAAATTGCCTTGTCCGCTGGATTTCCGTGTAACATCCGCTGCATGTAGCGGCTGAAAGTCAGGGCTTTTTCAAGTGCAGGATGAGCTGTGGCGTCGATTGTGTTATTCATGAGCATGCCGGAATAGTGGTGAGCGGACAGGTTTCGTGCTGACGAAGATTGAACAAATGGATAATGATCATTGAAAATAGAATCAAGCCAGCGTTAAATGCTAAAATGTCCGATTTGAAAGATTTGCCGCTTGACATGGAATGGCTGAGAATAACGAAAAGGTCGGTAAGATTGGGAAATCTTTTTTTGCAGGTTTGTGGGAACGCACATTTTTTGCATTACGCCCGGTATTTATTGGAACGGATTATAGTATAGCTAAACGAAACGAGTTTGAAGATGCCTAAGATGCTTGAAGGAGATGATGAGTGCTGTTTTTGTGTGGCGGCTATACAGATGGCGTCCGGACCTACCGTGGACGCCAATCTGGAGGAGGCCGCGCGTCACATTGAAGAAGCGGTTTCCCAGCATGCCAGGCTTGTCGTGTTGCCGGAGTATTTTTGTCTCATGGGGATGAAGGATACAGATAAACTGGCGGCCATGGAACAACCTGGAAGCGGCCCGATCCAAGCTTTTCTCAGTGAAACGGCGAGGCGCCTCGGTATCTGGCTGGTTGGCGGATCGGTTCCGCTGACATCCCCTGATCCGGACAGGGTTTATAACAGTTGTCTGGTATACTCGGATACCGGCGAGCAGATCGCGCGCTACGACAAGATTCATTTATTCGGACTCAGTATGGAGCATGAAAGCTACGCCGAGGAGAAAACAATCCGGGCGGGCGATACTGTTGTTACATTCGATTCTCCTTTCGGACGCATCGGACTTTCCATTTGCTATGATCTGCGCTTTCCCGAGCTGTACCGTAAGATGAATGGTGTGGATATTATACTTGCGCCGGCGGCATTTACCGCGGTAACCGGAAAAGCGCACTGGGAGGTTCTGGTCCGCGCCCGTGCGATCGAGAATCAGGCCTACGTCATTGCGCCGGCGCAGGGCGGGTATCATGTCAATGGACGTGAAACACATGGCGACAGCATGATCGTCGATCCCTGGGGCGTTGTATTGAAACGCCTGCCGCGCGGCGCTGGGGCGGTTGTCGCCGAGATTGATCCGAAATATCTGAAGCGCGTGCGCGCAAGCCTGCCGGCTTTGAAGCATCGTCGGCTGTAATGCTTCTGATAAAACAGGCGATGAAATGCTGTAACATATTTTTGGTAACCAGCCAATTGTTTTACGGTTTTAATGAAATTCGACATAATATTTGACCATGATTACAGAATCCCGCTATCAGTCAACTGACAATACTGATTATTATCAAATAGCCGATCGCTGCCTGCTGTCACCCTACAATATCGATGCTTCAGGATTGCAGCAGGTGCTGGATCAGATCCTGATGCATGAGATCGACTATGCGGATATGTATTTCCAGTACAACCGTTCGGAAGGCTGGATGCTTGAAGAAGGCATCGTAAAATCGGGCAGTTTTAATATCGAACAGGGTGTTGGCGTGCGCGCGATCAGCGATGATAAAACAGCTTTTGCCTATTCGGACGATATCAGCATGACCGCGCTGGAGGCTGCCGCAAAAGCAACCCGCGCAATTTCAAGCCAGGGCGGCAGTCAATCTGTCCAGGTGGCTGCAAACGCGCAGATTCAAAAAACGCCATCGCTTTATTTACCTGAAGATCCCATAACAAGCCTGCGGGATACCGAAAAGATTCTGTTATTGGAAAAGCTTGAACGCTATGCGCGCAAACTTGATCCGCGCGTGATTCAGGTGATGGCTTCATTGGCGGGAGAATATGAAGTGATTCTGGTGATGCGCAGTGATGGTATGCTGGCAGCCGATGTCAGACCACTCGTGCGCGTATCATTGCAAGTCCTTGCGGAGGAGAACGGACGCCGCGAGCAGGGTGTTGCGGGTGGCGGCGGACGGTTTGACTATGCCTATTTTACCGAAGATATTCTGCGCGAATATGCGGATAAAGCAGTGCAGCAGGCTGTGACAAATCTGAGTGCGCGTCCGGCGCCCGCCGGGGCGATGACGGTTGTGCTCGGTAATGGCTGGCCGGGCATTTTATTGCACGAAGCGATTGGACATGGCTTGGAAGGTGATTTTAACCGCAAGGGAAGCTCGGCGTTCTCCGGACGGGTAGGTCAGCGCGTGGCGGCGCCGGGCGTTACCGTTGTAGATGACGGCACGCTGGCCAGGCGGCGGGGTTCTCTTAACATAGACGATGAGGGTAATCCAACGCAATGCACGACGCTCATAGAAAATGGCGTTCTAAAAGGCTATATGCAGGACAGCCTGAATGCGCGCCTGATGAATGCGCCCCTGACCGGAAACGGACGGCGTGAGTCGTTTGCGCATATGCCCATGCCACGCATGACCAATACGTATATGCTGAATGGTGATAAAGATCCCGCCGAAATTATCGCGTCGGTTAAGAACGGACTCTATGCGGCAAATTTCGGGGGCGGACAGGTTGATATTACCAATGGTAAATTTGTTTTTTCAGCTGCAGAAGCCTATCGAATAGAAAATGGTAAGATTACTTATCCGGTCAAGGGCGCTACTTTGATCGGCAACGGGCCGGATGTGTTGACGCGTGTTTCGATGATCGGCAATGACATGACGCTGGATCCTGGCGTTGGCACATGTGGAAAAGACGGACAAAGTGTGCCGGTAGGCGTGGGGCAGCCTACCCTGCGTATTGAAGAATTGACTGTGGGTGGCACGGGATCCGCTTGAGCAGGGTGAATTCTGGAACGATAGTTGTGGAATGGGATGATTGATAATGACGCGCAGGATGCATCGGCATTGATTCGCTGTCATGAGAAAATTATTATTTAAAAGCAGGTAACGATTAATTATTTTTAAATTTGGGATGCAGACAGCATGAGTGTGGAATTAACCGGCGCGGAAATAACGATACGTTGCTTACAGGAAGAGGGCGTTGAGTGTATTTTTGGTTATCCCGGCGGCGCAGTACTTTTTATATATGACGAATTGTTCAAACAGGATAAAGTCAGACATATTCTGGTCAGGCATGAGCAGGCCGCGGTACACGCGGCGGATGGTTATTCGCGTTCCAGTAATAAGATAGGTGTGGCGCTCGTTACATCAGGTCCCGGGGTTACGAATGCCGTTACCGGGATCGCTACGGCATATATGGACTCCATACCGCTGGTTATTATCAGTGGGCAGGTGCCTACGAATGCGATAGGACTGGATGCTTTTCAGGAAGTGGATACGGTTGGTATAACCCGGCCCTGTGTGAAGCATAATTTTCTGGTCAGTGATATCAACGAGCTGGCTGTAACGATGAAGAAAGCTTTTTATATCGCATCCACAGGCCGTCCAGGTCCTGTTCTTGTTGATATTCCCAAGGATGTGACACAACAGAAAGCCGTGTTTGATTATCCGGATAAATTGTCAATGCGTTCATATAATCCGGTCGTGAAAGGTAATGCCAAGCAAATCAAAAAGGCCGCTGATTTGATTCTCAGCGCGAAAAGACCGGTTGTTTATACCGGAGGCGGCGTTATTCTCAGTGATGCGGCCAAGTTACTGACCGAATTGACTAAAATGCTCAATTACCCCTGCACCAACACGCTGATGGGATTGGGAGGATTTCCGGCTACGGACAAACAGTTTATCGGTATGCTGGGTATGCACGGCACGTATGAAGCCAATATGGCCATGCAGTATTGTGATGTACTGATTGCAGTGGGGGCGCGATTTGATGACCGGGTAATCGGTAATCCCAAGCATTTTTCCAATGAAAACCGGAAAATTATTCATATTGATATTGATCCATCGTCAATTTCAAAACGTGTCAAGGTGGATATTCCCATTGTCGGTAATGTCCCCGATGTTTTGAAAGAATTAATCAGATTGTTGAAGAATGTGGAAGGAGGGCCTGATCAGAATGCGCTGCGCGAATGGTGGAATCAAATTGACTTATGGCGCGCGCGCGACTGTTTGAAGTATGACAGGGCAAGCAGCATTATCAAGCCGCAAATGGTTGTTGAGAAACTGTATGAAGTGACCAAGGGCGATGCATTCATTACTTCGGATGTCGGGCAGCATCAGATGTGGGCCGCGCAGTTTTATAAGTTTGATAAGCCGCGACGCTGGATCAATTCAGGCGGATTGGGCACCATGGGATTTGGCATGCCTGCAGCGATGGGGGTGCAGCTTGCCAATCCCAAGGCAAAAGTTGCCTGTGTCACTGGCGAAGCCAGCATACAGATGTGTATTCAGGAACTGTCAACGTGTAAGCAATATAAACTGCCGCTGAAGATTGTTAATTTAAATAATCGCTATATGGGTATGGTCAGGCAATGGCAGGAATTTTTTCATGGCAATCGTTATTCGGAATCCTATATGGATGCGTTGCCTGACTTTATCAAGCTTGCGGAGAGCTATGGTCATGTGGGCATGAAAATTGAGCAGCCTGAAGATATCGAGAGCGCACTGAAAGAGGCATTTAAACTGAAGGATCGGCTGGTATTCCTTGATTTTATAACCGACCAGACAGAAAATGTTTTTCCCATGGTGCCTGGCGGTAAAGGTCTTTCCGAAATGATTCTGGTATAAAAGAAATGCGACATATTATTTCATTGTTGATGGAAAACGAGGCGGGTGCGCTGTCTCGTGTGGCAGGCTTATTCTCAGCGCGTGGCTACAATATTGAATCGCTATCGGTTGCGCCGACGGAGGATCCTACGTTATCACGAATGACCTTAGTGACAACGGGTTCAGATGAAGTGATCGAACAGGTGACCAAGCAATTAAACAAGCTGATTGAAGTTGTAAAAGTTATAGACCTGATTGATGGTAATCACATTGAACGTGAATTGATGCTGGTTAAGATAAAAGCTGTAGGAGCAGACCGGGATGAAATTAAACGTCTGGTAGATATTTTTCGGGGTTCTATTATCGATGTCACCGATAGGTCTTATACGATAGAACTGACAGGAACGAGTTCAAAGCTGGATGCATTCCTGGATAATATTGAAAGCAGCGCCGTATTGGAGACGGTCCGGACAGGAGCGTCAGGCATCGGGCGCGGGGATTGGGTTTTGAGGGTATAATATTCCAATTCAGATCTGGAGTTTCGGGAGTAGGAAAGAAGCGTTTCTTTCCGTTTCAAATTGCGTATAAAGGAAAATAATGAAAGTTTATTATGATAAAGATGCAGATTTGTCGCTGATTAAAGGGAAAAAAGTAACCATTGTCGGTTATGGCTCACAGGGACATGCCCATGCCAATAATCTGAGTGAATCCGGCGTTCAGGTGACTGTAGGTTTACGCAAAGGTGGTGCGTCTTGGGGCAAGGCTGAGAAAGCCGGCTTAAATGTCAAAGAAGTGGCCGAATCTGTCAAGGATGCGGATCTCGTCATGGTGCTTCTGCCGGATGAGCAGATTGCGACAGTCTATAACAGTGAGATCGAACCCGGTTTGAAGCAGGGTGCAGCTTTAGCTTTCGCACATGGTTTCAATATTCATTATGGCCAGGTATCGCCGCGTGCAGATCTCGATGTAATCATGATCGCGCCCAAAGGACCGGGGCATCTGGTGCGTTCTACTTTTCTCCAGGGCGGCGGCGTACCGACGCTGATCGCTGTTCATCAGGATAAATCAGGAAGGGCGCGTGATGTGGCATTGTCGTATGCAGCTGCCAATGGCGGTACTCGCGGTGGCGTGATTGAAACCAGTTTCCGTGAAGAGACTGAAACTGATCTGTTTGGTGAACAGGTTGTGCTGTGCGGTGGATTGACCGCGCTGATTCAGGCCGGATTCGAGACGTTGGTGGAGGCGGGTTATGCGCCTGAGATGGCTTATTTTGAATGCCTGCATGAAGTCAAATTGATTGTGGATTTGATTTATGAAGGCGGTATCGCCAATATGCGCTACTCGATTTCGAATAATGCCGAATATGGAGATATTTCCCGGGGACCGCGCATTATTACCGATGAGACGCGGGCCGAAATGCGTAAAATTCTAAGAGAAATACAAACCGGTGAATACGCACGGGAATTTATACTGGAGAATCAGGCAGGTGCGCCAATGTTGAAATCAAGCCGCCGTCTTGCATCCGAGCATCCGATCGAGCAGGTAGGTGCTCAGTTGCGCGGTATGATGCCATGGATCAGTAAAAATAAGCTGGTTGATCAAGGTAAAAATTAATGCACAATCCGATGATTGCTCTGGTGTTATTGAATTTTCTGATTCTGTTGAATATTTCTTTATGACTAACTATCCGCACCCTCTAATTGCAAAAGAAGGCTGGCCTTTCATCGCGATTGCATTTTCGGTGGCTATGCTGGTTCATTATTTTGCCGGTTTTTCATGGGCACTGTTTTTCTGGGTCGTCGCCGTCTTTGTATTGCAGTTTTTTCGCGACCCGCCGCGTGAAGTGCCAATGATGGCGAATGCTGTTTTATCACCGGCGGACGGCAGGATTGTCGCCGTCGAAAAGGTGGAAGATCCCTATTTGAAACGGGAAGCGATTAAAGTCAGTGTTTTTATGAATGTATTTAATGTGCATTCAAATCGAAGCCCGATTGATGGCGAAGTACGTGATAAATGGTATTTCCCGGGAAAATTCATCAATGCGGATTTACCGAAGGCATCTTTGGAAAATGAGCGTAATGCTTTATGGATTAAAGCGGATAATGGTGCGGATGTCACTTGTGTGCAGGTTGCTGGGCTCATTGCTAAACGTATTCTTTGTGATGCACTGCCGGGTGATCATCTTTCGCGCGGCCAGCGGTTTGGTTTTATCCGCTTTGGTTCACGTGTCGACGTCTATCTCCCGCAGGATACTAAAATCAATGTCAATATCGGCGATAAGGTACATGCAACTACAACGGTGCTGGCTGAATTTAGAGAATAGCAATTTGTGTCCGATGATTTAAAACTGAATATCCGGGTACAGGGCCTGGTTTCCAGTAAGAGAGAAAGCTATTGCAAAATATTGATCAACGGCTTCATCATATGCATTAACATTGTTTATGTCTGATACACATCCAGAGCCTGCCGCGCAGTCTGATGCACCTGTCAATCAATTTCGCCTGCGCCGTCGCGGAATCTATCTGCTGCCGAATCTGTTTACGACTGCGGCATTGTTCGCCGGGTTTTATGCGATTATTCAAGCGATAAACGCTAATTTCGAATATGCTGCAATTGCCATACTGATTGCCATGGTGTTGGACGGACTGGATGGGCGCGTCGCACGAATGACGGGTACGCAAAGCGAATTCGGTGCTGAATACGACAGTATGTCCGATATGGTGTCATTCGGTGTAGCGCCCGCGTTGATTATGTATGAATGGGCGCTGCGGGAAATGGAACAATGGGGATGGATTGTGGCATTCATCTATTGTGCATGTGCCGCGCTAAGGCTGGCACGTTTTAATACCAACATTGAAGTCGTCGACAAGCGTTTTTTTCAAGGATTGCCGAGCCCTGCCGCCGCGGCCTTGATTGCGGGATTAATATGGGTTGCGCTGGACTTTGATGTGGCAGGAAATGACATCAAGTGGCTGGCTTTGATTGTTACGCTTTTTGCCGGATTAACCATGGTCAGCAATATTCCATTCTACAGCGGCAAGGAAATCAACTTGCGCAGAAGAGTGCCGTTTGTGACGATTTTATTACTGGTTCTGTTCTTCTTTGTGTTGATCCCTAGTCATCCTCCAGTAGTGCTGTTCTGTCTTTTTGCAGGATACGCTTCTTCCGGATATCTCATCAAATTCTGGCGATTTTTCAAGAATAGAAAGAAAAGTGAAACAATTGCTTCCGGGTAAAATCGGGCTCAATCTGTTGCATAAACGGAAAAAAGTAATTATATTCTCGCGATATGAGTAATGTTTCCTGGATCACGCTGTTTCATCCTTATGTGCTGTCGCCTCAGGCAGAACGACTGCTGCGCCACGTGCGCACAGTATAAGATCGTATCATTCATTGTGTTTTCTTAATTAAATCCGATTTGCGGATTTTGTCTCGATTTAATTTTCTTCCATGATGTGGAGAGTAAAGATGCAGGAACATTTGATTATTTTTGATACGACCTTGCGCGATGGCGAACAAAGCCCCGGCGCATCGATGACGAAAGAAGAAAAGCTTCGCATTGCCTGGCAACTGGAACGGATGGGGGTTGATGTGATCGAGGCAGGATTTCCCGCTGCTTCCAATGGTGATTTTGAAGCTGTCAGGGCCGTTGCTGAATCAGTTAAGGACAGTATAGTCTGCGGTCTCGCACGCGCAATTGAATCAGACATCAGACGAGCCGGAGAGGCCCTCAAAGGAACGGGTGCTGCACGCATACATACATTCATAGCGACATCGTCTATTCACATGAAAAATAAATTACGCATGTCGCCTGAGCAGGTGATTGACCAGGCGATTAGAGCGGTTAAGTGGGCGGGTGAATATACAAATGATATAGATTTTTCTCCGGAAGATGCTGGACGCTCCGAGATAGATTTTTTATGCCGGATTATCGAAAAGGTCATTGATGCGGGCGCTACTACGATAAATATCCCCGATACGGTTGGATACACCATGCCGGAACAGTTTGGTAATTTAATCCGTGTCCTTCGTGAACGTATTCCCAATTCAGATAAGGTCGTATTTTCAGTGCATTGTCATAATGATTTGGGACTGGCGGTTGCGAATTCGCTTTCAGCGGTCATCCATGGCGCGCGTCAGGTTGAGTGCACGATTAATGGGCTTGGTGAGAGAGCAGGAAACGCGTCCCTTGAAGAAATCGTCATGGCTGTGCGAACCAGGCAGGATTATTTCTCCTGCGATACAAAAATTGATACGAAACAAATTGTCCCTGCCAGTAAGCTTGTATCTGGAATAACCGGTTTTCCAGTGCAACCGAACAAGGCAATCGTAGGTGCGAATGCGTTTGCGCATGAATCGGGTATTCATCAGGACGGTGTACTGAAGCATCGAGAGACTTACGAGATAATGCGCGCAGAAGATGTGGGCTGGGGTGCAAATAAGTTACTGCTGGGAAAGCATTCCGGACGCAATGCCTTCCGGAGTCGATTGAAAGAGCTGGGTATTGAATTTGAGTCGGAAGAAATGCTCAATAATATGTTTTTACGGTTTAAAGAACTGGCGGACAAAAAACATGAAATTTTTGATGAAGATTTGCATGCGCTGGTTTCCGATGAAGCTCTGGTACTTCAGGAGCGCTATCGTTTGTTGTCGCTCGTCATTCATTGTGAGACGGGAGAAATTCCGTATGCGAGGCTGGTGATCTCCGATGATGGCAATGAACTGCATGCTGAATCTGAGGGCAGCGGGCCTGTTGACGCTACCTTTTGTGCAATCGAGAAATTGCTGACAAGTGGCGCCGAATTGCAGTTATTTTCTGTAAACAATATAACAAGTGGTACGGATGCGCAGGGTGAAGTAACCGTGCGCCTGCAGAAGTCCGGCCGCATCGTCAATGGTCATGGCGCCGATACGGATATTGTCGTGGCGTCGGCGAAAGCTTATTTAAGCGCATTGAACAAACTGCATAGTAAACTGGAGAGAGAGCATCCGCAGGTTTGACAATAGCGCAATGATTTAGAATGATATATGCGGAAAATAAATAACCACAGCATCGGCATTGCAGCTGGCTTCGCTTTGTTGCTACTTGCATCGCAAGCTGGAGCATTCCAGTTTAAGGATACGCAAGGTAAGATTCATACACTGGCTGATTATCAAGGGCGCTGGGTTGTTGTCAATTTCTGGGCAACCTGGTGTCCTCCGTGTCTGGAGGAAATTCCTGATTTAATTTCACTCTATGAGAACCGGAAAGATGTCATGGTGATCGGTGTCGCAATGGAATTTTCGGATCCGGAAGTAGTCATGAAGTTTGTGAAAGCAATGTCAATCAGTTATCCGACAATACTTGGCAACAGGCATATCGCGTCACAACTGGATGATATCTCAATGTTGCCGAGTACTTATTTTTTTGATCCGGATGGCCGGCCAGCGGCACGGAAACTCGGTATCGTTACGCGGGAAAGCATCGAAGCATTCATCGATTCCAGATGAGGTGGTGATAAGATCAGGCTTTACTTTATGCAGCGTTATTTGAGTAATGCCAAACACTAAACCATAAATTGAAAACCATTTGAGGATAGGAGGACTGCCCGAGACTGCCGTTATACCGCCCCAGTGCACGGAAATAATCACCATTTTCTTTATCCAGATAGTGTCTCAGAATCATGCAGCCGTAACGTAAATTGACGCGTAGATGGAACAGATTGTGTTTATGATTTCCTATGGTTTCAACCCAGAACGGCATGATTTGCATGTAACCGCGTGCGCCGGCATGTGATATGGCATATTTCTTGAAACCACTTTCAACCTGAATGATGCTAAGTATGAGTTGCGGATCGAGCCCGGCGCGTTTCGCCTCGTAATAGACAGTGCGCAAAAAGGCTTCGCGTTCGTATTGATCCGGTTTAAACCGCTTGAGCCGTTCGCTCATGACAGCCAGCCAATCGTCGTCTGAAGCTAGGCTGGTGTATTGCTGATGTGTAACGGCCTCGTCATTGATCACGGTATATGAAAAGGTGTGTGCACTGACGATAAGTTTCTCATAGTGCTGTGTATTGGCTTGTGCTGTGAATGCATGCGATAAAACGAGAAGGAGTAAAATCAGTTTGTACATAATTTTTTCAACATAAACGAAGCTATTTCATGTAAGGGAATTGTTTGCGCGTCTTGGTCGGTACGACCTTTGTATTCCACGGTTGTTTGCATTAATCCACGATCACTTATGACGATGCGGTGCGGTATGCCAATCAGTTCCATGTCAGCAAACATGACTCCTGGGCGTTCATTGCGGTCATCCAGAAAAACTTCAATGCCATTGCTAAGAAACAGCTTATAGAATTTCTCTGTTTCTCTGCGGACCTGATCGTTTTTGTGCATTCCGATTGGAATAATGGCCAGTTGAAACGGCGCCATGCTTGCTGGAAAAATAATGCCGCGCTCATCATGATTTTGCTCTATTGCGGCGGCAACGATACGCGAAATACCGATGCCATAACACCCCATTTCAAAATTTTGCAATTGTCCCGTTGCATTCAAATAGTTTGCCTTCATGCGCTGCGAGTATTTTGTATGCAATTTAAATATATGCCCGACTTCAATGCCGCGGCAGATTTCCAGCGTACCTTTGCCATCCGGCGAAAGATCGCCTGAGCAAACATTACGAATATCAAAAACATGTCGTGGTGCTTTGAGGTCACGGCCAAAATTAACATTAATATAGTGAAATCCGGCTTCATTTGCGCCGCAAGCGAAATTGCGCATTTCCGTTACGGCGGGGTCGACAATAATCTCCATGTCTAATCCGACTGGTCCTATAAAGCCTGGAATAGTACCAGTCACATTCAAAATGGTTTCTTCGCTGGCCATTTCGAAATCAACCAGAAATGGAATCTTTCTGGCTTTGAGTTCGTTCAGTTGATGGTCTCCGCGTAATAGCAGCAGATAAGGCTTGCCGCCGGCTGTTACTGCCAGAGTTTTGACAGTTTTTGATAAAGGAATGCCTAGAAATTCAGCGACACCAGTACAGGATTTTTGATCGGGTGTTTCTATTTTCTGTATTTCGTTAAATGGTTCTTGCTGCGAGGCGTTAGCAGAGAGTTGTGATGTCGCCAGTTCAATATTGGCAGCATAATCAGAATCTGGGCAAAATGCGATGGCATCTTCACCAGAATCAGCCAGAACATGAAATTCATGTGAACCGCTGCCGCCAATTGCGCCGGTGTCGGCGGTGACCGCGCGGAATTTTAAACCCAGTCGTGTAAAAATGCGGCTGTATGCCTGAAACATCAATTGATAAGTTTCTTCCAGACTATTCATGTCGGCATGGAAGGAATAAGCATCTTTCATCAGAAATTCCCGTGCACGCATGACGCCAAAACGTGGGCGAATTTCATCACGGAATTTTGTCTGAATCTGGTAGAAATTAAGCGGCAGTTGTCGATAACTGTTTATTTCACGCCGTACAATATCAGTTATGACTTCCTCGTGCGTCGGGCCGAAACAAAAGTCATGCGCATGGCGATCTTTTATTTTCAACATTTGCGGTCCAAAGATCTCCCAGCGTCCCGATTCCTGCCATAGTTCAGCGGGTTGTATGGCGGGCATGAGCAATTCTATAGCGCCGCTGCTGTTCATTTCTTCCCGGACAACATGTTCTACTTTTCGCAATACCCTTAAACCAAGCGGCATCCAGGTATATAATCCGCTGCCAAGGCGTTTGATGAGTCCTGCACGCAGCATAAGATTGTGACTGATCAGTTCGGCCTCAGCGGGCGCTTCTTTAAGTGTCGAAATAAAAAATTGCGAGACACGCATGCTTGGTTCCATCAGTGAATAAAGAAGGGTTGCAATTCTACCTTGAAATCTTGGTTCAAGTATGGTTAAGTCTCGCAGGAAAGAATTAAAATTGAAAGTAATGGATATTAGAATTCGGATGTGGAAAGTGCTGGTTCAATCGATTATGTTAGTGGCACTTCTATTCTGTAAAAAAGTATGAAAAAATTTATATTTTAATGGGTCAAATGGATTTTTTAACATGATTGACCGTAATGGATATCGTCCAAACGTTGGTATTATCCTGCTGAATTCGAGAAATGAAGTTTTTTGGGGTAAAAGAATCAGGCAAAATTCCTGGCAATTTCCTCAGGGCGGGATAAAATCGGGAGAAAGTCCGGAGCAGGCAATGTATCGGGAACTGACCGAGGAAATAGGCTTGCTTCCGAATCATGTTAAGATTGTTGGCCGTACACGTGACTGGCTGCGTTATGAAGTTCCGGAAAAATGGATCAGGCGCGAATGGCGCGGAAACTATAAGGGGCAGAAACAAATCTGGTACTTGCTGCGTCTGATAGGCCGGGACAGCGATGTGTCCTTGCGAAAAAGTGCACACCCTGAGTTTGATGCCTGGCGATGGAATCATTACTGGGTTGAATTGGATACAGTTGTTGAATTCAAGCGCAAGGTATATAAACAGGCGTTAACAGAGCTGTCAAGTTTATTGCATGATGTTCCGGACAAGGTTGCACAGAAATAAGCGTAAAATATAAATCCGGTTTGTGCTCGGGAGAGAAAATCAGGCTTTACATTGATTACTTTGTCTGTACAGCATTTCAAGTTTGCAGAGTAAAAGCAGCAGGCACAGTAACTGATGAAGCGATCGGCGTTAATGTATGTTCTTATTTTTAGAGCGACAATTGTTCGAGTCAGGAGTCATGTGGTTCCTTTTTTAGGGAATTCCCATTTAAATGGGATGTTTGTTTCATCAGGCGTAATCGGCTGCGCCATTAACAGCCGTTTTTTAGGGAGAATGTTGATGATGGTACGTACTCTGGTGATATCGTTGCTATCAATTGGCGCGCTTGTCACCTCGATCAATGTGTCAGCCAATGAAAATGAACCGATACAGCCTATCAAAGCGGTTAAATCAAAAAAACCTGAGTTGGTGGAACTCGGTAAAATGCTGTTTTTCGATCCACGTTTATCCAAATCAGGCTGGATATCCTGTAATTCCTGTCACAACCTGAGCATGGGCGGCACTGATAATATTCCAACATCTATCGGACATGCGTGGCAACAGGGGCCAATTAACGCGCCTACCGTATTAAATGCAACAATGAATCTGGCGCAATTTTGGGATGGCCGTGCTAAAGATTTGAAAGAACAGGCGGGTGGTCCGATTGCAAATCCTGGAGAAATGGCATCTACGCACGAGCTTGCAGTAAGTGTCATTAATTCTATTCCGCAATATCGGGCTAAATTTGAAAAGGCATTCGGCTCGGATAAAGTGGATATTGATCGTGTTACTACCGCCATCGCCGCGTTTGAAGATACGCTGGTTACACCGGGGTCACGTTTCGATAAATGGCTGGAAGGCGATAAGGGAGCGTTGAACAAACAGGAGTTGGAAGGGTATCAGTTATTCAAGAGCAGCGGATGCACAGGGTGTCACAACGGTCCGGCTGTGGGAGGGGCGCTTTACCAAAAATTCGGTGTGCACCATCCTTATAAAACGGACAGCAAAATCGAAGGCCGTAAAGCAGTGACTGGAAAAGATACTGATTTGAATGTATTTAAAGTACCAACATTACGCAATATTGAACTAACCTATCCGTACTTCCACGACGGTGCGGTATGGACATTGGAAGAAGCGGTAAAAACGATGGGTAAATTGCAGCTTGATCGTGATTTCAATAAAAAAGAAATTGACAGTATTGTTGCATTTCTGAAAACCCTGACAGGTGAACAGCCGGATATCAAATTGCCGATACTGCCACCTTCCAACAATGACACGCCAAGACCGCAGCCATTTTAGAGTCAATTCCTGATTTGTTATTTAAAAGAAAGAAGACTGCTGCTGGTAGAAACTATCCGGATCATCTTCAGGCGATCGATCCGGATAGTTCGATGATTTCGGTAGTCAAATGAGCAAATTGATAAAAAATATCAGGCCGAATACTGGATTTGATTTTTAAAATCAAGTAGAGTCATTACTCCTATAACCAATAATTAGAACAGGGAGCTACGCATGGGTACCAAGGGACAGTTGCTGCAAGATCCATTTCTAAACATATTGCGCAAAGAACACATTCCGGTTTCAATTTATTTGGTCAATGGAATCAAATTGCAGGGTCATATCGATTCATTTGATCAATATGTAGTGCTGCTAAAAAATTCGGTAACTCAAATGGTGTATAAGCATGCAATATCAACAGTGGTGCCTTCAAAAGCAGTTACGATTCCGTTTGAAAATCCAGAAGCGCGTGATACCTGATGTCTGAGACATCGGGGATTGATATATCCCAAAAATCAAATAAGGCTATTCTAGTAAGCTTGGATTTGAATGAAGGGAAATATTCGGAACGCCTGAAAGAACTTCAGCAGCTGGCAGAAAGCGATCAGATTGATGTGATGGCAGTCATTGAAGGAAAAAGATCGCATCCCGATCCCAAGATGTATGTGGGCAGCGGAAAAGCTGATGAAATTGCCAAATTGCTCGTGGCTACAGAGAGTGACATGGTGATTTTTAATCATGAACTTACACCTGCACAGCAACGTAATTTGACTCAGTTCCTGAATGTGCCTGTAATTGACCGCACGAGTCTGATATTGGATATTTTTGCGCAACGTGCTAAAAGCCATGAAGGAAAATTACAGGTTGAGTTAGCCCAGTTGGAATACCTGGCAACGCGTCTGGTGCGCGGTTGGACTCATTTGGAGCGGCAAAAGGGCGGTATAGGCTTGCGCGGTCCTGGTGAAACACAGCTGGAAACTGATCGGCGGCTGTTAAGAAAGCGTGTGAAGTTACTCAAAGAAAAATTGCTTAGCTTGCAATGTCAGCGTAAAGTGCAACGCCGCTCAAGGCAGCGCTCCCGTATTTTGTCGGTTTCTATCGTCGGCTACACCAATGCGGGGAAGTCGACATTATTTAATCGATTGACAAGGGCGGAAACCTACGCAGCGGATCGGTTATTTGCAACGCTGGATACAACAACAAGAAAGCTGTATCTGCCGGATTGCGGGTCTGTTGTGGTTTCTGATACCGTTGGTTTTATCCAGGAGCTGCCGCATACACTCATTGCTGCGTTTCGTGCCACGCTTGAAGAAACTACTCAGGCCGATTTGTTGCTTCATGTTGTTGATGCACACAGTTCCAATCGGGATGAACAGATAGCCGAAGTTAACCGGATACTGGTGGAGATTGGCGCTGGAAGCGTTCCTCAAATATTGATCTTGAACAAGATTGATTTGAGTGATATGTCGGACGGGGGAGCGGGTATTGTGCGGAATGAATATGGTAGAATAGCGCGCATACGGTTAAGTGCAAAAACGGGTGAAGGTTTGGAATTTATAAGGCAGGCCTTGACTGAGGCTGTTTCAAAAGGACCTGAGCCGTTGGACGGGAAGTCGATGGAATTCGACAAAATGAAGCGTAATAGTGCTACGGTGTAAGTTATATTTTGAACAAATAAAACAGGAAGAATTATGGGTTTAAATGATCCTCAATGGGGAAAAAATAAAGGCGACTCCGGGCCGCCCGATCTGGATGAAGTTTTGCGTAATGTTAATAAGAAAATCAATACCATTTTTGGCGGAAAGGAAGGCAAAGGCGGTAACGATGGGGGAAGTCCTCGCAACAAGGAGCCAAGGCAATACAGCAGTGGCAGTATTATCGCTATACTCGTTTTGTTGCTGATTGTATGGGTTGGTAGCGGTTTCTATATCGTCAGTGAAGGTCATCGTGGCGTGGTACTGAGATTTGGCGCGTATGTTGATACGACGCAAGCAGGCTTGCGCTGGCACATGCCTTATCCGATTGAACAGGTGGAAATTGTGAATGTCAGCCAGGTGCGTACCGTTGAAATTGGCTATCGGAATAACGTACGCAGTAAAGTATTAAGAGAGGCGTTAATGCTGACGGATGATGAGAATATCATCGATATCCAGTTTGCCGTGCAATATATCCTGAATGATCCAGAGAATTTTCTGTTTAATAACAGAGAGCCTGATGATGCTGTATTACAGGCAGCGGAAACAGCGATCAGACAGGTTATCGGTCAAAGCAAAATGGATTTTGTTCTGTATGAAGGTCGTGAACAGGTTGCGTCTGCCGCAACAGTTCTAATGCAGGAAATTCTCGATCGATACCAGATTGGCATTTCCATCAGCAGAGTAACAATGCAGAACGCCCAGCCGCCTGAGCAGGTTCAAGCCGCATTTGACGATGCGGTTAAAGCAGGTCAGGATAGAGAGCGTCAAAAGAATGAAGGTCAGGCTTATGCAAATGATGTGATTCCAAGGGCAAGAGGTAATGCTGCACGTTTGATTGAAGAATCTCAAGGCTACAGGGAACGTGTCATCGCAAGCGCAGAAGGTGACGCAAGCCGTTTTAGCCAGATCCTGGAGGAATATAGCAAGGCGCCAGGTGTTACGCGCGAACGTTTATATCTTGATATGATGCAGCAAGTATTGACCAGCACAAGCAAAATCATGGTGGATCAGCAAAGTGCAGGCAATTTACTGTATCTGCCTCTGGATAAGTTAATCGGTGCGAGCGGATCGAATCCCATGCCGTCTGCAACGCAGATGCAATCACCGGTGATTCAGGAAGTGATACCGGATAGTAATATGCGTGCTCGAGAAACATTTCGCGGGCGTGAAAGGGAGGTAAGATAAATGAAAAGTTTAACATCCATTTTGATGGGAGTCGCCGTAGTCGGTTTTTTTCTTGCTACAACAGCAATTTATATTGTAGATGAAAGACAGCAAGCGATTTTGTTTCAGTTAGGTGAGGTTGTTGATGTTAAAACTGAACCCGGTTTGTATTTCAAAATCCCTATCGCGCAGAATGTTCGCTATTTTGAAAAGCGTATTCTTACGATGGATACAGAGGAACCTGAGCGCTTTATTACATCCGAGAAAAAGAATGTACTTGTTGATTTGTTTGTGAAGTGGCGTATTGTCGATGTGCGACAATATTTTATCAGTGTGCGGGGTGATGAAAGTCTGGCGCAGATACGACTGGCTCAAACCATAAATTCAAGCCTGCGTGATGAATTTGGTAACCGTACAGTTCATGATGTTGTATCCGGTGAGCGGGATGTCATCATGGAAATTATGCGGCAAAGGGCGGATTCGGATGCGCGAAAAATTGGTGTGGAAGTTATCGACGTACGCTTGAAGCGTGTGGACTTGCCGCAGGAAGTCAGTGAATCTGTCTATCGCAGAATGGAAGCGGAGCGTAAGCGTGTGGCGAATGAGCTACGTTCAATCGGTGGTGCAGAATCCGAGAAAATTCGTGCGGATGCAGATCGCCAGCGCGAGGTGATTTTAGCTGAAGCTTATCGTGAAGCGCAAAAGACGATGGGTGATGGCGATAAACAAGCCGCAGCAATTTACGCGGAAGCTTTCAAAGGAGATCCGGAATTCTATTCATTCTGGCGCAGTATGGACGCCTATAAAAATGCATTCAAACATAAAAATGATATGCTGGTACTCGATCCCACGTCGGATTTCTTCAAGTACTTGAAGAACCCGGCAAGTAATTAGAAATTGATTTGGCGCATCTGTCGATGCATGCCCCGGTGCGCCAAATCAATTTCAGTTCTGACATTGATTTCTGTTCTATATTCAGGATTTAGATTGGAAATCTGTTACATGACCTTTCAATACGCCCGCAAGCGTATCTAAAGATTATTCTTTGCTGGACTTATGTAGTAAGTAGGGTTCTGTGAAAGTAATCTATACAGGAGATGGAAAAGCAAGATGCTGGATACTTTTCTAATGGCATTTGCATTAATGTTGATTATCGAAGGTGTTCTTCCTTTTTTATCCCCTCAGGCATGGCGTGAAGCGTTTAAGAAGATGACCGAGCTTCATGACGGTCAAATACGCTTTATTGGTTTGACTTCCATGCTGGTCGGCCTGGCGTTGTTTCTCATATTCAGTTGATTTCTCAATAATCCCCTCTTAAACCTTGTCTGATCTTATTGTTTAACCACCATGCGTAATTGGTTGCTGCCCGAATATATTGAGGATATTCTTCCTGCTGAGGCATATCACATTGAGATGTTGCGGCGCAGCATGATCGATTTGCTGACGGCGCATGGTTATCGTCTTGTCTCCCCGCCACTGCTTGAATTTGTCGAGTCACTCTTATCCGGAAGCGGCAGCGATATGGATCTGCAAATGTTTAAAGTGATTGATCAATTGAGTGGGCGCATGATGGGATTGCGGGCCGATATGACGCCTCAGGTGGCGCGAATCGATGCGCATTTGCTGAATTGTGAAGGTATAACGAGACTTTGTTATGCGAATAGCGTGTTACATACCGTGCCAACCAGCTTGACCCAAACGCGAGAACCCTTACAGGTTGGCGCCGAGCTTTATGGTCATGAGGGACTGGAAAGCGATCTTGAGATTCAGCAGTTGATGATCCAATGTCTGGCGAAATCCGGTCTAAGTAAACTCCACGTTGATCTGGGCCATGTTGCGGTTTTTAGAGGAATAATAAAAAATGCGCATATTTCCCAGGAAGTGGAAGCAGAGTTGTTCGCTATTTTGCAGAACAAGGATATGGCGGCTTTACGCACGCTGTGTACGGGATTAAAGAAAAATACGGGTGAAGCATTGTTGTTACTGCCGGAGCTCTACGGCGACAAATCAATTTTACGAATCGCAAAAGAGAAATTACCGCCGCATAAAGAGATTGCTTTGGCTTTGAATCAGTTAGAAAAAGCAGGCGATGCCTTGGAGTCTCTGATTGACACACTGGCTTTTGATTTGTCGGATTTGCGCGGTTACCACTATCATACCGGCATAGTTTTCGCGGCCTATTCTGATGGCTGTTCGAACGCGATAGCGCTCGGCGGACGCTATGATGAAATTGGAAAAGCATTTGGAAGAGCCAGACCGGCAACCGGTTTTAGTCTGGATCTGCGCGAATTGTCCAGATTGGTTGATAAAAAGCCTTATCCGATGGGTATCTCTGCGCCCTATCAGAAAAAAAACAAAGCACTGGATAGTGCGATAGCGCAATTGCGCAGTGCCGGTCATATTGTCATTGTGGAATTGCCAGAACAAACACAAAAAACACTGAATTGCGATAGACAACTGGTGCAACGCGGCGGCGAATGGGTTGTCGAGAAAATTTAGCTTTTGGACGGTAAGGTATATACGAGATTAGAGTGATGACTAAGAATGTTGTGGTGATCGGCACGCAATGGGGCGATGAGGGCAAGGGAAAGGTTGTGGACTGGTTGACTGATCATGCGCAGGGCGTGGTCCGTTTCCAGGGCGGGCATAATGCTGGTCACACGCTGGTGATCGGTGATAAAAAAACGATTCTCCATCTAATACCGTCGGGTATTCTACGCGGTGATGTAACCTGTTATATCGGAAACGGTGTGGTTATTTCGCCCGAAGCACTGCTCAGGGAAATTGGAATGCTTGAAGAAATGGGCATCAATGTTACGGAGCGATTGCGCATCAGTGAAGCATGTCCTTTGATATTGCCCTGTCATGTGGCACTGGATCAGGCGCGAGAAACCGCTCGCGGCGCGGATAAAATAGGAACCACCGGACGTGGGATAGGACCAGCCTATGAAGATAAGGCCGCCCGGAGGGCCATACGGTTGCAGGATTTGTTTCACAGGGACAGGTTTGCTGCTAAATTGGGAGAGATGCTGGACTATCATAATTTTGTTTTAAAAAATTATTTTAATGCGCCAGTCGTCGATTTTCAAAAAACACTCGATGAAGCGGTTTTACAATCCGAACGTATAAAACCCATGATTGCCGATGTGCCGCAATTGTTATTCAATGCCAACAAAGCCGGTGATAATCTGTTATTTGAAGGCGCACAAGGTGCATTGCTGGATATCGACCATGGCACTTATCCGTTTGTGACATCGAGTAACTGTATTGCCGGCGCCGCAGGGACGGGAAGTGGCGTTGGTCCGCAAATGTTGCAGTATATCCTGGGTATTACAAAGGCTTATACCACGCGTGTCGGTTCCGGTCCTTTTCCAACCGAACTGGAAGATGAAATCGGCAGTCATCTGGCGGCGCGAGGCCATGAATTTGGATCAACAACCGGCCGTCCGCGGCGCTGCGGATGGTTTGATGCGGTCGCCATGAAGCGATCCATACAAATCAATGGTGTAACCGGATTTTGCATCACCAAGCTCGACGTTCTTGATGGCGTGGAAACACTGAATATCGGCATCGGCTATAAACTGGCGAATGGCGATTATTCGGAAGTACTGCCAGTGGGCGCCGAGGATTTGAATCTTTGCGAGCCGGTTTATGAAGAAATTCCAGGTTGGTCTGAAAATACAGCAGGCATTAGAGAATTTCACCGGTTGCCCGAAGCAGCCCGGAATTATTTAAAACGTATCGAAGAAATTTGTGAAACACCGATTGATATGATTTCGACCGGACCCGACCGGGACGATACCATTGTATTGCGTCATCCTTTTGAATAAAAAGGGTCTGTACTGACCTGGCTGGCCATGGAATATGGATAAACACTTTGAATTCAATAACTTTTGTAAATTCCATGATGTTTTGTTGATTAATCTTTTCTTAAAAGAGTCAGAAATAGATGAATAATCTCAAACTTTCGGATGTATCAGTGGATACGTGGGTTCAAGGCGGTCCTGCTGACTTGAATAGCTTCTTGGGTTCTGTTGTCCTGGTCGAAGTGTTTCAGGTCAATTGCCCGGGCTGTTTTCTGTATGCTTTGCCTGCTGCCATTCAACTGTATGAAAAATATCATGACAAGGGTCTGGAGGTTATTGGCTTGGCGACCGCGTTTGAGGATTATGATAAGAATACACTGGATAACTTAAAATTGCTGGTAAATGCTGGTGAAGTGATCGGTGAAACATACAAGGCGCTGGGTCAGCGCGGATTGCTGATCGATGCTGGCAAGTTGCCCTGGAAGCTTCCTTTCGCAGTGGCCATGGATCGCGTCGTGGCGGATAACGAACCGGTCACGGATGAACGCGTACTGGCCTATTCGCGCAAGTTGTTATCGCAATTTGACCGATTGCCGGAAGAACAGCAGCGATCAATTTTGCATCAGGTACGCACGTTTATGGAACAGAAGATCATGAAAGCAGAGACATTCGAGCGTTTTGCGCTGCAAGGTACGCCATCCGCGCTGATTTTTGACAGAAAGGGTGAATTACAGAACACTTCCTTTGGACAGATTGATTACAAGGAACGCGTCATCGAACAACTGCTCGCCCAGCCCTAGAAGCCTGGTTCGCTGATGCTCAGCTATCCGGGCATAGCTGCATGTTTCTGAATTTCTGTTTTTTTAGCGCCTAATAATCACCTCAAATCGTATTCTGCACACAGACCGGTTGCGTTTTTCCCGGTCAAAAATTGTACAGACTGTCATCTTGCAGCAAGAGTTCTTAAACATTGCTGATTTAAAGCGGCTTCATTGCCGCTTCCCGCGGAGTGTGCTCTGTTACAATAAAAAACGGGCATCCATGCACACCTGATTTGAATGCCTGTCTGGATATTTCCGGGTACGCTCAATTCAAAATACTACGGATTGAGAATGACTTGGATAATTGCTTATGGAAAAATACTCCACGCGTTGTATGCAAATGTTAAAAGACTGGCGTGAAGGCATACTGCCGCCGGTATTTTTTACCGCTGCTGCGCTCAGCGTTGCATTCATCCTTTTTGCCGGAATCTGGAGTCAGGCTGCCGCGCGGTTATTCGGCAGCGCGCTCTCTGCAATCACGCAGCATTTTGACTGGTTTTATATTGCCATCACGGCAGCGTTGGTCGTCTGTGCGCTCTGGCTGCTGTTCAGCCGCTACGGCTGCCTGCGGCTTGGCAAGCCGGATGATCAACCGCAGTTTTCATACACCGCCTGGCTGGCCATGCTGTTTGCCGCAGGCATGGGCATGGGGCTGGTGTTCTGGGGCGTAGCGGAACCGCTTTATCATTATCATGAACCGCCAACAGCTGATCCGCTCAGCCGCGAGGCTGCTGCGGAAGCCCTGCGTTTCAGCTTCTTCCACTGGGGATTGCATCCCTGGGCGATTTACGTCGTTTTTGGATTGTCTATCGGGCTGCTGCATTACCGGCATGATTTGCCACTGGCGCCACGGACATTGCTGTATCCGCTTTTCGGGGCGCGCGTGCATGGCTGGCTGGGACATGCAACCGATGCATTCTGTACCGTCGGCACACTGCTTGGCGTTGCCACTTCGCTTGGGCTAGGTGCAATGCAGATCAACGCGGGGTTGAGTCATATAGCTGCTGTGGATTATTCAACTTCGGTGCAGGTATGGATTATTGCGCTGATAACCGCTGCGGCCACTTTTTCCACGGCCAGCGGCGTGTCAAAAGGCATTCGTTACCTGAGCATACTGAACTGTTTCCTGATGAGTCTGTTTCTGGTTTTCGTGTTTGTCGCCGGGCCAACCCTTTATCAGATCGCCGCTTTCTTCTCGACGCTTGCCGATTATGTGCAGAAATTCGTGCCTGCCAGTTTGTGGCTGGACAATCGACCGGATAGCGACTGGCAATCGCAATGGACATTATTCTTCTGGGGATGGTGGTTCTCATGGGCGCCCTTCGTTGGCATTTTTGTCGCGCGCATATCCAAAGGACGTACCATTCGGGAATTTGTCGGATTTGTATTACTCATTCCGTCACTCGTCAATTTCGTGTGGTTTGCGGTGTTCGGCGGCACGGGACTTTACATGGAGAAACATTATGGCAGCATGGCGGAGCCAGTCATGGACAATGTCGCCCTGTCGCTGCACATTCTGCTGGATCACTTACCCTGGGCGCCGATGATGCAATGGGCCGGAATTGTACTGGCGGTTATTTTTTTTATTACGTCCTCTGATTCCGGTTCATTTGTCGACGACATGATCACAACCGGCGGCAATCCTAACCCGCCGGTGGCCAACCGGGTTTTCTGGGGTATTTCGGAAGGCGCGGCGGCAGCCGTGCTGTTGCTGGCCGGTGGTTTACAAGCGCTCCAGGCGGTATCCATTTCAGCGGGGTTGCCGCACAGCATTCTACTGGTGCTGGGATGTATCGGGTTGATCAAGGTATTGCGCAGTGAAACACTGAAATAATCAACATTTCCAATAGCAGACATCCGCCATGTTCGAAAAATTAATTTTCCATTGGATCGCCTGTTGCCATAGGGTGATGTGTTTAACGTGCTTAGTGCATTCAGTGCGTGGAAGATTGTCTGATGCCTGACAACGCGTGTCCAGCGTCGCCATTCAGCAGGAGTGTTCAGTGGGACATTTTTTGCCATGTGATCGATAATTTCGGTGATATCGGTGTGAGCTGGCGGCTTGCGCGCCAGTTGCAGCATGATTATCGGCAAACGGTAAGATTGTGGGTGGATGACCTGAACAGTCTGGCGCGCATGGCGCCGCAGATCAAGCCCGATCTGCCGCGACAGCTTTTCCGGAACATTGAAATCTGCCACTGGCTGTCGCCTTTTCCGGAATGCGCGCCGGGAGACGTTGTCCTGGAAATGTTTGCGTGCACGCTGCCGGACGCTTATGTCATGGCGATGACCCGCAAGTCTCGCGCGCCCGTATGGATTAACCTGGACTATCTGAGCGCCGAAGACTGGGTGCCGGCGTACCACGGACTGCGTTCGCCGCATCCGCGCCTGCCGTTGACAAAAACATTCTTTTTCCCCGGTTTCGTTCCCGGCACCGGCGGGCTGCTGCGGGAAAACGATCTTATCCGGCGCAGAGCTGACTTCGATGAACGAAAAGCGCAGCAATTCTGGCGATCCATCGGCGCGCCCGAGCGTGCGGCGCGGGAATGCCGCGTATCGCTGTTCTGCTATGAACATGCGCCGCTGAAGGAACTGATCGCCATCTGGACGCAATCACCAACGCCGGTTTTTCTGATCGTGCCGCAAGGCCGGATCGCGGATCAGGTGGCCGCCATACTGAGCGCCCGGTTGGCGCATTCCGGTAATGTGATCACATCGGGGCGGTTATCGGTCAAAATCATCCCCTTTCTGGAGCAGACACAGTACGACACATTACTTTGGGCCTGCGACCTGAATTTCGTGCGCGGAGAGGATTCTTTCGTGCGGGCGCAATGGGCGGGAAAACCGTTTGTCTGGCATATCTATCCGCAGTCGGAACAGGCGCACTGGAAGAAGCTCGATGCTTTTCTACGGATATATACGAAACAAATGCCGGAAAATGTGGTCTATGCCTTACGAAAATTCTGGCATGGCTGGAATGGCATGGCGGAAATCGGGCCATCGGCATGGCAGGATTACCGCGATTGCTTTCCGGTGCTGGAGGGGGGCAACGCAGCCTGGCGGCAGACGCTGGCGGCGCAGCATGATCTGGCGTTCAATCTGGTGCAGTTTGCCGGAAATCAGCTATAATTCCCGTTTTTCTGAAAGCCCGCCGCGCACGGAACAGATGGCGCAATGTCTTGTTTATAACCATTATTCGCAGGAAAAACTATGAAAACCGCAATGGAACTACGCTCAGGAAATGTTGTGATGATAGGAAACGATCCTATGGTCGTACAGAAGGCTGAGTTCACAAAATCCGGACGTAACGCATCTGTGGTCAAGATGAAGCTGAAAAGCCTGTTTTCCGATTCAACCACGGAATCCGTCTATAAAGCGGATGAAAAATTCGACGTGGTTGTGCTGGATCGTCAGGACTGCACCTACAGCTACTACGCCGACCCGCTCTATGTGTTCATGGATGCCGATTATAACCAGGTCGAAGTGGAGGCGGACAACATGCAGGATGTCCTGAACTATCTCATCGACGGCATGGAAGATGTCTGCCAGGTCACGTTTTATAATGGCAAGGCCATATCGGTCGAACTGCCGTCAACCATCGTGCGCGAGGTTGAATACACCGAACCCGCGGTGCGCGGCGACACCACCGGAAAGGTGATGAAACCGGCGCGCCTGCAGGGTACGGGTTTTGAAATTCCAGTGCCTGCCTTCGTGGAAATCGGCGACCGCATCGAAATCGACCCGCATAACAACGAATTCAGAAAACGCGTCTGAGTAATCCGGCGGATACGCATAGCAGAGGAAGCGTTGCGCTTCCTCTGTTGGTTTGACGGCCGCCGCCGTGTGTTCTCAGACTACAGCACAGTTTGCCCTGATCAGCACATAAACAAGCGGGCGTTCCGGTTTGCCATTGCATTTTTCGACCGTGGCCGTGACACGATTAGTTTGAAGCCAGCGATGCAGTGTCGTTTTAAATGCCCGATTGACGTAGCCGATTCTTTGGCCATGGCAGATCACTTGTAAAGCATCCTGATCAACAGGATTATCATGATCAATCTCAAAATTGACTGCATCTCCTTCATGAATGGCTTGCACATCATTAAACACATGACGCAATCCAGCGACTTCCATCAGATAATCGCAAGGTATGCTATTTTGTGAAAAATCGGGCACCAAAGCAAAACCGTCGCTAGGCAGACGTGCACCGGTATAACCGAGCAAAGCCATATTCGAATAATTGAATGGGCAAGGCAGACGATGTTGCGCCAGGAACTCGGCAAAGTCCTCGCGGTTTCGCGGCGGCAAACGGCGCAGCAACGATTCAATCACGCCTTGGCGCACTTCGTCATCGTCAAGCCGGAAAGCCGGAAAACCTTTAAAACCGG
>JAJSDU010000050.1 GCA_028577615.1 Nitrosomonas sp.
AGTTGCTGAAGCAACTGGATATCGATTCAGGCGAAAGGGAAATTTTTACGCGCCGGCTGGCTGCGATGATGCGCGAAGGGCAGATTTTCCGTAACCGCAAAGGCGATGTCTGTGTGATGGAAAAGCTCGACCTGATTAAGGGAACCATACAGGGCCATGCCGATGGATTCGGTTTTTTGATTCCCGATGATGACGGCGGCGGCGATCTGTTTTTGCCCGCAAAAGAAATGCACAAAGTGCTGCATGGTGATCGCGTGCTTGCACGGGAATCGGGCGTTGATCGACGTGGCCGGCGTGAGGCGGTCATCGTTGAAGTGCTGGAGCATGTGAACAAGCAGGTTGTCGGGCGATTGTATATCGAGCATGGCATTTTGCTGGTGGTGGCGGAAAACAAACGCATCAGCCAGGAGATTCTGGTACCGAATGATCAGTCGCTGAATGCAAAAGCAGGACAGGTTGTCACTGTTGAGATTATTCAGCAGCCGAGCAAACATGCAAAGCCGATTGGTCATATTGTGTCGATTCTGGGTGAATATACCGATCCCGGGATGGAGATTGATATTGCCTTGCGCAAGTATGATCTGCCGCATGTTTTTCCGGCGGAAGTGGAGCAATTGTCTGCCGGCATGCCGACAGTTGTGCACAAAAACAGCCATGCCGAGCGCCGCGATATCCGCGAGCTGCCGCTGGTAACCATTGACGGCGAAACCGCGCGCGATTTTGATGATGCCGTGTACTGCGCGCAGGATAGCGCTGGCTATACACTCTACGTGGCGATTGCGGATGTCAGTCAGTATGTTACGCCGGACGATGCATTCGACAAAGAAGCTTTAAAACGCGGTAATTCGGTTTATTTTCCGCAGCGCGTCATCCCCATGCTGCCCGAAGTGCTGTCAAACGAGCTCTGTTCATTGAATCCGAACAAGAATCGTCTGAGCATGGTGTGCGAAATCCGTTTTGATACGCATGGCGAAAGACAGGATTATGTTTTTTATCCGGCGTTGATGAAGTCTCACGCGCGGCTGACCTATACGGTCGTGGCCGATATTCTGGCGGAGCCGGAAGGCAGGCAGGCGACTAAGTATGGCAAGTTGCTGCCGCATCTGCAAGCGCTCAACAAGTTGTTCAGAGTATTGCTCAAAGCGAGAAGCAAGCGCGGCGCAATCGATTTTGAGACGACCGAAACACGAATGTTTTTCAATGCGCAGGGAAAAATTGAGAAAATAGAACCCGTACAGCGTAATGATGCGCATCGTTTAATTGAGGAATGCATGCTGGCCGCGAATGTCTGTGCCGCCGAGTTTCTGCAGGAGCACCGGCATCCCGCGCTGTTTCGTGTCCACGAGCAACCTGCGGCTGACAGAATCGAGGCACTGCGTGATTTTCTCAAGGAAGTCGGTGTGCAGTTGAGCGGCAGAAAAAAACCGAAGGCGAACGATTATGCTAAAACAATTCAGAAAATAAAGGACAGGCCGGATGCGCTTTTGCTGCAGACCGTTATGCTGCGTTCATTGCCGCAGGCTGTGTACAGTCCCGATAATTGCGGTCATTTCGGGCTGGCGTATGATGCTTATACGCATTTTACTTCACCGATCCGGCGTTATCCCGATTTGCTCACGCATCGCGCCATAAAGGCGGTATTACGGGGTGAATGTTACCAGCCTGGCAACTGGCATGAACTGGGGCGCCATTGTTCACAGACCGAAAGACGCGCTGATGAAGCCACGCGTGATGTTGATGCGTGGCTCAAGTGCTTTTTCATGAAGGACAGGATCGGCGAAAATTTTGATGCGATTATCAGTACCGTGACGGGTTTTGGTCTGTTCGTCGCGCTGAATGATTTCTATGTGGAAGGATTGATTCACGTATCGGAATTGCCCAGCGATTATTTTCATTATGACGCGGTACGGCAGCGTTTGCTCGGCGAGCGCAGCGGGAAACAGTATCGTATCGGTGATCCGCTACGTGTTAAATTGGTGCGCGTTGATCTGGAAACCCGTAAAATTGACTTTGTGCTGGAGGAAGACAAGCAGGCTATGCCGTCCGATAAAAAAACGGGGGGCAAAAGCAGGCAAAAAGAAAAACCTCAGATTGAAGTCAAGGCTAAGGCCAAAACTAAAGCCAAAACTAAAGCCAAAACCAAAACCAGGAGTAAAGCCAGTACCAGAATGAAAAAAGTCAAATCGGCGGAATTATCCTGAAAGCGCTGTGATGCGTTATGCAGTCAGGCTTAACAGTAATAACATACAATTAATGGATGTCTCTGAAGATCCCGGTTTTGTTACAACATACTTTGTCGCGCAGAAAAAATGTTTTCTGACCCATCAAGCCGATGTTGCATCTGGATTTCTTGCCAGCGCCGCATTTTGCCCATTTTTGCTGATTCTCTGTTTGAAGCTTTGAATATTTAAAGGCACTCTGACATGTCCGCCACACGTCTGATTTTCGGTTTTCATGCGGTGACGAGCCGCATACGCCAGAATCCCGATAGCATTAAGGAAATTTTTTTTGATGAAGGGCGCGACGATCAGCGCATCCGTAGTCTGATCAGCGGCGCCGAGTCGCGGAAAGTTGCTTTGATTGCCTGCGATGCTGACCGGCTGAACAGAATGGCCGGTAGTCGGCGTCATCAGGGCGTGGCTGCCGTGATTGATGCTCAATCCGTCTATGTGAGCATAGACGATGTGCTTGATACCTTAAACGAACTGGCACTGCTGCTTGTGCTTGATGGCATTCAGGACCCGCATAATCTTGGCGCCTGTCTGCGGGTGGCGGATGCTTTCGGGGTTCATGCCGTGATTGCGCCGAAAGACCGGGCGGTTGGATTGACAGCGGCCGTTCATAAAGTAGCCAGCGGTGCGGCGGATGCCGTGCCTTATATTGTTGTCACCAATCTGGCGCGCACGCTGAGAGAACTGAAAGAACGGAATATCTGGATTTTTGGCACAGCCGACGATGCCGGGCACGATCTCAGCAACTTCCGCGTCGAGGGTTCGGTGGCCTGGGTTCTGGGATCAGAGGAAAAAGGCATGCGTCGGCTTACCCGGGAAACCTGCGATCAGCTGGTTCGTATTCCCATGCAGGGCAGCGTGGAGAGCCTTAATGTTTCGGTCAGCGCAGGAATCTGCCTGTTTGAAACATACCGGCAGCGGCAGCAAAGCGGAAAATGATTGCAGCCAAGTAGTTTATAATTAAAAATATCTCTGGAAATTTTTAAAACGCTAAAAACGCTCATGTCTGATGCCATACGCAATAATCAGCTGGATTTGACCGGATCACGATAAGGCATGACCGGCAATCACCGCATTTCGCATAGTCCTAAAATTAGAAAGGTATACAATCCGTTGTCATGACGAAATTATCAGAATTGCCCAGTTTCAGGATACATTTGTCACAGCTTCTGCAGCAGGCCGCACTGACGCTGCAAATCAAAAGTACGCTGTATATTGAAATATCCCGCACAAAGCAGGCCAGTCATGGTGACTACTCCTGCAATCTTGCCATGCAACTGGCCAAGGCGCTGCATAAGAGTCCGCGAGAGATTGCCGGGATGCTGATTAATGCGATGCCGGAATCAGCTTATGTGGAAAGAATTGAGGTTGCCGGGGCGGGATTCATCAATTTTTTCATCAGGAATGACGCCAAACGCATCTACTTGAAGCATATTCTACAGTCGGGCGACAGTTATGGCGTCAGCAGTTTTGGTGACGGCGAAAAAATTCAGGTCGAATTCGTCTCGGCGAATCCAACCGGGCCGCTGCATGTCGGGCATGGCCGTGGCGCGGCTTTTGGCGCAAGCCTGGCGAATGTCCTGTCAAAAGCCGGGTTTTCAGTGACGCGCGAATTTTACGTCAACGATGCCGGGCGGCAGATGGATATTCTGGCGCTGTCGGCATGGTTGCGGTATCTGGCGTTGAATCAGGTTTCCATTCCTTTTCCGGAAAACGCGTATCAAGGGGCATATGTCAAGGATATGGCCAGGCTGATTTATGAGGCGCATGGCGACCGTTATGTACATCAACCCGGTCTGCTTCTGGACGGATTGCCAGAAGCAGCGCATGAAACGGCGATCAGTACGGATGAGCAGCTTGACCGGATGATCGCCACCGCAAAAAAAATTCTGGGTCAGGATTATGCATATATACATAATTTTGTGCTGACCGAACAGCTTGGCGATTGCCGTAACGATCTGATGGAATTTGGCGTCGAATTCGATGTCTGGTTTTCCGAGCAATCACTGTTCGATAATGGACTGGTTGCCAGAGCTGTCCGGTTGCTCGATGAAAAAAAGCATCTTTACCGACAGGATGGCGCATTATGGTTTCGTTCGACGGAATTCGGCGATGAAAAAGACCGGGTCGTACAACGAGAAAACGGTCACTATACTTACTTTGCTTCGGATATTGCGTATCACCTGAATAAATTCGAGCGTGGTTTTGACAGGGTGATTAATGTCTGGGGCGCGGATCATCATGGCTATATTCCCCGTATCAAGGGCGCTTTGCAGGCGCTGGAACAGGATCCGGACAACCTGAAGATTGCGCTTGTACAGTTTGCGGTACTGTACCGTGATGGCATAAAAGCACCGATGTCAACCCGTTCGGGTGAGTTTGTGACGCTGCGCGAACTGCGTAATGAAGTCGGCAATGATGCCGCACGTTTTTTTTATGTAATGCGTAAAAGCGACCAGCATCTTGATTTCGATCTGGATCTGGCTAAATCGCAAAGCAATGAAAATCCGGTGTATTATGTGCAATATGCGCACGCGCGGATCTGCAGCGTGCTGGCGCAGTGGGATGGAGATGCTGCGATGCTGGTCGATGCCGACACCGGTCTGCTGACCAGTCCGGCCGAACTGGCCTTGCTTCAATGCCTGATTGATTTTCCGGATATCATTGAGACAGCGGCGCAGGAGCTGTCGCCACATGTGATCGCGTTTTACCTGCGCGAACTGGCCAGTGAATTTCACAGCTATTATAATTCAACGCATTTTCTGGTGCCGGAAGTTCCGATCATGGAAGCACGGCTTGCGCTGGTGACATCAATCAGGCATGTGCTGAAAAGTGGATTGGAATTGCTGGGTGTCAATGCACCGGAAAAAATGTAAATTTAGACGTTAAAACAGGATATTCATGAGCCGCGATTATAAGTCCCGCCAGTCTTCGGCATCAGCGGACAGCAAGGGCAATCTGATGCTGGGAATTTTTATTGGCTTCACGCTGGGTATTGTCAGTGCCATTGGTATATGGTTTTACCTGGAAAATGCGCCGAGTCCTTTTATCAATGAGCAACAGAGTGTTGCAAGTGATATGGCGAACGAAAAGGAAAAGGTCGTTGAGAAAACGGATTCCAAAACCGGGGAGACAGACAGTAAACCCGAAAATGAGGATACAACCGTTGCCACGGCGGAACCAAGAACGCGGTTTGATTTTTATGACATTCTGTCCAGCGAGGGTACCGATGTCATGGATTATGAAGCGCCGCAACAGATCGAAAAACCCCGGTCCGTTGAAAAACCTCAGCCCATCGAAAAGCCTCAGGAAGTTGCGAGATTGCAACCGCAACCGGAAATTCCGCGGCAAACTGCGCCACAAGTACAGCCTCAGCCAGAACCGCAATTGATGATTTCACCATCACCGCCCGCCATGCCGCAGAGCAGGCCGAGCAATCCTGTTGCCACGGAAAACTACTATCTCCAGGTCGGGTCGTTCCGGAGTCATGCCGAGGCGGATAACCTCAAGGCGAGATTGGCGTTCCTGGGTATGATCGCCTCCGTGCAATCGGTTGATCTGGCTGAAAGAGGTGTCTGGTACCGCGTTCGTGTCGGCCCGTTTATGCAGAAGACGCAGGTGGATACCGTACATGTCACTTTGAGAGAAAATGGTATTGACGCGCAACTGATCAAGACGCGATAAATGTCAATCGGTGATGGTTTAATGATGTATAGAGTGGGGGGTATTATGAAACAGCTGAAAGAATTTGCCGTTGCTTTGTCAGTTCTGCTGATGGCAGGCTTGTATGGCATGGCGAGTGTTGTTTACGCCGCTCCTGTCGAAGGTCAGGACTATAAAGTGCTTGCGAATCCTCAACCGACTCAGAATAAGGCGCAGATCGAAGTTGTCGAGTTTTTCTGGTATGGCTGTCCGCACTGCAATAATCTCCATCTGCCACTGAAAAGCTGGCTGAAGAACAAGCCGGCTGATGTCGATTTCCGTTATGTGCCGGCGATATTCAGAGGCAACTGGGAGCCTGGCGCGAAAATATATTACACGCTGGAAACAATGGGCGGAATGGATGATATGCACGATAAAATCTACGATGCGATTCACCGTGAAAAAATCAATTTAAACGATGAAGCTACATTATTCGGGTGGGTAGAGAAGCAGGGCATCGATAAGGATAAGTTCGTGAAAATTTACCATTCGTTTACCATGCAGAATCAGATCGCCCGATCAAAGCAGATGATGCAGCAGTATCAGTTAAGCGGCGTGCCCATACTGGTGGTTGAGGGCAAATATATGATCTCCGGAAAATCGGGCGGTACGCCACAAGATATGGTGAATACGCTCGAAAAAGTAATCGATATGGCGCGGAAAGCGCGGCAGTAATCTTTATCCGGCGCGATAGCGCCGGAGCATTCATCACAAAATGACGTAATTACATATAATTCCAGTGGAAAGCATTATTTTTGGCGCGGGTTGTTTCTGGGGTGTGCAGTCGGCATTCAGCCGTATCAGCGGCGTTGTGAACACCACGTGCGGTTATTCAGGCGGTCATGTCGCGAATCCGACGTATGAAAGGGTCTGTAGCGGCGACACAGGCCATGCCGAAGTGGTGTTGGTTGAGTATGATACAGCCCGGTTGTCGATGGATGATTTGCTCGATGCGTTCTGGCAGTGTCACGATCCTACAACCAAAGACAGACAGGGACCGGACATTGGGTCGCAGTACCGTTCCGTGATTTACTGTTTCACACCGCATCAGCTGGCAGCTGCCCGTGTATCACGGGACAAACAGCAAAATAGCGGACGCTGGCGGTCGCCTATTGTGACCGAAATTTCACTGGCTGATCAGTTTTATCCTGCTGAAGCATATCATCAACACTATTTTAAAAAGCGCGGCAGATTTTAGCAGCATGTTCGGTAAGAAGTTTTGACAGTTAAAACTGAAATGGTTATGTGCACCGGTTGTTTATTCATCATTACAGCGCCTTCGGGAACAGGTAAAACCAGTCTGGTCAGCGCCTTGCTCGGGAACGATCCCGGTCTTCGCTTATCGGTTTCCTATACATCCCGGCCTCCACGAGAGGGTGAAGTAGATGGTCGTGACTACTATTTTGTCAGTCGTGAACAGTTTGAAAAGATGCAGGTCAGCGGGGATTTTCTGGAAAGCGCGGAAGTGTATGGCAACTGGTACGGTACTTCGCAGTACTGGATCAGCGAGACAATGCAATCCGGTCAGGATATTGTTCTGGAGATTGATTGTCAGGGTGCGGCGCAGGTGCGCAAATTTTTTCCGCAATCCATCGGAATTTTTGTTTTACCGCCTTCCGCGAGCGCGCTGGAGGAGAGATTGCGTGCGCGGAACAAAGATACGGCTGATGTCATCCGGCGTCGTTTGAAAGCGGTTCGTGAAGAAGTCAGCCATATAAACGAGTTTGACTATGTTATTATTAACCGCATTCTTGATGATGCAATCCATGATCTGGCATGCATCGTCAGGGCCGAACGGCTCAAAAGGGAAAGGCAGCTGCAAATGCAGAAAAATCAGGTGCTGGTTTCTCAGTTGGCATCTTTTTAATCCGCAGCGAAAATTTTTTAATAACCGGAAGAAAAGTGATATGGCACGTATAACTGTTGATGATTGCTTAATGAAAATACCTAATCGCTTTGATATGACGCTGGCTGCAACAGTCCGCGCCAGACAGCTGGCAATGGGCGCGACACCGATGATTGAATCCGCTCGCGACAAACCCACTGTTATTGCGCTGCG
>JAJSDU010000051.1 GCA_028577615.1 Nitrosomonas sp.
GCATGACCTGCCAGTCTTCGCCCAGCGCGATTTCGCACACCGCTTCCCTGTTCTGATAGACCAGTGAAACGGGACAGGTCGCCTGAACCGGCCGACTGGCCGGCTGCAGCGAAGCGGACACGGATACACTGGCGCCTTGTTGACTGGAGTATGGCAGGATCAGGGTTTTCAAGGTGGTGGCTGCGGGCAGTGTTTCCGGGTTACAGCGCACCTTGATTTGCCGTGCGAAGTGCGTGCGGATTCCGGCCAGGTCATACAGTTTCTCCGCGGTAATCCGCAGTTCCTCGCTGTTTTCGCTGTCGTTATACTGTCTGCGGATGCCGATTTTTGCTTCCGCAATCAATAACTGGTCTTCTTTCAGCCAGTTGCGGTTGTCGTTAAACAATTCATCGAAGACGATCAATTCAATCGCCGCTTTGCCATCGTCAAGCGTGATAACCGCCATTCGTCCGCGCAGGGTCATTTGCACTCGTATTCCAAGAATGATGCCGGCGATAAGCTGCGGTTCGCGCTGCGGCGTGAGGCGATTCAGCGCGGTACGGATGAACGGGCGGATTTCAGGAAGGTAGGTGTCGAACAGGTGGCCGCTGAAATAAAAACCCAGTCCCTGCTTTTCGTATTGCAGTTTCTTGCGTTCAGACCACGGCGCGGCCTCAATCAGCGCAGGCCGCAACAGGGAATCCTCACTGTCGCCGAACAGGCTGGCCTGGCTTGCGGTGCGGCTGATCTGTTCGGCAGCTTCGATGGCGATGCCCACGGAAGCCAGCAGACTGGCGCGATTGCCGTTCAGACTGTCAAACGCGCCGACGCTGATCAGCGCTTCAATTACCCGGCGGTTAATCATGCGCCGGTCTACCCGGTTGCAGAAATCGAAAAAATCGGTGAAAGCGCCGCCCTGTTCGCGCACTTCGATGATGGAGCCGATAGCCGATTCGCCCGTTCCTTTTACCGCGCCAAGACCGTAGCAGATGGTTTTGCTGTCGGTGGGAATAAAACGGTATTCCGAAAGATTGATATCGGGCGGCAGTATCGTCAGGTTGTTGGCGATGCTGTCGACAATAAAGCTGTGCACCTTGTCGGTATCATCCATGTCCGCGGACAGGCAGGCCGCCATGAATTCGGCGGGATAGTGTGCTTTCAGGTAAGCGGTTTGATAGGCGATCAGCGCATAGGCGGCGGCGTGGGATTTGTTGAAACCGTAACCGGCGAATTTTTCCATCAAGCCGAACAGCTCGGCGGCTTTCTCCTTGTCCAGCCCATTGTTGACCGCGCCGGTGACGAAGATATCGCGCTGCTGCGCCATTTCCTCGACTTTCTTCTTGCCCATCGCGCGGCGCAGCAGATCGGCGCTGCCCAGACTGTATCCGCCGATCACCTGTGCGATCTGCATCACCTGTTCCTGATAAATCATGATGCCGTAAGTCGGACTCAGTATCGGTTCGAGACGCGGGTCGAGGTATTCGATTTTCTGCACGCCATGCTTACGGTCAATGAAATCGGGAATCAGATCCATCGGGCCGGGGCGATAGAGCGCGACCAGCGCGATGATGTCTTCAAAACGATCCGGTTTCGCTTTCTGCAGCAAATCTTTCATACCGCGCGACTCAAACTGAAAAATGCCGATTGCGTTGCCCTGGCGCAGCAGCGCATAGGCGGCGGCATCGTCCAGCGGCAGCCCGGTGAGTGAAAAAGGATCGCCGCCGTTGCGGGATTGATTGATGTAACTGACCGTGCGATCGAGCGTGGTCAGTGTCCGCAGTCCCAGAAAGTCGAACTTCACCAGTCCGACTTTTTCAACGTCGTCCTTATCCAGCTGGCTGACCACCGATTCCGCCGAATCCGGGCAATAAACCGGGCAGAAATCGGTGATTTTTCCCGGCGCGATCAGCACCCCGCCGGCATGCATGCCGATATTGCGGGTCAATCCTTCCAGGCTTTCGGCAAGTTCGAGCAAATGGCGCACGTCTTCTTCCTCGGCGGCGCGCTGGTTCAGCTGCGGTTCGATTTCGCGCGCTTTTTTCAGCGTCATGCCGATTTCAAACGGCACCAGTTTGGCCAGCTGATCGACGAAGTTATAGGGCAGATCAAGTACGCGCCCGATGTCGCGGATTACCGCCTTGGCCGCCATCGAGCCGAAGGTGATGATCTGCGAAACGCTGTCGGTGCCGTAACGCTGCTTGACATAGTTGATCACACGCTCGCGCCGGTCCTGGCAGAAATCAATGTCGAAATCCGGCATGGAAACGCGCTCGGGATTCAGGAAACGTTCAAACAGCAGATCATAGCGCAGCGGATCGAGGTCGGTGATGCCTAATGAGTAAGCCACCAGTGAGCCGGCGCCCGAGCCGCGTCCGGGTCCTACCGGCACATCATTGCGTTTGGCCCAGTTGATAAAGTCGGCTACGATCAGGAAGTATCCGGAAAAACCCATGGTGATAATGGTTTCCACTTCGAACGCCAGACGCGCCTGATATCGCGGCAGTTGGGCGTGGCGCCCGGCCTCGTCGGGATACAGGGCAGTCATGCGCTGATTCAAACCGATGGCGGCCTGGTCGCGCAGATAGTCTTCCAGGCTTTCGTTATTCGGCGTGGGGTATAGCGGCAGCTTGTTGACGCCGAGTTCAAATTCCAGATTGCAGCGCCGTGCGATTTCGACGCTGTTGGCCAGGGCGGACGGAACGTCGGCGAACAATCCGGCGATTTCCCGCCGTGTTTTGAAATACTGCTGCCGGGTGAAAGTCCTGGGTCTGCGCCGGTCGGCGAGTATATAACCTTCCGCGATGCAGACCCGGGCTTCATGCGCGTCAAAATCGTCCGGTTCGAGAAACTGGATGGATTGCGTGGCGACAACAGGCAGATTCATCTTGCTGGCAAGGATCAGCGATTGTTGCAGCAGGTGTTCTTCCTGGTCGTGTCCGTCGCGTTGTATTTCGATGTAAAAACGGCCGGGAAAAAGCGTTGCCCATATTTGCGTCTGTTCCTCGGCCGATTGCAGGTTGTGATTTAAAATGGCCTGACCGATGCCGCCATAACGCGCGCCAGATAAGGCGATCAATCCGTCTGTGCCGCCGGTTTCTTCATGCAGCCATGAGCACCGGATTTCAGCGCGGCCCTGACGCTGATTTTCAAGATACGCGCGCGACAGCAGCCGTGACAGCAGCAGATAGCCCGCATACGACTGACACAGCAGCAGCACGCGTTGCGGCTTGCCGTGTTCCGTTTCGTCGCTGATCCAGACATCGCTGCCGATGATGGGCTTGATGCCGTTGCGGCGGGTGTTTTGATAAAACTTTACCGCGCCGAACAGATTAGCCAGGTCGGTCAGCGCCAGTGCGGGCATCTGATCGTCAACCGCCTTGGAAACCGCGCCATCAATACGGATCGTGCTGTCCGCAATGGAAAACTCGCTGTGCATGCGCAAGTGGACGAACGCGGGTTCAGCAGAATTGGAAAGCATAAGTGTTACAATAGATCTTTATTGGTTTTCATAGAGCCTGATTTTACAACATGTCAATCACTCCCGAACTTTTACTTCCCGCCGGATCACTGGAAAAAATGCGTACGGCGTATGCCTACGGCGCCGATGCGGTCTATGCGGGACAGCCGCGTTATTCACTGCGCGCGCGCAATAACGAATTTGCCCTGGAACAGCTGCAAGCCGGTATTACTGAAGCGCATGCACTGGGTAAGAAATTTTTTGTCGCGAGCAATATCATGCCGCATAACGCCAAGCTGAAAACGTATCTGGCGGATATGACGCCGGTTATTGCCATGAAACCCGATGCGCTGATCATGGCCGACCCCGGCCTGATCATGATGGTGCGCGAGAAATGGCCGGACATACCGGTGCATCTTTCCGTGCAGGCGAATACCGTCAATTACATGGGTGTCAAGTTCTGGCAGAAAATCGGCCTCACGCGCGTTATTCTGTCGCGCGAACTGTCGCTCGATGAAATCGCGCAGATCCGCGATTTCTGCCCGGATATGGAAATCGAGGTTTTCGTGCACGGCGCGCTGTGCATTGCCTACTCCGGGCGCTGCCTGCTGTCCGGGTATTTCAATCACCGCGATCCGAATCAGGGCACCTGCACCAATTCCTGCCGCTGGGATTATAAAGTCACGGCAGGCGAGGAAGGTGACAACGGCGATATCAAGTCGGCCGGAACAATCGATTTCGATTTCAATGCGGCGCTGCGCGAAGCCGACAGTCAGCCGGAGCAGCAGCCCGGCTTCAAACGGCATCCGGCAGCCGATCAGGTTTACCTGATTGAGGAAAAGGAGCGTCCCGGGCAGCTCATGCCAATCCTGGAAGACGAGCACGGCACCTATATCATGAATTCAAAAGACCTGCGCGCGGTGGAGCATATCGAGCGGCTGGTCAAAATCGGCGTTGATTCGTTCAAGGTCGAAGGCCGCACGAAGTCGCTGTATTACGTCGCCCGCACCGCGCAGGTGTATCGCAAGGCGATTGACGACGCCGTCGCGGGCAAGGCGTTTGACCTGTCGTTGCTCGGGGAGCTGGAAGGACTGGCCAACCGCGGCTATACCAGCGGCTTTTATCAGCGTCATCAGACGCATGAAACGCAGAATTACCTGCGCGGCCATTCCGAATCGAGCCGCAGTCAGTATGTCGGCGACATTACCGCATTCGACGAATCCAGCGGCATGGCCGAGGTGCTGGTCAAGAATCGGTTTCAGGTCGGCGACCGGCTTGAAATCATCCACCCGTCCGGCAATCAGGTGGTTGAACTGACCCGGATGCTCGACACCAAAGGCAAACCCGTCTTCGCCGCGCCGGGCAGCGGCCACCGCGTGCGCATCCCGGTTCCCGGAGACGTCAGCAGCGCTTTCGTGGCGCGGTTTTTATCGTGATAAAACGTTGGAGACGCTCTTAGCAAACTGGCAATTCGTCATCGGCGCGGCAAATTCAAGGCAAAGAATGACGAGGATGCGGGGTTTACACAATGTGACTGAGCATTTTGAGTCGGTTTTCTGGCTTGATGCTGAAATTGCGGGCGTAATAGAATTTTTACGATAGCTAACCGCACTGATGATGAAAAAAGCTGACAATCTTTCTCGGCAACCAGTCCAGCCTGCCGGGGAAAGGCGATTGAATAAAACCGGCGTGCCCGCCTTCGTCGGGATATTCCAGCGTTACCGCTGCTGAGACTTCACCTTTGCCGGGCAGCACAGCGGCGGGCATAAAGGGATCGTTCAGCGCATTGATTACCAGTGTAGGCACGCGGACATGCGGCAGAAACTGCTTACTGCTCGATTGCCGCCAGTAATCATCGGTATTTTTGAAACCATGCAGCGGTGCGGTGACGATGTTGTCGAAATCGTAAATCGCGCGGCATTGCGCCAGCGCTCTGGCATCAAACAGGTCGGGAAATTTTTTCAGCTTGTCGAACGCCTTGCGCTTCAGCGTGCTGAGAAAATGATGCGTATACACTTGATTGAATCCGGAATCCAGCGCCGCGCCGGCCGCCGCCAGATCGAGCGGCACTGAAATCGCGGCCACGCCGTTCAGCCAGTCTGTTGCCTGTTTGTCTTGCTCGCCCAGCCACTTCAGCAGCGCGTTGCCGCCCAGGGATACGCCAATCGCGTAAACCGGCTGACCGCCGGTGCAGTTCTGCCGGTGTTCCTGCACAATGCGCCTGACCATCCAGTTGATTTCCGCCGAGTCACCCGCGTGGTAGGCGCGCGGCAGGCGGTTCGGTTCCCCCGAGCAGCCGCGAAAATGAATCACCACGCTGTGCCAGCCGTACTGTTGCAGGATGTTCTTGATACTGATGATGTAATGGCTGTTCGAGCCGCCCTCGAGTCCGTGAAAAATCACCACCAGCGGCGCATCGGTATTGCCGTCGAGCCAGTCGACATCGACAAAATCGCCGTCCGCAAGCTCCCAGCGCACGCGCCGGTAGACAAACAGCGGCTTCTGCCGCATCAGATAAGGATAAATCGTCTGCGCATTGCCGCCGCGCAGCCATTTCGGCGCGACGTAGGGTTCGGTGTAGAGTGGAATGGAATCGGTTTTCATGTGCGGGGCTTGATTTTCAAAACTGCGGGGAGTTTAGCATACCGGGAAGAGAGGTGCCTTTTGTATATATTGACGACTTTTTCCAGAAAATTTGATGTAATGATTACGCATTCAGTTTGATGAATTCGTTACAGGTTATCCAACAGACGATCGTCAGTTATTTTACTGTTTTTGTTGAGAAAATTATTGCGAAAGAATTTAACATGCATTATGCTGAGACTGGCAGGGTTATTAAATAAATTGCGATATCATATTGACGTTTAAGACCTGCTTTCTATGCTGATGTTTTAGGTTCGGCGGCTTGTCTGGTTTTCGTTTGCGGTGTGATTCTTATCGTAACGTTGAACCTTACTGAAATGTAACTAAGAGAGGAGAATGAAATGCAAGTAAAGCCATACATCATTCGTCGCGGAGATACTTTAGGCGCAATAGCCAAGGCATTTAAAATAACACTAAAGCAGCTACTTGACGAGAATCCGCAAATAACAAACCCAAATCAGATTAGATCCGGCGAGCAGATACTTATACCAGTAGACGAGCCGGAGCCATCGCTACACTCTGTTATCGCTGTTGAGAACAACCCATCAGATGATCCTCTATGGCTAAAGATTGCTCTTCGTGAGGAAGGGATCGCTGAGGCAGAAGGCTCGAAGAACAATCCAAGAATTCTTGAGTATCACTCGACAACAAATCTCAAAAAGGCGATGTCTTCGCAAGACAGCACCGCTTGGTGCTCCTCGTTTGTCAATTGGTGCATGAAAAAATCAGGTCTTGCAGGAACGGACTCTGCCTGGGCTCTGGATTGGAAAGATTGGGGTAAGCTGTTGGAAGAACCGAAGCGTGGCTGCGTGGTGGTTTTCAGTCGTAAGGGAGCTACAACTGACGGAGGGCACGTAGGCTTTTACATCGGTGACACTTCAAAACTAATAGAAGTGTTTGGGGGAAATCAAGGAAATAGTGTCAATCAATCGAGATTTCCGAAGGACGGCGTTTCCGGTACTTTCCGTTATAGACATGTTGCTTATAGATGGCCAAGTTAAGGCCTAACAACGCGCTCCAGTCGACCGTTTCGCCTCCGCTTCTTTAAGGAAAAACCGAATTGGCTGAGGAGAAAGCAAAAGTGTATCAAACTGGTCGGTTCATGCTGTCGTTGATGCTCTCGTGACATTGATTGCCACTGCCGTCACGTTTTGCCTAGTGTTTAATTGCAAAAACAATACAAATTGTTATGTATTGTAATCAATTGTTTTTAATAAATATATTTCCTAAAAAGTATATATTGGATTAATGCAATCAAACACTAGTACCTTAATGTCCCCGAGGGATAGGAATAATTCTTCCATTAATATTTAAAGGAATTTTTTATGACGCTGCCTATGCAACAACTTGGTGAAAAAATGTATACAAAAGGAGTTCGTGAAGTAATATTTGTACATGGAACTGCAGTTGGCAATGATCCCCTGGATATATTCAATGAGCCAAATTTTTTTCACCCGTTAGATCCTGCAATAGAAGAAAGTGTAAATGCTCTATTAGGGGGGATCTTGAACGATAATTTGATTGATACAATAAAAGGAAAAATAAAAGAATATATAAACAATACGTTAAGTGATTTCGGGAATTATTCACCAAATTATGTTACGAAATTCGGCAAAGCGCTGGGAAATGGTATCTGCGAACATAATACCCCCTTTGTATGGGGAGGTGGGAATTCTC
>JAJSDU010000052.1 GCA_028577615.1 Nitrosomonas sp.
TTTAATATTCCTGTACTCAATACAATGATTCGCCGCCGTGCCGCATACCGTAGTGCAGCGCTTGAAGGGGTTTCAGTCTACCAGATGAAGGGGCATGGAAAACGAGCGGTTGAAGAAATTGAGGCAATTATCAATGAGGCGATTCCATTATGAACAGTATGAAAGATAAGTTAACTTCAAGTGTCCGCAAAGCCAAAGCCAGGACAACTCCACAATCGGAATCCGAGAATGTTAATTCCAATGCTCCGCCAGCTGCTGAAGTCAAGCAGGCGAGTGTTAAGCAAAAGGCAGTCTCTGCAGGTAGCGTTGCAGAGAGTAGCGAGCAATTGTTTCCAGATCGTGTCTGGCCAGATTAAGTACAAGGAGTTTTGTCATGCATAATCAGACTTTCATGCGTACTTATTCCCCACGGCAAACGGCATTGGCGCGAAGAACCACTCAACACACAGAAAATCACGCTCCTGCAAATACACCCTCATTTGCAGCATTAGAGCAATATCGCATCAAAAACGAGCCATATTATCGTAAGGTTGCCGACGAAATCGAACTTTATGATGCCGCCTATTCGGTGCGCATGCCAATGATGTTGAAAGGACCTACCGGTTGTGGTAAGACACGCTTTGTTGAGTATATGGCCTGGAGGCTGGGCAAACCACTAATCACGGTAGCCTGTAATGAAGATATGACCGCGTCTGACCTCATCGGACGTTTCTTGCTGGATGCCAATGGAACGCATTGGCAGGATGGCCCGCTGGCCGTTGCTGCTCGTCATGGCGCAATTTGCTACCTTGATGAGGTTGTAGAAGCGCGCCAGGATACGATTGTATCAATCCACACGCTTACGGATGCCCGCCGCATGTTGTCTCTAGAAAAAAAAGGTGAAGTAATCGAAGCGCATTCTGATTTTCAGTTAGTGATTTCATATAATCCAGGCTATCAATCGCTGATGAAAGATCTCAAACAGTCGACCAAGCAGCGTTTTGGAGCCCTCGATTTTAATTATCCTGAGCACGATATTGAGGCGGAGATAGTCGCTCACGAATCGGGAGTCAGCTTGGATATCGCTAAAAATCTCGTACATATTGCTGAGCGTGCACGTAATCTTAAGGGGCATGGCTTGGATGAAGGTCTATCGACACGTATGCTGATTTATGCTGGTTCTCTCATCAGTAAGGGAGTACAACCACTTGCCGCATGTCGTGTTGCACTGGTTCGTCCTATTACTGACGATGTCGATATGCGGGATGCCTTGGATTCTGCTGTTACTACTTATTTTTAAAGAAAGTATAGGAAGCAATCAAACTGCCGAAGACACCAAATAAACCTGGTTTGCCATACTGAATCTTAAATGACTATCCACCTTGAAGAGTACCAGGTACTCCTTGACGATTTGCCGAGCAATTCGCAGGATGTACTGCGCGCATCATGGAAAGAAGCAACCAAAGTGTTTTCATCGCGTGGTCTGAGCAACTATCTTAAGGGAGCTTTGGCACTACATGAATTGGGACGAGGGGAAGAGCTCACTGTAACATTCATCCAGGACATTCCGCGAGTAGCCTATGTTATTGGTGAGGATATTCTACCGGAGATCGTTAGTTTTCTGCTTTCAATGGCTTCCAAAACATCAAGCCAGGTACTTGCGCTGATAGTGAGCACTGCCCCTCTTGCTGCTGAGAGATTAAGTGACGAAGAGCTCTTCCGTAACTATCTCAGCGTATTATCCATTATGCTGGCTCAAGCGCCGCGAGGCTTGCGTCCCATGCTTGAGAAACTTGACTTGCTTCTGACGCAGCTCACTCTGGGGGGGCTTCGCCGGTGGGTGCAGTGGGGTATTCATGCTTATAAATCAGACTTCGATGGTCAAATTCGCTATTTTTCTCTGCAAAGTCCAGATGCTTTATCAATTTTGCAATCCGAGCGAAAAGGCACATTGTTCGTAGATGTACAGCGGCGTCTCAACATTTATCTGCGCGCAATGTGGGGGCGTGATTTTTTTCTGCGCCCAACGGCTGGCGATTATGAAAACCGAGAAGGTTTGAAGCCCTACATCAGTCATTATATTGTCCATATTGCTGACGCCTATGATGATTACAAGCTCCAGGACGATGCAATGCCGTCTGATTCTGTGATTCCGGGATCTGAAATTTATCGGGCTATCGTCAATCACTGTGCCGCGCACCTTGTTTATACGCTGAAACCCTTGTCGATGCAGATGCTGAATACTACCCAGATAGCAGTTATTGAGGTGATTGAAGATGCGCGAGTGGAAGAACTTGCCTGTCGCCAATTCCCTGGCATGCGTAATGACTGGTTAGCTTTGCATCCGCTTCCTGACTATAGTGAGCCAAAAACAGTGGGTGACTTACTAAACCGACTGGCGAGAGCGCTGCTTGATGGAAACAATGCTGATCCCCATACATGGGTACGAAAAGGTGTAGAACTATTCAAAGCAGAGCAAGATCTGGGCAATAACCAATTAAGCTGGAATATAGGCGTAGAGCTTGCGCATTACTTGGCGAAGTTTTCTCTGCCGGAATACAACCCACGTTCTGATGTTTTGCGTGCAATCTATCGAGATGATAATCGCGCCATCTGGGAATCAGAGGAATATGACGAGATGGCAACCCTGGAAGCTACCTGGATGCACAAGCAGACGCGCAAGAACGTTAATATTATGGAAATGGTAAATTCCCTGGATAATGAATTTGCCGGTGACGATGCGGAAGAAATATGGGTACTGCCCACAGAGTTCTGGTTGGATCAAGAGGGCATAACCATCAATTCCCTGGAGGGAAAAGAACCAATATCCGATCCCTATCATTATCATGAATGGGACTATCAGATACAGCTGGAACGGCCCAGTTGGGTAACTGTACTGGAACGCCGACCTAAACTGGGTGATCTCGACCTGATCAATAAGATTATAGAAGACAATAAGCCGATCATATCCCGACTTAAATTCCTTATCGATTCCATGGCTCCTCAAGGTATGCAACGTGTTCGGCGAGTTGAAGATGGCGATGAACTCGACATTAATGCAGCAGTGCGAGCCATGATCGATATTCGGATAGGACAACAGCCGGACAACCGGATTATGATTCGCCATAAACGAAACTTACGGGATTTGGCTGTCATGGTGCTTATAGACATGTCTGAGTCCTCTAATGAGAAGGTTCGCGGCTATGATTACACGGTAATGGATCTTACTCGTGCTGCCACCGTTCTGTTCTCAGATGCACTTGATCGTATCGGAGATCCTTTTGCCGTGCACGGTTTCTGTTCCGACGGTCGACATGACGTGCACTATGCACGCTTCAAGGATTTCAATGAGCCATACAGTGATCTTGTCAAGGCTCGCTTCGCAGCCATGGAAGGCAGTTATTCGACACGAATGGGAGCCGCTTTACGCCACGCAGGTTCGATACTCGAACTACAACCTCAAAATAAGAAGATTTTGTTCGTCATTACAGACGGTGAGCCTGCCGACAACGATGTACGTGATCCTCAGTATCTCCGTTTTGATACAAAACGCGCTGTTGAGGAGCTATTGCGTGCAGGTATCACGACATACGCACTTTCGCTTGATCCAGGCGCTGATCAGTATGTCTCGCGCATCTTTGGCATCAAAAATTTCACTGTACTGGATCATGTGGAGAGACTTCCAGAGAAGCTGCCAATGCTCTATATGGGACTAACGCACTGAGAAACCATGCAGATCTCATTGCGTACTTTTGTATTTATCGATTCACTGCAACCGCAGCTCGCTTCCTATCTCGCTACATCTTCGCAAGGCTTTCTGCCCACGCCAGGCGATGCTTGCTTGTGGATTGAGGTTGCGCCAGGTATGGCCGTGCATCGCTTATCCGACATTGCATTGAAGGAGACGAGTGTGCGCATGGGTGAGCAGGTTGTGGAGCGTTCATTTGGCTCAATGGAAATTCATTATCGCAATCAAAGCGATGTACTCGAAGCAGGTAACATTATTCTGCGGGAAATCGGGGCTACCATCGAGTCACGTATGGCCTGCCGAATCGCCTGGAATGAAATTATCTGCTCTATTACGCCAGACCATGCGACACTTATTAACCGTCAGTTGCGAAAGGGTTCTATGATCCTGCCAGGGAAGAGTATGTTCATACTGGAAGTTGAGCCAGCCGGCTATGCAATCTACGCAGCCAATCAAGCTGAAAAGGCTGCGCACGTTACACTTGTTGATGTAAAGCCGTTCGGTAACTTTGGTAGATTAACAATGATGGGAAATGAGGCTGAGGCGAAAGAAGCCGCTCGCGCGGTCGAAAGTTCCATTGAACAGCTTAATAGACATGCGAGAAAAGACTGAGAAAGTGCTTAAAGCTTATAGTGGAAAACTGTGGTTTAAGAATAATACCGTGATCCAGTTTGATTGGAGAGTGAGTAATAATGGAAATTGACTCTGCTACCAAGAAATTACTGTTTAATACCGTTCGCGTTGATACCGTACTCGAAGATGGCAGCGAAGGATCGGGAACCGCTTTTATTGTCAGTCATAATCACGTAAACGGTACACATGTATTTATCGTAACCAACCGGCATCTGGTCGATAATGTGCTGCGCGGCGGCTTGGTATTTACGCAGAAAAGTAATGGTCAGCCACTATTTGGCAAACGCTTCCAGTTAAATATAGATGATTTCTCGCATGCATGGTACATGCACCCCGATCCAGAAATCGATCTCGCAATTATTCCATTACGACCGCTTGAGCAAGCCGCTAATAATCAAGGGGTTGAATTGTACTATCATACTATAGACAGCCGATTGGCGCCTGACGCATTAACTGTACGATCGCTCGATGCGCTGGAGGAAGTGATTTTTATTGGCTATCCGAGTGGCGTGTGGGATCAGGTTAATCTGATGCCCATTCTTCGGCGTGGCACTACAGCAACACCGATCGCGCTTGAATTTGAAGGCAGGAAAGAATTTCTGATTGATGCCGCTGTATTTCCAGGTTCTAGTGGAAGCCCCGTCTTTGTTAGCCAATCGGACACCCTGAGAACGACACGAAATGCTAACAGGAAATTAATATTCGCGGGTATAGTTACTGCCGTTTTTTTTCGTGAAGAGGCCAATCATCTAGTTCCTGTCCCAGTTCCTGCCAATAATCATTCCATAGTCATGGGTTCAGAAATGATTGATCTCGGACTCGTCATTAAAGCACAGGTTGTTGTCGAGTTGATTAATATCTATTTAAGTAAATGGCTTGACTGACAAAGACCTTTGCACGGCAAGAATGACAATGACTTGATCAAGTAAAACCGCGCACTCCAGTTAAGCGAATTTTATCGTTTTTACCGCTTCTGTTTCATATTGATTGGGTGCTTTTGCATTTTCTTATGAAATCTGCATGCGGCGCGCCTGGCTGCTAAAAGTACGTCCAACACCATAACCAGTCGAGAGATTGATTTGTTCGTTGCAATTACCGCGCAGTCAACGGTTTGCTCTTCACCGCTATGCCCCCACAAGATCAACCCGCAACATTATGTGATTCCCGCTTCTTGTCTGGCACCATTTCTACCGTGCAAAGGTTCCATTGGTAAAAGCAGTGCGTAGCGCTGTGATTTGTACTCAATAGGCTCAGATACTAAACTGCAATCAAGGATCACTGCTGATTCTTGACCTTCACAATCAGGTTGGCGGAAACACCGTGATTACCTGCTGCATCAAATGCATGCGCAGTGAGAGTATGGCTGCCGTCGGGCAATAACTTGGTATTCAATGTGTGGGTAAACGGCGCGGTTGATTTCCTGCTATACGGTATTCCATTCACATACAGATCAACGTGCTTGACTGCGACATTGTCGGTGTAATTGAAAGATATTGATAAAATGCCGGACACGGTACTACCTGCGGCGGGTGATGCAATGCTGATCACAGGCTTTTGCGTATCCGCTGTCGGAGCATTGCTGACCGTAACAGATACATTGGCGGAAACACTGTGATTGCCTGCGATATCGAATGCATGCGCAGTGAGAATATGGTTGCCATCAGGCAATAGTCCGGTATTCAGTGTGTGTGTAAACGGTGCGACTGATTTTCTGCTATACGGTATACCGTTGACATACAGATCAACATACCTGATTGCCGCGATCTCGGAGAAACTGAATGTTACTGACAGAATACCGGACACGGTGCTTCCTGTGGCGGGCGAGGCAATGCTGATCACTGGCGCCTGCGTATTGGCCACGGCATTGCTGACAGCTATTGATACGCTGCCGGAAACACCCTGATTGCCTGCTGCATCGAATGCGTGCGCGGTCAATGAATAATTGCCGTTGGCGAGTTTTGT
>JAJSDU010000053.1 GCA_028577615.1 Nitrosomonas sp.
GTCACAAAAGAATGCCAGAATGTAGTTATGAACAACAACTGGAGAACAGCAATGGCAATTTCAGAAACACAATCCCGTGCTAAAGGCGATAAGCCTGCAACGTCAAAGCGCAGGGTGGGCAAGATAAAAAAAGCGGACATTGGAATGGATAATGATCTGAATGCACGTTTCCGTATCGAAGTGACGGCGTATTATAAAGCGCTGGCGCGTGGTTTCGCGCCGGGACATGAGCTGGATGACTGGCTGGCGGCTGAAAAAGAGGCCGGTTAATGAATACGCCCGTCAATCAGGCAGTGACAGAAACAGTAACCGATGCACATGGCCAAACCCGGGACTGTGTTCTTCCAGGCAAAGCCGCGACACTTCTGCTGTCAACCGATGGGTTGATCGTGGGCGCCAATGAAGAAGGCGCTCGATTGCTGAATTATTCGGTGCAGCGTAATGACCGGTTGCATGCTTCACAGGTGCTGCCAGGCCTGGCAAAAACTGATCTGCTCGAGAAAGGCGGCGAGCGGGTGAGTTCCTATTTACGGTTTTTGTCGCACATTGGCTATCATTTTAAAGTCATCGCCATGAACGGCAGGGAATTTCTCGCCGAGATTTATTTCAGCGATCTCAATCATACCAGCAGGCATCAGATTCTTATCCTGATTTATCCGGTTCAGGAACAAAGCAGATAACGGTGTCCATTTCTTTCGTAGACAGCATTTCTCGACTTTTACCGGCATCACCAGCAAGCAGTTAATAAAAAAGGGTGGCTTATCGCCACCCTTCGATCTGCTGTACCGCGTCAAACGCGAAAACAGCAGCCTTTATATTTTCAGCTTAGCTTCCAATAACGCCGCCATCGTCTTTTGTAATCACAATAACAGAAGAACGTGGTTTTGCTGCGGTTGAGGCATTGAATGTTGTCGATCCGTTAAAGCCGTTATCCGGCCATGCAGAGTTTTCGGTGAATCCGGCTTCCCAATCCTCTCCGGGATGCTGAATGCCGACAAACATGGTTCGACCATCCGGAGTGGTGATTACGCCAGTGACTTCAGAATGCGGCGGGCTGGTCAGGAAGCGTCTGGTTTCGCCGGTTTCCGCATCCGCGCATAGCATGACATTACCGCCGATGTTGACCCAGTCGCCTGTGGCATCACCCGCCTGGTCGGTTTGAATCCATAAACGGCCATCCTTGTCGAACCAGAGTCCGTCAGGCGCGCCATAGTCATCGCCATTGATATTGCCGGTGTAGCCGTCATGACCATCCGGAATATAGCTGCCGCCAAGTGTTTTGGTTGTGGCTTTATCGCCGCACTGCGCAAAAATATCCCATTCAAAATGCGTGGACTGGACATTGCCGCTGTCATCGCGCCAGCGGATGATGTGACCGTAATCATTGTCCGGACGTGGATTGGCCGCATCAACGGCAGGGCGTGCACTGCCGGCGTTGCTGGTGCCATCGGGATTGTTGCTGGAAACCGGAGTGCTGCCGCGGCGGTTGTTATTGGTCAACGTCAGATAAACTTCGTTGGTAACGGGATGCGCGGCGACCCATTCCGGACGATCCATCATGGTTGCGCCCAGGCGATCTGCGGCCTGACGTGTTTTAATCAGCACTTCCGCCTGATCGGCAAAACCGTTTTCCGGTGTCAGGCCGTTCTGACCCCAGATCAGCGGCAGCCACTCGCCGGAACCATCGGCGTCGAACCGTGCCACGTATAACGTGCCTTCATCCAGCAGGTCGCGATTCGCTTTCGGATTGCGCGGGTTCATTTTTCTGGCGCAGACGAACTTGTAAACGTATTCGTTGCGTTCGTCGTCACCCATGTATACGGCTACCTGGTTATTCCTGTCTACGACGACCCAGGCGCTTTCATGCTTGAAACGTCCGAGCGTGGTGCGTTTTACCGGCGTATCCCAGGGATTGAAAGGATCGAATTCCACGACCCAGCCGAACCGGTTGGGTTCGTTGCGGTGAATGTTGACATCGAATCGCTCGTCCGCTTCGTGCCAGCGATAGCCAAATCCATTTTCGCTGATACCGTAACGGCGTTCATGGTTATCAGGTGAAAGCCCGGTCCGGCTGCCAAAATAACCGTTCCAGTTTTCCTCGCAGGTCAGATAGGTGCCCCAGGGTGTATAGCCGTGCGCACAGTTGTTGAGCGTACCGAGTACATTTTTTCCGGATGGATCGCTGGCTGTTTTCATCAAATCATGACCGGCGGCAGGGCCGCTGATCGTGCACGGCGTATTACCGGTGATGCGCCGGTTAAATGGTGAGTGCCGAACGACTTCCCATTTTTCTTCTCTGGGTTTTTTGTTGATCATGACGACGTTGACGCCGTGCGCGGCCTGTTGGGCGCGTACCATATCCAGTGTCATGTTTACGGTGGCGTAGGCGGAAGCGGGAGTAATGTTATTCACCAGCGGAGGATCGCAGTATTCGCTGTTGGTTACCAGCAGCCCGCGCCTGTTACCCAGCGGTCCTGGCATCGGAAAATAGTGCATGCCATCCGTATGCGCGCCATAACAGTGAAGCTGGGTTTCCTCATCCATTGCGCCTGCGCTGTCCCAGTGCGGTTGCATGGTCAGTGAGTCTCCCCAGGACACCAGCACTCTGGCGGTATACCCAGCCGGCACGGTGACGCCGTCGGTCATTGGAATTGTATTGGCGCTGACGGCGGTAAAGCCGATTGTATTGGCCATATCAGTGTGCTTTTTGGCGGCTTCGGCGTGGCTGACCAGGCTGCCCATGGTTGCCGTACCCATTACGGTCAACGCGGCGGCGCCCGCAGTGGCGCTTGCTGATGATTTCAGGAATTCACGCCTGTTTAACCGGCGTTCTTCGATAATTTCGAGAATGCTGCCGTTTGCACTGTCATTACTGCTTGTATGACTTGGATTCAGTTTCCCATCGGGATTCAGTTTGCTGCTCATCTGTTTCTCTCCTTTTTTCAGATCGTTAAATAAGAAACCGATTTATAAACTAACTGAGTGACAGGAAAGTTACGTGAAAATTAAATTTTTATGATGAATTGGTTACAGTAGATCAGGCTTTAATCCCGTAGACGTGCGGATGTAGATTTGATGACAGTTTTATTAAAAATGATGGTTTGCAGTCCAGGTGATATGATGCACGGATGATCAACTTGAGCTATTTCAGCGCACTTCACCCATAACACAGGTATGGTCTATTCGACACTGAAAAATATACCTGAACTACAGCAAATCGAGACCATTATCAAATGGAGCGACAAAGCACACTTATCCAGTACGGTGCTTTGTCATGTGCCCTGCGAGGATGAACTGCTGCCGGTATACGCGCTGACATTGGGCAATCGTGTCGACGATGTGCCTTGTGTTACCTATGTGGCGGGTATCCATGGGCTGGAACGCATCGGCACTCAGGTCGTCATCACTTTCCTGGAGGGTCTGCTCGAACGCCTCGCCTGGGATCAGGTGACGGCCGATCTGCTGCGGAAGGTACGCATTCATATTCTGCCCCTGGTTAATCCTGCCGGCATGTACAACAATACGCGGTCAAATGGCCAGGGTGTCGACCTGATGCGCAATGCGCCGATTGACAGCCAGGAAAAAACGATCTGGCTGGGTGGCGGCCATAGAATTTCACCGCTGCTGCCGTGGTATCGCGGCAAAGCTGGCGAACCCATGCAGCCGGAAGCACAGGCATTGTGTGATTTCATCATCCGCGAGGTTTTTCCGGCGCCGCTGAGCATGGTGCTCGATTGCCATTCCGGTTTCGGCTACCGCAATCAGATATGGTTTCCCTATGCACGCAGCCGGATTCAACCGATCAGGCACATCAAGGAAGTCTATTATCTGCGTAAACTGTTTATGCACACATATCCGCACCAGGAGTATCTGTTTGAACCGCAGTCCAGACACTATCTGGTGCACGGGGATTTATGGGATTTTCTTTATTTACAGGCGGTTGAGCAAGGTCGGCTGTTTCTGCCGCTGACTCTGGAGATGGGTTCCTGGCGCTGGGTGCGTAAAAATCCTCTGCAGATGAGGCAATTGCTGGGGCTTTACCATCCGATCAAACCCCATCGCCTCCGGCGGGTTTTGCGCAGTCATTTCATTCTGCTGGATTTTCTGCTGCATGCGACCCTGTCGTATAAAAACTGGCTCGCTAAAAGCCAGTCGCCCGAAATGGAAGAGCTCGCGCTGGCGCTCTGGTATGAGCGGTAGCGTAACGCTGGTCTGCATTCGCGGTTTATTGCGCGAGGCCAGGCATTGGGGTGTATTCACCGCTTTGCTTCAGCGGCGGTTTCCCGAAGCGCGAGTCATTACCCCAGATATTCCCGGCAATGGCCGGCTCAACCACCTGACCAGCCCCGACAGCATTGCCGGCATGACCGATGCCCTGCGCGCGCAGATTGTCTCGCGCCGGAATCTGACGCTCATCGCCATTTCCATGGGTGGAATGATCGCCATCGACTGGATGACCCGCTATCCGGATGAAATAAAATCGGCGGCGCTGATCAACACCAGCGTAAGGCGTTTGTCTCCGTTTTATCATCGCCTGCGTTTCTCGGCCGGGTTTCGTATCCTGAAAATGCTGTTTCATTCACCGGCGCAGCGTGAAGCCGATATTTTGGCGCTGACATCCAATCAATTCGCCAATGACAGCACGCAGCTCGCAACCTGGCAAAGCTGGCAGCGGCAAAATCCGGTTTCCTTGAGAAATGCAGCTCGCCAGCTCCTGGCGGCGGCCAAATTCACCCTGCATACGCAGCCGCAGCAGCCTGTACTGGTCGTCGCAGGCAAGGCGGACCGCCTGGTCGACTATCGTTGCAGTGTCCGGCTGGCGGAGATTTTGTGCGCCGCCTATGTTCAGCACGACGCCGCAGGCCACGACCTGCCGCTTGATGAACCCGAATGGCTGGTAGAAGCGATCTGCCGGTGGATGGATTCGAAGAGGGATAACCCTCCTGGATTAAATGTTCTTATGTGAAATTCTAGTGAGGACGGGAATCGAACCTTGGTTTATTTGTGATATATCAGTCATTTAGTGTTCATCTGTGGCATTTTAGTGTCAATGTGATGATTGTTATACCCATTAACAATCCTTTAATTTCATAGGTTAAATGGTTGACTCGTGATATCAAATTCAGAATAGAACAACCAAACTTTGTAAAAAACAAAACAGCTTAACTAGTTTCTTTAGCTTTATAAACGATTAGAAGTTGCTATGGTGAATAAAAACATTAGAATCTGTTAATTTTCTCTATT
>JAJSDU010000054.1 GCA_028577615.1 Nitrosomonas sp.
GTGCAGCCTGGACGGCTTCCTCTGGGAACAGATGACCCGCTGCTATGGCTACAAGTCCAACGAGCCGGGCATTCGCGATTTTACCCTCGAGCTATTCAAGTCTTGCTACGCCATGGGCACCGACGGTCAGGTGAAACTGACCGGCGACGCACTGGTGTTTCTCAAGCGCTGGAAGGACAGCCGTCAGTTTGAAGACGGCTTTGAAACGCTCTCGAGTGAATGTGCCGAGGTTCTGGGCATCGAACAGGATCTGGCCAAGCGTGATTTCCGCGCGTTGACTGAGCTGGATTACTTCCGTCTGATTGACCAGAAGATCATCAGCGACCTGGTGCGGGCAGTGGCAGCCCGTACGGCCTCCAGCGGTGACGTGGCGATCTGGGTTCGCCAGCGGCGGCAGGGCCACTGGTATCGCGAATACCGGCATCTATACGAGGCGGTCGATTATGCCGCCCAGTTTACCCATGCCCTGGGCGAGGCCAAGCTCACCATGGACAGCCTGGCCGAAGGCGTGCAGCGCTACAGCCGCTTCTGGTATCAGCTCGATCAGCTTTATCGCAAGTTCACCTACCACGTTCGCATGTCGGGACAGGCGTCGCTGATGGGTGCTTTGACCGATCAAATCGAAAACCTCTACTCTAACCACTACCTGCTGAAACTGGGCGATCGCTTCCAGATCTTTGTGGATGCGATAACCAAGTGGGAAGCTTTCCCGGTACGCAAACAGAACGATTTTTTTGAGCACTGGGTGCGACCGTTCCTGCGCAAGGACAACAAGATTTGCGTGATCATTTCCGACGCCATGCGCTACGAGATCGGTGATGAGCTGCTGAGCCTGATCCGCCAGGAAGACCGTTACAGTGCAGAGCTGGAACCGGCGCTTTCGATGCTGCCCAGCTACACCCAACTCGGCATGGCGGCACTGCTGCCCAACAAGGCGCTGGCGATTGCCGACAATGAAACCGGTACCGTGCTGGTGGATGGACAAAGCTCGCAGGGCACGGCTAACCGAACCAAGATTCTACAGTCCGCGCTCAATGGTAGAGGTCAGGCGACAACAGCTGATGATTTTATGAGCATGAATCGTGACGATGCACGTGATCTGCTTAAGACCAATGATGTGGTTTATATCTACCACAATCGCATTGATCACACTGGCGATAAAATGCATTCGGAAGGCCAGGCTTTTGAAGCGGCTGAGCAGGCGCTGGAAGATCTTATAAGGCTCGTAAAAAAACTGACTGCTGCCAATGCCAACAACATCCTTGTAACGGCAGATCACGGCTTTATCTACCAGCACCGCGCATTGGACGAAAGTGATTTTTCCAGTGTAAATGCTGAAGGTAATACCATTCTCTATAGAGATCGGCGTTTTGTTTTAGGCAAAGGTATGAAGGCTTCGCAAAGCTTACACAGCTTTACCACCGAACAACTCGGCCTCATTGGTGAGGTCGAAATTCAAATTCCCAAATCGATCAACCGTCTGCGCCTGAAAGGCTCCGGCAGCCGCTTTGTGCATGGCGGCGCGTCGTTGCAGGAGGTGGTGATCCCGGTGCTCAAGATCAACAAGAAGCGCCAGAGCGATGTCACCGCTGTCGAGGTGGACATCCTGCGCGGAGCCAGCTCGGTGATTACCTCCGGGCAACTGGCGGTAACCATGTACCAGGCCGGACCGGTGACGGACAAGATTCAGCCGCGTGTACTGCGGGCTGGCATCTACACCGAGGCAGGCGACCTGATCTCCGACAGCCATGATCTGACTTTCGACCTGAGCTCGGACAACCCCCGGGAGCGGGAGCTGCAAATGCGCTTCGTGTTGACCCGCAAGGCTGATGAGGCGAACGGCCAGGAGGTCATCCTGCGGCTGGAGGAAAAACACGCCGGGACTTCACATTACAAGGAATATAAGTCGCTCCGGTACTTGATGCGACGCTCATTTGCCAGCGACTTCGACTTTTAAAGGACGGGTGACCGATGAACAAACTTGATCAGAAAATCAATACACACTTCCTGGGACTCGTTGTCCGCAAGGATCTCGTCAAGACGGTCAAGGGCAACGCCATCGTTCCCTCCTACGTGCTGGAATACCTGCTGGGTCAATATTGCGCCACCAGCGATGAACCGACCATCCAGACCGGTATCGAGACAGTCAAAGAGATCCTTGCCAGGCACTATGTGCACCGGAATGAGGCCGGGTTAGTCCGCTCGAACATCAAGGAAAAAGGGCGCTACAAGGTCATCGACAAAATCAGTGTCGATCTGAACGATAAGAAGGATGTCTATCAGGCGCAGTTTTCCAACTTAGGGCTAAAAGAGGTTCTTGTTGATTCCGGAACGGTGAAAAAACACCCCAAGCTCCTGGTCGGTGGTGTGTGGTGCATTGCTGATTTGGAATACGAGTTTACCGAAGACAAAAGCGCCACCCCCTGGATTTTGTCGACCCTCAAGCCGATCCAGCTATCCCATTTCGATTTTGACGGCTACGTTGAGGCCCGCAAGCAATTTACCACCGACGAGTGGATCGACCTGCTGGTGCAAAGCATCGGCTTCAACCCGGAGATGTTCGGCAAGCGCAGCAAACTGACCCAACTGGTCCGCCTGATCCCATTTTGCGAGCGCAACTATAACCTGATCGAGCTTGGACCCAAGGGAACCGGCAAATCGCACATCTATTCGGAGTTCTCGCCGCACGGCATTCTGATCTCCGGCGGCGAGGTCACGGTTCCCAAACTGTTCGTAAACAACTCCTCCGGAAAGATTGGCCTAGTCGGCTACTGGGATTGCGTTGCCTTCGACGAGTTTGCCGGAAAGCAAAAACGCGTGGACAAGGCTTTGGTCGACATCATGAAGAACTACATGGCCAACAAGTCCTTCTCCCGAGGTGTTGAAACGCTGGGTGCAGAGGCCTCTATGGTTTTTGTGGGCAACACTCAGCACACCATACCCTATATGCTCAAACACTCAAATCTGTTTAGTGAGCTACCCGCCAAGTTTTACGATTCCGCATTTCTTGATCGTATCCATTTCTATATCCCGGGCTGGGAAGTCGACATCATCCGAGGTGAGATGTTTTCCAGCGGCTACGGTTTTGTAGTGGACTATCTGGCCGAGGTTCTGCGTTCGTTGCGCAATTACGATTTTTCGGATCGCTACAAAGAGTATTACTCTCTTTCTTCCGATATCTCGACTCGGGATCGCGACGGGATCAACAAGACTTTCTCCGGTCTGATGAAGATCCTCTTTCCGCATGACAGGGCGGCCAAGGAGGAGATTGAGGAACTGCTGAAGTTTGCGATTGAAGGCCGCAAGCGCGTCAAAGACCAACTGATGCGAATCGACTCCACCTACGGCAATGTCCGATTTTCCTATCTGGATGCTGGTGGACAGGCCAGGCCTGTCACCACACTCGAAGAAGAGGAATACCCCGGCTACTACCATAAGACCATCGCCGAAGACGAAGACAGAAAAATCGTAGAAGCTATGCAAACGGACTCACCACCAGTTCCATCCACCCTATTGGCACCGGCTGATCCCGTCCTCAAGGAAAAACACCTCACATTCCAGGAGAACCAAAAGGGCCTCTCCTTCGATACGCTGCTCGGCCCTTATCTCAAGGGTGCGACCACGATCACAGTCACCGATCCGTACATCCGACTGTTCTACCAGATGCGCAACTTTATGGAATTTTTGGAGACCGTGGTCAAGAATAAGGCACCGGATGAGGAAGTGTCCGTGCATCTGGTGACGACGGAAGACGAATTCAAAGGCGAACAGCAAAGAGAAAATTTCGAAAAGATAAAGGAATCTGCCAGTGCGGTTGGCGTGAACTTCACCTGGGAATTCGACGGCACCGGCACTATCCATGCCCGCCACATCGTGACCGACCACGGCTGGAAGATCTCACTGGATCGCGGATTAGACATTTTCCAGCGTTACGAAATGAATGACCCTTTTACTTTCGTAAATCATCTGCAGTATTACCGCCCATGTAAGGCATTTGAAGTTACGTTTATCAAATGTTATTGAAGCTTTTCTATCAACTCTTGTAGCAGGACAAATTTGCCTGTGCAAACTACTTGGCAATTATAGTAAGGGAAAATTGTTTGTGATAAAGATGTCACATTACAAGAATGTACCCTTGAAATAAACTGACACACTGAATCAAGATGTTTCTTTTACCTGCAAAT
>JAJSDU010000055.1 GCA_028577615.1 Nitrosomonas sp.
CCTTTGCATTTTCCGGTGGGATTCTGGCGCTCTGGCTGCGCGATATACCGTTTTCCATTTCTGCGGCAATCGGATTTATCGCGCTGTCAGGCATCGCTGTACTGAATGGTCTGGTACTGTTAACATTCATCCGTAATCTGCGCGAACAGAATTACGCGCTGGAAGATGCCGTCAAGACGGGCGCGCTATCCCGGTTGCGGCCTGTCTTGATGACAAGCCTGACGGATGCGATCGGATTTGTGCCCATGGCGCTGGCTGTCAGTATCGGTGCCGAAGTTCAGCGGCCGCTGGCGACGGTCGTCATCGGCGGAAGTCTGACTTCAACCGCGCTGACCATGCTGGTTCTTCCAGTGTTGTACCAGGTTGCCGGTCGAATGAAAATGAATGGAAAACAGGAATAGTGAACGGTTTTCCATTCAGGGGATCATGAAAATATGTCGGAATTTTTTACACTTTAAGTATTGATTCTTCATGAATTCTCAAGATCAATATTTTGATTTCTTTTATTTCAAAGAGATATACTTTATCATCAAAACTGGCTCGAAAATTGCTTATATAAAATATAAGAACATGTAAGGCAGTTTGTGCGTTTATTGCGCAATAGCCGCTCATCATGCGTGTTAAATTGAGTTTCACATTTTTTATGATGATTGAATAGTCAAATTGCATTTGATCTGCCGGTGAAAGCAGTGATAAAAATTTTTAGTTAGATCTTTTAGAAGAAGAGATTAAGTAGCATGGATAAAGATAAATCAGTCGAGCAAACCAATCATTCTGAGTCCGCACAAAAAATGTGTAAACCAAGCAGCGTAAAAAAGCAGAAAAGAAGAATGCTGTTAAAAGGTACCGCTGCGTTGCCTGTCGTTATGACGTTATACAGTGGCGCGGCTTTGGCGCGAACCAGCAATATTACCGGGGAAGCGGCTTCAGTGACCGAGGCTGTCTTTGTCAATACAGGTAATGGTCCGCAATTGCTCTGCGTGCTGCCGAAAGAGAAACTGGATAGTGGCGCGTATGATCTGGGGGAGACGCCAGGGTACACCCTGATCACAAATCCTCCGATAAATCCGCTCACCGATGATCCAGCAACAATTCTGGTAAAAAAGAATGCACAGTTGGAAAACTGCCATTTGCTTGGGGGCATTATGATTTCGGGAGCGGCTTTTACTTCTATTGCGGCCAAGACGAGTGTTTTTGATAATCTTATGATACTGTGATGCGAATAAAAACCTCTGAACGACGCCGCACTTTTTAATCAGAAGCGTTTCTTACAATTAAATGAACGTCGCATGTTTTTCTTTCCTGTTGAAGACACTTTTCGTGAATCGCTTATTGCGCCATGCGCTGGTTATCGGATAATTTTCACACACTGCTGGTTGCGGATTGGGATGAGGAATATACGGTGTTTCAGCCCGATTCCGGAAAGACGCATTTTTTTAACCAGATGAGTATGGAAATGCTTTCGTTTTTAAGCCGGCGCCCGGTTTCAATCGAGGAAATCTGCGATTATCTAAGCAGGCAATCCGGGCAGACGCCGGATGAAAACTTTCAGGACAATATTGAAAAAATACTCTATCATTTTAATGCATTGGGTTTAGTCAAAAAGGAAAATTAGCGATTCAAGGCATGACGGTCAATCAGGTTCCATTTCAGGAATTCCTCGTGCTGCTGCAGAACCAGGGCCTCAAAGTAGCAATGGGTCCTTTCAATGTGCGTATACACGCGCATCACCGGCCCCTCGCCAAACAGCTTTATACGCTCTATAGTCATTACCGGCTGGTGCAGGACGAGATTGCCGAGTTTCATGTGCGTATTGCTACCGAACGATCAATCAGGAATCCGCTGAAATTGAATGTTCGTTTCCTGATAGATGGCCAATCTCCTTTTGAGAGTTTTCCGGAAGATCAGGCACTGGCTGTACTGGAATGGGGAATTAATCTTGCGATAGCCGTTCGTGTCAATCATCTTTTATTACTGCATTCCGCCGTGGTTGAAAAGGAAGGTGCTGCCGTTCTGTTCCCGGCCTGGCCGGGCAGCGGCAAGACTACGTTATGCACAGCATTGTGTCATCGTGGATTCCGCTTGTTTTCCGACGAATTCGGATTAATGGATTACCAGCATGGTGTTTTTTTTCCTATACCCCGTTTGATGCCGTTGAAGAATGAGTCCATAGCGGTGATTCGCAAACTTTTGCCGCAGGCCGTAATCGGTCAGCCGATACCGAATACGCACAAAGGCACTGTCGCGCATGTCCGCCCGCCCGAGGAAAGCATGCAATTGTCGGAAAATACAGCGCAAGCCCGATGGATTGTTTTCCCTAAATGGATTGCGCAAGCGGAGACAAGACTGGAGCCCATTGCCGATGCCGAAGCGTTCATGTTGCTGGCCAGTAACGCTTTCAACTATGAGGTTCTTGGAGCGAGCGGATTTCGCGCAGTTGAACAGCTGGTTGCCAGTTGTGATTGTTATACGCTGACCTATTCCGATTTAGATGAGGTAACAACTGCGCTGCATCACTTGACCGATGAACCCTGACCGCCGTCATCATCAGATTCTGCTGCAGGCGCTGATAAACCCGCAATGCCTTGCGCACTACACTGATGCAGACTGGGAGTTGTTGATCAGGCTGGCGAGGCGCGTAAAACTGCTGGGACGTCTGGCGTTGCTGGTGAAAGAACACGGTTTCTGGGCGTGCACGCCGCTACGGATAACGAATCAGCTGGCATCCGCACTGGTTCAGGCCGCTAAGCTGCGGCAGGCGGCCTTGTGGGAACTGGACAGAATTTTATGGGCGCTGGATGGTTTCGATACCACCATTGTGGCGCTTAAAGGCACCGCCTATGCACTGGCTGGCCTGCCTTATTCCGAAGGCAGGCTGTCGGTTGATCTCGACTTGCTGGTTTCAAGGGACGATCTGGCCGATATCGAGTCCTTGCTCAAGGTTAAGGGGTGGCAGCATCGCTCGATGTCAGTGTATGACGAGTACTACTATCGTGTCTGGAGCCATGAGATTCCACCCCTTGTTCACGCTGAACGGGAAACCGAGGTCGACATCCATCATACCCTTGCGCCGTTGACCAGCCGGTTAAAAATTGATACCGGGTTGCTGCTTGCAAATGCGCAGATATCGCCGCACGCCAAGGTGAAATTACTTTGCCCGGTCGACATGACGCTGCATTGTGCAGTTAATCTTTTTCAGAATAACGAATTGGCCGACGATTTGCGCGATCTGCTGGATTTGCATGATTTGCTGGTTTTTTTCAGTCACCGGAATACCGGCTTCTGGAGCCAACTCATTGGTCGCGCCAATCAACTGAAACTGGGGGCTATCCTGTATTATGGTCTATATTTCTGTCAGCTGGTTTTCAGAACACCTGTGCCGGAAGGCGCTGCAGACCGGTTGTATGCAAAGCCAGGCTGCATGAAGCGCAGTATAATGCGCCGGCTGGTTCCGCTGGCACTGTTTCCACAGCATCCTGACAAGCCGCTGAAACGGGCTGCGCTGGCGCGAAGGATACTCTATTTACGCAGTCATCTCATACGCATGCCAGTGCATATCCTGTTACCGCACCTGGCGTATAAAACAGCACGCGCCATTAAGACAAAAAGCAGGGCAATGATGCGCTGATGAATTTTAGAATATCTCAAAAAATCTAATTAGATCAATTAAATAAAATTGAATCAATAGATTTCTCAATTTCTTGCCTGCGCAGTGTTAAAGACGTTCTGATTGTATATCTGATCCTTATTTTCCGGGTTAAAGTTGCTCATCGATGCGCATGACTGCCAGGCGGTCTGCTTACCTTGTCAGAGTATGCTGTATCTAAAATCCCTAATGACATGATGGACTTAATTTCCTTGATGCGCGTGATAAACCATTCTTTGAAGCGTTATAATACCCGGCAAATCTAAACAATGA
>JAJSDU010000056.1 GCA_028577615.1 Nitrosomonas sp.
GTTATCGTGAACGATATACCCTCCTGCTATGTCGCGCTCGGCGCCCTGCACGGCCTGTATAAGCCAATACCCGGCAAATTCAAGGACTATATCGCCATTCCGAAGGAAAACGGTTATCAGTCTCTGCATAGCACATTGCTGGGACCTTTCAATATACCGATAGAAATTCAGATCCGCACCCGGGAAATGCATCGTATTGCGGAAGATGGCGTTGCGTCGCACTGGATCTACAAGAGCAGTGACGCCAATCTGAATGACCTGCATATGAAAACCAGTCAGTGGTTGCAAAGCCTGCTGGAAATGTTGAGCGATACCAGTGATTCCCTGGAGTTCCTTGAACACCTCAAGGTCGATCTGTTTCCGGGCGATGTTTACGTGTTTACACCCCAAGGCAGGATCATGACATTGCCAAGAGGATCGACTGCGGTTGATTTCGCCTATGCGATTCATTCCGATATCGGTAATTGTTGTGTCGCGGCCAAAATTAACGGAGAAAACGCACCGTTGCGCAGTGAACTCAAAAATGGCGATCGCGTGGAAATCATCACGGCACCTTATGCCAAACCCAATCCATCCTGGTTAAGCTATGTGACGACCGGGCGTGCGCGCTCGCATATCCGGCATTTTCTCAGAACAATCCAGTATGAAGAATCGGTTGAGCTGGGTGAGCGCATGTTGAATCAGGCGCTCGCCACGCTGAATGTCGAATCTTCGCTGATCAGCGAGATGCAATGGGAGAAACTGGTGCGTGATATTGGCGCCAAATCCAGGAAAGCGCTGCTGGCCGATATGGCGCTGGGTAAACAGTTACCCGCGGTGATCGCGAAACGGCTTGCTTCTCCGCTTGAATCGCCGGAAAGCAAACATGTTTCCAGCGAGCCGATTACGATACTGGGTACCGAAGGCTTGACCGTGCAGTTTGCCAAATGCTGTCATCCCATACCCGGAGATATAATTGTCGGCCTGATCAAAAAAGAGCAAGGGCTTGTGATACATGTGCACAATTGTCTGGTCATCGCGCAAAATAGAAAAAATGCGGAGAATTATCTGGATGTTGCGTGGGGTAAGGATATCGCCAGGGCTTTTGAAGTCAAATTAAGAATTGTCGCGGTAAACCGGCATGGCGTACTTGCAAGGATAGCCGCCGCCATTGCCAAAACAGAGTCGAATATCGACGATGTCGACATGGAGAGTGAAAAAGACTATACGGCCATGAGTTTTATTTTGCAGGTCAGAAACCGCTATCATCTGGCTCAGGTGATACGGAATTTGAGGCGGATAAAGGAAGTGGCCCGGATTACGCGCATATGACTAATTCATCAACCGGAATTCAGGCATTCATCCACCGCTTAGCCGGGTTCTGTCGGTAAAACAGGGCAAGCTGTTCGTAAATTGCGGGCAAATGCTGCTGGAGCGTCGATGGCGTATCAAAAAACATCTCGCTCAGTACCGAAAAAAATTCCGCCGGACTTTCCGCAGCATACGGATCAATGATCGTTTCCTGTCCTGATGCGATCTGCTGGCAGAAAGTCGCGTAATGCTGACTGAATACATCGCGCCAGGTCAGTGCGCTCATATTGACATGCAGCGGTGGACATCCGTTAGCGCCTTCGTGCAGCATGTCCAGGGTATGCGCAAACTCATGAATGATGACATTACGCGCATGAGCGGACGGTGAGTCGCCGGAATGAACGATGTCATGCCAGGAGAGAATTACCGGGCCGTTATACCAGGCTTCACCGCATACGAGTCTATGGGCATGATGCACGACGCCGATGTCGTCTTCATAATCGTAATCCAGAATAAATTCATCGGGGTAGACGATAATTTCAATCCAGTTATCGTAATATTCCAGATCAAGATTCAGAATCAGAATACAGGCCTGAATTGCAATCGTAACGCGCATTTCATCGGTGATTTCCAGATCATGCGCGCCATTGATGACCTTGGTATGCAGAAACAGTAGAACCAGCTCATGCAGTCGCCGCGCATCTTCAAGACTTAAACCTTTCAGACATGGCAAATGCATGAGTTTCTGCCAGATAACTTCCGGGACTGCCTCATGCCGAAGAATATAATTGCGCCGCCACTGATTAAAATGCCAAGACATAATTGTTTCCTAACAACTGCATAAGGGATGATGCGCTACATTATCATGCATGCGGCGCATCAACAATGCGTATGGCGCCGGCAAATCTTTGCGGAAATGACATCGTCCGGTCGTGATTTTTGAAGTCAGCTTTGCGTTTTGTTTCTGCACGGGTTAAATTCATATGACCAATCTTTCAAGGCGCAGTTGTATGCCACAAGGGAGTAATTAACATGATTTCGCATTTCAGGCTTGCCCGCCCTGTCAGTGATCTTGTCCGCACGGATGCGATGTACCGGGCAGGGCTCGGGTTAATCCGGCTGGGTTATTTCAAAGATCATGAGGGATTCGACGGAATCATGCTCGGCATGCCAGGCGGAGATTACCATTTCGAATTCACTTATTGCCGGTTCCATCCGGTTATACCTGCGCCAACGCCAGAGGATCTGCTTGTTTTTTATATTCCGGACCCGAAAGCATGGGAGCAGCGCTGTGGTGCATTACTCGGTGCAGGATTTGTCGAGGTAAATTCGATGAATCCCTATTGGGCCCGCGACGGGCGCACGTTTCGGGATGCGGATGGCTACAGGCTGGTCATTCAATGCGCATCGTGGATCGATAATCCCGAAGTGTAGGAAATTTTTCCGTGTAAGAGCTAGCTGGCAACGCTTGATTTTTGCGGGTTATTGCTCCACATTGCCGGTTTTTGCCTGAACTGTATTCATTCGGAATAAAAAACCAACACATCTAAAAAACCCGGGAAGGGAAAGGGAATGTGAGAGCTGCCATGTTGATGTGCTGGCTGGTACGATAAACAGTGTTTAAACTAAATTGTTCCAACCATCTGGCTACGTACATCTCTGTGCACTGATTCCTGCGAGTGCTCAGAAGCCTGTTTGACAATGTCAGCCGCAATGGATTGATAAAATTTCTGGAATACTTGCCGACTAAAGACCCGGTATATCTGAGAATCGTCACGCGTTTTCTCAGAATCAATATGATGAAGGCGTAATGTGACGGCATAGTGGCGCCGGGGCAGCGGAAAGTGGACTGATCGTCAGTGCTTGCCAGAGGCAACGCAAACTAATTCGCTATGCTGATGTCAGTCCGAAGTTGATGTTTATGATGGCTGACCGATAGTGCACGTTATCAGCAATATTTCGCTCATTTACGTGCACTATCTCTGCCTTGTTTGAAAGGATTTACAACACTACAATCAAATAAACCAGTATTTCTGAAACCATGTTTCCGGTTACTTGACCGTTATCGTGAC
>JAJSDU010000057.1 GCA_028577615.1 Nitrosomonas sp.
TTCTCCTCTTGAAGTGGTTTGAGAGAAATGCAATGACAGAAAACCGTATGCGCGGTTGCAGGTTGTGCCTGTCGGATTTCAATGTACTGGATGCGGTATGGGCTGTCAAATGCGCTGTTAACGATCCGCTGTTGCACCGGCGCGTCTTCCTGCAGGTCGGCCTTGATCCGGGCGTTGGGTTATAATCACAGCTTTAGTTCAGTTTTATTTACAGAAAGAAATATTGGGGCAGATATGAATAGCAGACCGGAAATTACCATTTCATCCATCGATTCGGAAAGGCTGTACGCGCTTATGGCGTCCCTGCCGTCAGGCGGTTTTGTAGAAAGGGATGCGCTGGAGTCAGAGCTTGCGCGCGCGAATGTCGTGGAGCCGGCAGAGATCCCGCCGACGGTGGTCACCATGAATTCAACGGTCAGATTCAGCGTTGAATCGTCACGGGATGAATTTGAACTGACGCTCGTCTATCCCAAGGATATTGATTCAAGCGGAAAGAAAATTTCCATTCTCGCGCCGGTTGGGAGCGCGCTGCTGGGGTTGTCGCAGGGCGATGAAATAGAGTGGCCGAAACCCGGCGGGGGATTGATCAAGGTAAAAATCAGGGAAGTGATTTATCAGCCTGAAAGAGCGGGAGAGTATCACCGCTAGGGCAGGATGCAAATGGATGTGATAGCCTTGAGTGCATAGCTGCGCATGCAGCAGCCCGCTAACACTGCAATAGGCATCAGGGCTGGTCGCAGTAAGTACAATAACCGCCAGGGATGGCTCCGGCGTGTTTTTTCAATCGTGGGGACGACCCTGCACAGTCAGGAGCTACGTCATGAGTTGGTTGATCTTATTCCTTGCCGGTCTTTTTGAAGTTGTCTGGGCCGTCGGTCTCAAATACACCGAAGGCTTCACAAAACTTACGCCATCACTCGTTACGCTTGCCGCGATGGGCGCCAGCTTTTATCTGCTCAGCATGGCGCTGCGTGCGCTTCCGCTGGGCGCCGCCTATGCCGTCTGGGTAGGCATAGGCGCGTTAGGCACGGCAATTGCAGGGATTATGTTGTTCCAAGAGGCAGTGACACCGCTCAAACTGGTCAGTCTGATGCTGGTGATTGCAGGCATCGTCGGATTAAAGCTGTCAAATGCCGCCTGATGAGCCGCCAGATGATCAGACCGGTCAACGGATATCCGCATTAACAGGTTATCCTGGTTCCTGGCAGAAGCTAAAGTCGAGGTTTTTGTGTTTTTGTGTTGAATCAGGTGAAAAAAAGATTATCGCTTGTACTTTTGTCCGGAACGGCTTAGACTTGCGGCGGTAAGCGCAAGGCGCATCGCCTTATAATCTGTTTTTGTCTATCGAAGTCTGCAACTGAAAAAGATCTGCACGTATCCACAAAACTGCTTCCGGCTTCGGAGTGAAAAGATTTTGCGCGGGCCTGTGGTTCACCGTAGTCATTGTGCGCCGCAAAACACCAATCAGGTAAGAATTGTCATTTCAAACAAATTCTTATGGGAATATTCGCGATTGTTCGCCAGGTCATTTGGTGCCCAGAAGAGGACTCGAACCTCCACACCCGAAGGCACATGGACCTGAACCATGCGCGTCTACCAATTCCGCCATCTGGGCAATGCCTGAAATCTGAGTTTTCAGATCAATAAAGAGTGGCACATTCTATAGGAAATCACTATTTTGTCAATTAAGAAGCAAAGCAAACTTAGAAACCAGGATCCTTTTCTTGAGCGCGAGAAGGCGCGCTACAGCCATCCTCTGCCGAGCCGGGAATATGTGCTTGAAGTGCTCAAGGACAAGGGCGTGCCGATGCCGGAAACTGAGTTGCTGAAGCAGCTGGATATCGATTCAGGCGAAAGGGAAATTTTTACGCGCCGGCTGGCCGCGATGATGCGCGAGGGGCAGATTTTCCGTAACCGCAAAGGCGATATCTGCGTGATGGAAAAACTCGACCTGATTAAGGGAACCATACAGGGTCATGCCGACGGATTTGGTTTTCTGATTCCCGATGATGACGGCGGCGATCTGTTTTTGCCCGCAAAAGAAATGCACAAAGTGCTGCATGGCGATCGCGTGCTTGCGCGGGAATCGGGCGTTGACCGGCGTGGTCGTCGTGAAGCGGTCATTGTTGAGGTGCTGGAGCATGTCAACCGGCAGGTTGTCGGACGATTGTATATCGAGCATGGTATTTTGCTGGTGGTGGCGGAAAACAAACGCATCAGTCAGGAGATTTTGGTGCCGAATGATCGGTCGCTGAATGCAGAAGCAGGGCAGGTTGTTATTGTTCAGATCGTTCAGCAGCCGAGCAAGCATGCGAAGCCGATTGGTCATATTGTGTCGATTCTGGGCGAATATACCGATCCCGGGATGGAAATTGACATTGCCTTGCGCAAGTATGATCTGCCGCATGTTTTTCCGGCGGAAGTGGAGCGATTGTCTGCCGGCATGCCAACGGTTGTGCACAAAAACAGCCATGCAGAGCGCCGCGATATCCGTGAATTGCCGCTGGTAACCATTGATGGTGAAACCGCGCGCGATTTTGATGATGCCGTGTACTGCGCGCAGGATAGCGATGGCTATACACTCTACGTGGCGATTGCGGATGTCAGCCAGTATGTCACGCCGGACGATGCATTCGACAGAGAAGCTTTAAAACGCGGCAATTCGGTTTATTTTCCGCAGCGCGTCATTCCCATGTTGCCCGAGGTGCTGTCGAACGAACTCTGCTCATTGAATCCAAACAAAAACCGCCTGAGCATGGTGTGCGAAATCCGCTTTGATACGCATGGCGAAAGACAGGATTATGTTTTTTATCCCGCGCTGATGAAGTCTCATGCGCGACTGACCTACACGGTAGTGGCCGATATTCTGGCGGAACCGGAAGGCAGGCAGGCGGCTAAATATCGTAAACTGCTGCCGCATCTGCAAGCGCTCAACA
>JAJSDU010000058.1 GCA_028577615.1 Nitrosomonas sp.
GTTTGTGATAAAGTTTCTCGTAGCCTTTTCATTTGTTGATGATTTTCGAGTCTTTGACAATTCAACTTTATCACTTATGGATAGGCTACTCCCTCTTTTTTTTGGCCATCCGGACCATTAATTCAGCTTAATTCTTGAATTTTGCAAGTTCCTCTGTTAAAAGATTAAAGCATAATCATTTCTATTTTCGATCCATCTCTAAAATACAATCGATTGACCCTTCCTGCATAACTGACAATCGAGTTTAATTAGTTCTATCAAGTGGCATGCTGAGTAATAGCCAAGCAAAGCCCGTATATCTGTTTAAGCTTTCACAGAAAAATTAATAAAGAAACCTCTCACCAATAGTGGACGCTCTACCAGTTAAAAGAGTCGACCGGCAGTACCAAATAAAGCGAAAATTAGTACCAAATAGCGCGAAAAGTTACAATAGCTTACTAAGGGAAATATATACAAAAGCCACAACAGGGTTATTTTTCGGTGAGCGCCCCATTAGCGCCCCATAAAGAAAAAACGGCTTAGGTTATTAAGCCTAAACCGTTGATTTTACTGGTGCTGTTGAGAGGAGTCGAACCTCCGACCTACTGATTACGAATCAGTTGCTCTACCAACTGAGCTACAACAGCCTCTATAATCTGACCAACAAACGCGGGATTATAGTGGTTTAAGTAATTGTGAGCAATTACAAGATAATTTTGCTACAAATCCTATTTGCTGCTAGACGAGCAATAACAACACCCCTGAATAATCATCCAAGCATTTCACTGCAAATTCGTTTAAATTCTCCGATTGTTATCATAAATCTGTACATTCTTTACAGAAAAAGCCATAATTCGATAATGAAATCTAGCAATATATCGGCCAAGCATATCTTGGTTATCCATGGGCCAAATTTAAATCTTTTGGGAAAAAGAGAGCCAGAAATTTATGGCAAAACCACTTTAAATGATATTAACAAAAAACTGCATGAGATAGCAGATGCAGCCAAAGCCAAGCTTGATGTTTTACAAAGTAACAGCGAGGGTATATTAATAGATCGCATACAACTTGCGATGCAGGATGGGAC
>JAJSDU010000005.1 GCA_028577615.1 Nitrosomonas sp.
GATAGGTGGGAGGCTTTGAAGTGGGTTCGCTAGAACTCGTGGAGCCAACGTTGAAATACCACCCTGGTGTTGTTGAGTTCTAACCTAGGTCCATTATCTGGATCGGGGACCGTGTATGGTAGGCAGTTTGACTGGGGCGGTCTCCTCCCAAAGGGTAACGGAGGAGTGCGAAGGTACGCTAGGTACGGTCGGAAATCGTGCTGATAGTGCAATGGCAAAAGCGTGCTTGACTGCGAGACTGACAAGTCGAGCAGATGCGAAAGCAGGTCATAGTGATCCGGTGGTTCTGTATGGAAGGGCCATCGCTCAACGGATAAAAGGTACGCCGGGGATAACAGGCTGATTCCTCCCAAGAGTTCATATCGACGGGGGAGTTTGGCACCTCGATGTCGGCTCATCACATCCTGGGGCTGTAGCCGGTCCCAAGGGTATGGCTGTTCGCCATTTAAAGTGGTACGTGAGCTGGGTTTAAAACGTCGTGAGACAGTTTGGTCCCTATCTGCCGTGGGCGTTGGAAGTTTGAGAGGACCTGCTCCTAGTACGAGAGGACCGGAGTGGACGCACCTCTGGTGTACCGGTTATGACGCCAGTCGTATCGCCGGGTAGCTAAGTGCGGACGAGATAACCGCTGAAAGCATCTAAGCGGGAAACTTACCTCAAGATAAGACTTCCCGGGGGTTAAACCCCCCTAAAGGTTCGTTGAAGACTACGACGTTGATAGGTCGGGTGTGGAAGCATAGTAATATGTTAAGCTAACCGATACTAATTGACCGTGCGGCTTGATCCTATAACTTTAATACTTTTGTTAAATTGAAACGAAAAGCAAAGTGATATTAATTTAACCGAATACTTTCCAAATATAATTGTATATTACTATCTTAAATGAGAATTCCAGAAAGACGTATGCGTGATCTTTTGGATATAATATGCAGACAGTTTTGCTTGGTGGTCATAGCACTCTGGACCCACATCTTCCCATCCCGAACAGAATCGTGAAACGGAGTTGCGCCGATGATAGTGTGCATTCGCATGTGAAAGTAGGTCACCGCCAGGCACCCCATTTTTTAACATTCCTGTAAATCGAATGTTATTGTTACGTACCGTAATTTCAGACTTAGATAGAGAAAAGTTTTATTATTCTCTTATCTTACGTTCGATTTCTTCGGCTGTGACATGCCTGACATCTTTACCTTTAACCATATAAACAACGTATTCTGACATGTTTTTTGCATGATCTCCAATACGTTCGATTGCTTTGGCAACAAATAAAATCTCAAGTGAAGTGGATATTTTTCGTGGGTCTTCCATCATGAATGTAATCAATTGACGCATAATGGACTTGAATTCTTCATCAACGAGTTCATCCTGCCGTACAATCTGAGCCGCAGAATTAGGGTCGAGTCTGGCAAATGAATCGAGTGCTTTTTTGACCATATCCATGGCAATACTGCCGACATGCTTGATTTCGGTGAAGCGCGGTGTCTGCAGACGGTCGGTTGAGTAGATTAATCTTGCCATGCGTGCAATTTTTTGTGCTTCGTCTCCAATTCGTTCTAGATCAGTAATGGTTTTGATGATCATGACAATCATTCGCAGATCACTCGCGGTAGGTTGTCTGCGAACAATAATTTGACTGCAAATTTCATCAATGGCCACTTCCATTGCATTGACGCGATGATCGTATTCGATGACTTGATCGATCAATTCTTCATTGCCTGTAGTCAGCGCTTCCATGGCGCGCTCAATCTGTTCTTCAACGAAACCGCCCATTTGCAAAACACGTGTACGCGCTTCTTCGAGATCCGCATCAAATTGTTTGGAGATATGATCTTTGTTTGCCATGGTGTGCCTTACTGTTTAAGTACGAGAAAAAAAGATTTCATGTTAATGATTCAACGCTAGTTCGCGATGATCTCCACGCCTTTATCAGTACCTAATAGTAGAATATCTGCGGCGCGGCGCGCAAAAAGACCATTCGTTACAATACCCGTGATTTGATTTAATGTCGTTTCCAATTCAACGGGATTTAAAATTTGCAAACCATGAATATCCAGAATGATATTGCCATTATCGGTTATAAAGCCCTGACGCAGAGCAGGTTGACCGCCTAGTGCCGCAATTTCACGAGCTACATAGCTACGTGCCATTGGGATAGCTTCAATGGGTAAAGGAAAATTGCCAAGCACGTTGACAAGCTTGGTCTGATCTGTGATGCAGATAAATTGCTTTGCAACGGCAGCCACGATTTTTTCTCTGGTGAGTGCTCCACCACCACCTTTGATCATATGTAAGTGCCGGGTTATTTCGTCAGCACCGTCGATGTAAACAGACAGATCGTCAATCTCATTGAGATCAATCACATCTATACCGTGCGACTTCAGTCGTTTTGCAGTGGCATCTGAGCTGGCAACAGCACCATCGATTTTGTGCTTGATCTTTGCCAGCTCATCAATAAAATAGTTTGCGGTTGATCCTGTACCAACGCCGATAACACGGCCAACAGGCACACGTTCAATTGCGGCGATGGCAACGGCTTTTTTTTGTTCGTCTTGTGTCATTTGTTTAAAGTCAGTAACTCAAATTAAAATATATTCGAGTCATTATAATGTTTATGTTTTGTAATTGTACAATTTTATGACGACCATAAAACCTTTGCCTGAACTATTAATCAACCAGATTGCTGCGGGAGAGATGGTCGAACGGCCAGCGTCTGCGCTCAAGGAAATTCTCGAAAACAGTATCGATGCGAAGGCGACAAAAATCAGCGTGCAGCTTTTGAATGGTGGAATCAAGCAACTGCGCATTGCAGACAACGGTATTGGGATAGCCAAGGAAGATTTGATTCCAGCGCTGACCCGGCACTGTACAAGTAAGATCAGTACGCTGGAAGATCTTCAGAAGATTAGCAGTCTGGGGTTTCGCGGCGAAGCGCTTGCCAGCATCTCGGCTGTTTCATCATTGATCCTGACAAGCCGCGCGGCGGATCAAAATCATGCCTGGCAAGTGCAGGTTGATGGCAAGCTGGTAACCCAGCCCCGTCCAGCGTCTCTAACCGAAGGAACAGTGGTGGACGCACGCGATCTTTATTCCAACATCCCCGCAAGGCGAAGATTTTTGAAAACAGAGGCCACTGAATTTACGCATTGCGAGGAAGTATTCAAGCGTATGGCGTTAGTACAGCCAGAAGTCGAGTTTTTATTGCAGCATAATGAGAAGTTGCGTCTTCATTTTCGCGCTGCGGATTCTTTTGAACGGATAGAAGCTGTCCTGGGTAGCTCATTTATGCAATCGGTTTCATTCGTCAATGAACAGGCGGCGGGGATAAAACTGAGCGGCGTTGTTGCTTTGCCGGCATATTCCCGTGCTTCACGCGATATGCAGTATTTTTTTGTCAACAGTCGTTATGTGCGTGACAAACTGATAACCCATGCAATACGGGAAGCGTATCGTGATGTTTTGCATCTGGATCGTTATCCTGGGTTCGTCCTGTTTTTAGAAATGAATCCCGCTGAATTCGATGTCAACGTGCATCCGACAAAAATGGAAATCCGTTTCCGTGATCCACGTGCGTTGCATCAATTCATCTTTCACGTAATCAACAAATCACTGGCCATAGCTTCGAAAGCTGCTCAAGCAGATTTGAGAATCATTAATCCTGTTCCGCATTATCCCGAATATCGGCCTGTGAAACCGGAAAAAATTGCGCAATCGATGGGATTTTACCGGCAGCTCTTTGCCGTTGATGAGGAGCCGAATCTTATGCATGGTGTGGCTGCGAATACCTGCCAGGCGGAATTTGGGGAAAACGAAGCATTAAACGCCGAGAAAAATACGCGAGAAACACAGAAACCGGATTTCCCGCCGCTCGGCTATGCCTTGGCACAGCTGCAAGGTGTCTACATTCTGGCGCAGAATGCGAACGGGCTGGTAATTGTGGATATGCACGCTGCGCATGAACGCATCGTGTATGAAAAATTGAAAGCAGCGATCCATGACGATGCCGGTGCAATGCAGCAATTACTGATCCCGCTGATATTAAATGTAGATCATACAGACATTGTTTTCATTGAAGAAAATCCTGATGTGTTTAAACAGTTCGGCTTCGAACTTGCCGTTCTTTCGCCAAAAACGCTGGTGATTCGCGCTGTTCCGGCGATACTCGATCAGGCCGATATTGTGAAGCTGATGCAGGATTTGCTGAAAGAAATGCAGGAACATGGGGTGAGTCAGTTGTTAACTGCTCAACGTAACGAAATATTGGCGACCATGGCCTGTCATGGCGCGATCCGTGCTCACCGAAACTTAACGATCACGGAAATGAACGCATTGCTGCGCGAAATGGAAGCTACTGAACGCGCTGATCAATGCAATCACGGACGACCTACCTGGTTTGAAATGCGCATGGAGAATCTGGATAAATTGTTTATGCGCGGGAAGTAAGCGATGCGTGTCCGGGCTGTAGTTGTAGATAATAATGTATGTGTTCGAGCAGTTCATCCTCTTTGTAGGGTTTGCCGATAAAAAAATTGGCGCCCAGTTGTCTGGCCATTTCCCGATGTTTTTCCGCAGTACGCGATGATATGACAATAATGGGTACATGCGCGGCATCCGGGTTTTGGCGTATTTTTTCGATAAGCTCGAAACCATTCATTTTCGGCATTTCGAGATCAGCCAATACGATGTCAGGTTTGTTATGTGCCATGATTTCAGTTGCTTCCAGGCCATTTTTGGCGGTTAAAACGCATAAGCCTTCGCGTTCCAGTAAGCGACTGGTGGCTTTGCGTACCGTTAGCGAATCATCAACAACCAGAACAACCGTTGAGGCATCTTCTTTCCGGGCGGATTGCTCCATTAATGCTGCGAAAGGCATAGTCAGCACTTTCTGTACATCCGTGCGTTGCAGCAGCTTGAGAGGATTCAGAATCAAAACAGGCAATCCCTCGCCACTCAGGGTTGCACCTTCGATACCAGGTGCCTGCGAGATTTGCGGACCGGTGTTTTTAACAACAACTTCCTGGTTGTCCATCAGTGCATCAACCTGAACGGCAAGATATAAGTTGCTGCTTTGTAACAAGAGGACAGGATTGCGTTTCTTCGGCTCAAAGCGCAGATTATTTTGATTCAATAGAAACGATAAGTGCGTAAAGGAGTAAGCATGGCCATCAAAATCAATCCGATGATTCTGGTATGCAGCTTGCAGCGCTTCCCAATCCAGTTCATGGATATGCGCGATATTTTGTGAAGGTATGGCGAAGATTTGATTACCGGCGCTAACCATCAATGTCTGAGCAACGGCCAATGTTAAAGGCAGGCGGATGTGAAATGCGGTGCCTTTATTTTTTTGCGAATCGATAGCGATTTGACCACCCAGGCCGGAGATATCATTATGTACGATATCCATGCCCATCCCGCGTCCTGCGGTTCCGGTGATTTGCGCGCGGGTTGTCAGTCCGGGCAGGAAGATCAATGCGGCTATCTGGTTGTCATCCAAGCGCTCGTTTCTGTGGATCAATCCCAGTTTAATGGCTTTCTTGCGGATCTTTTTTAAATCCAGGCCAATGCCGTCATCTCTGACAGAAATCACCACTTCGTTGCTTTCTCGTTGCAGGTTTATCGCGATCTGGCCGGCTTCCGGTTTTCCGGATTTGATGCGGCGGTCCGGTTTTTCGATACCGTGTACGATTGCATTTCGCAGGATATGTTCCAGTGAGACGCTGACTTTCTCCAGGATACTCCGATCAATTTCGATATCTTCCCCCTGGATAGTCAAGTTGATCTTTTTTTCAAGCTCACCGGCTGTTTTTCGTGCTATGCGATAGTAACGTTCCGCATTGCTGCCGAAAGGGATCATGCGTATGCGCACCAGCTCCTGTTGCAATTGCCGCGTGATAACCGCTTGCTGAGAAACACCTTCAGCCGCTGCGTTATGCGCACTGGCAAGATTTTTTTGAACGGTCATCACATCATCGACGCTCTCGGCCATCAAGCGTGTTAATTCCTGGAAACGGGTGAAGCGGTCTAATTCCAGCGGATCAAATGATTGGTCATGATTTTGCTGCTGCGCAATTTGCGATTGCATTTGCGTTTCAGCCTGAATCTCAATTTCGCGTAACTGACCATGCAGCCGTTCAATGCTTTCATTTAAATCCTGGAGTGACTGTTTGAAGTTATTGAGTTGCGCTTCGATTCTAGCGCGGATAATGCTGATTTCGCCAGAATCATTGACCAACCGGTCGATCAGGACGGTGTTGACGCGTACGGCTGCGCCAGGTTGCGCGATGGATTCCTGTGACGTTGTTCCGTCCGAGCCGGATATCAATACGGCAGATCCGGTTGCTGCTTCGTCTATAGCTTCCTTTTTGATTGTGCCTGGTATTTCAGTTGAGGATGCGTTCTCGGCGGCATTTGCGATTGCCTGAGGCGATTCAACGCTGAAAGCGGTATGTTGCAGCTGTTCAATTTTTTCGCAAAGCTGATCGAACGCATATTCAAGCGAATCGATGGCATGAGTGGAGACAACCGGTTCGCTGAATGCTTCTTCGACTTCACTTTCCATTGCATGAATCAATTCTCCCAGTTGTTCCGCGCCGATCATATTGGCGCTGCCTTTCAGAGTGTGCAGTAATCTGAGCAGATTGATCCGGATTTCATCGTTCTGCGGCAAAATGCGCCAGGCGCGTATTTTTTCGCTGATTTTCGGCATGCTGTCCCTGGCTTCTTCCAGAAAGACGTGGAGCAGTTCGCTGCTGATGCTTGCGGAAGTGCTGTCAGCAGTAAAATTATTTTCACTGTGTTCGGGCACATCTGATTGTGCGGATTGAATATAAGCGGGTGTTTTTTTTAACCGGTATTTGCTCAGATCAATCGGTTTCTGCACGTGGGTCATTTGTTCAGGCGCTGATGCTTCTTTCTCAGACAATCGCTTTTTAATTTCCAAGACCAGAAATTGACTGAGTTGCAGGTCAATTTCATCGGGAAACTGCTGCAGATAAATTTTTTGCAGTAATTCATTCAGTTGCTGGACACAATTCTGTATTAATTGCGTATCCGGTTCTTTCAATTGCGCCTGGTTTTCCTGTAATCGGGATAACCATTCTTCCAGCGCGCTGCACGGTGCAGCGATAAAAGTCAGCCGCAAAGCGGCCGATGTACTCGCCAGTGTGTGCGCGGCCAGCATGCAGGAATTGTTAATGATTGCCGGATGCGCTTCGAGCAATGCTTCCAATGCCTTTTCGAGGGTTCTGATATGTTGTCTTGATTCCTTGACAAATATCCCAAAAAGATCAGCTTCAATAGAAATATCACCGATCGTGACCGTCTTGTCAGCTGCTTTAAGCGCATCTTCATCACATAGGGCCGGCGACAATTCTTCGCTGTCGTCTGCCGTATATAACGCGTTGATGAATTCCCGCAGATTTTCGGTGTTGATTTCAGTTTGAGCGGTGCTGTTCAAATTGCCGCACCACAGCGTAAATGTTCTGTGTGCGTATTCCAATAGATGAATCAGCGCAGCGGTTGCCTGATTCTTTTCATTCAGCCATTGATTTAATGCTTGCTCCATCATCCAGGCGGCATCGCTGAAAAATTCCAGCTTGATCATCCGGCTGCTGCCTTTGAGCGTATGAAATCCGCGCCGTATGCTGGTGAGCGACGTGGTGTCCGTAGTGTCAGCCTGGCAGCGCTGCGTGGCCTGCGCGATTTCGGCCAGAATTTCATCCGACTCCGCCAGAAAAATATCCAGTAGCTCGGCATCCGGGGTGCTGTCTATCCGTACAACGGCTGCGGCAGCGTCTTCAGATTCAGGCGCAATAGCCAGTGAATCATTTGTTGCAGCATCAGGAAGCGCAATGTCCGTTATTCCTGTCGCTTCAGTCTGCGATAAAAAATGCCCGTCTGTTTGTTTTCTCGGACTTTCAAAAACAGCGATTGCCTGATCGATAATTCTCTGACAATCGGGCGTGTCGTGCTTAAGCGCTTCCAGGAAAAAATTCAGGCTGCCGACGCCATCGACGAGCAGATTCTGTTCAGACTGACTCAACGAATAATCGGGATCGGCAAAGGTTTGAGTCAGATTATGGCAGAGTGTCAGCAAATGATTGGCGGATTCCATGCCGAGCATGATCAGAACACCGGAAATTTGATTGAATAACGGTGTCAGCGCCGATAGTGCGGCCCGGTCAGTGGGCGTTTGAAAGAAATGTGCCAGCGTATGTTCGATTTGCCGCAGATTGACCAGCATTTCCGTTGCAACCTGTGATTGTATTGCTATATTTTGCGCCGGATATTCGATCGCGCAGAAAGTCGGGATAGCCGGAGCATTCTGACTATCTTCCGGTGCCTGATCCGTCGCTGTGATGGTATTTAATCGATGAGCTATGGTATCGACGAGCGCGGCCAAATTGTCCTGCCGTTTATTAAAATTTATGACAATGCTTTCAAGATGAAGTAAGGCGGTTGCAATCTCCATGGTTACACCATCGCGCATCGCTGCCGAAGTGGTTTGTCTGGCTTGCAGTGTTTGGGCCGTCCCGCTGATGGCTGTGATCAATTTGTGCAAGGGTTTGCTCTGTGTCTGCAATACCGGCTCATCGAGTTGCGCCATGGCGTTTACAAACGCGTCCAGCGCAGCTTGCTCGCCCGAACAGAAAGACTGCCAGTTTTCAATGATTCTGCTCAGCGTTTTCTGAATTTCCTGCAGGTAATCGCGTGGTGAGACCGGTGTCGGTAAGTCCGATTCATCGAACTGCATTAAAGACGGCAAGGCATAAGCCTTGCATATATCTGCGATTTGCCGGTTTTTCTCGTCTGCCATTGGCTGGCGGGCAATCTGATAGAGCAGTTCGCGCGTCAGCTGTACTGTGCCATGCGGTAATTCCTCGGCAGCGTGGCGCAACATTTTTTCGACTTTGCCACACAGTTTTCGATTCAGTGGATCTGTATTCCATTGCTGTCTCGCAAGGCTTTCCAGGAAGCCACCTGCAATCCACCAGAAAGTGCGTTGTTCGGTTGTGCCGGGTAGCTTCTCGATCTGGATGATGGCACGCCGCATTTTATCGAGGCCGCCCTGATCGGAAGTATTTTTCAGCCATTGCAATAGTCCGGACTGGTATTCGGTACGTGCCTGTCTGATCAGTGTTTCATGCTGCTGTGATGTAAGATTGGCAAGCGCAGGCCTGAGCGGCGGGCTTGCAACCAAAGCCGGCTGAAATAAATCATACGCGGATATTTGCTCATATCCCAGCAGCAGCATCAGATCGCGATAAGCCGGAAGCAGGCGCAACAGATTTTCTTCGGCGCCATCGATGAGATCATTCAGGTAATCATGCGTGATTTCAGTGGATTGTCTGATCGTGTTGATGATGGTGTCATCAGGATTCATTCGTTGTTCGATCAGGGCGACGATCAGCTGCTCTGTTTTTCCGTTGACGACATGGATGTCCTTCAATTCCAGCATTTCAAATAAGCCATTCAACTGATGAATGTACGTGCGGCAGGCATGAATATGCTCGAGATTTTCAGGATTGCGGCCAAAAGCATCCAGATTCTGTTGTATGAGAGAAAAGAATTCATGAATGTTTCCTTTAACCCCGGCAATGGATGAAATATTGAGTCTGGTATACATATTCGTTGATCAATTGAATAAGAATGAGGAATTGAGCGATAGGATAAATTAAACTTTAAAACTGGATACGGATGATTTGAGTTCGGCAGCGTATCCCGTAATATGCTTGATTGCCGTGCTTGTCGCCAGACTGCCGTCAGTTGTTTGCTGCGTGATCAGCAGTATTTTTTCCATATTCTCAATGACTGTGTTTGCGGCCTGGGTCTGTGCATGTGTAGTGTCATAAATATGCGTGACCTGCTGCGCCAGTTGTTTCGATACCGTCTCGATCTCTTCAAGCGCTTTGCCGGTGGCATGCGATCGTTGCGTGCCTTGAGCTACACCGAGCGTGCTTCGTTCCATGGCAACGATAGCATCGTAAGTATCATTCTGAATCATCTTGATCAGCCGGCTGATTTGCTTGCTGGCTTCAGCTGACCGTTCAGCAAGCCGTTGGACATCCTGAGCGATAATAGTGAAGCCGCGTCCCGCCTCGCCTGCGGCGGAAGCCTGCAACGCCGCATTCAATGCGAGCACATTTGTCTGTTCGGCAATATCCGAGACCAGCTCGACAATTTCACTGATTTCCTGAGCGCTTTCGCCAAGCCGTTTAACCCTTTTTGCCGTATCCTGGATATGTGCACGGATTTCTTCCATACCTGTAATCGCCTGCCGTACCGCAATACCACCTTTTTCCGCGGCTTCCAGAGACTGTCCGGCAATCTGCGTGGATTCTCTGGCAGTGTCGGAGACATTATTTATTGCTTCGGCCATGCCAACCATGGTCATCGTTGCTTCTTTGATTTTCTGTGATTGCTGCCGGGCAGCTGCAAGCAGTTCTGATGCATTCTGTTGCGCCTGACCAGACGCGGCAACTACGTTGAGACTGGCAATGTTGACTTGTTCGACAAGTGTGTGCAACTCTTCGATGGTGAAATTCACCGCGTCAGCAATCGCGCCGGTAATATCCTCGGTTACCGCGGTGCGTACAGTCAGATCGCCTTCGGCAATTTTCCTCATATCGTCCAGCAGCCGCAGCATGGCTTCCTGCGTCTTGTCCAATCCGTGTACAGTGACACCTGACCGATCGGTTTTGTATCTGCGCCATGCGTAAATCAGCCAGCAGAGTGAGATGATCGAACAGGCGATCAGGATATACATGATTTTTTGCAACAGAACGGTTGTCTCCGTGTCACGGGACTGTAAAGCGTAGTCGAGCGCCGTTATGCTGTTCCGCATGATTTCATTGTTCTGGATAAGCTGGTTTGCGGCAGTCCTGGCCGGCATAATTGCCGCTATTTCTGACTGTATGGTTTCAATGTTGGTGTCAATCGTGATGAACAAAGATTTGATTTGTTGAAGCTTTTCCTGTGATTCGCTGCCGTCGGGGGCCGAAAATTGCAAAACGCCGCGCCCTTCATTCAGTGCGCTGATGATCGCGGAAAACTGCTTGCGGTCGTGCGCCAGCTGGTTTTGTATTTCGGTGGCCGGAAGTTTGCTCGGCAGAATGACATTGATGCTTCTGAAGACATTCTGAATCAGCGTCCGCATCGTCGATATCACGCTGAGCTGGCCGGGTGAGCTGCCAGTCTGTGTCATATGGGAGATTAACTGTTCAATGTTCTGATTGATCAGATTGCCGGTTGCATTAATGGCGCCGATGGCTTGGCCAAGACGAGTAAATGTCTGGCGGCTGCTGAAAATAAACTGGATTTTTTTATCTTCGATCATCCAGTTGTTAGCGATCGTTTCCAGAGGATCAAGCTGGGATTTTTCAGTTACCGGTGAAATGTAATGCTGGCGGACATAACCACCTTGTGATAACAGTGCGATTGACTGATCAATGGCTTCCCTGCTGTTTTTCAACTGTTCGAAAGCATTTTCATTCCCTGCAAAGATCTGCTGAATAATCACCGGCAGGTGCTGGGTGTGTTCCTGCAGGCGAATCGTTAACTCAATCTGGAGTGCGTTTTGCCTGGCCAGTTGCAAATGAAATGCGAGCACAAATAACAAAGAAGCCACCGTGGCGATGGATAAAGCTCCCGGAATCCAATGTTTGCTGTTAATGGCGGATCGATTCGAGCCTTGTTCGCTTGATGACGGGTTAATGGAAATAACAGCCGGACCCGCAGTCGAGGCAGTTGTATTTCTGGTCGTTTTGAACAAGGATTTAAGTTTCGCAAAAAATTCGTTCATGGCGTGTTCCGATTATTTCAGCATTTTTGATGGAAGCCAAATCCAGGACATACTTTATACAGCATTGTAACTGCACAAGCCTAAGATGCGGGCAGGAATGCGAAGGTGTGTGAAGCATTCCCGCTGCCATGCTTTCTTGCTGATCAGCACCGCACCCGGAAAATGGTGTGATGTAATTCAATGCGCGCAATATTTTGGTTGAATGCTTTCTACATAATGAATTACCGCAGCAAGGTTTGATATCTGCTTTCGAGGCAAAGACAGTTTTGATTATAAAGCTCTAATTATAAGGATAAATTTGATATTCTATGCTAAGATGCGCGGCGGAATGAGTGATCGTGAGATTTAACGCAGGCATTATTGTAAATGCATAATCGATTGACCAAGCCGGCACACGTTCCAATTCATCATATATATGTGAGCAACTCATGATAGGAGGTAACAAATGGCAAAAAAAATCAGCCAGGCGTTTTTTTCGAGCAGTGTCTACTTGCCGCAAAAATGGCCAGGTAATTCTTTAATCAGGCAGAGACAGCTGCAGTCCGGTTTTGCCAGGATTTTATCCTGTGCACTGTTATTTTTATTGGCCGGCAGTGCGCAAGCGCAGGAATTGCACAAGATAGAGTTTGCCGCCGAAAAGATCGAAGGAGGATATTTCGCTTACCGCATGCGGCAGCACCTTGTTTCGGATTTGAGTGGCGGCAATGCGGTAGATGTCACTTCCCGTTATCCCGATGGGCCGACCATACCCGGGCCGACTATCGTGATCAGGGAAGGCGATGAAGTCGAACTGACGCTTTATCATCAATTCGATCCTGAATCGCCGGCGCATGAACATGTCAGCGTTCATGTGCATGGCGTACACTACGATATAGAGAGCGACGGTACACTTGAATATATCAATCACTTCAAGGACGAAAGCGCTATCCCTGTCATGTCCTATAAATACCGCTGGATAGCGGCGCCCGGTACGGCGGGCACCTGGCCCTATCACGATCACAATATGCTGACGCATAACGGCGCGGAAGACAGAGGGTTGTATGGCGCTGTCATTGTCAATCCGGCTTCGAATACGACCGTGATGAGCAGCGGTGGTTCGCGGCAGACTGTATCGCTGGATACAGTGACGAAAGATTATGTGCTGTATCTGTTTGACGATACTTTTGCGGGAACGGAAATCGACCGTGCAACAGGCCGGCAAAGTTATGGTGGCGCCAATCCCCCGCTGACGGCGCAAAAGAATACCAATGTGAGATTCCACCTCATCGCGCTGGGTACCAATTTCCACCGGTTTGAATTGCCGGGTTACAGCTGGCCGGAACCGGGGACAGACCAGCTGGTAAGCGCAAAAACACTGGGGCCAATAGAGAAATATGTGTTTACAGTCAATGCAACACAAAGTTCAAGTTACCAGGATACTGCCTTGAATAATCTACTGCTGGGAATGCGCGGCGCATTTCTGGTCAGCGAATAGATTAAAAGCATGGGAAAAAAGGGAGAGCATATGAATATCAATATATCAAGATCAAGAATAAAAGCTTTTGCGGCAGTAAAGTTTTTTGTCGTGACTCTGTTGCTGTCGGGTTTCGCATTTTCTGCAACGCATACGATTGTGATGACGGCAGAATATGTCGCCAACGGCCAGCCAGCCTACAAAATGATCAGTCATACCAGCAGCGAAGGCGCAACGCTCGATTATCCGGTGGAAGCGGTCATTCCGGGACCGACGTTGTTTGTCAAGGAAGGCGATGTTGTCAATATCGAATTGACCAATAATACCCAGATGCACGTGGGTTTTTTTGTTCCTGCATTGTCAGGATTGAGCGGTAATCAGCTGGCGCCCGGGCAATCCGGAAATTTTCAGTTTAATGCCACTAAAGTTGGTACACATGTTTATGGCGACGAAGGCTCCCATCTGACCGGATTGTTTGGCGCACTGATTGTTGACAGGCAGGATGGAAGAGTTCAAAGCCTTATTGAAGGAGACGGAACACTGAGATCTGTGAATCAGTCCGATCTGAAAAAAGAATATGTGATGTTCATGGTCGGTTCAACGTTCTGGGGTGCCGAGATCGTCAACGGCAAACAGAGACCGCTGTGGACTAATCCTACGCTGGGTGCGTTGCTCAATGACGCGGTTCGTTTTCATATACTGGCGATTGGTCACGCGCATACGTTTCACCTGCACGCGCATCGCTGGCCTGATGAAACCGGTTTTGAGGCTTTAGGCGTAGAACCCCATATTATCGATGCCAAGATATTGGATTTTCCATTTGATTCGCACGTCTTTACAGTGAGAGCGGGCACTGGTGTCGGAACAGGTTTCTGGCAATATCATTGCCACCTTGTTTCACATATGGAATCCGGCATGGTCGGCAAATTTCATGTCGTAGACCCCGGCACTGGCGCAACGGGCGATAGCATTGCCGGCGCATCGCCAAACGGAAAGATATGGCCGAACCTGCTGGATGGCGAGCCTGGTCTGGTCACCTTCGAAATTACTGATGAACCAGGCAGTTTTTTCAGAAGTATCCGCAGTAACGACATCAAGGGCGCCACTATTTCACCTGCACTGGAGATAATACCGCCGGGCGGCAGTGTTCATTTCATCATGTCGGATACCAATGCAGTACACACGATCACGTCCCTGTTGTGGCCAAGTGATGCCAACGATCCGCTGCTCGGCGATCATCGTCAGATTCCGATGGATCAAACCAAGGCCTATCGGGGCGGCGGGATTGTCACACTGGATACACCCGGATTGTACGTGTTTACCTGTAAGATTCATCCCTACATGTTCGGCGCTGTTATCGTCGATGACCCCAATACGGGTGGCCTTGACCTGGGTAAGAAGATCGATATTGTGACGGGTATCAATAACCTGCCGACCATCAGCGATCTTGCGACCAGATTGTTGCGCACGTTTTTTGTGGCAACTGTTCAGGGAAACTGGCAGGACGTCACTTCATCCAAACCCTGGCGTGTCAAGTACCCTAATGTAAACGTGGCTATCGGGGATCTCCAAGGTAATCTGGTGGATAATCTGCCATTGAAAGATGTGCTCGAATCACGTTATGGTCAGGACGTTAAACTGGCGGACCTGTTTAATCCCGCAACGCCGGGTGTTGGCGAAGTCTGGATCAATACGCAGTTTGAGAAAACGGCCGGTAAAACCAAACCGGGCACGATTACCGTGCTGGATGCGGCGACATGGAAAATCAAGCGCAAGATCGCCTTGCCGCAGATCAACATGAATCATCCGCATAATATGTGGACCAATAGGGATCAGTCGATCATTTTCCAGACTCAGTGGTTTGATACCAAATTGACGTTTATCGATCGTGCAACGGGTGCTTTGCTGCATAATATTCATCTAGGTGATACACCATCGCATGTCATGACCATTCCACAAAGCGATGTTATTACCGTCGCCATCAACGGTGAAAATGGCGTTATCGGTATAAGGCCCGGAGAAATAGAACCGTATGTCATGATGCCGACACAGCATCCTGGCCAGGTGCCTGCAAATCCACATGGTCACTGGGTTTCGCCGGATGGAAAAATCATTACGCCGAATATCAATACCTCGGATACCGGTTTCTATGACAGCAACACGGGTGAAATTATCGCACGGCCGGCGGCTGGCGGGAATTTCCCTGCCGGTCCGCATCCGATAGCGATCGGAGTGGGTGTTGATAAGGTCTATACGGCAAACCTGCTGGATCATTCCCTGAGTGTTTATGACCTGAATGGCAATCCGCTGTCCAGAATCAATCTTCTGGCGGATTATGACCCTATCGCACCGACTGGCGATACAACGTTGCAGGATCGCGATGGCGATGGCCTGGTGACAGTCGGGGTGCTGCCGATTCAGACTCCGGTTGATCCAACCGGAAGGGTGGTTGTCACCGCAAATACCGGGGGCACGATCACCATCGTCGATACTTCGATTGATAAAGTAGTCGCCATGTTGCCGTGCGATCCAGGGTGCCATGGCGTGAATTTTGGCGCCAAATCCGGTGGCGGTTATTATGCGTATGTCACCAGTAAATTTTCCAATCAACTCATCGTCGTTGATCCGGATCCGAATGGCGATGGTAACTTCAGTGATGCAATCATAGCGGGCCGCATTGCGCTGGTTGCCGGCGGCGATGTGCCGTCTGATGATAAGGTTGTCAGTCTGGCGGGCACGGGCGGACAAGGCGTTCTGGCCATACCTAACGTGTACAATGGCTGGGTGCAGAACTTGCCTGCGGAATGGCGCGATGGTTTAACACCGGCGCAATTGAGTCCGGTGCAGTAGGGTTAGCACGTATCTTCTAAACGGAAGCTGATGCGCGCATGCGGGAGTGGCCGCACGCGCGCATCATCAAATTAGTGCTTCAATGAGAAAACAGATTTGCCGGATTTCCGGAAGTAATTCCGTTACCGAATTGTTTCCGGATGCTGACAAATCACTTTTGCAATCTCCTGAAGCAAGTCCGGTCCATGGTAAATCAGTCCGGTGTAGATCTGTATCAGGTCTGAGCCTGCGTCAATTTTATCTTTCGCGTCTTGCGCCGATATAATGCCGCCGACACCGATGATTGGAATGGCGCCGTTGAGTGATTGGTGCAGCCGCCGGATAACAGCGTTGGATTGTTGCATCAAAGGCGCGCCGCTAAGACCGCCTGCTTCGCGTGAAGCTGGTAGGTGTTCGATTCCGGTTCGAGCAAGCGTGGTATTCGTGGCGATAACGCCGTCAATATTGTGTTTCAATAAAAGCGCGGCGATTGCTTCGATCTGATGCAGATCAAGGTCGGGTGCAATTTTCACAGCCAACGGTTTATATTCACCATGGTGTTGCGCTAAACGCAATTGTTCTGACTTTAATTCGGTTAGTAAACGATCAAGCGCATCCACTCCCTGTAATTGTCGCAGATTTTGCGTATTGGGCGATGAAATATTAATCGTGACATAGCTGGCTAATGGATAGACTTTTTCCAGACACAACCGGTAATCATCAGCTGCCTTTTCAATCGGCGTGTCAAAATTCTTGCCGATATTGATGCCCAATATGCCTTTGTAGTTTGCCGCAGTGACATTCGCGACGAGCTGATCGACACCGTGATTGTTAAACCCCAGGCGGTTAATAACAGCCTGCGCCTGCGGTATGCGGAAAATGCGTGGCGCAGGGTTTCCCGGCTGGGCGCGCGGTGTGACCGTGCCGATTTCGAGAAAACCGAAGCCCAGCGCAGACAAGGCTTGCAAGTGTTCGCCATTTTTATCAAGCCCTGCTGCCAGACCGATCGGATTGGGAAAAGTGATTCCCATGACACGGCGCGCGGGGCATGCCAGGATACGGCGTTTTAGCAGACCGAGCTTAGATGCCTTATCCAGGGCACTGAAAGTGATGCAATGCGCGGTTTCAGGATCAAGCCTGAAAAGCAGCGGGCGCAGCAGCGTGTATATCATACGTTGTTTTAATGTTCTAAAATCAGTCAATAACCGGTGTGGCTTGTTCAAAAGGCAACCATCGGCCATTAATCAGGATTTCCAGTGGATGGAAGTTAGCCTTGTAATTCATTTTGTGATGTTCTTTTATCCAGTAGCCGAGGTAAAGATATTTGAGACCGAGAGCGCGGCAAAGCTGAATTTGCCAAAGGATGTTATAGGTACCGAAACTGGCCTGGCGGATATCCGGATCATAGAAGGTATAGACAGAAGAAATTCCTGCCGGCAATAGATCGATGATGCTGACCATGCGCAGATCTTCCTGCTCATGAAAAGTGACCAGGCTGGTATTGATGTGGCTTTGTAGCAAAAAATTCTGGTATTGCCCGTGGTTGTCTTGCATCATGCCGTCGTCTGTATGACGTCTGGCCTGATAGCGCTGATAGAGTTCGAAATGTTTACGGTCAAAATGCAGTTTGTTTTGACGGGCCGTCAAATGCTGGTGGTGTTTTTTCCAGCATCTGCGCTGCGCGCGGTTGGGATCAAATGCGTCAACGCTGATGCGTACCGATAGACAGGCGCGGCATTGTTCACACTGTGGACGGTAAACAAACCGGCCACTGCGGCGATACCCATGATGCATCAGTTCCGCGTATGTTTCGGTGTCGACGGTGTGTTCTGATGCGACCACTTCGGAACGTGCCATTCTGTCCGGCAGGTAACCGCATGGATATGGGTGCGTTGTATGATATTTAAGTGTTTTCATAGCTGTCCGACTGAGTTGTCGAAATTCCATTTTTCACCATATGTCACATCCTGAATATGCCGCTGCAGCAGTTGACGGAAGATTGCTCTGGGAATTTCGCGCGCGCCCAGCGACGCCAGGTGCGCCGTTCTGACTTGACAATCGATCACTGCAAACTGCCATTCTGACAGTTGTCTGACCAGATATGCAAATGCAATTTTAGAAGCGTTAGGCGAACGGGAAAACATCGACTCGCCAAAAAAGATTTTATCCAGTGCAATGCCGTAGAGTCCTCCGGCCAGTTCGCCGTCAATCCAGGTTTCCACGGAATGCGCCAGACCCAGCTGGTGCAATTCGCTGTAGGCATCGATCATTTCCGGGTGAATCCAGGTGCCTTGCTGATCCTTGCGCGGCGCTGCGCAGGCCTGCATGACTTCAACAAAATGCGTATCGGTTTGAATCGTGTAATTATTTTTCCGGATCAGTTTGGACAGAGAACGGGAAATTTTTAATTCATCAGGAAATAAAACCATACGCGGATCAGGACTCCACCACAAAATCGGTTCGTCTTCATTAAACCAGGGAAATATTCCATTGCGATAGGCGCTCAGCAGGCGGGAAGTGGATAAATCACTGCCAGCCGCCAGTAATCCGTTGGGCGATGCCAGTGCATTCTCCAGCGGCGGAAAGGGTGAGTTTGCATTAAGTATTGAAATCATGACATCAACAACTAATTGGCATTAACTTGATAAAAATCAAGATTGGCGGCATCCGTTTTCCCTATTATCCAAAGCTAGGTAATAAAACAAAAAAGATTTAAAAACAGAATAGATGATTATATTCAATTTGGCCAGGAATCCGGATTTTTGCAGATGATAAAAAAGGCTTCACTGATAATTTTGGAATAAAAATAAAAGATTGAGGAGGATAAATGTTTAATTTAGCCCAACGGAGCAGTCCTATATTAGCCGGTCTGCTCATTATTAGTGTGGCGATATACGCGCCACAGGTGGCAGCGCATGACAAGGCGCGGGCTCTGGAGAGAAAAGTCCAGGAACTGGAGAATATGTTAAGAGCGGTGCAGAGTGAATTGCAGCAGGTCAAGGCCGACTCAAAAGCCGAGGCAGAGCGCGTCATTCAAGTGCAGGATACCGCCATTAAGGCGCGGGACACGGCAATTCAGGCGAAAGAGCAGGCAACATCGACAGCACAATCGGTTGATCTGGTTACGGAACGGGTGGAGCGTAAAAACCGTATGTTATTCTTCCGTGGCGGCTTCACGCACGCGATGGAAAGACGGGACGGTTCGAGTATCCGCAGCGATGTTGCGCCAGTTGGCGCGCAGGATCAGGCCGACAAGAATGGGTGGTATGTGGGGGCGGGTTTTGATTGGAGCCTGACCAGGGATGCGTGGGGAATGCTGCCAGGGGCGCAGGTATTTGCAGAATTGATGTTTGAATACAAGAATTTTTCGAATGGCGTGTTAGGCAACGCGCTGGCCAATAATCCGACGATTCTGGCCGGTGGCGCGCTTAATCCACGCTCAGTGACGGTGAGTCAGTTCACGTTGACGGCCGCGCCTAAGATCAAATTTATGGAAGGCTCCAGGATCAGGCCATGGATTATTCCAATGGGTCTTGCAATGCATGTTGTCAGCCCGACAACCGAATCCATTACTTATCTGGTGCCCGGTGTAATGTTTGGTGCCGGTATTGACTACAACATCTGGAAGGATTTCTTTATCGGTATCGATGGGCGTTACCAGTTGACCGCGGGTAAGTCTGACGGGGTTAAAGTGGATGGCATGACTGCTGGCGGTTACGTGGGTATCGGTTTCTAAAATCAGCAATATCTCATGTGGCAAAGTTTGTTTGAGTAGTGTTTTTTCCTTGTTGTTTGTTTGTGCGTAGTTCATAGGACAATTAGTTTAGTTCGTGACGAAGCCATTGCACCTCACTGTAACAGTGAGGTGTTTTTTTTACGACTGCTGTTCATCAGAAACAGTTTTTTTCAACCGACCTGGTTTGATTTAATTGCTGTCTCCCGCTGTGGCCAGTAGTCTGTCGAGTGCGCGGGTAGTGAGTATGCGTTTGAGAATGCCGAACAGGTAGGTCGGAAAGGTAACGTAATACCGCGGTTGCGGGTTTGTTGCCTCAAGTGCATGAATGACGCGTTTGAGAACGGCTTCGGGCGGAAGGGTGAACGGTACTGCCGGACCCTCCTTGTTCAGACGAAGCAAGACTTTCTGATAACGCTCGCGATGAATGCTGTTCTCAATATCTACATATTTATTCAGCATGGCAAGCGCGTTCTGCCGGAATTTGCTGGCGATTGGACCGGGTTCGATCAGGCAAACATGGATATCGGTACCTTTGAGTTCAAGCCGCATGGTATCGCTCAGTCCTTCAATGGCGTATTTTGTAGCATTGTACGCACCGCGAAACGGTAAGGACACGAAGCCGAGTACCGAGCTGTTCTGGATAATGCGTCCGTAATTCTGTTTCCGCATGACGGGAATGGCCAGATTGGTGAGTTCCTGCCAACCCAGAACATTGGTTTCAAACTGGTCGCGCAATGCTTCGCGGCTGAGGTCTTCAATGGCGCCCGGCAGTCCGTAAGCGCCATTATTAAACAAGGCATATAATTCGCCGCCGGTTCGCCGCATAACTTCTTCAAATGCGAAATGAATGGAATTTGAATCCATGAGATCCAGGCGAAAGCTTTCCAGTTCCTCGGTCAGCAGCATATTGACGCTGTCATGCCGGCGCGCAGTGGCGAAAACGCGATAGCCTCTGGCCTTTAATGCTTTCGCCACACACAGGCCAATTCCGCTTGAGCAGCCTGTAATTAAGATTGTTTTTATCATTTCCTGAATTAATTCTTGAATATATTTCGGACATCCGCTTGACAATCGGATGACTGCAAAGATAGCATCAAACGGACAGAAAATCTCTGTTTGATGAAAGCGGTTTTAATAGCATAGCAGGCGATCAATGTCCCAATCGAAAATATTGTTCAGGCTCAGTGGCGTTCCGGATGATGAAGCCGACGACGTGCGTATGTTGCTGACGGATAATCATATTGATTATTATGAAACTTCAGCGGGGAACTGGGGTGTATCCATGCCGGCCATCTGGTTAAGGGATGCGGATGATTACGATCGGGCGCGTTCATTGCTCGATGAATACCAGCAAGCGAGAACAGTGCGCATGCGAACCGAATATGAGCGTCTCAAACGTGAGGGAAAACTTAAAACATGGTTTGATGCGGCCAGAGAAAAGCCCCTGCTGTACCTGTTTCATTTTTTTGTCGCTGTATTGGTGGTTTATTTGTCCGTGCGACTGGTGATCGATATTGGCAATATGGGTAATAACTGAGATATTAAGCCGTGCATGACTTGCAATAGGCACATTTCAAAGACTTTACAACTGACTATAGATAAGGAGTAATGATGAAAGGTTTATTAAAAATAGCGGTAGCAGCCCTGGCCATTGCGCCATTGATTGCATATAGCGGTGGAAATCCGGAACATGTCAAATTTCCGGAGGGCTACGCGGATACGTTTACCCTTTATTCCACAGCGAATCGTGCGAATCAGACGCAGGTGGCCAAGTTGTATGCGAATGACGTGGCAATAGCCAGCTACAAGGCGGAGCAAAAGGCGGCTTCCGGATCTGTGGTGGTCATGGAAATTTATGCCACCAGAACGGGGGAAGACGGCAAGCCGGTGGAAGGCAGTGACGGGCTTTTTGAAATCGATTCACTTGCTGGGGTTGCCGTTATGGAGAACCGTGCTGACTGGGATGCGGCTTTCTCGGCGGATGATCGTACCGGAAACTGGGGATTTGCTTTGTATAATCCCGACGGCTCGGAAAAAGGCAATGAGCTGAATTGCGTGCAATGCCATACACCATTGGTCGCGCAGGATTATCTGTTCACTTATCAGAGACTGGTCGATTTTGTCAAGAATCATTAACAGATTGTTGAGAAACTATCTGCGTTGCCGCTGCGGTGTAAAAGCAGGCTCAAAATGCTCGTTTGTCAGGTGCAAGCCCCCTTTCCCCTGTTCTTGCTTTATCGGTTGCCTCGAATACGTTTTTCAACGACCTGTTAAGTGACTGGAAACTGGCGCAATACATTGAAGCTTCGTCAGTACGAATCAGCTGACGAGGCTTCAGTATTTTGCCGGTTGCCTGTCGCAATCAGGGTGGTGGATAAAAGAGCATCATGAAGCCGAAAAATATTTATTCGCCTGTTTCCGGTAATCGCGATAAAGAATTCTTCGAAATACTGATTGAAGGTGGTGCATTTAGAATCGAAAGAATTGTATCCTGTGGTCATTGTTCGCCGGAGAGTGGCTGGTACGACCAGAGCTGGAATGAATGGGTGCTGTTGCTTAAAGGCAGCGCAGTAATAACCTTCTCAGACAACACGACAGTCTGCCTTGAAGAAGGCGATTATCTGCATATTTTGCCGCATCAAAAGCATAAGGTCAGCTGGACCGATCCGGGGCGGGAAACCTACTGGCTGGCGGTGCACTACTAGTTCCGGCCGGGTTGAAGCGCCCTCGTCAGGTCATCGCAGACCAGCAAAATTCCAGAATTACAAGATTGTATCGGATCGAGCAGGTAATGCGTTCTGCATGCTCGAATCAGCTCGGTAACTGAGAAATTCCTAATTGTTTCTGATTCGAGCGCTGGCGGTCGCAGATAATGCGAGTTGTGGAGTTCTAGGAGTTCGCGTTGGTGCCGGTTCGTTTTGAAAATGGATTGCCATATTTCTGGCGGAATTTTTCAACCCGGCCTGCGGTGTCTACAATTTTCTGCTTGCCGGTATAAAAAGGGTGGCACATGGAACAGACTTCAATATTCAAGGGTTTATTCAGCGTTGAACGTGTTTGAAATGAATTGCCGCAGCTGCATGTGACAGTGATTTCCTGATAATCAGGATGTGTATCTGCTTTCATTGTTATCCTCAGTTACAGTATGACTAAAAGCACAAATCAAAAACGCGTCATTATCCTTTAATATTCGCGTTGACGCAACTTTCGTTCTAGGCGTGTGCGGTCATGGTTGCTTCTGGGCACAGCTTTGAGGTATGCCGGCTTCATGGAATCCATAGTTTCATGAAATTAATCGATAAAACTGAGGGCAAAAGATGGAGAAATCACCCCGTACAAGTTTTCGGTTTATTCCGACTAACGCCATGAATGTTTCTTTTTGTCTCCTTCATTTTCATGGAGATGCTTTCTCTTTGCGGGGATAGTCACATTTTTAAGATGATTGTGGCCTGGCCGGGTCAGATGATCTTCTGTGAGTCTCAAGGCGATTCGAGGCAGTATGAAATTAAAACTCAATTTTCTAAAAAGCTATCCGATTACAGCTACAACGATGGTTACTAACCCTCTCAAACTACAGAGCTAAATAGTTGTTAATGACTATTGTTTGGATAAAGAAATTGTTTTTACAACAGGAGAATTTAAATGCCACAAATAATTAATTCAAATATTCCATCACTGACTTCCCAACGCAATTTGAACGCGTCTCAGACTTCACTTAATACATCTCTGGAACGACTATCTTCCGGGCTCAGAATTAACAGCGCCAAAGACGATGCAGCAGGCTTGGCAATTTCTGAAAGAATGACATCGCAAATCCGCGGCCTTAATCAAGCTGTACGAAATGCAAATGATGGAATTTCATTAGCGCAAACAGCAGAAGGCGCACTAAGTGAAATTGGAAATAACTTGCAGCGCATTCGTGAATTGTCTGTGCAGTCAGCTAATGCGACCAACAGCGCAAGCGATCGCGCGGCGCTTCAGGCGGAAGTCTCACAATTAACTCAGGAAATTACGCGTGTTGCTGGTCAAACTCAGTTTAATGGATTGAATTTATTGGATGGCTCATTTCTGAATCAAACCTTTCAGGTTGGAGCAAATGCCAATCAAACCATTGATATCAAGTCGATTGGCGATTCGCGCGCGACATCTCTGGGCAGTAATGTATTAACAACCAATGGTACGGCCATGGGAACTGCTACAGCTGCCGCAGCCGATGTTTCAGCTGGTAACGGCGTGACTGTGGAAGCAGATCTGGTGCTGACAACAAATAAAGGAGCTACCGGTGCAATCAGTTACGCAGTAGGTTCCGACGCAAAGACAATCGCCGCGGCAATTAATTCCGCTGCTTCAAATATCGGTGTCACTGCAACTGCCAGCAATAGCGCGACTCTAGGCAACTTTGGCTCTGCCGGCACGGTTACCATGGATTTGAATGGCAACTCTATCTCCGCCACTGTCACAGACACATCAGATTTAAGTGGCCTGGCTTCCGCTATCAACGGATTGCAGTCCCTGACAGGTGTGACAGCTTCATTCGCGGATCCCGCAGACAAGTCGGTTATTACACTGACCACTTCAGATGGAAGGGACATTGCGCTGCAAGACTTTAATAACTCAGGCGCAACAAAAACTGTAGATTTTACCGCTGGCGTTACGACTAGAACACTAACTGGTGGCGCAGCAACAGACTCTGCAATTGCTACCGGTACAGTCGAGCTCTCCAGCTCAGCGGGCCAGATTACCGTGGGCAACGGAAATGCTGATGTATTTGGCGCATCAACCAGTTCTTTTAATTCTGTTGCGACATTGGATATTTCATCGTCCGCTGGCGCTCAAACAGCAATAAAAACACTGGATGCCGCATTGGCGCAGATAAACAGCTCGCGTGGTGATTTGGGCGCTGTTCAAAATCGTTTTTCCTCATCCATTGCCAATCTGCAAACAACTGCCGAGAATCTGTCTGCTGCGCGCAGCCGGATCAAAGATGCTGACTTTGCAGCTGAGACCGCTAATATGACGCGCGGACAAATTCTGCAGCAGGCTGGTACAGCGATGCTGGCGCAAGCCAATTCTCTACCCAATAATGTTCTTTCGCTCTTGAGATAAAAAGTAAAAACTGAGTAATGAAACGCGGAATTTTCGATTCGATATTCTGCGTTTCAGACCAATACGAAGGAGTTTAGACATGGCAATTAATACGATCAGTGACATAGCTGGCAATATTCAACAGCCTCTACTGACATTGCCAGCCTTGCCAGCCTCGAGTGGTGTTCATGCAATCAGCAACAGGATTGCTACGAGTGAGTCAACTCATTCCGTAAAAACCGGACCAAATGAAGAAGCGGATGCTCACGTGGAACAGGCAGTCGAGAAGATACAGGAAGCAGTTAATAGCCTGGCTCAGAATCTTAGATTCTCAATTGACGAAGAAACAGGAAAAACAGTTATAAAAGTGATGGATGTGCAAACTGAAGAAGTTATTCGTCAAATCCCATCGCAAGAAGCCATTGCGATAGCGCGTACGCTGGACAAAATTCAGGGATTGCTGCTGAACGACAAAGCATAAAATTCGTAAATATTAAACGAAGAGAGAAGGTCAAGAAAATGCTATCAACCCCGGGAATTGGTTCTGGACTTGATGTTAATGGCATTGTCAGTCAATTAATGTCTATTGAACGCAGACCACTGGTAGCGCTCAATACCAAGGAAGCCTTGCAACAAACACAGCTGACTGCCTTTGGTACACTCAAAGGCGCGCTTTCCGCTTTTCAGAGCAGCTTATCAGCTCTATCCAGTCTGGATAAATTCAATACCAACACGGCAAAATTAGCTGATTCATCACTCGCCAATGTCAGTGCCGGTTCATCCGCTACTTCTGGAAGTTATGATGTTGAGATTCAGTCGCTAGCGCAGTCGCAGAAATTAAAATCCGATAATTTTGCTTCTACCAATGCCACTGTTGGGAGTGGCACACTGACGATACAGTTCGGTACATATAATGGAGGCGCTTTTACACTGAATCCCGACAAAGCTGCGCAGGCAATTACCATTGCGCCCGGACAATCTACGCTTTCAGGCATTCGTGATGCTATCAATAAAGCAAATGCCGGTATATCGGCAAGCATTGTGAATGATGGATCAGGAGATCGTGTCGTAATAACCGCAAAAGATACGGGGCTAAGCAACGCACTTAAAATCACGGTCTCGGATGATGATGGAAATAATACTGACAATGCAGGTTTATCACAGCTGGCTTACGATGCCTCAACAGGAGGCACGGCAAATCTAACCGAAACAGTAGCGGCAAGCAATGCCACGATGGTCATTGACGGTATATCAATCAGCAAATCATCCAACACAATTACGGATGCCATTGAAGGGGTGACATTTAATCTGTTAAAAGCAGATATCGGCACAACAACAACGCTTAACGTGGCACGTAATACAGCTGGAATTGAAAAATCAGTATCATCTTTCGTCAGTGCGTTCAACGATTTGAACAAGACGATTACCGATTTATCCCGTTACAACACTGAGACTAAGCAAGCATCTGTTCTGACGGGTGACTTTACTGTGAGATCGATTCAAAATCAATTGCGAAATGTGTTATCCGAGCCGCTGAAAACTGCCGGGGGCGGTTTAAGTATCCTGGCAGAGGCGGGCATAACCTTTCAAGCGGATGGTTCGCTCAAGTTCGACTCAAGCAAGCTCGGTGAAATTATCAATGATCCTGGCAAAGATATTGCGACATTGTTTGCATCTGTGGGAAAAAGTAGTGATAGCCAAGTGTCATTTGTCAGTGCAACCGCTGATACTGCAAATGGAAAATATTTTCTGGACATCAGTCAAGTAGCCACACAGGGAATCGCGGTCGGTTCTGCTCCGGCAGCACTTGCTATTACAGCGGGCGTCAATGACACACTGAATTTTACTATCGATGGTACAAGTGCCAGCATCATACTCTCAGCCGGAACCTATACAGCTGATGCACTTGCGGCTGAAATACAATCGAAAATTAATGGTAAATCCATTTTTTCCTCGAATAATATTGGTGTAACTGTGTCCCAGTCTGCAGGAATTCTGACTGTCGCATCCAATCGCTATGGCTCATCTTCGGCAGTAGAAATCACTGGCGGCAATGGCGTTTCAGATATTTTTGGCACATCCACCGCGACATCTGGATTGGATGTCGCTGGAACAATTAACGGTATCGCTGCTAACGGCTCTGGACAGGCGCTTACAGGAACGGGCAGTGGCGGTGGATTAATTATTCAAGTAACCGGCGGCAATACAGGTGCACGCGGAACTATCGACTTTGCACATGGATTTGCTTCTAAATTAGATCAGCTCATCAAGAATATGCTTGAGGGAGACATGATCGACAATCGTATTGATGGAATCAAATCGAAAATTGACAACATTAACGATCAGCGCGAAGTGCTTTCGCGCCGTCTTGAAGATGTTGAGAGGCGAACACGTGCGCAATTCGCCGCACTGGATTCCATGATTGCCAGCATGACACAGACCAGCAGTTTTTTACAACAACAGCTAACTCAACTATCCGCTTTAAACAACCGCTAATAAAAGCTATTTAATAAAAAAATTCCGCATTGATAGCTTTTTTGAAAGGAGCAACCTAATGTATGCAGCAATGAATAATCCTATTTCCACTTATCAGCGCGTTGGCGTTGAGACGGGTGTCGAATCGGCAAATCCACATAAGCTGATTCTGATGCTATTTGAAGGTGCAAGAGAAGCACTTGCCAAAGCAAAACTGCATATCAGACATAATGAAATTGCAAAAAAAGGGGAAATATTATCAAAAGCAATCATGATTATAGATCATGGCTTAAAAGCCAGTCTTGACATGCGCGCCGGAGGCGAACTGGCCCAGCATCTCCTGGCACTCTACGACTACATGACCAATCGTCTGCTTATTGCAAACCTTAAAAATGATATAGAAATCATTGATGAAGTCAGTCGATTGCTTGGCGAATTATACGACGCATGGAAAGCTATTGAGCCTTCGCCAGAGATCAACGTAACGATAAAACCTGCTACTGGATCAATCCCATCATGAATAAGGTTTTGCACGAAATGGATGACATGCAAATTATTAACATATACGAAGAAATTCTTGCAACAACAAACAAAATGCTGGATGCAGCACAAAAAAGTGAATGGAACACTTTAATTGATCTGGAAAAACAATGCCGTGAATTAACCAGAAAACTTGTGGAAAATGAGAGAGAGCTCACATTAAACGAGGAACTTCAGCGGAAAAAAATAAAAATTATTCATCAAGTGCTCGATGACGATGCACAAATCAGATTGATTACGGAACCCCGGATGGCCAAATTACAGGAAATGATCAGCACTCAAACATACAAGCGCAACTTGCAGCAAGCGTATCAACCCGGCAATGCGTATCTTTAATTTATATAAAATGAATCATTCTAGTTACGTATTTATCACGCAGGCGATTGAGCGAGATAGTATTTAATGAAAAACTGTGATACCGACCACTGTAAAAACTGATCATAGTTCACAGCAGCAAACGAAAACCGTTACCCCTGTCAGGCCCGTTACGCCTGTAGCGCCTGCGGGGGCTGCTGCCGATCCTGGCGGTGCAAAGCACGAATTTGTTTTAGGCCAGAAATACCAGGCGCTTGTTGACAAGCGCCTGACCAATGGTAATTTTAATGTACTGATTTCAGACGAGCTTGTGCAAATGCAATTGCCTGAAAATTTTAAACCAGGCGATCAGCTGGAGTTACTACTCCTATCCAATGAACCAAGACTGAAATTCGAACTGCAAAATGGAAACCCGATCAATTTAAAAAGTAATGCAACAATAAGTCCGGCAGGAAAATTTATTGATGCACTAATTCAGGATAGCGGGAAATCAACGGCAAACTCTCCCGCCGCAACAACACCCATCCTCACTGACTTGCCGATAAATAAGCAGGAATTTCCCCTTTTATTGCAAAAAGCAATTCATCAAAGTGGCTTATTCTATGAGTCGCATTTATCCAAATGGATCAATGGCAAAAGTTCGCTTGAAAAATTACAGCTTGAGCCACAGAATAAATTGAAAACCCCCATTATTGAATCACTGGCTACAGCAAATCCACCATCCCTTGCGCTACTCGCTGGAGAACAAAGCCTGTCTCTTGTTCAGCAACAATTAATAGCACTTGAAACAGGTCATATCATGTGGCGAGGGGAAATCTGGAATGGCCAGCAAATGGAATGGAATATCTACGAAGACAACTATGACAGTGATTCCAGTGAATCAAGTACCACCCAACAATGGAGAACCAGACTGACACTGATTTTTCCGGAGCTGGGAGAAATTACGGTCACGCTCATATTGAATACTCGGGACATACAAATCCAGCTTGACGCCAATAAACCTGACATACAGCAGCAGTTGATAAACAGTCAGGCTTCGTTAAAAACAAGCTTGCAAGCAATTGGCATGACTGTTAAATCATTTACGTTAGATTCGGATGACTGAAAACGATCCAAAACTGGAGGCTGTCGCGCTTGCTTACCGGGAAGGCCAGACTGCACCCAGAATAGTCGCCAAAGGACGTGGTTTGATTGCTCAGGAAATCATACGGCGCGCAAAAGAATCAGGAATTTACGTTCATGAATCCAGCGAGCTTGTAGCATTGCTGATGCAGGTGGATCTTGACGATCGCATCCCTCCGCAGCTCTATGCGGCTGTCGCAGAATTACTGGCCTGGCTATACCGTCTGGAGCAGGGTCTGAATAGAATCGAAGCACTGCCTGAGCCAAAAAATCTCCCCGATGAATTATCAAATCGATCCAAAAACAATTAAATCGGAGCTTTCCATTATGCTCAATGTATCCGGATCATCTCACCCATCAGATTTGATCCCTGAAGAAGAAAATTTCCGTGTTCGCGCGAAGATTGATATCCTTTATATCCTGCGCAATGTAATGCGCAAGAATATGCTCGTTACACTCTATTTTGACAAAACCAACCGTTTTATTCTGACTTCTGTCCTGGATATTGAAGAGAAGACCGATGAAATAATAATCGACTGTGGCACTAATCCGAGGTATAACCGGCTGGCTTTGGCTTCAACGGATTTAACCTTCGTTACCTCGCTTGATCGCATCAAAATAGAATTCAAATCCACTCAAATCAGAAAAATGGAATTTGAAGATCGTTATGTATTTGCAGTCAAATTACCCGGTTACCTGATTCGTTTTCAAAGAAGGAACTACTTTCGTATACCAACACCGATTATCGTGCCGATTAAATGTGTTATTCCGATTCCGGATCAAACTGCGCCGGTAAAGGCCGAAATTACGCTGATCGATATCAGCTGCGGCGGCATCGGCGTGATTGATCATCACCCGGTAATCAGCTTTGATCCAGGAATAATTTATCATCATTGCCAAATCAATTTGCCTGAAATCGGATGTATAACCGCAACGATACAGGTGAAAAACACTTACGAAATGATGCTCATGAATGGAAAAGCATGTAAACGGGCCGGGTGCGAATTTATTAACCTGCCTGCTGAAATGGAAGCCATGATCCAACGCTATGTAACCCTGAAAGATCAAACCAGGAAAGCACCTTAAAAATCATGCGGCCAGTTCAATTCTGTTCTGTTAGTCTCTGCCAGTATCCCGTTACCCTCAGTACAATATATTAAGGAAGTAAAAAAATGCTACATACCCAATTACAATCTTCTTTCAGCAAGCAAGTTACCATAAAAGAAGTTCTTTTTATTGACCAGGGCATTGAGGACTATCCGATTCTGATCGACAGCGCCCGGACGGGAATCGCTGTTCATCTCCTTGACCGTCACGGTGATGGTGTACTGCAGCTCAGCGAAATTCTGCGTCAGTACACAAATCTGGAAGCGGTTCATATTGTATCGCACGGTACCACCGGTTGCCTGATACTCGGTAACAGCCTGCTATCCACAGTCACACTGGGTACATATCAGCGCAACCTGTTTTCCTGGCAAACCAGTCTCAAACAAGACGCCGATATTCTGATTTATGGCTGTAATGTCGGGAAAGGTATTTCAGGTAAACACTTTATTCAGCAGCTGGCTGAAATAACCGGGGCCAATATCGCCGCGTCGAGCAGCCTGACGGGAAATAGCGAACAGGGTGGAAACTGGATGCTGGATGTAACGACCAATGAAGTCGTTGCGGAGTTTGTATTTCGCAAAGAAGAGCTTGTGCGTTTCTCCTCGACTTTGGCGACAAATACGCTGGATTTCAGCAGCGATACGGTTATCAATGATGTCACGGCAACGCATCCGACAACCAACTTCGGTACCATCAATTTAAAAGTCGTCAACGATGTGAATTCAACGGGCACTGCCAATGCGTCGCTGACGCTTGCTTTAACCGGATCGATTAATGATACATTTCCCGATTTTTATTATCCCGGCACTGACGGCGAATATCTCGTCATCTATACCGATGGCCGTGAAGTTGATTTCCAGTCGATAGGATTTGGCAGCAGTAACAGTGCAGCTTATACCAGTTTGACGGTTTATGCGTATAGAGACAACAATCTGTTGGGCAGCCAGACTTTTGGTCCTGCGGGCGTCAGTTTTCCTAACGATTTCAGTACAGAGACTGTTACCTTTACCAGCAGTATTTTCGATAATGCCGATGAAATACGCCTGATTGGTGTCGACGGTGCTAATGTGGATGTAGTCAATTCAGTCATCGATAATCTCGTCATCGCGGACGCCATAGCCGATCCCGCTATTACCTCGGCGACTTATGACGCCAGCACCAACACGTTGGTGGTAACCGGGGTCAACATGCTGGCCACCGGTGGCGCAACAAATGACATTGATGTTTCCAAACTGACACTGACCGGAGAAGGTGGCGCGACATATACACTCACTTCTTCCAGTGTCGAGATCGACTCGGCGACACAGTTTACGGTTGTGTTGAACGCCGCGGACCAGGTCAATGTGGAAGGCTTGTTGAACAGGAATGGCACATCATCTGTCGGCGCTGTGACCTACAATATTGCAGCTGCCGCGGACTGGAATCCTGCTCAGGCGGGCAATGCCGATTTGACTGGCAATGGTGTTACGGTGAGCAATGTGCAGTTACCAACCATTACATCGGCAACGTACGATGCGAATACGGGCACACTGACAGTCACCGGCACCAATCTGGTCAAAGCCAGTGGGGCAGCCAACGACATCACCGCCAGCAAGTTCACGCTGACCGGGGATGGCGGAAGCACTTATACGCTGACGGATACCGCCAATGTCGAAACCACTTCCGGCACGGCGTTCACGCTGACGCTGAGCGCCACCGACAGGGCTGCGGTCAGCCAAATCATCAACAAAAACGGCACCAGTTCGACAGGCGGAACAACCTATAATCTGGCTGCTACCGATGACTGGAATACGGTTATTGGCAATACGGATATCTCGGATGCCACCGGCAACGGTATCACCGTTTCCAACGTCGCCGTACCCGCGATAACCTCCGCGACGTATGACGCCAGTACCGGCGCATTGACGGTCACCGGCACGAATTTCCTGAAATCATCCGGTGCGGCCAATGATATCGTCGCCAACAAATTCACGCTGACCGGCGAAGGCGGAAGCACCTACACGCTGACGGATACCGCCAATGTCGAAACCACTTCCGGCACAGCGTTTACGCTGACGCTGAGCGCCACCGACAGGGCTGCGGTCAACCAGATCATCAACAAGAATGGCACCAGCTCCACGGGCGCAACAACCTATAATCTGGCGGCGGCAGAAGACTGGGCGGCGGGTGCGGATGCCGCCGTCAGTGTCGCCGATACCACCGGCAACGGTATCACGGTTTCCAACATCGCCGTACCCGCGATCACTTCCGCGACGTATGATTATTCAATCAATACGCTAATCGTTACCGGCACAGGTTTTCTTAAACTGGCAGGTGCGACCAACGATATCGATGTCTCCAAATTCACGTTTACCGGGGAAGGTGGCGCTTCCTACACACTGACCAGTACTTCGGATGTGGAAATCGATTCCGACACACAATTTACAATCAATTTGTCAGGCGCAGACCTCTTCAGTGTTGGGGCATTGCTTAACAAGAATGGCACCAGCGCAGGCGATGCTACCACCTACAACCTGGCGGCGGCAGAAGACTGGGCGGCCGGTGCTGATGCCGCAGTGAATGTGGCGGATACTACCGGCAACGGTATTACCGTTTCAAACTATGCAGTACCTGCGATTACTTCGGCAACCTATGACGTCAGTACAGGGCAGCTGGTTATTACAGGTACCGGTTTTGTCAGCCAGTCTGGTGCCGCCAATGATCTGGATGCATCCCTGTTGACCATCACCGGCGATTGGGGAAGCTATACGCTGACGGACACCGGTGATGTGGACATTACGGCTGCAACTTCAGCGACACTGACTTTGAGCACAACAGATCAGTTGAATATTCATGGCCTGCTCAACAAGAACGGCACCACGTCGGGCGGTGCGGTTACCTACAATCTGGCGGCTGCGGATAACTGGATCACAGGTGCGCCAGCAGCTAATGATGTCAGTGATACAACAGGTAATGGCATTACAGTGAGCCATGTGCAGACGCCGACTATTACTTCCGCAGCCTATGATGCCGATACCGGGATTCTGCAAGTCACGGGTACTAACCTGTTTAAGAAAATAGGTGCGTCCAATGACATTGACATTTCCACGCTGACTTTTACAGGCGGCGTTGCAGATGCAACTTACACACTGACCAGTGCCTCCGACGTTGAAATCACCTCAGCAACCGCTTTTTCAATCACCTTGTCCGGCGCTGACAAAACCAATGTGGACGCTTTGCTGGATCAGTTTGGCACTGCTTCTTCTGGCGGATCAACGTATAATCTGGCCGCGGCGGACGACTGGTTGAGCGCAGCTGATGCGGCAGCAGATATTGCGGACGCTGCGGCTGCGATCACAGTATCTGTCAATCCAAAGATAACATCAGCCACCTATGACGCCGTTACCGGCGTTCTGGTTGTTACCGGCACCAATATTCAGGCCAATGGCAGTGGAGCCGATGTTGACGTTTCCGCGCTAACCTTCACGGGTGAAGGCGGCGCGACTTACACTTTGACGGATTCATCGAACGTTGAACGGGATTCTGCTACGCAGTTCACAATAGTACTCAGCGCCACTGACAAAGCCGCGATCAATCAGATCGTCAACAAAAATGGTACTTCTTCTACCGGCAGCACAACCTACAATCTGGCTGCAGCCGACGACTGGAATACCAGTGTTACCGCAGGAGATACTTCCGATTTGACTGGCAATGGCATCACCGCCAGCAACGTGATTTCACCCACGATTACTTCAGCAACCTACGACGCCAGCACTGGCACATTGGCGGTAACCGGCACTGGTTTGCTGACAATCAGCGGCGCCGCCAATGATGTAATAGCCAGTAAGTTCACCATTACCGGTGAGGGCGGTGATATCTATACCCTGACCGATACTGCTGATGTGGACATTACTTCCGGCACGGCCTTTACGCTGACCCTGAGCGCAACCGACGTGGCGGCCGTCAATCAGATGATCAATAAAGACGGAACAGCATCTACGGGTGGAACCACATACAATCTGGGTGCAGCCGAGGACTGGATCGCCGGAGCGGATGCGGCAGCCAGTGTGGCAGACGAAACCGGAAACAGCATTACCGCCAATAATGTCGCCGCACCAACGATTACTGCCGCAACATATAATGCCGGCACCGGTGAGCTGACGGTTACTGGCACCGGTTTGCTCAGACTGGCGGGAGCAAATAATGACATTGACGCCAGCCTGTTTACGTTTACCGGGCTGGGTGGCGGGACTTATACGCTGACCGATACCGCCGATGTCGACATTACTTCTGCTACCGCGTTTACATTGATACTCAGCGCAACAGATAAAGCCGCGGTGAATACCCTGCTCGATGCCGATGGCGCTACAGCCAGCGACACGACAGCTTACAATCTTGCCGCCGCTGAAGACTGGGCGATCGGTGCTGATATAGCAGTTGCTGTTGCCGATACGACAGGAAACAGCATCACTGCGAGCAATGCCACCGTACCTGCCATTGCGTCAGCCACGTACGATGCCGCAACAGGCGAGCTGACCGTAACCGGCACGGATTTCGTAAGCGCCGGCGGCGCGTCAAACGACATTGTCGCCAGTAAATTCACATTTGCCGGTGAAGGCGGAGAAACGTACGCCTTGACAGATACTGCTGATGTCGAAATTACATCAAGCACTGCATTTACGCTGGTATTAAGCGCGACCGACAAGGCGGCTGTCAATCAGATCGTCAATAAAAACGGCACAACTTCAACCGGTGGCGCCACATACAACCTTGCGGCTGCGGAAGACTGGGCTGCCGGCGCCAATGTGGCTGCTAACGTGGCCGATGCCACGGGAAACGGCATTACAGCGAGTAATGTGGCTGTGCCCGCGATCACATCGGCCGCATACAATGCGGGCACAGGCATATTGATAGTTACCGGTACGAATTTTCTGAAAGCCTCGGGTGCAGCCAACGACATTGTCGCCAGCAAGTTTACCATTACTGGCGAAGGCGGCGCGACCTACACCTTGAGCAGCACTGCGAATGTCGAGATTACTTCCGCCACGACTTTTACGCTCACTCTGAGCGCTACGGATAAAGCGGCTGTCAATCAGCTCGTCAATAAAAACGGTACGGCCTCAAGCGATGCGACCGTGTACAATCTGGCAGCCGCAGAAGACTGGGCCGCTGGCGCAGATGCGGCTGTCAATATAGTCGATGCGACAGGCAATGGCATAACCGCGACAATTCCGACGGCTTCCTCCGGTGGTGGAGGGGGGAGCGGAGGGAGTGGCGGTAATACCGGCGTGACAACTCAAACCGTTGATGGTGTCAATGTCACTACACGGACTGAGACGAATGGTTCCAGAACGCTGACTGTTCCTGTAATCGATAGCACGCGAACGGAAGATCCAGACACATTATCCAGCAGGCATGCGGATATCTCCATCCTGACCAGCAACAATGGAACTCCCGTTCTCTCGGTCAGTCTCCCAGTCGGTGTCGGTCTTGCTGCGAACGGGCAATCAGGAGCTGTGCGCGCTCCAAACGCGGTCAGTGATCTGGTCCAGCGCATTGAGCGGGAAATGCTCAATGACAACGATTCATCATCACAAATAACTACGCATGGCCAGAATTTTATTGCATCGCTGCCGCAAACCGCTCTGGTTTCTGTGCAAACCATCACATTGATACCTGGTGGAAGCCAGAATCCCGGTTTGCCCGTAATCATTAATGGTTCAAGTTTACCGGGCGGCAGCACACAGGCGCTGGTCATCAATGCTGCGGACATGCCTTCGGGAACAATCATACAGCTCGACAATGTCGCATTTGCCGTAATTATCGGTGCAACGCGCGTGACCGGTGGCGCTGGCGCAAATTTTGCTGCTGGCAACGGTCAGAATCAGTACATCGTGCTGGGTGCAGAAGATGACATTCTGTTTGGCGGCGGCGGCAATGATACGATCGGAAGCCTGGGTGGAAACGATCAAATCGCAGGCGATGCCGGGGATGACGTCATTTTTGGCGGCGCAGGCAATGACAGCCTGTCAGGCGGCACAGGAAGCGATGTGCTCAATGGCGGGTCAGGTTTTGACATTGCGACACAAGCGGGTCAATTATCGGATTATCAACTGCGCATCAATAGCAATCATATAATTCTTACCGATGCAAATGGTGATCAGGACACGTTCACTGATATTGAGTACATTCATTTTGAGAATGGCCCAAGCTTGGCCATCGCGTATTCCGAAAGCGAAGCGGTCGCGCATCATTTGGCTAAAACCTGGCTTGACCGTGATTTGTCGCCTGAAGAAGGCAATGCCATACAAAACTGGACAGGAACTGACGCCAGTTTCATTGTTGAAGCTTTTCTTAGACTACCGGAAGCGGTCGACTTCAGGCAGATGACAGCCGGGGAGCTGTTGGCGGAACTAAATGATAATCCCGCTATTATCCAGTTGAATGTTGATCGTAATATCATCGGTAATGACAACGATAATCAGGGATATTTGCCGCTGGGGCCTGCATTAAATGCCGATGGCAGGGGCGGGTACGATGTGCTCAGAATGCCGGGTGCTCGGGAGGACGTGCATATTGAACTGGTCAATGACGCGCTTGAAATGACCCATCTGGAAGACGGCGCCATGCTTAGTCTCGTCAACGCGGAAATGATTGCATTCGACAGCGGCGAAAATATTCTGCTGGCGCATAATCAGGCGGAAGGTATCCTGGGCCGCCTGTTCCAGACTTTCTTTGACCGCGATGCCACCATCGAAGAGTGGCAATTGGGACATGAGGCGCTGACGGGTAACATCAGTCCCGATGTGATTCTGGACTGGTTTCAGACGCGTGCGAATCTGAGCGCGTTTGGCGATACCGAATACATTCAGACGCTTTATACGCAGACTCTTGGAAGAGCAGCAACCGAAACAGAACTGCAAGCGCAGCTATCCCGTCTGGAAAATAACGAGATCACACGTAATTGGCTCGCGGTTGATGTCGCCAGCGGTGACGAGGCCATAACCACTATAGGCAGCGTTTTGCTGCTTGATGGCGGTTTATGACGACGCCAGCACGCCATCGACCAGCTGTATCTGCCGTTGACAGCGCTTTGACAGGTTTTCATCGTGTGTCACCAGCACCAGCGTGGTGCCCAGCTCACGATTCAGCTCAAACATCAACTCGATAATCTGTTTGCCGGTAGCCGAATCCAGGTTTCCAGTCGGCTCATCGGCCAGCAATAACTTCGGACGCGTGGCGAAGGCGCGTGCAATGGCTACACGCTGTTGTTCTCCACCGGAAAGCTGTTTGGGATAATGCTGCAGGCGCAATTCAAGGCCAACACGCTGCAGCAGTTTCCGGGCTGTCGACTCAGCGCCATTGATACCCGACAGCTCGAGCGGCAGCATGACATTCTCAAGCGCCGTCAGTGCAGGAAGTAATTGAAACGATTGAAAGACAAAACCAAGGATTTTTCCGCGCAAAGCCGCACGGCTGTCCTCGTCGAGCTTGAAGATATCCGTATCATCCAGGTGAACTTTACCGGATGTGGGTGTATCCAATCCAGCGAGCAAACCCAGCAGGGTTGATTTTCCGGAACCCGATGCGCCGACAATGGCAACTGCTTCACCGGCATTCACTTCAAGACTGATGTCTCGTAGAATTGTCAGCGTATCATCACCGGTGCTGACCTGTTTTGTAAGCGCCTCCGTCCTCAAAATTGGCTTATTGACACGATTCTTTACCATGAAAAAATTCCTAGCTTTTGTAGTCTTCTTCTTTTTTAGCATACACGGTGCTGGCGTATTTGCAACGCCGGCACAACACAAAACCACCATTATGGTTTATGGTGACAGTTTGTCAGCAAATTACGGCATTCCTACCGATGCAGGATGGGTTGCGCTGCTGGAGCAGCGTCTGCTGTCATATTCACCATCTTTCCGGGTCATCAATGCCAGTGTCAGCGGCGAAACAACGCTGGGCGGACGCAATCGCATCGAGCAGGCGCTCAATGTGCATCATCCGGACATCGTTATTCTCGGATTGGGTGCCAATGATGGCCTGCGAGGCGCTGCAATCAGAACAATCTATGACAATCTGGCTGCAATTATTGAAATCTGCCAGAGGAACAATACTGTTGTCCTGCTCGCTGGCATGCAATTGCCGCCCAATTATGGCATGACTTATACCCGAAAGTTCCAGGATATTTACCCGCAGCTCGCCGAATACTATCAAACCGGCCTGATTCCATTTTTACTTGCCGGGTTCGGTGAAAATAAAGAATTTTTCCAGCCTGACGGCATTCACCCGACGGCGATCGCGCAAAAAATGATCGTTGAAAATGTCTGGCATGTATTACAACCCATGATTCACAAGCATCTCATTGCAACTACGCGTCAAGATGACTTAAAAAAGCCCGCAGATCGGCAGGCAGGTCTGCCGTCAGTTCTAATGGCTGACCATTGAGCGGGTGACTAATCCGCATGCTGGCAGCATGTAAAAACATGCGGTCCAGGCTGACTGAACTGCCACTTCTGGATAACCGCTTATTGATGACAAAATCGCCATATTTGCTGTCGCCGATAATCGGATAACCCAGGTGCGCCAGATGCACACGAATTTGATGCGTACGTCCTGTTTTCAGTTCGGCGTTCAATAAACTGTAATCCCGCCATGTTTTCAACAACGTAAAAACCGTATGGGCATCCATTGCTTTGAAAGGTGAAGTCTTTTCTTCTGCTTTATGATGTTTGCCGGTTGCTACCGTTACACGCCGCTCACCTTCTTTCGTCACATATTTTATCAATGGCAGTTTGACATGTTGCCGCGTATTCGGCCACTTTCCCCTGACCAGAACCTGATAATGCTTTTCAGTATGCCCGGAACGGATCTGCTGATGCAGTGCAACCAGCGCACTGCGCTTTTTGGCCAGTAACAGTACACCGGAGGTCTCGCGATCGAGTCGATGCGCCAGCTCAAGAAACCGCATTTCAGGATGCTGCGCACGAAGCTGTTCAATGATGCCGAAACTGATGCCGCTGCCGCCATGAACAGCAATTCCGGATGGTTTATTGATAACCAGCAGCGCTTCATCTTCAAAAATGATATGCAACAGTGGTGTTTTCGAAATGATCCGTCGTGCTGCCGTAGCGGTCGCCGGAACCGTAATCGGTGGAATCCTTATCAGATCGCCTGGCGCCAAGCGATAGTGAAAGTCGATGCGTTTGCCGTTAACACGTACCTGTCCACTGCGTAATAATTGGTAGATATGACTTTTGGGCACATTTTTGCAGCGTTTGAACAAAAAATTGTCAATACGCTGATCAGTGCCGTCTTCACTGACGATTTCCTTGACGACCTCGGTTTTCAATAGATTTTTTTGCCTATATGTTGCGTTTTACCTATAATTCCCAACTTGGGTCGAAGTATTTGTTCAAAGTATCAAAGTGTCCATTCGCTTTCCATTTCATTTCTTCTATTCGGTTGTAAAATCGTTAAGCATAAATTTTCCGCTGAAGTTCTGAAATCTCAAAATATCTCACCTTGGCAGAATTGCTCAATCAACAGTCAATACTCAGCAGTCATTCAATGAGAGAAGACGAAAAATACTATCGGAACATCACTGCATCAGCAATTTTTTTCGACACAAAGGTGCCAAAAAAACATTCCATAAATTATGAAAGGATCTGATGTTATATAACAATTTCCACTGGCTTCAAGTATTTCAGTAAACTGGATTATTTACATCACTACAGTTATTATAGCTATACCACGATTATTAAATAATAGAATACAATAGAATTAACATAAATTGATTAATAATATTACAATTAAACCCCCGGAAACTCGTCATCTTCATTATGTTTTTTTGAAATTTCATCAGTTCGCTTGTGTTGTAACACGTAAGGCATATAAATGAGACGAATGCTATTTAATGCGACCCAACCTGAAGAGTTGCGTGTTGCCATTGTCAATGGTCAGAAACTGATTGATCTTGACATCGAATCCATCAATAAAGAACAGCGAAAAAGTAACATCTATAAAGCAGTAATAACACGACTGGAACCGAGTCTGGAAGCCGCTTTTGTCGATTACGGCTGTGAACGGCATGGTTTTCTTCCATTTAAGGAAATTTCGCCCTGTTGCTTTGGCGACAGAGCATCGGGAGTTTCGCAAAGCCGTATTCAGGAATTTCTGCACGAAGGGTTGGAGCTGATTGTTCAGGTCGACAAAGATGAACGCGGCACAAAAGGGGCAGCATTAACCACATATATTTCGCTCGCTGGACGCTATCTGGTGCTCATACCCAATAATCCCAACAGTGGCGGTGTTTCGCGTCGTATCACAGGTGACGATCGCAATGAGATGCGCGAAGTGCTGGCGAAGCTGGAAATCCCGGATGGCATGAGTGTTATTGCTCGAACCGCGGGCATTGGTCGCAGTGAGGAAGAATTACAGTGGGACTTGAACTATCTGACACAGCTGTGGCGTGCGATCGAAGAAGCGGCCAATAATCAGAGCGGTGTTTTTTTGATTTATCAGGAAAGCAGTCTGGTTATTCGCGCCATTCGCGATTATTTCAATTATGAAATCGGTGAAATCCTGATCGATAATCGCGAAATATATGAGCAGGCATGCCAGTTCATGCTGCATGTCATGCCGGGCAACATCGACCGGTTGAAATATTACCATGATGATGTGCCTTTGTTCTCCCGCTTCCAGATCGAACACCAGATTGAAACGGCATATTCGCGGCAGGTCACCTTGCCTTCGGGTGGTGCAATCGTCATCGACCACACTGAAGCGCTGGTATCTGTAGATGTCAACTCCGCCCGTGCTATTCGTGGCGCAGATATTGAACATACGGCGCTGAATACCAATCTGGAAGCGGCGGATGAGATAGGGCGGCAATTACGTTTACGCGATCTCGGCGGCTTGATTGTCATCGATTTTATCGATATGGAATCGTCGCGCAATCAACGTGAAGTTGAAGCCCGTCTGCAGGAAGCATTGCGTCAGGACCGTGCGCGGGTGCAGATCGGCAAAATATCCCGCTTTGGATTGCTTGAACTGTCACGTCAACGTCTTCGTCCGTCACTCGGCGAAAGCAACTATTCTTCGTGTCCGCGCTGTCATGGCACGGGCTATGTCCGCAGTACCGATTCCTCCGCGCTGCATGTTCTGCGTATCATTCAGGAAGAAGTCATGAAAGAGCACACCAGTGCATTGCATGTCCAGCTGCCCATCGAAGTGGCGACTTACTTGCTGAATGAAAAGCGTACTGAAATTCATGAAATTGAAGAACGGCTTAATGTGGATATCATTCTGATACCCAATATCCATCTTGAGACGCCGAAATATAAAATAACCCGCTTGCGTCATGAAGATACGAAACAAGCGGAGCCTCAGGCCAGCTACACTTTGGTCGATAAGTCAGCGGAAGATCTTGTTCCGGATCTGACCGAACGGAAACAGAAGCCGCAGCGTCCCAAGGCTGCTGTCCAGGGAATAACACCTGCACAGCCTGCGCCAATCCGGGAAGATAAAACGAGAGAAACATCGCTGCTGGATAAATTCTTTAGCTGGTTTAAGCCGGCGCACAGCGCTGAAACAAGAGAAAATACTCAGACCGAGAATCCTGAAAGAGCGACGACGAGCGAAAAAGGCGCTTCTTCATCACAGGATCGTAACAAAAAGAATGCACGCGGACGTAATCGGCCACGCAGTCGTGGTGACCGCAAGAATCACACATCGGCAAAACAACCGCTGAAGGATGCTGTCGATCAGAATGCTGACAGAAATGAAGTGATAACAGACGTGTCATCTCCATTCAGCGAAGAAAAAGCAGAGATATCGCTTGTGCAGGCTGATGTGCAATCCTTGCCACTGACGCAGGATATATCCACAGTATCCTCCTCCGATGAATCCGGAGTCATTCCGGCTGCTGGTGGGGAGGGAAGCATTTCCACTGAAAAGCTGGATGACAAAAAGCGCACGCGCAGACGCCGCAGCCCTCGACAGAAAGATCGTTCCATACACAGCAAATCCGTCGAATCTTTTAAAGAGGACTCAGCTGACCATGTACCGCTACCGCTTATTGATGCAGCGACCGATCAACTGCCATTCGCATCGGACTCGATCTCCGTCTCCGTAGCCAAGCCGCATGCAGTCGATGATTCAGTCCATGCTGCCATTGCTGACCTAAGTCCGGTTGCTGAGAAAATGCATGCACACTCGCCGCTGACGCAGCAAGGCAACGAACAATCAGCGATTGATCCGGATATTCGCGCTGCTGATCAACAACATAGCCAAAGTAAAGCTGCTAACCCGGAAATTAACAACGACCCGGTATTCGGTCTGCATGAAACACCGGCGGCTATCCGCGTTGCGAAATCATCCGAAGTTTCCGGGGTTTCCAGAAAAATTCCTCATGAACCTCAAAAGAAGCCGAATCTGGAAGAGAGCGGTCTGGTTATGATTGAAACACCGCCTGAAAAAATCGAGTTATCCGGCGAAGAACAATTGCCATTGAAAAAGCGTCCGCGACGGAAAATTAAAAATGCTGATGTGCCCGAAACGGATAATCTGACCCAGATAGAAACACGGGAATAAAGCAAAATAGACCGGGAGTAAGTCCGCAGTAAAAAGCCGGAACGTTTAATGCGCCTGCTCCCAGTTTTTACCGACACCGACATCAACCAGTAAAGGCACATCGAGACTGATCACATTGCTCATATACCGGGGCAATCCGGACAGAATCGTATCAACTTCATGATCTGGCACCTCGAGTACCAGCTCATCGTGTACCTGCATGATCAGTTGACTTTGTAATCGGGCTTCTGCAAGCCATCGCTGTACGGCAATCATGGCCAGCTTGATGATATCTGCCGCGGTACCCTGCATGGGGGCATTGATGGCCGCACGCTCTGCACCCTGTCGGCGATTGCCATTGGGACTGTTAATCTCCGGCAGCCACAGTCTGCGGCCAAGCACTGTTTCGACAAAACCTGCCATTCTGGCTTGCTCCCGGGTGCGCTGCATATAATCAGCCACGCCAGGATAGCGTTGAAAGTACCGGTCTATATACGCTCGCGCCGCACTGCGCTGGATACCGAGCTGCGCCGCCAGACCGAATTCCGACATTCCATAAATCAGACCAAAATTGATAACTTTAGCGTAACGACGCTTTTCTGCATCGATCTGGTCCACCGGTAAGGCAAAAATTTCAGCGGCCGTGGCGCTGTGAATATCCTCTCCCGCGGCAAAGGCTTTGAGTAATCCATCGTCCTGAGAAATGTGCGCCATAATGCGCAGCTCGATCTGTGAATAATCGGCGGAAACGATTCTGCAATGCGCGGGAGCGATGAATGCTTCGCGTATCCTGCGGCCCTCAGCGGTTCGCACTGGAATATTCTGTAAATTAGGATCCGAACTGGCCAGACGCCCGGTTACCGCGACAGCCTGTGCGTAATTGGTATGCACGCGTCCGGTCGCCGGATTAATCATTTGCGGTAACTTATCCGTATAGGTCGACTTTAATTTTGAAAGTGTACGGTATTCGAGCAGAATTTTCGGCAGCGGAAAGTCCAGCGCCAGTTGCTGCAGTACGTCCTCGTTGGTTGAGGGCACGCCCTTGGGGGTTTTTTTGACAACCGGCAGTTTCAGACGGTCAAACAGGATTTCCTGTATCTGTTTTGGCGAATTCAGATTAAACGATTGCCCGGATAATTCAAACGCCCGTTGTTCGAGCACATCCAGTTTCTCACTGAGTTCCAGACTTTGCTTCTGCAGTAACTGCTGATCAAGCAAAACGCCATGGCGCTCCATGGCATATAAAACTGCCATAGCCGGCATTTCGATATCCTGGTATATGGACAACTGCCGTGTATCGGACTGGATTCTGGGATACAGATACTGATGCAGGCGCAGCGTGACATCGGCATCTTCGGCAGCATAGTCTGTCGCCGTTTCGACGGCAACCTGCTCAAAACCGATACGCTGCGCGCCTTTACCGGTGACTTCGTCATAACTGATGGTTTTTACATCCAGATGCCGCAGCGCCAAGCTGTCCATATTATGCGGCTTGTGTGATTCGAGTACATAGGATTGCAACAGCGTGTCATGCGCAATGCCATTCAGACAAAAGCCGTGATTGGCGAAAATGTGTTTGTCATACTTTAAATTCTGACCGACTTTGTGTTTGTCCGCATTTTCCAGCCAGGGTCTGAGTTTTTCCAGCACATATTGCCGTTCCAGCTGACGTGGCGCGCCGATATAGTGATGCATCAACGGAATGTAGGCGGCATGACCGCATGCAAAACAGAACGAAATGCCGACCAGCTCAGCTCGCATCGGATCCAGGCCAGTTGTTTCCGTATCGAGGGATACCAGCGGCGCCGCATTCAGTTTTTCCAGCCAGGTGTTTAACTGTGCATCGTTCAGAATGGTCTGATATTCAACAGTGTGATTTTCCCGCCGCTGATCGCGGGGATCCTGTGCGCCGCCATTATCTGCATTTGCTGGATCGGCGTGATTCTGCTGGTGTAATTCCTGCAGCGCCGATTTCATGCTCAATTCCTCGTAGAGCATCGCCAGACGCCCGGTATCCTGCGGTTTCAGCGTCAGATCGGCAAGGGTGACGGGGAGCTCAACATTGCACTTGATTTCCACCAGTTTGCGCGAAGTTTCAAACCAGTCAATCGCCTTGCGCAGATTCTCACCAACTACACCCTTGATTTCAGCCACATGCGCAACGATGTTTTCCAGAGATCCGTATTGCTGAAGCCACTTAACCGCAGTCTTCGGTCCCACTTTCTCTACACCGGGGATATTGTCCGAACTGTCGCCGACCAGCATCAGGTAATCCAGCATGCGCTCCGGCCTGACGCCAAATTTGGCATAAACACGCGCTTCGTCCAGCACCTCATTATTCATGGTATTCACCAGCGTGATATGCGCATTGACCAGTTGCGCGATATCCTTGTCACCGGTAGAGATAACACACCGCATATTCTGTTGTTCAGCCTGTCTGGCCAGTGTGCCGATCACGTCATCCGCTTCTACGCCATCGACAATCAGCAGCGGCCATCCCATCGCTTCAATACAGGCGTGCAACGGCGCTATCTGTACAGCCAGGTCATCCGGCATTGACGGCCGGTGCCCTTTGTAATCCGGATAAATTTCATCACGAAATGTTTTACCTTTTGCATCAAACACGCACGCGCTATAATCGGCATGATAATCCTTGTGCAAACGCTTTAACATATTCAGAACGCCGTGAATCGCACCAGTCGGTTGGTTGTGCTGACTGCGCAAGTCGGGCAGTGCATGGTAGGCGCGATACAGATAAGACGAACCATCAACCAGCAATAATGTTTTCATTAAAAATCCTATGAGCCTGCAAAATAAACCCGCCACCGCACTTCCTCTGGAAAAGCAATGGTCCGCAAAAGAATCGTGGCGCTTGTTCGGCATTATGGCAGAATTTGTCGAAGGAACAGAGCGCCTTGATTCGATTCAGCCTGCCGTGAGCATTTTCGGCAGTGCACGCACCGATGCGAATCATCCGCACTATAAGCTGACCGAACAGATCGCGCGCCAGCTTTCCGATGCCGGTTTCTCGGTTATTTCCGGCGGCGGCCCCGGCGTCATGGAAGCGGCCAATAAAGGCGCTTACTACGGCAGCTCTCCGAGTATCGGATTGAATATTCAGTTGCCCCATGAGCAGCGTCGCAATCCTTATCAGGATATCAGCCAGTCATTCCGTCATTTTTTCGCGCGCAAATACATGTTTGTCAAGTTTGCCACTGCCTATGTTGTCATGCCCGGCGGATTCGGCACGCTGGATGAACTGATGGAAGCGCTCACGCTCGTGCAAACGGGAAAAACGCGTAAAATGCCGATTATCCTGGTCTGTTCCGATTTCTGGCGCGGTTTGATCGATTGGTTCAGAAATGTTCTGATCGCGGAAAACTGCATTTCGCCTGAGGACATGGATTTGATACAAATCATCGATGAACCGCAGGAGGTGGTCAGCGCGATTTTCAAACATTACGAGACCCGCGGTTTCCAGCCCAGTTCCGAGGAACGTGAAATTCAGCTGAATCTGTAACCAACATCGGCGAATTTGGGTAAAATACCCATTCTGCCATATCAGACCACCGGATAATGCCATGTACCGATTATTATTGATCCTGCTGCTCAGTTTTGCGCTTTCTCTCGCGCTGCCGCTGATGGCACAATCCGATAGACCCAAAAATCTGGTACCGCTGCCTGAAATACCGGAGTTACCCAAACTGGACAACGAAGACCTGCCGGAACTGGCCGCGCCGCCGCCATTGCCTCCCGATATGGAGCTTGACCCCGAGCTCGAGCCGCAGGTAACGATTATCAAGCGCGGCGAAGATACCATTGAGGAATATCGCCTCAACGGTGAGTTGTACATGATCAAGGTGACACCGCGCGTTGGCTTTCCCTATTACATGGTCAGAAATCGCGGCCGTATCAACGAACATTCGGGCGAACCCGGAAACAACATCAGTACGCCCATGTGGCGGCTGCTTGAATTCTGAACGTGATAGACAGGGACAGCCGCCGTCAAATCATTCAATCCGCTTCCACAACATCCGCATCCACTAGCCTTTTTCCACGTTATTAACGCATGTCCGTTTTTACACCTGTCACTGAAAAACAACTTTCCGGCTGGCTGAGAAACTACGCACTGGGCGAACTGATCGACTTGCAGGGCATTTCATCCGGCATCGAGAACTCCAATTTCTTTGTCACTACCGCGCAAAACAAATTTGTATTGACGCTGTTCGAGAAACTGACCACCAGTGAGCTGCCTTTTTACCTGAATCTCATGGCGCATTTATCCAGTCATCAGATTCCCTGTCCAGCACCGGTTCCCATGCGTGACAACCGATTGTTCGGTGAACTCAACGGCAAGCCGGCATGTATCGTTTCCTGTTTACCGGGAAAGTCGCTGGAAACCCCGGGTCCGGCGCATTGCGCGGAAGTCGGCAGCATGCTGGCGAAGATGCATATCAGCGGGCAGACCTATTCTGCCCGCATGGAGAATCCGCGCGGATTGCGCTGGTGGCAGGCGAGAAAACCGGAAATCGAGCCTTTCCTGAATCCGGGAGAATGCGCATTACTCAATAGCGAACTGGATTTTCAGTCATCATCTCAGCCGGAAAATCTGCCCAGCGGCGTCATTCACGCCGATCTTTTCCGGGACAACATCCTTTTTACCGATCATGCCATCGGTGGCGTGATTGATTTCTATTTCGCCTGCAATGATAATCTGCTGTACGATCTGGCCATTGTCGTCAACGACTGGTGTATTACCGAACAGAGAACTCTGGATGAGCCGCGCACATTATCGCTGCTCAGAGCCTATCACAGTATCCGTCCGCTGACTGTGGCCGAACACCATTTCTGGCCTGTCATGCTGCGCGCAGGCGCATTGCGTTTCTGGATTTCCCGTTTGTACGATTATCATTTGCCCAGGCCGGGAGAGCTCACGCACGCAAAAAATCCAGATGAATTTAAAACACTGTTACAGCATCATTCGGAAAATCAGGATAAACTGAAACAACTTTGGCTATGACAGGGTGTTAAAAAATGTAACCGAGGCAGCCGATGCAAGGCAGGAACAGGCGAGAGGGCGGAGTTTATGTCTAGGATAAATGAGCATTTTGAGCCTGTTTTTAACGCTGTGGCGGCAACATAGGCAGTTTTTCAACACCCTGAACTGTAAGTCTTGTTTTTAGCTTATCTATCATTAAAAAACGAAAAATCGTCATATCGAACTTAACACTGGAGAAGTGCCCATGGAAATTCGTCAAGTCAGCGCAATACATGGATGGTATTGGATCGTCCAAGGCTTCCAAATGTTTCGCAAAGCGCCAATGGTCTGGATGTTGATTTGTTTCATTCCTTTTCTGATCGTTGTTACGCTTTCCCTGCTGATCCCTATGGCCGGGCCGCTGATTTTCATGCTCATCGCGCCGGTTTTTCTGGCTGGCATCATGGTAGCCTGCCGCGATCAGGAGCAAGGCCGGCAAATCGAAGTGTCGCATTTGTTCATCGGGTTCAAAACCCGTACAGCGCCACTCATCACCGTTGGCGGCATTTTTCTGGTCGGGCTGGTGATTATCTACAGCGTGTTTCTATCGACCGGCGGCAGCGATCTGATCGCCATGCTGGAACGGGGCAAACGTTACGACAGCAGTGAAATAGGCGGTATATCCAGCAACATTCTGTCTTCCTTTCTGATGGTTATTCTGCTGCAGATTCCACTGCTGATGGCTTTCATTTTTTCTCCGGTATTGATCATCCTGCACAATTTCTCGCCGCTTAACGCCATGAAAAAAAGTTTCCAGGCGTGCATACGGAATATCATTCCTTTCTTCGTTTACAACATTATTCTGAATTTATTGTCCATTATCGTTCTGCTGGTGCCTTATATCGGGCTCGTCATACTGAGCCCCGTCCTTTTTGCGTCGATCTATGTCAGTTATAAGGAAATTCTGCTCGGCGAGCCGGTCAAGGTGCCCGCTGACGATTACTATTCCGCGGCGGATTATCAAAAAGCAACCTGGTCAAACAGCGGGGAAGAATCCGTCAGACAAGCGCAGGAGACTGCTCCTGCGGCAAAAGAGACGACAAAGGATAGAACGGAACAGGCCGCCCGCGTTGAAAAGAAGACGGAAATACTTGAAGGCGATATCGTGCAGTGTTATCAGTGCGATATTCTGATTCCGAGGGAAGAAGCCATTCGCTTTGACGGTAAATACTTTTGCAGCGGAGAACATTTCCAGGCGTATCAGGACAGCATGTCAGCCAGATCGAAGGAATAAGCTTTTCTGCTTATTGCACGCGCTGTGCCGATACGTTTTTCGATAATCTATCTGTTACACACCTTCTCCTGTCGTGCAAAATGGCAGGGGAGGGTAGCAAAGATTATAAAAACCACAAACTTTCAATAACCTGTAGAACGTGATGCGGATAAAGGAAAAATACAGCGCTGCAATCGCTCTCCGGCGGAAAGACTTGTTGCGCTGACAATGCCAATCGCCGGGTTTTATTGCCTTTTGTCGTCAGGTGATTTCCTGCTTTCTTTGATAATCGTGGTTTCTTCGATAATCTCGGCGTCTTCGACGCGATCGGCTCTGCTGTACTGATCGGTCTGCGCGTTAAATCCCTGTTGCCGGTCATCCGGCGCTGTGCCGGTTTCCTGCTGCATGTTCCGTCTGAATTTACGGCGCAGCCACCAGATGCGCAAGCCGATAATGATGGCAATCAGTGAAAACAGTGCAACAAAAATGGTGAAAAAGAACACGCCCAGCACTGCCAGCAAGGCCAGCACCGGAATCATGATAATCAACGCCACCCAGCGGTTGATGGGTGATGGCGGCGGTGTGCCTGGTGAATCCGTTCCCTGCTGCTCGTAACTCGAAATTTTCCGGATTATGATTTTGCGGTGTTCGTCATTCATCGCATTAACTCCTCTATTTCATTGACTGTCTTCGGTACGCCGGCAGTCAGTACTTCGTTTCCTTCAGATGTAATCAGCACATCATCTTCGATACGCACGCCGATATTCCAGAAAGCCTGCGGTACATTCTCAGCCGGACGGATATAGCAGCCTGGCTCCACTGTCAGCGTCATGCCCGCCTGCAATGTCCGCCATTCGCCGTGCTGCTTGTATTCTCCGGCATCATGCACATCCATGCCGAGCCAGTGTCCCGTGCGATGCATGTAGAACCGTTTGTAATCCTCCGATTCCAGCACGGCGTCAACACTGCCCTGGCACAATCCGAAATCGACAAATCCCTGTGCCAGAACGTTCAACGCCGCCTGATGCGGATCATTCCACGAATTACCCGGTCTGGCCTGGTCTATCGCCGCCTGCTGAGCAGCCAGGACCAGTTCATAAATATCTTTCTGTGCGGGAGAGTATCGGCCATTGACCGGGAATGTCCGCGTGATATCCGCGGCATAGCCGTCAAGTTCGCAACCTGCGTCAATCAGCAATAAATCGCCAGCATTCAGTTGTGCGCTGTTATCGATATAGTGCAGTATACAGGCATTGGCGCCGCCCGCCACGATGGAGGTATACGCAGGCGCCTGCGCGCCGTGCCGGCGAAAAACATGCAACAGCTCGGCTTCGATTTCGTATTCAAACTTGCCCGGTTTTGTCGCCTGCATCGCAACACAATGCGCCTGTGCGGAAATCCCGGCGGCGCGGCGCATGGTTTGCAGTTCATGCGCGTCCTTGATCAGACGCATCTCATCGAGTATCGTGCGGTAATCACTGATCTGATGCGGTGCGGTCACGCCACTGCGGCTTTGCGCGCGCACCGTATTGATCCATCCGGCGATGCGCCGCTCCCAGGCGGGATCATGGCCTATGGTGGAATAAACGACGGGCTGATCCGCGAATAACCTGGGCAGCAGGTCATCCAGCTGCGCAACGGCATAGGTTTCATCGAAGCCGAATGTTTCCCGGGCGAGCAATGGGCCGTACCGGAAACCATCCCATATTTCTCTTTCCACATCTTTATCGCGGCAGAACAGAATATGCCTGGCCGGTGTTTTTTCGGATGCGGCGACGATCACCAGCACCGCTTCCGGTTCGCCGAATCCGGTTAAATAGTAAAAATAGCTGTCGAAACGATAGGGATAATGCGCATCCCGGTTACGCAGCTGCTCGGGCGCTGTCGGAATGACTGCCACACCGCTGTTCATGTTCGACGCCAGTTGTGCGCGTCGGGTTAGATACTGTTCCATTGTTGTCATAAAAAATTACTGTTCAGTCTTAATCCGTCAGTCGTTATCCGCGCGCCGTCCGGTCAATTGTCTGTCGAGTTGCCGCAGGCGTTCCGGCGTGCCAACATCTTCCCAGATGCCTGAAAAATACTCGCCCGTGACTTTCCGTTCCGTAATCGCCGCGCGCAAAAGCGGCGCCAGTTTTTCCGGCCGTCCCGGCGCTACACCGTTGAATAAAACGGGATGGTAGACGCCGATACCGCTGAACGTCAGTTGTTTTTCGTCAGTCAATTCAACGGTTCCATTATTTAATGCAAAGTCGCCCGCTACATGATGCGCCGGATTATCCACCAGCACCAGATGCGCCAGCCGGTCAGCGTTGCCGCACAGCAGCGCCTGCAGAACCGGCAGCAGGCGCGTATAGTCGAATTCGCAGTACACATCGGCATTGACCACCAGAAACGGCCTGCCGGAATTGGTGTTGGTGCCCGTCAATAGCGGCATGGCGTTCGCGATGCCGCCCGCCGTTTCCAGCACCACATGTTCGGGCGAATACAGGATATGCGCGCCATAGCGCTGGCCATCGCCTAACGCATGTTCAATCATTTCGCCCAGATAAGCGTGATTGATCACGAGATGGGTAAAACCGGCCCTTGCAAGACGAATGATCTGGTGTTCAATCAGCATCCGGTTGCCCGCCATGAGCAGAGGCTTTGGCCTGCTGTCGGTCAGCGGACGCATGCGCTCTCCGCGTCCCGCAGCCAGAATCATCGCCTTAAATCGCATGGCGGAAAATGCAGCCTGTTGCCAGGCTGTCAAAAGGTGTAGCCGACTTTCTGCGCCGGAGTGTTGTCTTCAAGTTCATCGAGTAGCCCAAGCATGGGGCGCAATTCCTGATAGCGCTCGCACGCCTTGCGCAGATAATGCATCACGCGCGGCATGTCATTCAAATACGCAGCCTTGCCATCACGGTAACATAGCCGCGCGAAAATGCCGAGCACTTTGATATGGCGTTGCACACCCATCCATTCAAAATCGCGGTAGAATTCGCCAAAATCACCCGTTACCGGCAACCCCGCCTTGCGTGCTTTTTCCCAGTAACGAATCGCCCAGTCGAGAATGCATTCTTCATCCCATTGGATATAGGCATCCTTTAACAGGGACACCAGATCGTAGGTGATCGGACCGGCAACCGCGTCCTGGAAATCGAGTACGCCCGGATTGGGCGTGGTCACCATGAGATTGCGCGAATGATAATCGCGATGCACGAACACGCGCGGCTGTGCAAGATTATTCCGTACGATGCGAACGAATGTCTGTTTCAGAACGGCGTTCTGATCATCCGTCAATGCAGTCTGCAAGTGGCGCGCCACATACCAGTCCGGAAAAAGACCGAGCTCAAGGCGCAGCAGTTTTTCATCATACGCGGGCAGACTCTCCAGCTGCCGGATCAGTTGCATCTGCACCAGCGCATCGGTTGCGGCTGTGTAAAGGTTGTTCGCGGTTTCCGGTTCACGGTTCAGCGCCTGCAGATAAGTCGTACCGCCAAGATCGGACAGCAATAAAAATCCCTGCGCGGCATCGCGTGCAATGATATCGGGCACATGAACCGCGCCGGCCAGCAACTGCGCCACATGTACGAAAGGCGTGCAGTCTTCGTGCTCCGGCGGTGCATCCATGGCAATCCAGGTTTTATCTCCGGATGTCACGCGGAAATACCGTCTGAAACTCGCATCCGCGGATGCCGGCGCCACGGTAAAGGCTTGTCCGGGTAATTGCATTTGTAGCCAGTTCTCAAGTAACTGCAAACGATCCATGTTAATCACTCGTGCTTTGAAAAACTTTTGAAGATGACCCTGCCGTCAATTCCTGTTACGATCAAAATTATTTTGGTATATTGAATAAAACAAAAAAATAACAGATTTTCAGCTGCTGCTTATCCTTGATCATTGCCTTGCATCGCGTTTTACCGTTGTTTTTGTCACTGCCGGATATGCAGGTACATCAAGCGTAATAAAACCAGTATTTTATCACGCCACATGCGGGGCGAAGATGATTCCGGATTCAACAGCTATCGCAACATCATCCATGGAGAAAAAATGCTTAACAAAAATATCATTGAAGAAATCAATTCGAAAGTCAGCGAAATTCTGCAGAACAGTCCGGCAAAAGATGTTGAACGGAATGTGCGCGCGGCGTTATCCGGTGTTTTCTCCCGGCTGGATCTCGTCACGCGGGATGAGTTTGACGTGCAGCAGAATGTTTTGCAGCGTACGCGGGAAAAATTAACCCAGCTCGAAGCCAAAGTTGCCGAGCTGGAGCAACGGCTCGGTATCAGCAACACCGGCAATGGAACGACAGCCGCCGGCGCGTTCCGGGCGCAACCGGACTCCACGCAGGGTCAGGATGCAACTGCGCAAAGCGCCGAGGCATCGCCGTCAAATGCGACGTGATGCGTCCGCCTGTTTCAAAGTTCATCCGCTCATGATCCCTTGAGGAATCATGGACGCTGACGGCTGACCGCGCACGTCAATGCCGCTCGCTGTGTTGTACAGCCGCGCACTGGCCGGCATGCATGCGCCGCTGGTTACGGTTGAAACGCATATCGCCAATGGTCTGCCGAGTTTTACCATCGTCGGCCTGCCGGAAACCGAAGTCAAGGAAAGCCGCGATCGCGTGCGCGCCGCGCTGCAAACCGCGCACTTCAAAATTCCAGCGCAGCGCATCACCGTCAATCTGGCGCCCGCCGACCTGCCCAAGGAAAGCGGCCGTTTTGATCTGCCGATAGCGCTGGGCATTCTGGCGGCTTCCGGACAAATCCCCGCCGATGCGCTCGACCGCTATGAATGGGCTGGGGAGCTCGCGCTGACAGGCGAATTGCGGCCGATACACGGCGCGCTGGCCATGACCTACAGCGCGGCGCAGTCGGGCCGCAGTTTTGTTCTGCCGCAGCAGAATGCGGCTGAGGCGGCGCTGGTCAAACAGGCGAAAATCTATGCCGCGCAGTCTTTACTGCAAATCTGTTCGCATCTGACCGGCGATGCGCCGTTGCCGGCGTATCACCATCCGCCGGAAAAGCAGGGCGTCATCCCGGATTATCCCGATATGGATGAGGTCAAGGGACAGACGCAGGTTAAGCGCGCGCTGGAAATCGCCGCCGCCGGAAGCCACAGCCTGCTGATGATCGGCCCGCCCGGCACCGGGAAATCGATGCTGGCGGCGCGTTTTCCGGGTATCCTGCCGCCGATGACCGAAGCGGAAGCGCTGGAATCGGCGGCCATCCAGTCGCTCGGTCACGGCGGTTTCGATATCCGCAACTGGAAACGCAGACCCTATCGCGCACCGCATCACACTGCATCAGGCGTGGCGCTGGTCGGCGGCGGCAGCCATCCGCGCCCCGGCGAAATCTCGCTGGCCATGCACGGCGTCCTGTTTCTGGACGAACTCGCCGAGTTCGACCGCAAGGTGCTGGAAGTGTTACGCGAACCGCTCGAATCCGGCAGGATCACCATTTCGCGCGCAGCGCGTCAGGCCGAATTCCCCGCGCGTTTCCAGCTGATTGCCGCAATGAATCCCTGTCCCTGCGGTTATCTGGGACACGCTTCCGGCAAATGCCATTGCACGCCGGATCAGATTGCCCGCTACCGCGCGCGGATTTCCGGCCCGCTGCTCGATCGCATCGACCTGCAGATCGAAGTGCCCGCCGTGCCGCAGGAAGAATTGATGCGCCAGCAGACAGCCGGCGAGAAAAGCGAAGCCATCCGGCGGCGTATCGAAAAATCCTACCGGAAACAAATCGACCGCCAGGGAAAAGCCAACAATCAATTGAGCGTCAAGGAAATCGACCGGTTCTGCGCGCCTGATCCGGACAGCGAAAACCTGCTCAAGCAGGCCATCGCCCGCCTGAACCTGTCCGCCCGCGCGTATCACCGCATTTTGAAAGTCGCGCGCACCATCGCGGATTTGTCGGATGCGGATAAAATCGGTAAACAGCATATCGCTGAAGCCATTCAGTACCGGCGGATGGACAAGCACTAGCACTAGCTCCAGTCAATGCTTGATATACTGTCAAAGTGTGATATTTCAGGAATGCATTCTGGATGACGCCGCTCCGATTGATGCTTTATCATTGAATTGTGCAATGAATTGGAATATTGCGCTGTATCTATTGTTTGCGTATAGAGGGCATTTTTTTCCATAAACGGAATTGATCATTTATGAATATCTACATAAGAACCAAACTATTAATCATTCTGGGTGCTGCTGTTACCGGTTGCACTACGACAGCGGATAAAGCCGAAACACTCGACCAGCTCGGCCATTACAGCGCCGGACATCTGATTGCCTGCGATGCGGCGCAATGGGTGAGTGCCGAAGTCGCCATCAGGCACACGATGGATTTTGCGCGTGCGCGTGAGGAACTTCAACATCCCGGCCAGTGCGGGCCGGGATGCATGAGGGATCTGGAATCCTGGCAGCGGGGCGCCGAGAAAGGCGCTTTATGCCGGCAATGAACAACCGGTTAAAACCGGTTTCATACCAGAGCAGGCGCCGCTTATCCAGCCGGTTCACTGTGCTTGCGGGATGATCCGCCGAGACAGGGCGGAGAATCATGCACCGCTTCATCCCTGTCAGCCCATTCCGCGGGTGTCATGGTGTTTAAAACCAGCGCATGAATGGAGCGCAGCTCATCGGCAAGCATGGCATTGACCATCCGGTGGCGCGCAACAAGCCTTTTGCCTTCAAACGCGTCAGCGACGATAATTACCTTGAAATGCGATTCCGAGCCTTTGGGCACATTGTGCTTGTAGCTCTCATTGATGACTTCCAGAAAATGCGGCTGCAAAACCTGAAGTTTGTTTTCGATGACATTTTTAATCAGCATGGTGGCGGTTCCTAAAACCACTTATATTACCGGCTGGGCCCTGATTGGCAATAGCCTTGTTAATTTGTTTATTTGCATCTGATATCAACTACTCATAGCTACAGGAAATAACATGATAAAAATCATCGGTATCGCAGGAAGCCTGCGCAAACAGTCATACAATACCGCATTGCTGCACGCCGCCGCGCAATTGCTGCCGGAACATGCCGTCCTCGAGATTGCGACAATCCGGGATATTCCGCTCTATAACGAAGATATCGAAACCACCGAAGGCGTTCCACAGGCGGTCAGCCTGTTGCAGGAACGTATCGCCGCGTCGGATGCGCTGCTGCTGGCCACGCCGGAATATAACCATTCCATGCCGGGCGTGTTGAAAAACGCAATCGACTGGCTGTCACGCCCGCCGGAGCAGATTCAGCGGGTATTCAGCGAGCGTCCCGTGGCGGTGATCGGCGCCACGCCGGGTGGATTCGGCACCATGCTGTCGCAAAATGCCTGGCTGCCGGTATTCCGCAGGCTGGGCATGCGCCCCTGGCTCGGTGAAAAAATCATGCTCTCCAAAGCGCAGCATGTTTTTAGTGAAGACGGTGCGATACAGGATGAAGCCGTGCGCAAACAGCTTGCGAGTTTTCTTGCCGGGTTTGTTGCCTTTGTCCGAACAAATCGGCTTGGTGCTGGTGGAAAATAATCTGATCCGGCTTGATTGGCTGGTTCGCTAGATCGGATAAATCTGGTAACTGGCTTGTTAAGATTCCAGTTTGATATCACATATGCGACTAAGCTTGAAGTTAATCCGACACGATTCCGCGCTTCCTGTTATATGTTAGAGCCTTTCTCATATCCAGTTGAATATCGTTGTTTCAATTGGTCAATGGTTGCGCCAAATAAACCCGTAACCGATGAATAATCGGTGACTGGAGACTTTTCTAACATGGCAAGTAGTTTTTTATTTCCGTTGTTAGAATAGTTCAAAACAGAACCATACCTTTTGAGTCTTTCAGAATTTATATGAGTTTTTACATACATCGAAAAATTGGCAAGAAAATCATCCAACTCAATAATCAAATCATCGGTTAATGTTATAACCTTCTCAGTTAGGTCAACCAGCGAGCCGAAATTAGCCTTGCCCACGCATTCAAATATTTGCTCACAACTGACATTTGCAAATGCTTGTGTGGAATATTTTTGCACAATTTTTTCTTTGATCGGTCTTTCAATTTCGTTCCGCTTTAACCATAGCTCTTGCACATAGTTGTAGTTATGTATCATGGTTCTAATTCTTGGTATTGAGCTCCACTTTGGATATTCGTCACTTGGTTGTTTTGGCACCAAAAAGGAAAGCCGAGAAAAGTCCTCAACGATAGGTTGGGCGGTAAATAGAATTGTTGGTATTGCAGCTGTTCTTTGAATGGGATTATTCGTTAAATTACCATGATAATTTTGTTTGATTGAGATAAGGTTTGACCTTGCTTCATCAGCGAGCAACGTCCATTTATTAGCAGTATCCATTTTTTCCTTTTCAATTTTTATATCTTCTTGGTATCGAAAAGATTTGTAAGCAATTCCAGCGCCCAGTAATGATGTAAAAAAAGCGCTGGCTATGGGGAATATGTAATCTTTGAAAATGCTACCTTCCTGCCCCAAGCTCTCTATTGCATTTGCTATAAGTTCAGTTTCGTTGTGCATAGATTTTCTTGCCGTGTAAATTAATTGCACTTATTACTTGAATCCAAGTGATATAAAATGTCGGATAACTTAGAATAAAATGTCATATAACATGGTTAAGTTCTCCTAGCTCCTTATTATTGAATTAACTTCAGAATAAAAACTCAGAATATAGAGCATGAAATGCACTTTTTGAATTTCTACGTTCAAGTAACACGAGAAGGTTATAAATACATCACATTGGAGACCAAAGGGCAACAATAAAAATTCTTTGGTTCTCCGGCAAGTGTGTCAACAGTCTCTCCGCCCGGATACATGCTGCCTAGCACGCAATAACCTGGATATCCGGCTCGATCGTTTTCAACATATGCTCGATACCGCGCAGTGTGCCGGTGATTGAGCTGGGGCAGGTGCCGCACGCGCCTTGGTAATGTATTTTCAGAATGTTGCCTTGCAGGCCCAGGATATGCAGATCACCACCGTCGCTTTGCAGGTAGGGACGTACTTCCTCATCGAGCATGACGTTGATGCGTTCCAGCCGCTGTTGATCTTCGGGGCTCAGGTTGTTGAGCCAGTCACCCGCGGCTGCGACGGCTTTTTCGGTTTGTTCGCTTGCGGCGGGTGCTGCCCTGATGGGGTCGGCCACTTCGCGTGCGAGGTCCTGCCAATTGGCTTCGCCGTCCTGGGTTACGGTAATCCAGTTATCGATATAAAAAACGTTGGTGACATGGTCGATCTCGAACAGCGCGGACGCCAGCGGATCGTCACTGGCGGATTCGGCGTTGTCGTATGAGCACGCGATTCCCCAAGTCAGGGGTTCTTTCAGAATGAATTTCAAGGCGTTTTTGTTGGGTGTGCCTTCTATGTCAGCAATTTTTGGCATGATTTTGACGAAGTATAAATTTATTCTTTTATGGAGTTTATTGCGATTGTATTGCGCTGAAATGATGTCAGCCGTAAGCCGTCAGTCACTGACGGAAGTAGCCTGCACCGGGTCATCGTCCGATTCTGTCGAAACGCTGGTCAGGGCATTCAGCGCCGCGTGCAGGGTGTGCCAGGGCAGGATCGCGCATTTGACGCGTGTCGGCAAATCCCGGATGCCCGAGAAGACGGTCAGCCGGCCTAGATGGTTCGGCTGTTCCGGATCGAGCTTGCCTGTCGCCATGTCACGAAATTCCTGGATCAGCGTTTCGGCGTCGGGGCGTGTCTTGCCTTTGACGGCGGCGGTCATCATCGATGCAGATGCCTTGCAGATCGCGCAGGATTCGCCATGAAACGCGATATGACTGATCTGGTCGTTTTCTATTTTCAGGGCAATATCCAGGCGGTCGCCACATAACGGATTGTGGCCCACGGCATGGTGGCTGGGGTTGTCCAGTACGCCGTAGTTGCGCGGTTTGCGGTTATGATCGAGAATGACTTCCTGGTAGAGTGACTTGCTGTTCATCATCATAAAAAAACTTTCTGTACGTTCCGGATGCCCGCGATCAGGGCATCCACTTCCGATCTGGTGTTGTAAAAGGCAAAAGAAGCGCGCGAAGTCGCCGGTACCTTGAAACGTTCCATCACCGGTTGCGCGCAGTGGTGGCCGGTGCGCACCGCGATACCGTCTTCATTCAGAATGGTTCCGATATCATGCGGATGGATGCCGTCGAGCGCGAAAGACAGCACGGCGGTCTTGTGCGCGGCGGTTCCGATGATCCGCAAGCCTTTAATTTCCGCCATGCGCTCGGTGGCATAGCTGAGCAGTTCATGTTCATGCGCGGCAATGTCGTCCATGCCAATGGATTCAAGGTAGTCAATGGCCGCACCAAAACCGATGGCGGCGGCAATAGGAGGGGTGCCGGCCTCGAATTTGTGCGGAATGGCCGCGTAGGTTGTTTTTTCAAAAGTGACCGAGGCGATCATGTCGCCGCCGCCTTTAAACGGCTGCATGGCTTCAAGCCATGCAGATTTGCCGTAGAGCATGCCGATTCCGGTCGGGCCGCACAGTTTATGCGCCGAGAAGGCATAAAAATCGCAATCGAGATCCTGCACATCGACGACCATATGCGGCGCAGCCTGCGCGCCATCAACCAGTACCGGAACGCCATGCTGGTGTGCGAAGGCGATCAACGGTTTGATCGGGTTGATGGTGCCCAACGCATTGGAGACATGAATAAGGCCGACGAATTTTGTGCGTTCATTGAACAGCCTCTCGTATGCCGCGATATCGAGTTCACCCGCGTCATTAATCGGCACGACGCGGATGATGGCGCCTTTTTCCTCGGCCAGCATTTGCCAGGGCACGATATTGGAGTGATGCTCGAGCGTGGTCAGAATGATTTCATCGCCCGCCTTGATGAACTTGCGGCCGTAGCCCTGCATGACCAGATTGATCGATTCGGTCGTGCCGCTGGTGAAGATGATTTCCCGATCTTCGCGCGCGTTGACAAACTGCTGTATCCTGCGGCGCGCTTTTTCATATTCCATGGTGGCGACCTCGGAAAGATAATGCACGGCGCGATTGATGTTGGCGTGCTGGGTGGTCTGATAGTGCACCAGCTGGTCGATGACCTGCCGCGGCATCTGGCAGGAAGCGGCGTTGTCCAGATAAACCAGGGGCTTGTCGCCGACTTTGATGCCGAGGATTGGAAAGTCCGCGCGAATCCTTTCTACATCGAAGACAGTATTCGCGCCGGGTGTCATAGAAGCATAAACGTTGGCCATAGTGTTAACTGTTTTGTGTAGTTTGATTGAGAATGGCCTGCTCGAGCGTGTGCTTGAGCGATGGCACGGGTATGCGGTCAAGAATTTCAGCGCCGAATGCGTAAGTCAGCAGGTTGCGCGCGGTCAATTCGTTTAAACCCCGGCTTTTCAAATAAAAAATCTCTTCATTGTCGAGTTGTCCCACGGTCGCGCCATGCGCGCATTTCACATCATCGGCAAAAATCTCAAGTTGCGGCTTCGTGTCAATCTGCGCCTTGCCGCTCAGCAGCAGATTGCGGCTTGACTGCGACGAATTCGTGCGCTGCGCGTGCGGGCGTACGATGATCTTGCCGTTAAAGACCGCATGTGAGCTGTCATCAACAATACATTTGTGCTGTTGATGGCTGGTGCAGTGCGGTTTTGCGTGATCAATGCGGGTATGCGTATCTGCCAGCTGTCTGCCGGTAATCATCGCCAGTCCGTCTATTGCGCATTCCGCGGCTTGCGCGTTGAATTCAACATCGAGATTAAAGCGGGAAATCAGTGCGCCAAGGGTAATGCTGACAGACCGGTACTGGCTGCCCTGTTCCAGCGCTACCGCACTGCTGGCAAGATGAAACGCGTTGCCGCTTTCGCGCTGAACACGGATATGGTTGACTTGCGCGTTGTCCGCGAGGCTGAATTCCGCCACCGAATTGGTGATATAGGTGTTCGCGCCCAAGGCGACATAATCCTCGATTACCGTCGCCTGACTGCTGCGTTCACCGATCAGCAGGCAGCGTGGATACTGGGTTGTTTGTTCCTGTGTGGCAATGTACAGCAGATGAATAGGCGCGCTGACGGCGCAATTTTCAGGTAACACGATCAACGCGCCATCCTGCAAAAAAGCGGTATTCAGTGCGGCGAAGAAGTTATCCCGGAATTGAACATGTTGCCCCAGATGCGCTTCGGCCAGCGGTGCTTTGGTCAGCGCCGGTGCAGTCAGATTGCCGATCACAAACTGATCATCTTCACTGAGCCGGGATAGCCCGGGTGAGAAGAAACCGTCTACGAACACCAGGCGATGCGCAGATTCGGCGATACAAAAAGGCTGAATATCGGACAAACGCAATGCGTTGGTTTTCTGTGCAGGTTTATAGGGTAATTTTGCCAGCGGCGACACATCGGTAAACCGCCATTCCTCATCCTTTACCGTTGGAAATCTTAACCGGCCCGCCTGATCAATCGCTTCATTGCGCAAGCGCCGCAACCAGTCCAGGGTATCCTGCGCACCTGAATTCCGTGAATCGGCTGGCAATGCGTTTAACAGGCAGTCGAGATAATCGTTGGCCATTGTTTCGCTCATGTGGATGCTCCCGCCGCGCGTTTCTGGTCGTTGTGAATCCAGTCGTAACCATGGGTTTCGAGTTCAAGCGCCAGTTCCTTGCCGCCTGTTTTGATGATCCGTCCGGCTTCCATGACATGCACAAAATCGGGGACGATGTGATCGAGCAGGCGCTGATAATGCGTAATCAGAATGATGGCGTTATCCGTGTTATGGAGGTGATTCACGCCTTTCGCCACGATCTTGAGCGCGTCAATATCGAGCCCTGAATCCGTTTCATCCAGAATGCCGAGTTTGGGTTCCAGTAAAGCCATTTGAAGGATTTCATTGCGTTTCTTTTCGCCGCCGGAGAAGCCTTCATTGACGCTGCGATCGAGAAAATCGGGCTTCATTTCCAGCAGTTTCATTTTCTCGCGGACAAAGTCATCGAATTCGAGCGGATCGAGTTCTTCTTTGCCGCGTTTGGCTTGTACCGTGTTGTAGGCCAGCCGTAAGAACTGGCTGTTGGCGACACCCGGAATTTCGATCGGGTACTGAAATGCCAGAAATACGCCAGCCTGCGCGCGTTCTTCCGCGCTTAATTCCAGTAAATCCTGCTGCTCGTATTGGATGCTGCCTTGGGTGACATGATAATCCGGGTGCCCGGCGAGGACTTTTGCAAAAGTGCTTTTCCCGGAGCCGTTCAAGCCCATGATGGCATGAATTTCACCGCTTCTTACGGTGAGATTGATTCCTTTCAGGATTTCGGTGTCCTGAATGCTGGCGTGCAGGTTATCTACGTTTAAAATGATTGGGTTTTGATTGATGTTCATCCGACACTGTTCTCTAATTTAAAGCTGAGTAATTTTGTGGCTTCTACTGCAAATTCCATTGGCAGCTGCTGGAATACTTCCTTACAGAATCCATTGACAATCATGGATACCGCTTCTTCCGCATCGATGCCGCGCTGCGCAAGATAAAACAGCTGATCTTCGCCAATTTTTGAGGTTGATGCCTCGTGCTCTACCTTTGCGCTGTTATTGCGCACCTGAATATAGGGGAAGGTGTGCGCACCGGATTGATCACCGACCAGCATGGAATCACATTGCGAGAAATTGCGGGCATTCTCGGCTGTAGGTGCAATGCGCACGAGTCCGCGATAGCTGCTGTTGGATTTGCCGGCCGAGATACCTTTGCTGATAATCGTGCTGCGGGTATTTTTACCGATATGTATCATTTTGGTGCCGGTGTCAGCTTGCTGATGGTGATTGGTTACCGCAACCGAGTAAAATTCGCCGATGGAATTGTCGCCACGTAAAATGCAAGATGGATATTTCCAGGTGATGGCGGAGCCTGTTTCGACCTGAGTCCATGAAATTCTGGAGTTTATGCCCTTGGCGAGGCCGCGCTTGGTAACAAAATTATAAATACCGCCAACGCCATTTTCATCACCGGCATACCAGTTCTGCACTGTCGAGTATTTGATGTCGGCATGATCCAGCGCGACGAGCTCAACAACGGCGGCATGCAATTGATTGGTGTCAAATTGCGGAGCGGTGCAACCTTCAAGATATGAAACCGATGCACCTTCTTCGGCAATAATCAGTGTGCGTTCAAACTGCCCCGAATCTTGCGTATTGATCCGGAAATAGGTCGACAAATCCATCGGGCATTTAACGCCTTTGGGGATGTAGCAGAAAGAACCATCGGTAAAAACGGCGGAATTCAAGGCGGCAAAAAAATTGTCGCCAACGGGCACGACAGTGCCAAGGTATTGCCTGACCAGTTCCGGATGATTATGTACCGCTTCGGAAATCGAGCAGAAAATAATACCGACTTCAGCCAATTTTTCTTTATAGGTCGTAGCAACGGATACACTGTCAAAAATCACATCGACGGCAACGCCGGCAAGCGCCGCGCGTTCATGCATCGGTACGCCAAGCTTTTCAAACGTGCGCAGCAACTCCGGATCGACTTCATCCATGCTGGCCAGTTTGTTTTTCGGTTTTGGAGCCGCGTAATAACTGATGGCCTGAAAGTCGATTTTAGGGTATTTGACATTCTGCCAGTGTGGCTCCGTCATGGTAAGCCATTTTTGAAACGCTTCCAGGCGAAAATTGAGAAGCCATTCAGGCTCATCTTTTTTTGCTGAAATGAGACGAATAGTTTCCTCATTGAGCCCCTTGGGCGCAACATACGATTCGATATCCGTTACGAAGCCATGTTTATAGGGTTGATTAACCAGATTCTGCAGTGCAGCACTCATCGAATTTATTCCTTTTTAAATCTTTCCTGTGATTTGTGACAGATTTATTATTGTTGTAATCGTGAACAGGATTCTTTTACCGTCGATTCAGTAACAGTTTAATTAGCAAACTGATAAAGTCCCATCACTGGGGATCTTTCAGACTGAAGCTTTCGCCGCAGCCACAAGTGTTATCGATATTGGGATTGTTGAGTTTGAAAAAGCTACTAAGACCTTCCTGTGTGAAATCAATCAATGCGCCATTCAAAAATGGCAAGTCCTTTTCATCAACCACGACTTGTACGTCGTGTGAAGCAAAAAGCCGATCGTGCATTTTGATTTCATCTGCAAAGTCATAAGTATATGCAAAACCCGAACAGCCGGATTTCTTGACGCCGACGCGTAAAGCAATACCGTTTCCGCGTTTTGCGAGTTGTTGTTGGACATGTTTTGCAGCTTTCTCAGTTAAAGTGATTGTCATTATATTTTCACCGTTAAACGCCATGGTACATACAGGTAATGATGCATTTGCAATGATGGTGTTGATAGTACGTTTTCAGCTTAAGGGGATTCTTGTTTACAGAAATGACCGATTGAGTAAAACAAAATTTTTGACCTGCCGTAACCCAAATTGTTCGAATACATATAACTAATCAACAAAAAATCGCAATCTTCGGTAATCAATAATGAAAAAAGTGGAACGAAGCCAGATTATTTTTTTATTATTATGCAGTTTTGGACCTGCGCATATCAAAAAGCGGAACGATGCTGTCGTCTTGCGGTTGTATTGTTTGATTATCAACAAGCTCTTTAAGCGTCACGCCGCCCAGGTAGTCGAAAATAAGATCATTCAGTTTGGCCCATAAGTCGTGTGTCATGCATTTGCTATCGTTGTGACAGTTTTCTTTGCCGCCGCACTGTGTCGCATCAATTGGTTCGTCAACAGCAAGAATAATGTCAGCTACCGATACTTCGTCTAAGCTTTTGGCCAGACAGTAGCCGCCTCCTGGTCCGCGTACACTGTCTACAAGCTGGGATTGCCGCAGCTTTGCAAAAAGCTGTTCAAGATAAGATAAGGAAATTTTCTGACGTTGACTGATGTCCGCCAGTGTTACCGGGCTGGTGCTTTGTTGCATGGCAAGATCCAAAAGCGCAGTAACTGCAAATCTTCCTTTCGTTGTGAGTCTCATATTCATTACTCCTTGGTTCAAAGTGCTCTGTGTAGAATCGGATTTGTTCAAATAATAAAGGCATTACTTATTGTAAGGAATACTTGATTATTTTTGTCAACTATACAATTCCCGATTGAATTAGTCAACTATATTTTTTGAGCAGCAGTCTTCCAAAAAAATGACGAATTGTATCCGTGTGCCGGTTCTGCGGGATGTCTGCGAAGCAAGGGATATATTTGTTAGGTCAGGCTGGATTTTATTTGAGTGCAGCAGTGCTTTATCAAATAAAAAAGCCGTGCCACTATGATTCAAAGCAGCACGGCGATTGATTAGGATTGAGTGGTTCTGATTTGAATCAGAACTACTATGCGTTCGAAGATTCTTTTTTTCTCAGTGCAATCATTCTCGCAAACAGTGGCGCGCAAATGAGGCCAAACAGCAATCCGGTCAAAGCCAGACCCGAGAGCGGTACATTATCATTCAAGAAGTCTATTATCTGCTGCGTTATTGGTTTTGCATTCTTGCCGCCGGTATTGGCTTTGTCAGATACTTTCGGAAGGTCTTCTGCTTCATAAATATCATTGAGAACATAAGGTGTCAATCCGGGGATGCTTGGCAGATTCTCGCCGCCTTTCCCAACGACGAGCTGTGCTTTCATGCCCTTTTCCATGTGTTGGGCAATATCGCAGTGCACCAGATAAGTTTCGTCAGCCGCCGGCACAATCATAGTGCCAGTCACTGTCCTTGGGCCTGTGTTTTCAAGGTGGAACATACCAAGAGGGTATAGGTAACGCGGTAATCCATGCATCATGAATTGATGGCGAACCTTGTCTTCATTGACAAAATTCCAGGTGATCCTTGAGCAAGGTTTGACGCGCCATTCCTGTTGGTCAAAAGCGAAGGCTGTACCTGGAAATTTCTGGGCATACTTCCTGCCCGCACGCACGGTAATTTCAATATCTTCTGAAATGCTGCTGCAACTGCTCGGCAGTTTGTCAAAATTTTGCCCCATGATATGAGTACCTTCGTGGTCCATGATATGACCGTCGCCATGATGGTGATGCTCACCGTGGGCGTGGTGATCGGCATGATCATGGTCGTGGTGCAGCATGCCATGCTCCCCGGGCGCGTCTATAGGGTGATCATGTCCGTGATCCATGCCGCTGTGATCATCATGATCATGATCATGATCGCTGTGGTCCATGTCATGCTCGGAATGATCATGATCAGCATGCTCGTCACGCTTCATATTGTGATCGCTTTGATCGGTAGTGTTATTTTGTGCAAATGCCACAGTGCAGAGAACAATCGTGCTGAGCACCACAATGAATAAATGCTTAACCATTTGTCTTGCCTCCTTTTAGGCCTTTAATTCGGGTCATTGCACTTGTCATTGCTGCTAAAGCGTTCCGCCTTCGGGTGATCAGTAAGTAGATCAGAATACCGGCAATAAAGCCGCCGATTAAATTCATCATGGTGGTTTTTGTTTCAGGATTGAAGCCTGAACGCACACCTGGCGGACCTAGAAAGCCGGCTTCGTCCATGTGTTGCCAGATAGGCAATCTTCTTTGATAGTATTCCTTGGTAAAGTAAATGGACAGATCAGTGCCGTGTGCTGCAATGGGCATGCCGACTTCGTCAAGATAGGATTTGTAAGTGATCATGCTCATACTGCCACCTTCGCTCATGCCGTCGGTCGTTATGCCTTTTTCGCGATGATCGTGAAAAAGCCATGCGCCCTCACCATAACTGTGCAATCCGTCATTCGTTGTATCGAGTAGCAGATCTAATCGTTGCGCGGGTGCCATATCAAATACATCGCGAGTGATCCACGCCATTGGATTATGCTCGGTGCCGTCGTAATGTGTAATCGTTGCATGGTGGCCGTGCGTATGAATTGCAACTAGCTCACCGCCGCTGTTCAGCATTCGCAGTTTAATTTTTTGATCCGGTTCGGCAATAATCATGGATTCCCGTAGTGTATAGGGGAACGACAAACCGTTTAAAGTGAAGTAATCTTCGGTTGAATCGGTCATATCATACCTGCGGTTCATTTCCCGCGCGATCAGTCTCGGATCGTTATATTTCTGAATGATCTGAGTCAGTTCTTTATCCATGGCATGATAATGCAGGTCGTATTCCTGATCGTAGTGCTCCTTGACGGCTACTGACGGATGACGGACTTTGCCGCCACCAACATTCAATGTCTGCAACCAGTTATTCGGACGGTTTTCTTCGATGATAATCATGCCGGCCAATCCCATCGCCAGATGTGTATGTGTCTGAACATGGCAGTGATAAAACATGGTTCCGGGCTGGCGCGCCTGAAATTCATAGACACGTCTTTGACCGGGCATCAAATCGAGTTCACTGAATTGCGGCACCCCGTCGTTGCCATATTTTCCGCCGTTATATTCGTGATGGGAAAAAGGATGATCCACGCCATGCAAATGGATGGTGTGCGGGAAATAATGCGTATTTTCCACAACAATCTGAACAATGTCGCCAACTTCAACCCGGATTACCGGGGACGGTAAGCGTAATAAATAATTGGCACGAAGACTTTCGAAGTTCTCAGTTGACATGCCGCTGGTTTTGGGGGCAAAAACCCACGCGCCGGGTGTTATGCCGGGTGCGATTTCAAATTGGGGTACTAAACCTTCGAAATCAGGCGTCCGTCCGTTAAGTTCAATCACTTCAAGCTTGATGGTAATGCGGTCAGGGTCACCATCGCCATCAAGATCATCGGTCTTGATGACGGCATCGGGCGACAGACCGGTCTCCATCAGTGTATTCATGGAGATATTGTTGGTTCCCTTGACAACGGCTGCGATCAAATAGGGATTGTCCGGGCTGCATTGTTCTGAAGCTTCAATCTGAACGCCTTCGATGACCTGAGCCTTGCGCCATGAGGCTGGTATTTTGGGATCACACATGGGTTCAACTTCTAACGCTGCGGGATCGACTTTTACGGTTTCAGGCAATTTCAAAGACGCCTGCGCGTTTGTCGTAGTAAATATCCCACAAAAAGCCAAAATGGCCATAAAATAACGTATTGGCATTTCAACACACCTTTTCAGTTTATTGTATTCAAATTTAACTGTTATATTGTCGGCCAGTTAACCGGGGTCTTGTTTATTCCCAGAACCCAGAACAGGACTGGCGCTAAAAAACAGAATTTCCTTATAGTTTTATGAAGTTTTCTCAAAAATGATTATTTTAAAATGCACCCTTTGTGGTGGAAAGTCTGCAACATGACACCAGGGTTGGATTTCATGACTTTTCGAATTGCTTGTCATTCCAATCAGCTAAAATGACCATTATACAGAACCCTGAGAATCCTGTATCTCCTCTGTGGTCATTTCTTTTTGGGTAAAATAGCGACTCATCATTTATCTGTAAAGTCTTACATATACACCCTCGGTATTTTTGCATTTAGACAAATGACAAAGACCGGTAATTCTTATTTTATGAAAAAATTTTTGCTGCCAGTTTTAATATTAAACGTTTTTTTTCTTTTGTTTGCCTGCAGCGACCAGACATCGACGGAAGAGCGGGTGGCAGGGGAGTTGTTGCCGGTCGGTGTGCTGCGCATGCAGCCAGCTACGGTACCTGTCAGTGCTGAAACTGTTGCACTGACGGAAGGAGCGAAAGAAATTGAAATACGCCCGAGAGTTGGCGGCATTGTTTTGAGACGTTTCTTTCATGAAGGCATGGCTGTCAGCGCGGGTGAACCGCTGTATCAGATAGACCCCGAACCTTTCCGCAGGGCGCTGGCTGAAGTCGAAGCGGAATTCCTCGAGCAAAGCATACAGGTCATGCGGGCCAATACTGAAAGAAATCGCCACGAAAAGCTGCTGGCCGAGAATTTTGTCAGTCAGCGCGCGTATGATAATGCATATGCTGAATTCAAATTGAGTGAAGCCGCATTGCACAGTTTAAAAGCGCGCGTGCAGCAGGCAAAACTTGAATTGTCCTATACAACGGTGAGAGCGCCCATTGATGGTATTACCGGCCGTTCTCTGGTTTCTGAAGGTGTTCTCGCGGCGGCGAATACCAGTGTATTGACGACTATGGCGCAGATTTCACCGATCTGGGTGCGTTTCAGTTTTTCCGACAATGAACTTGGCCGTTTCGGAGGACGGCTGAATGAACAGAATGTCGATGAAGTTCGCCTTGTTCTACCGGATGGTGAAGTATATCCATACAAGGGCAGCATTAATTTTGCCGCCAGCACGATAGATCCGCTGATTGGCACGCAGCAGCTCAGGGCGACGTTTGAAAACACCGAGCAACGTGTGTTGCCCGGCCAGTTTGTGCGTGTCCGTGTTGTCGCCGGGGAAACCAGTGATGTATTCCTGCTGCCGCAGCGTGCGGTGATGACTTCGGATCTCGGCCGATACGTGTATGTTGTCGATGAGCGTAATACGGTTACTGTGCGTCCGGTAACCGTAGGTGAATGGATAGGCAAAGACTGGGTGATACTTGATGGCTTGCAGACCGGTGATCGCGTGGCGGTGGATAATCTGATCCGGTTAGGCCCGGATATGCAGATTGATCCGCAATTGCTCGATTCATCCGAAGTTTTGTCCTATACACACTGAGATAGACATAAAACGGACATTTTCAGCCCAGTATGACGAAGTTTTTTATTACACGCCCGATCTTTGCTTCCGTATTGTCAATCATTATAGTCCTGGCAGGCATTGCCGCGGCTTTTCAGTTGCCGATCGCGCAATATCCCCAGATAACACCTCCTGTGGTGCAGGTAACCGCGAGATTCCCGGGCGCCAGCGCGGAAACGCTGATTAAAACCGTTGCCGCACCTATTGAAGAACAGCTCAGCGGCGTCGATGATTTGCTGTACTTCAATTCAAGTGCCGATTCGAGCGGACAGCTGACGATTACTGTTACATTTGAAATCGGTACCGATATCGATCTGGCGACATTTAATATCAGTAACCGGGTGAATATCGCCTTGCCGCGGCTGCCGGATGAAGTTCGGCGATCCGGCATTACCATACAGAAGCGCGCCAACGATTTATTGCTTGTCTTTGCGATAACGTCGCAGAATAAAGACCATACGCCGCTATTCCTGGGCAACTATATTACCAACAATTTTCTGGATGACCTGAAGCGATCGCGCGGTGTGGGTGAAGCGCGTATTTTCGGTGCGCAGGATTACTCCATGCGCATCTGGCTGCAGCCGGACAAGATGGCACAACTGGGGATAACCACCAGCGATATCGCAACGGCGATACGCGCGCAGAATGCGCAGTACGCCGCCGGAAAAATTGGCCAGGACCCGGCTTTGCCGGATCAGCAACTGGTCTATACCGTAACTGCAAAAGGACGGCTGACTGAGCCTGAAGAGTTCGGTAATATTATCCTGCGCGCCGATGGGACGCGCGGCGTGCTGTATCTGAAGGATGTAGCGCGCATAGAACTCGGCGCGCAGGAATATAATATCGTTAACATGCTCAATGGCGTGCCGGGAGTTGGCATCGGTATTTTTTTGCAGACTGGCGCCAATGCGCTGGACACCGCCGCCGAAATCAAATCCAAAATGGAAGAACTGCGGCCGCTTTTTCCAGAAGGCATGCAATATGTGCTGCCGTATGACACCAGTCAATTTGTCAAAGCGTCTATCTGGGAAGTGGTCAAGACGCTTGGCGAGGCGATGATTCTGGTGGTGCTGGTCGTTTATCTTTTTTTACATACCTGGCGGGCAACGCTGATTCCGATTATCGCCGTGCCCATTTCCTTGATCGGTACTTTTGCCGGACTGTGGCTGCTGGGCTATTCGATTAATACCATGACATTGTTTGCTATGGTGTTGTCCATCGGTATTGTCGTGGATGACGCAATCGTCGTGCTGGAAAATATCGAACGCCTGATGACGGAGGAAAAACTGTCGCCGCTGGATGCGGCGATTAAGGCCATGCAGCAGGTATCCAGCGCGGTAGTCGCCATGACCTTGGTATTGGCTGCGGTATTCGTGCCGGTTGCCTTTCTCGGTGGCATGGCTGGAGAGTTGTACCGTCAATTTGCGGTAACGGTCGCCGTTGCCGGTGTTATTTCTGGGGTTGTGGCACTGACGCTGACGCCAGCGCTATGCGCCCTGCTGCTCCAGTCCGCTCAACAGCACGCCGCATTTTTCGAATGGTTTAACCGTATCTTCAATCGTGTGCGTAATTTTTATGTCGGCAGGGTCAATGCGGCGATACACAATGTCGGCGTCAGTGTTTTAATCTTTGCGGCCTTTATCGCGGGCGTCGGTTACCTGTTGAAGATTATTCCGGGTAGCCTCGTGCCGCCTGAAGACCAGGGTTATGTGATTGCTGCGGTGATATTGCCGGACAGCGCATCGCTATCCCGCACGACCGCTACGACCGATGCCATTCGTGTTGAAATCGAGAAAAACAAGGATGTCGCTTTCCAGTTTGCCGTGAATGGACTGGATTTTATCGGTGGCGGCAATAAAACCAATGTGTCCACGATGTTTACCCGGATGACTGAGTGGTCGGAACGTGAATCGACGGCGGATGATCTGGTCGGACGGGTGTTCGCAGCCGGTGCGCAACAGAAAGATGGTCTGGCGGTTGCTTTCAATCCGCCTGCAATCCGGGGACTTGGCAGTACCGGCGGGTTTGAGCTCTACGTGCAGAGCCGTACTAGTTCGGATCCGCAGCGTCTGGCCAAAGTTGTCGATGATTTTATGGCGGCTTTGACGCAGGATCCGAAGATTGCGTCGATCAACGCATTTTACCGCACCCGGGTGCCGCAGTTTTACATTCACGTCGATGAAGCCAAGGCGATTTCGCAGGGCATTGCAATTACGGATATTTATGAAACCTTGCAGAGCACTATGGGGTCGCTGTATGTGAATGATTTCAACCGGGCCGGGCGTACTTACCGTGTTCAGCTACAGGCCGATGCGGCATTCCGGATGAAACCGGAGGATGTTGGCAAGGTTTATGTGCGTTCAAAGGCCGGGCAGATGGTGCCATTGTCAGCTTTAATCCGAATCGAGCATGTCATCGGCGCCGAACAACTGGAACGCTTCAATGGATTGTTGTCGGCCAAACTCATCGGCAGCGGCATTGCCGGTCTCAGCTCGGGTGAAGCGATAGCCCTGGTTGAGCGAATTGCCGAACAGGTATTGCCGGAGGGTTATCAAATCGCGTGGACGGGCAAGGCGTTTCAGGAAAAGCGCACTGGCGCCGCAGCTGTTTTTGCGTTCAGTTTGGCGATTATCATGGTGTTCCTGATCCTGGCGGCGCAGTTTGAGACCTGGGCGCTGCCGCTTGCGGTAATCATGGCGGTGCCTTTCGCCATGGCGGGTGCTTTGCTGGCTGTATTGTTGCGGGATATGCCGAACGACATCTATTTTCAGATCGGTATGGTGACACTCATTGGGTTGGCGGCAAAAAATGCGATCCTGCTGGTGGAATTCGCCAATCAGAAAATGAAAGCTGGTATGGATGTGACGCGTGCGGCGCTGGAATCGGCGCAACTGCGTTTTCGCCCGATTGTAATGACTTCAATGGCATTTATATTGGGTGTCGTGCCGCTGGTTATTGCCACGGGAGCCGGTTCGGCCGCGCGTCAGTCGATGGGTACCGGTGTATTCGGCGGAATGATTCTGGCCGCGTTTGTATCCACCGTCTTTGTTCCACTGTTTTTTTCCTGGTTTGTTGCGGGGAGGAAGGCGTCGCCGCCCGCTATGCGCTGGAGAAAATCTGCGTCAATGGTCGCCGCGCCGCTGCATAAACCGGTTAAAAAACGATAAGTCTAACGGTTAGGCAACCTGTTAAAATAGCCTGGAAATAAAATGATATGTTAACCAGGTGCGCCGCAAAAAACAGTCCTTCATGAGTAACCGTAAAAAATCGACCGTCTTTGATAAAAAGACGAAATTGGCCTTGGGTAACGTCAACATTATTCTCGTCGGCATGATGGGCGCCGGGAAAACAACGATAGGCAAATCGCTGGCCAGATATACCGGAAAACAGTTTTTTGATAGCGATCACGAAATTCAGGAGCGTACCGGCGTTAAAATTCCGGTGATTTTTGAAATTGAAGGCGAATCCGGGTTTCGTAAGCGTGAGTCTCAGGTTTTGCGCCGACTGGTCAGAAAGACGGATATTGTTTTGGCTACCGGCGGTGGCGCGATACTCAGCAAGGATAACCGCCGTTTTCTGAAGCAAAGCGGGATAGTGGTTTATTTGAGAGCAACAGTAAACGATTTATACTGCCGGACGCGGCATGATAAAAACAGGCCGTTGCTGCAAACCAAAGATTTGCGGGCAAAATTAACCGAGCTCTACGCGCAGCGTGATCAGTTTTACCGCGAAACAGCACATATCATTATCGATACTGGCAAACAGAATATCAGTTCTCTGATCAGAGAACTGATTGACCGGATGATTGCTTTTGACTCAGGACAACCCATTGATAAAGAACATACTATGCGAACCCTATCAGTAGAATTTTCAGCTTCAGCAGAAAAACGCAATTATCCGATTTATATCGGCAATGGCATACTCGCCCGGGCAGAGCTGATTGTCTCCTGTCTGCAGCAGAAGCGTGTGGCGATCGTCAGCAACAACACGGTTGCGCCGCTATATCTGGACAAGCTCAGCACGGCGCTGGAAAGTAATGGCGTGCGGACGATACCCATCATTATTGCGGATGGCGAAGCGTATAAAAACTGGGAAACGCTGAATGTGATTTATGACGCGTTATTAAAAAATCATTGCGAGCGCAACACCACGATACTTGCCTTGGGCGGTGGTGTAGTGGGCGATCTGACGGGCTTTGCGGCTGCAACCTATCTGCGCGGTGTACCGTTTATCCAGATACCGACAACGTTGCTGGCGCAGGTTGATTCTTCCGTCGGTGGCAAAACCGGCATCAATCATGCATTAGGCAAGAATATGATCGGCGCGTTTTATCAGCCGCGCATGGTGCTGACCGACAGCGCAACGCTGGATACGCTGCCGGACCGGGAACTGCGCGCCGGCCTGGCCGAAATCATCAAGTACGGGTTGATCCGCGATCCCGTATTTTTCGAGTGGCTCGAGCAGAATATGCAGCGACTGCTGGCGCGTGACCCGGTGACACTGATCGAAGCGATCCAGCGCAGTTGCGAGAACAAAGCGGAGATCGTCGCCGCGGATGAGCGGGAGAGTGGCGTGCGCGCATTGCTGAATCTCGGCCATACTTTCGGTCATGCAATAGAAAATGGCATGGGTTATGGCGTGTGGCTGCACGGCGAAGCCGTGGCAGCGGGAACGGTGCTGGCGGCCGAACTTTCCCGGCGCATGAAATTCATTCCTGAAGCAGACGTCATGCGCATTCGCAGAATTTTTCAGCAGGCAGGCCTGCCGGTCGAAGCGCCAAGAATGGAGCCGGAAAAATACCTTGAGCTGATGTCGCTGGATAAAAAAGTATCCGCAGGCAAGACGCGCTTTATCGTACTTAACCGTATCGGCGAGGCAGTCATGCGCGCGGACATTGCCCCCCGGTTGATTGTTGAGACATTGTCCGCCTGCATGATGCATGAATAACCTCGCCCCGTATGCCGTCTCCGAAAGCAATACGCGCGGCAGGATCGTCAATGAAGCACCACCGTCCGGACGCAGCGAATTTCAGCGTGACCGCGACAGAATCATTCATTCCAAAGCCTTCCGGCGTCTTGAATACAAAACGCAGGTATTTGTCAATCATGAAGGCGATTTATTCCGCACACGGCTGACGCATAGCCTGGAAGTGGCGCAAATCGCCCGCTCCATTGCGCGCAATTTGCGCCTGAACGAAGATCTGGTTGAGGCCATCACCTTGGCGCATGACCTGGGACACACGCCGTTCGGCCATGCCGGGCAGGATGCGCTGAATCAATGCATGAAGGCCTACGGAGGATTTGAGCATAACCTGCAATCGTTGCGCGTGGTTGATGTTCTCGAAGAACGCTATGCCGAGTTTGACGGATTGAATTTATGTTTTGAAACGCGCGCGGGAATTTTAAAGCATTCTTCCCGGAAAAACGCGCGCAGCCTGGGCACAGTGGGCGAACGCTTTCTCCTGAATCAACGCCCGTCGCTCGAAGCGCAGCTGGCCAATCTTGCCGATGAGATTGCCTACAATAACCATGACGTCGACGACGGCCTGCGCTCCGGTCTGGTTGATCTGGAACAGTTACAGGAAATCGACATCTTTTCGCGTCACTGGTCGGCGATTAAGCAAAAATATCCTGCGCTCGCCGAACGTCGACTGATCCACGAGACAGTCAGAGCCATGATCAATACCGTGGCAACTGACCTGACCGTGCAGAGCGCGCGCAACATCAAGGAAGCCCGGCTAAATGATCTGGCCGGTGTTTATGCGGCTGCACCGCTGATCGGCTTCAGTCCTGCGATTAAGAAAGCGCAGCTGGAACTCAAAAAATTCCTCCATGAGCATCTGTATCTGCATTTTCGTGTCACGCGCATGAGTAACAAGGCTTCGCATATCATTCGGCGATTATTCGATGCGTTCAGTGCCAATGCGCGCCTGCTTCCGGATAAGCACCAGCTGAAATTCAAACAGATCGGTCATCAGGCCATCGCGGATTACATCGCCGGCATGACCGACCGGTATGCCATCAAGGAATACCAGCGGCTATTCGCTGTTGGACCAACCGATTGATCGAATTTATTTCACGCCCTCTTTCAGGCTGGCCATGATGAACTGATGCAGATCGCCGTCCAGCACGGCTTGGGTATTGCCGACTTCCACATTGGTGCGCAAATCCTTGATTCGTGATTGATCCAGAACATACGAGCGGATCTGATGCCCCCAGCCGATATCGGTTTTTGAATCCTCGATGCTTTGCTTTTCCTCATTGCGCTTGCGCAGCTCGGCTTCGTACAGACGGGATTTCAGCATGGACATCGCTTCGGCTTTGTTCTTGTGTTGCGATCGCCCGCTCTGGCATTGCACGACGATGCCGCTCGGCTGGTGCGTAATACGCACTGCGGAATCAGTCTTGTTGATATGCTGACCGCCTGCGCCTGAAGCGCGGAATGTATCAATCCGGATATCCGCGGGATTGATTTCAATATCAAACGAATCGTCCACTTCCGGGTAGACGAAGATACTTGCAAACGAGGTATGGCGCCGGTTTCCGGAATCAAATGGGGATTTTCTGACCAGACGGTGCACGCCGGTCTCTGTTCTCAAGTAACCATAGGCGTATTCACCCGTTACCTTGATGCTGGCGCTCTTGATGCCGGCGATGTCGCCGGGCGACTCTTCCAGGATTTCGACCTGCAGTCCCTGCCGCTCACAATACCGCAGATACATGCGTTCGAGCATCGATGCCCAGTCCTGCGCTTCCGTACCGCCCGATCCCGACTGCACATCGATAAAACAGTTATGCGGATCCATGGGATCGGAGAACATGCGGTGAAACTCCAGTTTCGCAACCGTTTCCTCGATTTTCTGGGTATCGGCATGAATACTCTGCAATGCGGCGTCATCCGCTTCCGCGCGCGCGAGCTCAAACAATTCGCCTGCATCGCCTAACTGATGCTGCAACGACTCCAGCGTTTGAACGGTGTCTTCGAGACCTTTTTTCTCTCGGCTGATTTCCTCGGCTTTCTTGGGATCGTTCCAGATGCTTGAATCTTCAAGTAATCGCGTCAGTTCTTCAAGTTTCAGTTTCTTGTCATCGTAGTCAAAGATACCTCCGCAAATCACTGGCCCGATGATTCAATTCATCCAGCTGTTCTTCCAAAGCATTGATCTGCTCGATTTCCATAATATTTCCCCTGCCAAGATACAAAACCGGTTATTTTAATCTGAAATGGCATGCTTCTGCCCTGTATTATTTTGAGCAGCAATCTGCTAACGTAAAAAATTCAAAATTTCACGCCGGACGATTAAAATACCGGATTTACTGAATCAATAAAAAATTGTGCCTTAAATGTAATGCCAAACTATTTTGCTTTGATACCCGCCGCCGGCTACGGCGCGCGGATGGACCATCAACTGCCCAAGCAGTATTTGCCGCTGGCTGGGAAACCCATGATTTATCATGCCATCAACACGCTGTGCCGTTCAACAGCCATCAGCCGGGTTTTTGTGGTGCTGTCCCCGGAGGATCCCGAGTGGCGGAAATACGACTGGCGCGAGTTTGACGACAAGCTGGCCGTGCTTTATCACGGCGGCGCCACACGCGCTGAAAGCGTATGCAACGGACTAGCGGCAGCGTCAGCAGTCTGTCCGGACTGTCCGATTGGTGACGAAGACTGGGTGTTGGTGCATGATGCGGCCCGGCCTTTGTTCACTCGGAATCAGCTCAGTCAGTTGATCGATGAAATCGGCGAGGATCCGGTGGGTGGATTGCTGGCCGTGCCTGTCGCCGATACGCTTAAACGCGGCGACAGGGCTGCGCGTGTTGCACAGACCGAGCCGCGGGAAAATTTATGGCAGGCGCAGACGCCGCAGATGTTTCGCTACCGGATGCTGCTCAATGCGCTCAGCGGAAACACGCACGCGAATGTGACCGATGACGCCAGCGCGATCGAGGCTCTGGGACTGCATCCCAGGCTTGTGCATAACCGGGATTTCAATTTCAAAGTGACTTATCCTCAGGACCTTGAGCTCGCCGAGCTCATCATGCAAAAAAGGAACCATCAATGATTTCATTACGAATCGGGCAGGGGCGCGATGTGCATCAACTGGCGGAAAACCGTCTGCTGGTTATCGGCGGCGTGACCATTCCTTACGAAAAAGGGCTGCTCGGCCACTCCGACGCCGACGTACTGCTGCATGCGTTGTGCGACGCTTTGCTTGGCGCAGCCGCGCTGGGGGACATCGGCACGCATTTTTCGGATACCGATGCGCAATACAAAAATATCGACAGCCGGGTTTTGCTGCGCAATGTGCGCCAGCTTTTGCGCGAGCGCAACTACGACATTATCAATATCGATGCAACCATCATCGCGCAGGCACCCAGAATGGCGCCGCATATTCCGGCGATGATTGCAAATGTCGCGCAGGATCTCGGTATTCCCGGCGGTGCTGTCAATATCAAGGCCAAAACCGCTGAGCATCTTGGCGCGCTCGGACGTAAGGAAGGTATTGCAGCGGAAGCCGTTTGCCTGATTAATCATACCGGTTAGCACCCGTATGTCTGATATCATCCGGCGGGAAACGGCGCGATTGTTTTTTGCCATCCGGCCCGACAGCACGATACAGGCGGTGCTGAACCGGATGGCCAGAAAAGTGGTTGCCAGCGAACAGGACGGACGATGCGTCAAACCGGAAAACATTCATCTGACCGTGCTGTTTCTTGGCGATGTCGAATCGGATAGAATCGATACATTGCGTGAAATCGCCGGCAGTGTTGTTGCGCAGACGTTTAGTCTGTCCATTCAGGGCACGCTGTTCTGGAAAAAAAACCGCATTGTCATGGCCAATGTAGCGCATTATCCCGCCGCGCTTTTCGCGCTGGCCGGCACGCTGAAGACAGCGTTGGTCGCCGCGGGTTTTACCTGTGAAGACCGTAAGTACAAGCCGCATATCACGCTGATCCGCAAAGCCGGCGCGCATCTGCCGATGCAGCTTGAAAACCCGATACAATGGGACGTCGACGACTGGCTGTTGCTGCAATCCCGCTTATCCAGCCACGGTTCGTGTTATAGCGAGCTGGGTCGCTGGCCGCTTCATTCCATCACTGAAACTGATTCGCAATTTTGAAAATCCTCGCTTTTGATACCTCGACCGAATACTGCTCGACCGCACTGCGCCATGACGGCGGCATCGTCAAGCGGGAGACCTATGCGCAACGCCAGCATTCCGAACTGCTGCTGCCGATGATACAGGACACGCTGACTGAAGCCGGATTGCGGCTGTCCGACCTCGACGGACTGGCCTTCGGCGCAGGGCCGGGTTCCTTTACCGGCCTGAGGATAGCCTGCGGCGTGGCGCAGGGGCTGGCGCTCGCCACCGGCCTGCCGGTCATCGGCATCAGTACGCTGGAAGCCATTGCGCAGCAGAATGCGCATGACAGAATCGTGGTGGCGCTGGATGCGCGCATGGGCGAGATTTATCATGCCGCGTATATCCGGCAGGATAATCGCTGGATAGTGGTGAGTGAACCTGCGCTGTGTCAGCCGCAGCGTGCGCCGGTGTTGCCGGAAGGCAGGTGGATGGCCTGTGGAAATGGTTTTAAGGTGTATCGTGAGCCGTTACAGACGCTTTACCACGATCAGCTGGTGGCAATACGGGACGAGCAGTATCCGCATGCGCAGGAAATCGGGCAACTGGCCGCAATGCAGGCGATCGATGCGTTTTGCACCGATCCGGCGCAAGCCGCGCCGATCTATATCCGCAATAAAGTGGCACTGAAGGAATCCGAGCGGTGAACCAGGCACTGCCATTGAATCCTGAAATCCGGCCCATGCGTGAATCCGATCTGGATCAGGTTATCCGCATCGAGCGGCAGATTTTTCTGTTTCCGTGGTCGCTGGCGAATTTTGCCGATTCGCTCAAGGCCGGATATCTGTGTCAGGTGATGGAAGAAAACCTGACAATCCTGGGCTACAGCATCCTGATGATCGGTCCGGATGAATCGCATATTTTGACGCTGGGCATCAATCCCGATTGGCAGCGGCGAGGACTCGGCGAAAAAATGCTGCATTACCTGATCGATCTGTCAGCAGAACACGGCGCGAAGTCGGTATTGCTCGATGTGCGCGAATCGAATCAGGGGGCAGCCAGACTCTATCGGCAACTGGGTTTTGAACAGATTGGCAGGCGCAAGGGTTATTATCCCGCGATGTGTGGCCGGGAAGATGCGCTGGTGATGCAACTCCGGTTATGAACGAACGGCGCAAGCTCATTCTTAAAACGCTTGGATTGACGCCGGTCTGGCGTTTGCGACCATCGGCTCCGGATGCTCATGATGAAGCGGACGTGACCGGAAGCGGCAATCTGGAAATACCCGTTCAGCAGATGAACTGGGAACAACTGGCGGAAACGGTTGCGCACTGCACGGCCTGTCCGTTACGCAAAACCTGCACGCAGACCGTTTTCGGCGTCGGCGATAAAAATGCCGATTGGCTGTATATCGGCGAAGGACCGGGTGCGCGCGAGGATGAACTCGGCGAACCGTTCGTCGGTCAGGCCGGAAAACTGCTCGACAACATGCTCGCGGCGATTCATCTGCAACGCGGGGATAATGTGTACATTACCAACATCGTCAAATGCCGCCCGCCCGGCAACCGTAATCCGAGCGAAAGCGAAGCGCAGCAGTGCGCGCCGTATCTGGCGCGGCAGATCGCGCTGATTCAACCGAAACTGATCATCGCGCTCGGCAAAGTCGCCGCGCAAAACCTGCTCAACAGCGACGACAGCATTGCCAATTTGCGCGGCAGAATTCACGATTATTGCGGCATTCCGCTGATCGTCACCTACCATCCCGCCTATCTGCTGCGCGCCTTGCCGGAAAAAGCCAAAGCCTGGCGCGACTTGTGCCGCGCGCGCGAACTGATGGATTCGCTGTCGTAACTGCGACTGATTTTTACCAGTGTTTCAGGCTGCGGTTCCAGCGATAGAGCAGCCGGGCAAACGCGTTATAGCACCAGTGAAAAACCTGCCGGATAACCGGCAGTTGTGCGATACGGCCCAGCCAGCGCAGCCGGGGTGTTTTCAACCAGAGAAAAATGAACGCATCCGCGCCGATTCGGATCTGGCCGCAATCATCGCGCACATGCAGCCGCTCACGAACCTGCTCCAGCGATGACGATGTTTCGCTTGCCGTTTCGGGATGGTTGTGCACATCGACCCATTCCACATCGTCGACACCGTTACGCGCCATTATCGAACGCTGCTTCTCAATCCCGGCCTTGCAGACCGGGCACGCGCTGTTGTAATACACCTTGTCAGTCATGGGTAATTTGCCGGATCGTTGATCTTGCGGATATTTTAGCATTGCTTCGGTGAGAGATACTGTATTACGTAAGCACATGGATGCATCGGAATTCTCGGGATTATCAACGCATGTTAATATCCGGTTGTCGCAAAAAATGCATGCAGGCTAACCATACTTTGATGCGTTTGGCGTGCGCCAAAGAAACGAAAAAAAATCATGAGCTGGAAACAACAACTGATCGAAGAGGTGTTTTTTAGCGGTCTGCGCAGCGTTCTGGCCAAGGCGCTGCCGGATTACTGGCAACGTCGGGCTAGTGAACGGTTCAACGATTTTAATCCGTTCAGCGTTATCTCAGGCAATCATGATTTGCTGCGCGCGGCGCGTCTGGCCTGGGTGCAGGCGGCGCTGGAAATGCTGGATGTGGTACGGAAAACGTCTCAATCCGGTGGGCAGGCATTTGATGATAAAAACACCGTTATACGGTTCGGAGCGCTGGCGCGTAACGCCATCCTGAAAATCCGTACGGATACATTGGATCGGTGCACCAATCCGGGCAACAGTCCGATCGACCATCATCTGCAAACCATCATCGAAGGCACTACCGAATTCATTGCGCCGGGAAAAAGCAAAACGCAAAGCCAGTCATTGACGCTGGGTTTTGATCAGACGCTGGCGGCGATTACCGGCTGGCCGGCGCATGAACTGCCGCCGATGGTGAAGCAGATTGCACGTGACGGGTTGTCGATGATGAACAATGGCTCGAATCGTTCTTTTGGCGAGCTGGTGTTTGCCGCGTTTGCCGAAATTCTGAAAAATCCGGATCAGTATCCTGAGGCTTATCCGGTCTTTACCATTGCCACACTGGATGCGACGCGCAAGTTATCCGAGGAAATACTGGTCTGTACTTGCGGTATCGAATGAAAAAATCGACCGATCGATCGCAGTAATCGATGCGTTGCACGTATTTCAACAGGACGCGCAACGCTATCTGGATGTGCTGCCGCAGTTGGCGGCAGGGCAGGAGCGGATGGCCGGGCAATTGAACACCATTGAAAGCGGCGTCAGTGAAATTCTGAGCCGTATGGTGCAAACCGCGCAAACCCACCCCGATGCCAGCGAAGCGGAATCGCTGGCCGAATACCGGAAATTTCTCGACCAGCTGGATCAGTGCGAATTCAAGCAAGTGCTGGACAGCCAGCTCGGCAGTCTTGCCGGTTACCGGGCGCAATGCATAGCACGCTAGGCGCAGCCGCGCTATGCGATCGACAAACAGTTTACCCCGTTGGCGCTTATGCTCGATCAGGGCGAAGATGCGCCGGGCGAGCGTTATCTGCAGCAATCGCAACCTTTTCATGATTTGCGCGACGTGCTGGACGCTGTGCATGACGGTTAAACCGGTGCTGGTAAACGCTTTCTGGAGGATCTGGCGTTGAATCATCCAAGCGTGCGCGTCATTTTCAGTTGCCGCACGCTGGATTACGGCAGTCAGTTGACCACCAAAGACCTGCCGCGTATCCCGCAAGTGGAAATCACCGCGTTGACCGACCTGCAAATCGAACAGTTTCTGCGGGTCTATAGCCCGGTTCATGGCGAATCGTTATGGCGGCAATTGAAGTATACGCCGCAGGCCGATCTCTACCGTTCGCCGTATTACCTTAAACTGCTGATCGATCAGGCGCATGCCGGCAAGATACCCAAAGGCCGCACGGCACTGTTTACCGGTTTTGTGCGTGCCATGTTGCAACGTGAAATCCCGGACAACGAGCGTTTGCGCGAGCAGGACTGGTTGCTGACCGAACGCGAGCGCAAGCGAATCGATCAATGGCAGAATGACTATGAACTGCCCAAACGCGGCAAGCTGTTTAATACGCTGGCAGCGTTTGCGTTTCAATTGCAGCAGAAACAACGCGATGGCGAAACGGACAATGTCGGTAATTCCGGCAACTCCGGAAACAAGTCGCAGGTTAGTATCGATTTTGATGACGCGCTGGATGTGTTGTCGGAACAGATTGAGGATGAAAAACAGCAAGAGCATCTGCTCAACATTGCGGTGGACTTGCAGATTCTCGATATGCCGGGCGACGATGTGCTGTTTGTCATCAACTGCTGCAGGAATACTTTGCCGCGCGCTATCTGGCCGAACGTTTCAGCGCGGCAAAGGCAGAAGAAAGCAGTGCACTGATCGGTTTGGCCGGCAGTGCCTGACGCATTGCCGGGTTTGCCGACGACCGGCTGGGAGGAAACGTTTACCCTGGCTGCGGCAATGACGGCGGATGCCGATGCGTTCGTACGTGCACTGGCGAAAGTCAATCTGCCGCTGGCCGGGCGTAGTGCGGCGCAACCTGATGTGACTGTCTCTGCCGAGTTGCGCGCGGATTTGCAGCACAGGCTGGTCGCGCGCAGCCGTGACATCGATACCGATCTGCGTGCACGCATTCTTGCAGGCGATGCACTGGGCGGGCTGGGTGATCCACGTTTCAAAGCGCAGCAGGGACCGTTGGGCCGCTACCTGCTGCCGCCGATGATCGCAGTTGATGGCGGTAGGTATACGATCGGCAGCGACGAGGGGCTGGAAGACGGTGAAGGCACCGAAGAAAGTACCCGGAGTGCTATGCGTATTGTCCACGATCTTTATAAAAATAATGTACAGGCTTTTATTCAATTAACTGAAGAATGAGCCTTGACTGAAGCGCAAATTCAGCAATGGCAAGACTATCTTGCGATGACCGATAACGCGTTTGAAACGCTGCTGAAAGAACGGTGGCCGGATCAGCGTTTTGTACAACCTGGCAAATGGGGCGATTCGGGATTTGATGCGCCGAACCAGCCGGTAGTCGGCGTGTGCTGGTTTGAAGCGCGTGCGTATTGCGCCTGGCTCAGCGCTCAAACCGGGCAGCATTACCGCCTGCCGACCGAGGCAGAATGGGAAGCCGCGGCAAGCGGCACGGCAGGGCGCCACTATCCGTGGGGAGAAGCATTTGATGCCACGTGGTGTAATACGGTTGAAGCCCGGCTGCGGCGTGTCACGCCGGTGGGGGTATTTGTTGAATCGGATACGCCTCCTTCGATATCTACATCGAATTCCGGTATTGCCGATCTGGCAGGCAACGTGTGGGAATGGACCGGCAGTGCATACCAGTCGTATCCGTATCGGGCCAGCGACGGCCGAGAAGTGCCGGAAGGCGAGAATCAGCGCGTGTTGCGCGGCGGCTCGTGGGTCAACCTCGGCAGGTACTGCCGTTCTGCTACCCGTCTCAACTTCGCTCCGTCTGATCGCTTCGACGCCACGCGGCTTTCGTCTTGCCCGAGGCCACTGAGCTCAAGTCAGGCAGGGCCGTGCCCGGAGGGCATGGCCTCCAGTCAGTGAGCAGGCCAGCAGCCGGCTGACCGCAGCGCGACGGAGCGCGCGAAGGCTCAGGCGGGGGATGAACTGCGCGTTCGTGCAGTTCATGTAGGGTGGATAAGTGAAACGCCATCCACCATAATCCCGGAATTTTGGATGGATGGCTGTGGTGGATGGCGTTTCACTTATCCACCCTACAATGGCTACCTTGTCAATTGATGAAAAATTGCAATGGCTAAATAGTGTAGGTCTATAATCAAAATTTCTGATGATGCTGAATTTCCGGAGGAGACATGCGTACGATTTTTGCTGTTCTTGTGTTGATGCTCTGTTCCACGCATCTTGCCGCTGAAAATGACAACGCGGCGCAGCTTGAAGACAAAGCCAGACAGCTTGCCGCGCAGCTGGGCATGCAGTTGAAAGCGCGGCTGCAATCGGCGATTGAAACGGGCGGGCCGGCCAGTGCGATTGCGGTGTGCAACGTCGCTGCGCCGGAAATTGCGGCAGAGCTGTCCAGAGACGGCTGGACAGTCGGGCGCACCAGTCTGAAACTGCGCAATCCCGCCAATCGGCCGGATGCGTGGGAACAAACGACGCTGCTCGCGTTTGAACAGCAACTCGCGTCCGGCACACCCGTGGCCAGTCTGCAGAACAGCACGGTTGAATCCGATGCCGGCGAGACCCGTTACCGGTTTATGAAGGCGATACCGGTTGATGGGGTTTGCATGGCTTGCCACGGTGAGACGATCGCTGAGCCGGTGCGTGCGGCGCTGGCGGAAAAATATCCGCAGGATGCCGCAACCGGCTACAAGCCGGGTGAATTGCGCGGCGCGTTTACCATTACGAAGATTCTGGCTGCCGATTAGCAATGTGCTGAAGTGGACTAGGAGGCTGTCCAAGAATAGACTGATCTACTGCGGACGATTCTGACTGGCTGGCCGGATCTTCCGATCCTTTTTGTTGAATAGAACGACTATTCGCCTCCAATGATCGAAAAATCCCGCTCAACCAGCCTCGCCCTCGCTACGACCGCCATTCTCGGACAGCCTCCTAGGTGGCTGTTGTTTGTTTCAAATCAAAATGTTCGGTTTGCAATTCTGATATGAATATGTAACTATTCATCGTCAAGGAGGGGATCACTATGCAAACTCCAGCGCAGACTGCTTCGCACGCCTTTCTCAGTAGTGCGCATTTTCCGGCAACTTCCAGGGATGAATCCCAATCCCTTGAGAATGCGCTTCAGCACATCCTTGCACAAGATCATCAAGGCGGTTTTTATGCCATGCTCGCGCGTTATCAGCGTATTCTGGCAGATAACGGTCAACGCCATGTCTGGCCTGTCGTGCACAAAAAACTCGAAACGCTGTTCAAATGCGGCAAGGCGGAGGTGATCAGCGGCCCGATGATCGGTATTCCGGTTTCGATACGCGACAGCGATTATTTCAGGAATCTGGATCGAAACGGAACCGGCGAACGGTCAGTGATGGCCAGTATCGAATGGATGGCAACGGCCTGGAACGCGACGTATGCCGATACCGGCCTGTGGATGGGGAAGACGTTTGAACCCGTTTCGCGCGACACCGTTGCTCAAAAAACCGGCAATCATGCGCCGACGGTGAGTGCCTACAATGCGGAAACAATGCGTATCGGGCGCAACTTTTTCCGCGAACCGCCCGATCCCAATCTGATTCAGGCGATTGGCCTGCCGGGACTGATGGTGTTGTGGAATCTGAAAAAGCGTCCGCTGAATACCGGCGCGGAAGGTTTTGACGGCGAGCTGCTGCCGGAAAATCTGGACAAGGAAAAAGCAATTCCTTACACGATGACCGGTGGTTATTTTCTGTGTGATATTGGCCAATCGGTTGTTCCTGAAATGAATCACAAGGCTGTGTATCAGTTGAATTACCGCTGGCCTGCGCTGAAGCCGAGTTTTCCGATGACGCGACTGATCGATGAGATCGTGCGCATCGATGACGGCATTTATCTCGGGCAACTGGTTTTTGCCACGCGCCATTTCAGCCTCGGTAATATCACACTGCCCAACGGCGATGTCATTTCCATCGGTGAGAACTATCCCGAACGCGGCTTCTGGGAGAAAATCAAACGCTTGCTCGGCATGGGCGGGGCGGATGATAGGCAGTATTACGGATACCAGAATAACGGTTTCTTTTTGATGGTCGATCCGGCTTTTGCCAGGGCATTTTATGCCGACGACGCCTTTCCGCAGCTGCGGCCGCGTCCGGGTGAAACCGGTTATCATGAGCTGGGTTATGATCAGTCAGCCGCCGCAGCGCCAACGCCGGTTTCAGCACCGGCTGAAACGCAGGACGTTGCGGCTATATCAGGCAAAGTCAGGTACGAACCGGAAATTACAGACTGGACTGACGGCTGGCAACAGAATCCGGCGCTTGCCAGGAAATTCACTACGTTTATCCTGGAAGCTTCGTCGCTGGGTGCGCAGGATGATTTTGTCGAGGACATGCTTGGAAAAGGGGAATCGATACTCCAGATGTTGCAGCGGATCAGCCATGAAATTTCCGCGCAAAGCAATCCTGACGACGAACTGAAGCATTTTGAAAAGCTCAATGCATTGTTTCGCCGTGGTGTCGCGCCGAAAGTCAGTAACGGTCTGTTTCAAGGCAGCGGCGAGCGGGGTTATAACTGCCGCCTCGACAGCCGGGAAACGAACGACTGGTACGGCGAACCGGTGCGCACCACCGGATTCGATTATTATCATGGCGCTACGCTGAATCTGCACTGCGGATTTTCTGAAGCGTTCTCGCCGGAACGACATGAAAAACACGACGATGCCAGGCTTTTTCCCAGTTCGCTGGCCAGCCTGCTGGATATGAATTCGCCGCCAAACGTGCTGAATATGACCTGGCATTCCATCGGGAAATTTATTTTTCCGTGGGCGGGAAAGTCGTTTGAACAAATCTCCGCGCGTAAGTTGAGCATGTTTCTGGATGAAAGCGACGATCTGGCCGAGCGCTATCCCGCAAGAGTCAAAACGCTCAAATCCTTTCTGGCCAGCAGACCACACTACATGCTGGTGGAAAAGAACCGGGAGCATTACTGGAAAGCGGATGGCGCTTATGCGAAATATCTGCAAAGCGGCAGCTGGGATAACGGCATGTCCGATGAAGACAAGGCATTCTGGGAACAGGAAGCTGCCGCGCACTGGGTGGACGGCAACAATATTCAGGACAAGCGCATCGTTGCAGCAGATCCGTTGATGCGTATTGTAGACATGAATTACCGCGTGCCCGATGCCTCCCTGCTGGCGGCCGCTGCGGAGGGGCCGACGCCCTTTGCACGGCAAGGCTATATTTTTCTGGGGACGGATGATCGGGAATCGGTGCTGGCGATGAATAACGGGCCGGAAAAAAAGAAAAAGGTATTTCAGTTTCATTATCGTTTTCCCATGATCGGCGGTCCGACACCCATCGGTTTTTGCCTGGATGAACTTGTGGAGGTCGCTGATGGCCTGTATCTCGGTCAACTGATTTACTCAACGGCGCTAACAGTGCCTTTTCATTCTTCGGTTGATCCGGGTGACTATAAATATCAGCTTTTTGGCTATTTTCTGTTGCTCGATGATGCCTGGCAATATCACCGGCTGGCAATTGGACTGGATACGCTGCACTAATCTGACAGGAGGAACCAAGCGATGCAGACAGCGAATTTAAACCGTGGCGGCATAGCCATCGATCTTGAACAGGACGCTGTCGAAGCGGATGCGTTCACTGCGACGGGCGAGGATGTTGCCTGCTTTCCGATTCCCAATGGCGCGCCGCAGCAAGTCAGGACATTGCAGGATCTTGCGCTGAGCCATATCCGGCTCAGTGATTTTCCCGTGGTGGAAGACTGGCGTAACCAGTTGTTTGACCCCGCATGGATACCGGAAGTCTGCGATGAATTGCCGCGTTTGCTGACCGAGTTTCTGCGCATACCGGAGAACGATGCGCTGCCGCCCGCGACGCGTCGTGCGCGTGCATTGAAGCATATTTTCATCCATAAAACGCCGTTGGTGCGCAAAACCGATCTGCTGCCGGGGCAGACCACGACCAGTTTTGTCGGTCCGGTGGTGCATATGGATATGAGCGGGTACTGTATCTGGCCGGAACTGGAAACCATCGCGACTCGTCCGCAGAATCCGTTCAAAATCAAACCGGAGGTGGCCAGACGGCTGAACGAGGAGATTTTTCCGTTCTGGCTGGAGCGGCGCACGGTTCAGGAAGCCGCGCGTTACGCGGATTACGATACCGCGGATTACGCCAATGATCATCGGGATACGGTGGATGGCGGCATGACGGGCGACCGGCCGTCGATCGATCCGCCGTTAAAGAAACGCGCGGGCGAAACGCCGAAATGCCAGGAATTGTTCGAGCGCATTGCGTTTTACCTGACCGATAAAGCCACGGCTGTTTCGCACACTGCGCCGGATTTCAGCCGTGTACTCAGGTATGGCATCGACGGCCTGATCGCGCAGATACAGCTGGATATCCTGCATGTCAATGCGGCGCGCTTGACAGACGAGCAAAAGGTATTTGCCGAGTCGGTGATTACGGTTTACGAGGGCGTCAGGATTTATGCCGAACATCTTGCCGATGCTGCTGAGAAGGCTGGAAACAGCGAGCTGGCAACTATTTGCCGCAAGGTACCGGCAAAACCGGCGGAAACGTTGGCCGAGGCGCTGACGGCTGTATGGATCTGCTATCACCTGCTGTTGCAGGAAAATACCAATTTCGGGCTGTCGCTGGGCAGGCTGGATCAGACACTGAATGATTACTATCTGAACGACTGGCAGCAGCAGCCGGACGAAGCATCAAAAGCGGCGTATACACGGAAAGCGGTTGAATTGATGTGCCATTTCTTTCTGCGCTGCTCCGATCATGTGCCCTTGTCGCCGGAAACGGCGGAGGTCTTGTTTGCCGGCAGTGGCTCCAATCAGGCGCTGACGGTTGGTGGTACGCACTATGTCGACGGCAAGACCGTCGATGCGGTCAACGATATGACTTACATCATTCTCAAAGCAACCGAAATACTGGCGATTCGCGACCCCAATGTGCATGCGCGCTATCACAAGGATGTGCATCATCGCGCGCCCGATGGCCGGCCGCTGGCGCTGAACGAATTTTCACCCTATCTGCGGCGGATTTGTCAGGTCAACCTGATCACGCGTGCGACCCCTGCGCTGCATGGCGATGCGCCGGTGATTCACAGCATGGCGAATTATTATGCGCGGCACGATCATGTCACGCTGGAAGAAGCGCTTGCCGATGCGCATGACTATGCATCCATTGGATGTATTGAGCAGAACGCCGACCACAAGCACTATGGGCATACCGGATCGACCCTGCTGGTTCTGCCCGCTGTACTCGAGCTGGCCATGTTTGGCGGCAAGCACCGCAGTGACGGTATCGAAAAAAATGATCCTAATCTGTTTTATGGCAAGCCGGAATACACCACGCCACCGCTGCGTGAAATGACGTCGATGCAGGATTTCATTGACAGCTTTCATGTTCAGCTCGACGAGATGGCGCGGCACTGCGTGCAGTTTAACAACTATCTGGGGCGCACTCTGGAGAAAGTGAGGCCTTCGCCGTTTTTGTCGGGCCTGTTCGATGGTCCGACCAACAAACCCGGCGACAGCGGCGCTAAATTCCGCGATGTCTCATCCGGTGGTGCGAAGTACAATTCGTCCGGTGTGGCGATTATCGGGCTTGCCGATGTGATCGATTCGTTCTGCGTGATCGATGCGCTGGTATTTGGCGGCAAAATGACGGCCGACGAACTGGTTGCCGTACTCGACGCCAATTTTGATCCGGCAAAATTACCGGTAAACGAACGCCGGAATTTTCTGAGCACGCTGATCGCGATGATACGCAGACAGTTTTCGAATCGTGAAGACAAACCGCCCTTCAAACTGACACTGGCGCGTTTACAGGAATGCGCACAACTGATTCGTCTCGCGCCGAAATACGGCGCCGGTGTGGATGAATCCGAAGATGGACTCTACAACAATGCACTGGCGGTCAAATACACCCGCTTGTTGACCAGAATGATACAGGATGTTTTTTTCAAATACCGCACGCACCGTGGCGGGCGCTATCTGACGGGATACTGGAGCATGACCAATCATGCCGGTTTTGGCCTGCTCTACAAGGCCACACCTAACGGCCGCCGTGACAGCGCATCATTTGCCAGTGGCATTACGCCGTGCCCCGGCATCGTCAAAGGCAACGGCGATCCGGTGTTGCTGCTCGATCATATGCTATCGGTGGTCAGTGTTGATCCCGATACGGTGCAAAATGGCTATACCTATAATCTGAGCCTGACGCCGCGCGGCAGGCAACACTTCAGGGAAGATACCGATCTGTTCGCCATGCATATGAAAACCTTCCTGGATCAGGATGGCGTGCTGGTACAGCTTTGCGTGACTTCGATCGAAGATTTTATCGCCGCGCATCAGGCCGCTACGGCGGCAGGCAGGGAAGGCGCGGGTGAAGCCGAGCAGCAGGCGCTGGCGCCGTATAAGGATTTGATGATTCGCGTGGCCGGATATTCGGCCTATTACGTGACACTGAGTCCGCAAATGCGCCAGGAAATTATCGATCGCGCAAATTTTGATATGAAAAGCGGCGTCGAACAACATCCCGCAACAGGAGGCTGAAATGCATGCAACGCTACCGGCGCTGCCGAACGGTATTCATCATCTTTTAAAAACCGGACTGCAACTCGGCGAGAAGCAGCCCGAGCTGGCCGGATTGTTGAACAAGGTGGAGGGCAGAATCCTTGCCGGTGGCATGGCTGCGCTGATCAAACTGGGTTTTGGCTTCCTGATCAGCGAAGGATTGAGCGAAAGCAAGGCAGCGCAGGCGCAGGCTTTTTTTCAGGACAATTTTGTTATTAAAGATCCCTATGCTCCGCACGGTATCCGTTATTACCAGGGAAAAATTCTCATCCGCACACGCAAACCGGATGACGATATGAATGTGTTGATTCGGTTCTGCCCCAATCCGTCCGAACTTTACCTGGATACGCCGCTGGGTAAACGGTTCAATCCCTGTGCCGTGGTCGACACGAAGGTGTTGAGCGAGGCGGAAGCGAACCGCATCGAACAGAATCCGGATAAGGTCGACCTGGTGATTCGTTTCAGCGATGCCAAAGCGATTCTGAATCTGGCGCAACGGCCTGACGCCGATGTGGTGCAGCTGCTGCTTGAGAATCTGGTGCAGATCAGCGGGAATTTCGGCCATATGTTCAAGTTTGGCGCGATCGGCAAGCATGTGCAGGCTGTATTGTCAGGAATACATTAGTTTTGCTCGCGATAGGCGGCGGGTATGAATGATCGTGGCCTGATATTCGACATCAAGCGCGACAGTACGGAAGACGGGCCTGGCATTCGCACCGTTGTTTTTTTTAAAGGCTGTCCACTGTCATGCATCTGGTGCCAGAATCCGGAGGGCAAGCGGTTTATGCCGGAAGCCGATGTGAACGGCAACCGGATTGGAACGTGGTATACCGTGGATGAACTGGTTTATCGCTTATTGCAGGATAAGCCGTTTTTTACGACGACAGGCGGCGGCGTGACGCTTTCCGGTGGCGAACCGACGCTGCAGATGGATTTTGCCGGACAATTGCTCCAGGCACTCAAACGAGAGGAGGTTCATACCGCGTTGGAGACTAGCGGTTATTTTTCCTTAGACGCCTTCAAAGAGAAAATGCTGCCTTGGCTGGATTTGATTTATTTTGATCTCAAATTGATCGATGTGACTGAAAGCGAGCGTTATAGCGGGCGATCCAGCAAGAAAATTTTCGACAATTTCTCAACATTGATCAAAACCGCGAAAATTCTTGTCATTCCCCGAATACCACTGATTCCCGGCATTACTGCAACCGAACGGAACCTCAAAGGTATCGCGGCATTTCTGGCAAAACACGGCGTTAAAACCTGTGCATTGATGCCGTACAACCCGCTCTGGCTGGGCAAGCTTGAGAGTCTGGGAATTGCTGCGCCCCCTTATACCCATAGCCGCTTCATGACGACCGATGAACTCAAAACCTGCATCGATTATTTCACTCATGGATCGCATTCAGCGCAAACCCAAGCGGATAGTATGTAATGTGCAATACTGTCGCGCACGGTTTTTTTTACGATCGCGAGAGAATGCGTCCGTAAAAGTGGGCGGGTTTCTTGTAAAATAGCGTATCTGTTTAATCTAAGAAGAAGAGTAAATAATGTCAGAAACTTACGACGTTGCGGTTATCGGCGGTGGTCCGGGAGGGTATGTTGCGGCAATACGCTGCGGGCAGTTAGGATTAAATACGGTTTGTATCGATGCATGGAAAAATGCGAAGGGACGCGCCAGTCTGGGCGGCACTTGCCTGAATGTCGGTTGTATTCCATCCAAGGCTTTGCTGGAATCGTCGGAACGCTTTTTTCAAGTGCAGCATGACATTTCAGCACACGGCATCAAAGTAGAGAATGCAACAGTTGATGTGCCTGCAATGGTTGCCCGGAAAGACAAGATCGTAACGACTTTTACAGCGGGTATCGCTTCGTTGTTTAAAAAGAATAAAGTCAGATCGGTTCATGGTACGGGAAAGCTACTCAAGCGCGACGATTCCGCCGATGTATGGCGTATCGAAGTTGTCGATGGCGATGTGGTGCAGCAAGTTCAGGCGAAACATGTCATTGTGGCCACAGGGTCGGTACCGCGCCAACTGCCTATGATTGCGGTGGATAATGACCGCATTCTCGATAATGCCGGTGCGCTGTCGTTGTCCGAGACGCCGCAACGGTTGGGCGTGATCGGCGCAGGCGTCATCGGGCTCGAAATGGGCAGTGTGTGGCGCAGGCTGGGTGCCGAAGTCACCATCCTTGAAGCGATGCCGGAGTTTTTAATGGCGGCGGATACGCAGATCGCACAGGAAGCCCGGAAAATTTTTACCAAGGAAGCGGGACTGAAAATTCTGACCGGTGTAAAAATCAATACGATCAATACCGATGACGCGCAAGTCACTGTCGACTACCTTGATACTGAGGGTAACACGCAGCAGTTGTTGGTCGATAAGCTGATCGTGGCGATTGGCCGGGCGCCGAATACTACGGGACTGGGTGTCGATGAGAACGGTCTCAAGCTGGATGAGCGCGGATTTATTGTGGTGGATGACTATTGCCGCACCAGTTTATCCAATGTCTATGCCGTCGGCGATGTGGTGCGCGGGCCGATGCTGGCGCACAAGGCATCGGAAGAAGGCGTGTTTGTGGCCGAAACGATTGCCACCCGTGTAAAAGGCGATGATCAGCAGCATGAGGCTGTTGATTTTAATACTATTCCCTGGGTGATTTATACCGCGCCGGAAATCGCCTGGGTGGGGAAAAACGAGCAGGAGCTTAAGGCGATGGGTATTCCGTACAAGGCGGGGCAATTTCCTTTCATGGCCAATGGCCGTGCGCGTGCGATAAATGCGGCAAGTGGTTTTGTCAAAGTGTTAGCGCACGCTGAGACGGATCGTGTGCTGGGCGTTCATATGATCGGTCCGCATGTTTCTGAACTGATTTCCGAAGCTGTGATGGCAATGGCATTTTCAGCATGCAGCGAGGATATCGCCGCTATCGTTCATGCGCATCCTTCGTTGTCCGAGGTGTTTCATGAAGCGGCACTGGCCGCAAATGATCGCGCCTTGCATATCTGATTCCTGTCATGCAACGGGAAAGTGTGTGCAGAGCCTGGTTTTTTGGAATCCGTGGTGGAATACTGCGGAATTGCTGAGTATGGAGATGAAAACGGCTGATCTGGAATGGCCTGGGTCGTTCGATGTATGCAGCCGTTTTGGTTTTGGTGAATTAAAGCGGATGAATTCGCAGTCTGATTAATTAGGAAGGCAATTCTGGCTTTTCGGATCAACACTGCAGGACCAGCGTAATTCTTTTATGCCTGCTGCTTTGTTGACCAGATAGTCCGCTTTTAGTTGTTTGTTCTGCTCAGCGGTTAACGCCGCTCTTTCAGGAATGAAGCGCTCGTTACTCCAGAAACGTATTCTGCAGAACTCGTCTTCACCCTGACATAAACGGGTGATGGCATTGCTGTAAATCGTTTTGTCGGTATGACGGCTTTGCTCGACGAGCACCATGTGAACCTTTTTGCCTGAATTGCCCAATTCGGCGATGCGGACGGTTTTCCAGCCGTTACCGTTTTCCAATCCGGCTGAGTCATCTGCCGCTGTTTCTTCCGCTACAGTTGCTTCATCGACCGCGTCCGCTGTGTCTTTATCCGATTCAGCGTATGCCGCGCAGGAAAGGCTTAATGTTAAAAACAAAAGTGTGCAAAAAAACTTTTTGTTCATAAAATCTCCATGACGAACTTTATTTTTTCTATAATTCAAGCACTATAAGCTTTCAAAAATAATGCTATTGAAATGACATGGGTCGGAGAAATAAATTTCTCCGACCCATGTCAGCAGCAGAAGTATAACCCAAAGCCATAGGGCGGGGCACTGTTTTTTTGTATCGTGATTCTGGAAAGTATGACGGTTTCTGCGATATTAAAATGATGCTTAGTGCTTGCCGTAAAAACGCACAGAACGGAAGGTGTGTGGCGCTGTCTGATACAGATGTAATTCATGCAGACGATGATTTCTCCAGGTAGCGGCGACGAGCATTTCAATGCCAGCTATTGATCTGCACAGGATTTGCAAGACAGGATAGTATTTATATCCGCTTAATATTATAATCTCAAGTTTTTTTATTCCGGTCAGTTGCTTAAACACTAACGCTCATGCAGTTATTCGCCTTTGGTATTAATCATACTACAGCGCCGCTGGATGTGCGCGAACAGGTCACATTCCCGGAGAATGCCATGGAACATGCGTTGCATGATCTTGTTGGGCGTAATCCGATCAAGGAAGCCGCGATTGTGTCGACCTGCAACCGTACAGAGGTTTATTGCAGTACCGAAAAACCTGAAGAAGCCATGCGCTGGCTGGCGGATTTTCACCACTTGCAGGTGCATGATCTGGATCCTTATCTCTATAAGCTGCCGCGCGAGAAAGCGGTCAAGCATGCTTTCCGTGTGGCTAGTGGGCTCGACTCAATGGTGCTCGGTGAACCGCAGATTCTGGGTCAGTTGAAGAGTGCGGTTAAATCGGCCGAGAATGCGGGCACGCTGGGTTTGCTGCTGCACAAGCTGTTTCAACGGACATTTTTTGTTGCCAAGGAGGTGCGGAGTTCCACTGAAATTGGTTCAAATTCAGTATCCATGGCTGCCGCAGCGGCACGACTTGCTGAACGGATCTTCGGTGAAATCAGTGAGCAGCGTATCCTGTTTATCGGCGCTGGAGAAATGATTGATTTGTGCGCCAGCCATTTTGCCGCGCGTAACCCAAAACATATTACAGTCGCAAATCGAACCATTGAGCGTGCGCAGGCGTTGTCAAAAAGATTCAACGCCACTGCGATCACTCTGGCGGATCTGCCGGATCAGCTGGCTTTGCACGATATCGTAGTAACCTGTACGGCCAGTCCATTGCCTATTCTGGGAAAGGGCATGGTTGAACGCGCCATTAAAGCACGCAAACATCGTCCTATTTTTATAGTCGATCTTGCTGTGCCGCGCGATGTCGAGTCGGAAGTTTCCGAACTGGATGATGTTTTCCTCTATTATGTCGATGATTTGTCTGATATTGTGAAAGAGGGCATGGATGCACGGCAAAGCGCCGTAGCCCAGGCGGAATCCATTATTGATAATAATGTTATTGATTTTATGCGCTGGCTGGCGACACGCGAGCTAGTGCCAACAATACGCGCATTACGCGATCAGGGTGAGCGTTATCGCCGCCACGAATTGGAGCGAGCATCCAGGATGCTCGCCAGGGGTGAAGATCCCCGGAAGGTAATGGAGTCATTGAGTAACGGTTTGATGAATAAATTCCTGCATATCCCGTCCAGTTCCCTGAATCATGCGACTGTTGATGAGCGCGAGCAGCTGGTTGAACTCGTTAATAAACTTTATCAATTGCATCGCCCGCAATGAAAGCGAGCCTTACTCGCAGGCTCGACCGTTTGAGTGTACGGCTTAACGAGCTCAATCAATTACTCAGCAATGAAACGGTCACTGCGGATCTGGATAATTTCCGCAAGCTGTCTCGCGAACATGCAGAAATCATACCGGTAGTCGATCTGTATCATGCTTATCAACAGGTTGAAGGGGATCTGCAGACTGCTCGGGAAATGGCTTCTGATCCGGAAATGCGCGAATTTGCTGAAGCTGAAATACAAGCCGGAAAGGAAAAACTGGCTGTAATCGAGACAGAATTGCAAAAACAGCTGTTGCCGAAAGATCCCAATGATGAGCGTAATATTTTTCTGGAAATACGCGCAGGGACAGGTGGTGACGAATCCGCGCTGTTTGCGGCCAATCTGTTTCGCATGTATTCACGTTATGCTGAACGGCGCAATTGGCAGGTTGAGGTCATATCGCAAAGCCCATCGGATATCGGCGGATATAAAGAGATTATCGCCAAAATCATCGGTCAGGGCGCATACTCCAGGCTTAAATTCGAATCCGGCGGTCATCGCGTGCAGCGTGTTCCGGTGACGGAAACTCAAGGGCGTGTTCATACTTCGACATGCACTGTGGCGGTTATTCCTGAGGCGGATGAAATCAGCGAAGTGCAATTGAATCCGGCTGAGCTGCGGATCGATACATTCCGTGCCTCGGGTGCGGGTGGCCAGCATATCAACAAGACCGATTCGGCGGTAAGAATTACACATTTGCCAACTGGTATTGTGGTCGAATGTCAGGATGGTCGTTCGCAGCATAAGAACAAGGCGCAGGCGATGAGTGTGCTGGCTGCGCGCATTCATGCCAAGCAGATGCGCGCACAACAGGCTGAGCAGGCCGCTACGCGGAAATCACTGGTTGGTACAGGGGAGCGTTCCGAAAGAATACGCACCTATAATTTTCCGCAAGGCAGGGTGACCGATCATCGCATCAATCTGACGCTCTATAAAATGGATCAGATCATGGATGGCGATATTGATGAAATCTGTTCAGCGCTGATGGCGGAGCATCAGGCCGAGCAACTTGCCGCTTCGATGGAAGAATGAGCGGAAAGTATGTCTGTTATTGCGCGGTCAATCCGGTCGGTACGTTAATCCTTCGTCTGAGATTGCGGATTGGAACAGCAAGTCAGTCATCAGGGAAAGATTGATTCGTGCATGGATACAATTGCACGGGTATTAGCCTGGGCATGCCGGAAAATCGAGGCAACAGACGCGCGCATGTTGCTTCAGCATGTGTTGCGGGTTAATCATGCGTACTTGTTAACCCGCGCTGAGGAGCCGGTTTCCGCATTGCAGACCGCGGCGTTCAGAGCGCTCGTTTTACAGCGCGTGAGCGGTATGCCGGTGGCGTATTTGACCGGCGAGCGTGCATTTTATGATCAGATTTTCAAAGTGACTCCCGCTGTTCTGGTGCCGCGCCCGGAAACCGAGCTGCTGGTCGATCTTGCGCTGGAAACAATGATTGAGGACAGGTCTTGCCAGGTTCTGGATCTCGGAACAGGAAGCGGTGCAATCGCGATCACTATTGCCAAGCACCGGCGTCGGGCGAATATTGTCGCGGTAGATTTGTCTAACGATGCACTTTCTGTTGCGCAGTGGAACGCGTCCAATCTGGCTGCTGATAATGTACGACTGATCCGGGGCAGCTGGTATGAACCGCTTGGCGCAGATGAGAAATTTGATTTGATCGTTTCTAATCCGCCTTATGTGGCTGAACATGATCCGCATCTGCAACAGGGTGATTTGCGGTTTGAGCCATCAATCGCCCTGTCAACCGGAGAAAATGGGCTTGCCTGTCTGCGCCATGTTATTGCAGAAGCGCCCGCTTATCTGGTTGACGGCGGGCGGCTGCTGGTGGAACATGGTTATGATCAGTCAGCGATCTGTCGACTGTTAATGGAACGTGCCGGACTTGAAGATATCAAAGTGCACAAGGATCTGGCCGGTATTGAACGTGTTTGTGATGGTCGCTATTTTATGTAATTCTTACTGTTATGGAGTGAATAAAAATGAATGTAGAAGACGTGATTAAAGAGCAAGTGACAACCCACCCCGTGGTGTTATACATGAAGGGTACGCCCGAACAGCCGCAGTGCGGTTTTTCCGCCAATGCCATCAATATTCTGAATGCCTGTGGCGTCGATGAGCTTTTTACGGTCGATGTGCTGCAGGATCCGGAAATTCGCCAGGGTATTAAGGATTATTCAAACTGGCCAACAATTCCGCAGCTTTATGTCAATGGCGAATTCATTGGCGGTTCTGATATTCTGACCGAAATGTATCAGAACGGCGAATTGCAGGAGCTGTTCAAAGAATAAGGTTTCAAGCGCAGCGCCGATAACGATCAACCGATTGTCGCCGCAACAGCATTGGCCGCTGTGGCGACAATCCAGTATCGTACAAATTTACCAATCGCCATGAAAATCATGGCGGATATCCAGTTGACTCTCAGCCAGCCAGCCGCAACGCACAGTGCATCGCCAATAACCGGCGCCCAGGATAGCAGCAGAATCGGTGAACCATGATTGTGCACCCATTCCAGATAACGTGAAGTATTCCCGGTTTTTTTGAGGATTGTTTTTTCATCCGGGATCAATCGTCCGATCAGGTAAGAGCTCATGCCGCCCAGTGTGTTGCCAATAGTGGCCAGGATAAGCGCCTGCCAGAGCAGATCGGGGTAGGCAATCAAAACACCCGCAAGTACAGCTTCAGAACCGCCAGGCAGCAGTGTCGCGGCGAGAAAGCTGCTGGTAAAAAGTGTCAGCAGGCTTGCTTGTTCATCCATCAGTTTAGTCCATTCAAGTGGTTATAAGTCTGTGCGGACAAGTTTGCCGCAGAGTTTCCGGAATATCTCAGTCGCCTGGCAAGATTCTGGAATTCGATACCAATGCTATTTTACAGTGCGTGTGGATGTCCATTCAGGCGATCTGCTGCCTGCTGCCCGACTGATTTGAATTTTAATATATATGGAACAGAGCGGTCGGTTTCTCTGATGGCCAGAAATAATTTCTGGCGCAGGCCCTGTTTTCCGATGCTGATTTTTTTGAGTTTCAGCGCATTGATCTTTGAATCGATGAGCCATTCGGGTAAAACACACACGCCACGATTGAGCGCAGTCATCTGCAAAATAATTTCGAGCGATTCAATTTGCTTTAACTGGGCAGGCGCTATATGCGCTGGCGTCAGGAAACGTGTGAAAATATCAAGCCTCTCCAGCGGCACCGGAAAAGACAGCAGTATTTCCTTACTGAGATCTTCGGGTTTCAATTGCCTGGTGCTTGCCAGCATGTGATGCCGGGATACCAGTAAAACCAGTGGATATTCGGCCAGGGTTTCATAGTGAATTTTTTCTTTTTTGATTAAATCGGGCGTAACCAGAATATCGATATGGTGATTGAGCAATCCTTCGAGTCCGGAGAATTGAAATTTCTGCACGATATCGATATCGATTCCGGGCATTTGCTGCATGAATGGACCGATGACGGCATTCAACCACTGGAAGCAGGGGTAGCATTCCACGCCTATGCGCAGAATACCCTGGCAGCCTTCGCTATAGGCCTTCAATGTTTTCTCCGCCTGCGATAAAACAGGCAGAATCTGATTTGCGACATCCAGTAACAATCGGCCTGCCTGTGTCAGCCGCAGGCCGCGCCCTTCTTTTTGCCACAACGCAATGCCCAGTTTCTTTTCCAGATAGCTGATCTGGTGCGATAGCGCCGGCTGGCTAAGACACAAGGCATGTGCTGCTCCAGTGAGTGTTCCGTGATGATCAAGCGATTGTATGATTCTAAGGTGACTGTGTTCAATCATGTATGAGAAATATTAATGGAAGTCTTGAAATTCATCATTATTATTTATTGTTTGCTGTTTGTACAATAATGCGTCCATTTTTTATTTTGAACGGTAGATCAATCATGACAACAACACATAGCTTAGGGTTTCCCCGTATCGGCCGTCAGCGCGAGCTGAAATTCGCGCTGGAGCGTTACTGGAAAAAAGCAATAACCGAAGAAGCGCTGCTGGAGGCGGCAGTGGATCTGCGTATCCAGAATTGGCAGGATCAGGCGGCGCTTGACTGGTTACCGGTGGGCGATTTTTCGTTATACGATCATGTACTTGATACCAGCTTCCTGTTGGGTAACGTGCCGGAGCGGATCAGTCGGTTACCCGGGAAGGAGCTGGATCATTATTTCCGCCTGGCCAGAGGGCGCGGCCTGTCCGATGATGCTGACTGTGCGTGCGTCAGCGCCGGAGAACTGACCAAGTGGTTCGATACCAACTACCATTACATTGTCCCTGAATTTGATAAAAGCACACGGTTCTCGCTCAATGCCGGGCAGTTGCTGCAGCAGATCCGGGAAGCCCGGCAGCGGCATGGCGGGGTGAAGCCGGTTATTCTGGGGCCGGTTACTTATCTTTGGCTCGGCAAATGCAAAGACGCCACTGATAAGCATGATCTGCTGGACGATTTGATTCATGTTTACGAACAGCTCTTCAAGGCGCTGAAAAATGCGGGCGTTACATGGGTACAAATTGACGAACCGGTGCTGGTTATGGAGCTGAATGAATCCTGGAAGCATGCGTTGCGGAAAACGTATTATCAATTACAGGCGGTGCCGGTGAATCTGATGCTGACGACTTATTTCGGGCAATTACAGGAAAACTTGCAGCTGGCTTGTGAATTGCCCGTAGACGGAATCCATCTTGATGCGGTTACAGCAAGAGATGAAGTCGACAGAATGATCGACTGGCTGCCAGGCCACAAGATACTGTCTCTTGGTGTCATCAATGGGCGCAATATCTGGAAAACCGATCTGAATGCAACGCTGGACTGGTTGGAACCTGTCCATGCGCGCCTGCAGGAACGGCTGTGGCTCGCGCCATCCTGTTCGCTGCTGCATGTGCCGATTGATCTCGACAATGAGCAGGCATTAGTGCCATTAGTGCATGACATTCGTTCATGGCTGGCGTTTGCCGTGCAGAAATTACAGGAAGTCAAAGTTCTGGCAACCGCGCTCGATCATGGCAGGGAGGCTGTTTACGAGGCATTGCAGGAGAATCAGGCGGCAATCGAAAGCCGTCGGCAGTCTGAATATGTGCACTGCGCTGCGGTTAAATCACGCCTGATCGAAATCAATCCGGCAATGAGCAGACGCAAGTCGTCTTACGCGCAACGCACCGGAGAACAGAGAAGAAAAATACCTTTGCCACTTTTCCCAACCACGTCAATCGGTTCTTTTCCACAGACACAGGTTATTCGCCAGACCCGTCTGGATTTTCGCAAAGGCAAATTGTCGGCGGAATCATACCGGCTGACGATGCGGAAAGAGATTGAACGCTGCGTGCGCGAACAGGAAGCGCTTGATCTTGACGTGCTGGTTCATGGCGAACCCGAGCGCAACGATATGGTGGAATATTTTGGCGAGCAGCTTGCGGGATTTGCCCTGACGCGACACGGCTGGGTGCAGTCCTATGGATCAAGATGCGTTAAACCGCCAATTCTCTATGGTGATGTATCGCATACGCACGAGATTACCGTGGAGTGGATTCAATATGCGCAGTCGCTGACTGAAA
>JAJSDU010000006.1:0-8137 GCA_028577615.1 Nitrosomonas sp.
GATGGTTGTATCAGCACAAGCAACCAGCGTCACCATGTTTGGTAGCGCGCAGGCAGAATATGCAACAGTTGACTATAATGGATTCACCAGCCAGGCGCTGGTTGGCGACGATACCGGTCGTTCAAGATGGGGCGTGCATGTGGTTGAGCAGCTCGGCGGCGGATTAAAAGCCAAAGCACATCTCGAATTTGGTTTTAACACCGGAAGCAGTGACTTAGGTTTTGCACGTGAACGCTGGGTTGCTTTGGCCAATGATCAATGGGGTGAAGTCAAATTTGGTCGCGTTCAATCGCCATTCAAGGATTTTGCCGGTGGTCAGACAATCGATCCGTTTGCCTATACCACACTGCAAGCTGCAGGTAGCGGCGGCACCATGACTGCATCAGCAAACGGCATGGGTTCCGGCGCGCAAGGCTTTGTCAATAGCGCGATTCGTTACGATTCACCAAAAGTAGAAGGATTTTCTTTTGCCGCATTGCTGATGCCAGGTGATTCAAACAGACTCGATCCGGTCTTTGGTGGTAGCGTTAATCCTCATAACGCTGGTGGTGAAGACGGCGAATGGGATTTCCAGGTAACCGGTAAATATGAAGCAACCGTTGCAAACGAACATAATCTTGGTGTATTTGGCGGTTATTCAAGAGATAATATCAGCTCAAATCAACGCACGTTCCAGAGCGCAAGCTTCGGCCCTGGCGCAAATGACGAACAAGTCTGGCGTGGTGGCGCGTCATGGAATTTCAGAGACTTCCGCATCGCAGGTCAATATGAAAATATCAATGATGCAACGATCAATGGCGCGGCTTCCTGTACCAGTGCAGGGCAGCTTGGTTCAGGCAGTGATCCTCGCGCACAATGTACCTCGGCAATGAACGTCAATGGTGACGGTCATCTGTGGTTCGTCAGCGGTGAGTATGCTCTGGGCAGCACGCGCCTGATCGCACAGGGTGGTATGTCTCAAGCAAACCGTACGGCATTTGCGGATAAACGCGATGTCAGCAGCTTCACAGTCGGTGCAATTCACAACCTGAGCCAGCGCACCAGCCTCTTCGGCGGTTATCAGCGCAATATGGTTGACGACAGAAACAACGTAATGAGAGATAGTAACGTTTATACAGTAGGTATGCGTCACAATTTCTAAGCATTGCTTTAACGAGCAAAAAAGGCACCTGCGGGTGCCTTTTTTTTACCTGCTCTTCTACCTCAACATTGATTCCCTGATGACAAATCCGCGCAGGCCATCAACCTGTTAAAATATATCTGACGTACTTCAAAATTCGGTTTTTTTATCAATTCCCAATCCGCCTTCTCCCAGCAAAAGAAGATAGCGGCGCCACATTTTGAATGCACGGATAAGTATAACGAACCATCAGCGCTATTTATCAGATCTAAGCGCTTTATAAAAAAATTATTCAAGGAGACTTACTCGCCATGAGCATGAAAAAATGGACGGACGAAGAACTGATTTCAACGCGAAATAAACTGGAAGAATTAGGTGCGCGTCAGAAAAAATCAAGTAACGCCATGTGGCATCTCACTGCGTTTCTCGGCGCATTCGCTGTTTCGACAGGTATCGCATTCATTTTTTTTGATGGCGTGGACCTCCTGAATGTTTTATTGATTGTTATGGGATCGATTACCTGTCTTGCCTGGTATAAGAGTGAGAAACAACGGAAGGACAATCAGAATTTCTTATTCGAAATCAACAACGAGCTCAAAAGGCGTGAAAAAAAATCAGCTAAAAGCAGCAGTGGTGAGGAAAATAAAAAAGGAACAGACGCGGTTGTTTCAACAGAATCCAGTAGTACCAGCAGCGAAGAAGGTCATCAAAAATAAAGTACTTCAAGTCAATAGATTGTAGAAACAGGTGCTGAAGAGTTTTTCGTCATTGTTCACGAATAATAATCAACGGCCCCGCGAAAAAACCCAGACTTTCTATCCAGTGGATAAGTTGTTGAGTGCAGAAAACAAGCGGTTATTCGATGCGCTATGTCAGTTTGTCTGGATTCAGGGAGAACCGTTACCGCTGATCTTTGATCTGAATGAAAAAATATACACAGAACAAGCCATTACTTACGAAACACTCCAACAACTGAAAGTCTGCGGATTAATCCATTTCGAACCGGGTGGGTTTGTCAAAAAAAAGCTTGGCAAACATACCCGCCTGTTTTATTGCGGAGAACCGACCAAAATAGGCTTTCCTGACGCGATGAACAACCAGCTTGATCTCGGTCATGTCATTCTGACTGAGCACGGCAAAGCGCTCGCGGCCAATATCAGGATCGTCAGAAACCAGCCGTTCTATGAATATGTTATTAATCGCTGGTTTCAAGCTGGCTATAGCGTGGCATCAATTCAAATTGATCAGAGAAATCAGCGCATAAGAGGCGCAGCTCAAGTTCCTACAAAACAAGAATTGTCCGATAGTCATTGACGTTGGTATATGTCAGTCCGGTAATCCCTGGATCATTCAGCCTGCTGAAGAAATTGAACGTGTCGTTATTGATCAGAAATGATTTCGCGCACATTTCAGTTCGCCAGCAAATCTCAGAAATCATAACTTCCTGATTCACTTCCCTTTGCGCCGACTTTTTTATTCCGATCAGCAGAGAAATTTAGAATAACAGCCACAGGCTGCATTCATACCTGGGATACAAAAACCTTAATCAATATATGAAGTAGAAATAATAGCAGAAACGATGAGATTCGCTTGGTTGGAGTGCCCTGCTCTGCTGGGCAAAGTCACATCCGATGACAACATAGTGATCATGCTGATGATTTTCCATATCAACATCCGAATAAACACACGCTGACCGGAACCAATGCAAATGTGTTTACCCGGAGTTTATCAAAGATAGTAGCCGTGATTAATGATACTGATATACCCAGCAATCAAACGAACACTATTGTGTCTGTTTCAAGAGCGCTCTGGCGGCTTCAATTTCAGGAAAATCAATACCGTTTGCGGTAATTTTTCCGAGAATCTGGCGGGCCTGCGCTTGATTACCCGCTTTCACCAAGGCATGCGCATAATGATATTGAATCGTCGCATTATCTGGCAGTTGTGATGCCGCCTTTTCCAATATCGGCAATGCACGGTCAATTTCTCCCCTTTCAACTAGAATCCAGGCTAAGGTATCCTGAATAGCCGGGTTCTCCGAAGACAACTGAAAAGCTCTTTCCGCGTATTCCAAAGCACGGGAATCTTTGCTTTGTTGATAAATCCATGCCAGATTGTTTAAGGACATGGCATGTTGCGGATTCTTCTGCACGATAATTTCATATTCCTTAGCGGCATTTGCATATTGCTTCTTGCCAAGATACTCATTGGCAAGATACAGACGTGTTGCCGCATCATCAGGATTTTTCGCAAGCCATTGCGTAATCTCTGCATGCGCCTTTTTATCATTACCCGTCTGACTGAGCGCAGTATGTATTTTCGCAATCAACGCACCATTTTGAGCAACAGAGAATGCTTTTTCATAAGCTTTTACAGCCGCATCCGGTTTTTTCTGTCTCATCCACAAATCGCCTTCCAGCTCATAACCCTGCGGAATATTTGCATGATCTTTCTGTATACTCTGTACCAGAGACATGGCTTCGTCTGGCTTGTCTTCAAAAATAGCCAATCTCACGAGCGCCGCTTTGGCGTCGACAAAACCCGGATCAATAAACAGGGCTTTTCTGAGTGCTGCCCCTGCAGCGGCATAATCTTTCATCATTGAATGAACATTGGCAATCTGCAGTTGCGCAAGCGCAGATTCTGGCAGCCTTCCCGCCAATCTTTCAAATGTATCCAATGCGGCTGCAAGATTGTTCTGAGCAAGCTGCACTCTGCCCAGAACTTCAAGCACGCGTGGCTCATTCGGATAGGTTCCATTCAGCTTGCGTGCCAGGAGCAGCGCCTTTTCCATATCATCAATACGCAGATAATGCGCTGTCAAATGAAGTGCAGGCTCCAGTTCATTTGGATTCTGATTGCTGGCCCGCTCCAGCCACCGGGTCGCCTCCGCGGTATTACCCTGAACGAGAGCCAGATTTGCCAGCGCACTCATCGCCTGAACATTCTTATTATCATTCTTGAGGATAGCTTCAAATCGGCTTTTTGCAACATCCGGTTTTTGATCCTGCATGTCCAGCCGTGCAAGATTTGTTACCGCAGGAAAATAATTCGGTTCGATCGCAAGCGCCTGATTAAAGCTTTCCCGCGCTTTGATTGCATCATTCCTGCCCACAAAAACAGCACCTTTCAGATTATAGAAAAGCGGATTCTTCGCGTCTTCCTTGATAAGCTCGTCAATTGTAGCAAGCGCCTTGTCAAATGCATTGGCGCGCAAGTGCGCCAACGTGAGCAATATGCCCGCTCGCGGCGAATGCCGGTCCAGATCCTGTGCCAATTCAAGTTCCGCGATACCGTGCTCTCTGTCACCTGTTGCCAGTTTGCTTAAGCCAAGAGCAGTATGGATCGCCGCGCTGTCAGGCGCAAGTTCGTTCGCTTTCTCATAAAACTCCGTTGCTTTAGTGAAATTTCCCGAGCGCATATACGTTTCGCCCGCCAGAGCAAACAGCTGCGGATCATTTTGCTCCGCGGATAATGTAGGCTCAAGGACAGCTATTGCCTGCCTGATCTGGTTACTTTGCAACAGCGTATTAATCATCAATTTACGCGCATAAACATTACCCGGATTCTTCTTCAGATACTGTTCCAGATACTGTTCAGCCTGGGATAATGAACCCAGAGACAATTGTATCGCACCAGCCAGCAGCACACTCGGCAGGTGTTCCGGCGCCACGCTTAATACAGTCTGTATGGATGCCAATGCTTCCGCATGTCTTCCTTGCGTGTGATCCAGCAAGGCTTGCGCATGGTTCAAACCAATACTTTCAGGCACAACCTGACGCGCGCGTGCAATAGTGTTCCTGGCATCGTCAAACTTGCGCAAGCCAATTTCAATAATTGCTTTGCTACTGTAAGCGCTGAGATTATCGGGTGCTAACTCAATCACTTTTTCGAAAGCTCCCAATGCCTGCTCTGCTTTGCCCTGTGCCTGGAGTAGCCGGGCATTGAATAACCAGGCTTCTGTACTTCCCGGATTCTGATCCACCGCCTGATTAGACAATTGGTTCGCCTGCTCCAGATCCTTTTCAGACAAAGCATGCTGCGCCAGGCCAATCAAAACTTCAGCCGAATCCGGATTATCGACAAGTATTTGATCCAGCATTGCTTTGGATTCATCGCGCCGACCAACCGCCAGTAAAGCCCTGCCCTGTAAAATTTTAACTTTGCCGGAACTGACATCGGGATAACGATCAACGGTATCCAGCAACATCTGAAACTTGCCCAGATCAAACAATACCTGACTCAGCACCGGAATCACGGTATCCGCATCCAGACCCAGATTCAGCGCTCTTTCCAATTCTTTTTCAGCCGCCAGTAAATCGCCGCTCTTTTGTGAAAGAACACCCAGCAAAAAACGCGCCTGTTTGTTGTTCGGCTCCTGCTGTAACGCATTCTTGAGCTGGATAATCGCCGCGTTGTCATTTCCTTTCCTCTGATATTCCACGGCTTCTGATATTAATGTCTCCGCATCCTTTGTCTCGCCGCATGCCGTCAAGCTGAATATCATTAAAATACTTATAACTGCATACAACAAACCATGCAAATGGTGTCTCTTTAGAATACGGAAAGGAAAGTTGTGCATTCTGATTCTCCAATTCAATTGGTTACTGTTACGGATTAATGGTACCAAAAAAAAGTTATCTTGTTCTGGCCATCATCGCTATGCGAATAGCGTATTACGGTACAACGCGGGAAATATATATATTTACTTTTCAAGTTAATCCAAAAAGATCTTCCAGAGCAAATAATGTTTCATTACGTTAAAAGTAATACACTATATAGTAAGCAATTAGAATTTTTTTAAAAGTTTGCAGTAAAAGGACGATAATTCAGTTTTTCAGTATAAATCTGCCTAATCGGAGAAAATCATGAGTGTTGTTGCTGTTGTAGGTTTGGGTTATGTCGGTTTGCCGCTGGCCGTTGAATTCGGCAAGAAAAGACGAACAATAGGTTATGATTTATCCAGCAGTAAAATTCAAAGTTACAGGCAACATATTGATCCTACTGGCGAAGTATCAACTGATGATCTGAAGCGCGCCAGCCAGCTTGTCTTGACAGACAATGCCGCCGAGTTGTCACAGGCGGATTACATCGTTATTGCGGTGCCCACACCCGTGGATCAAGCACATCAACCGGATTTCAGGCCGTTGATCGGGGCGAGCGAAACGGTGGGCAAAAACATGAAATCCGGTGCGACAGTCATTTATGAGTCCACGGTATATCCTGGCGCCACCGAAGAAGTATGCGTTCCAGTGCTGGAAAAGTTTTCCGGCTTGAAATGGAAACACGATTTTCATGTCGGTTACTCACCTGAACGCATCAATCCAGGCGACAAGGAGCATACGCTGACAACCATTGTTAAAGTTGTATCGGGTGATGATGAACACACGCTTGAAAAAGTCGCCGGGTTGTACGAAAGCGTGGTGACCGCGGGAGTTTATCGTGCCGCAAGCATCAAAGTCGCCGAAGCAGCCAAGGTTATTGAAAATACCCAGCGTGATCTGAACATAGCGCTGATGAATGAATTGGCCATTATTTTCGACCGGCTGAACATCGACACGCTGGACACGCTGGAAGCTGCGGGCACCAAGTGGAATTTTCTGCCCTTTCGTCCCGGCCTCGTCGGCGGCCATTGTATCGGCGTTGATCCCTATTACTTGACGCACAAAGCGGAAATGATCGGTTACATGCCGCAAGTGATCCTGGCCGGCCGCCGCATCAATGACAACATGGCGAAGTATGTGGCTGAACAAACCATCAAACAGATCATTAAGGCCGGATTCAATGTGCGCGGTGCCAGGGTAAACGTGCTGGGCCTCACGTTCAAGGAAAACTGCCCTGATCTGAGAAATTCAAAAGTCATTGATGTCATTCGAGAACTTGAAGACTACGGCATCGAAATCCACGTGTGTGATCCTGTTACCGATCCCGAAGAAGCCCTGCACGAATACGGCGTGACACTCAAATCCTGGGAAAACCTGCCCCGCGCGGAAGCCATGATTGTCGCTGTCTCTCACGTCGACTTCCTGACCAGGACGCTTCCCGATATGCTGAGTAAAATTGTGGACAATGGATGCTTTATCGATGTCAAATCCAAATTTAATCAATCAGCACTTCAGGATGCCGGATTACATGTCTGGCGGCTTTGATATCGAATACCAAGGAATGATGTTATGACTCGATTTAAGGAAATCCAACGACACTTGCTGCAACATCAATACCGATGGCTGGTGACAGGTACGGCTGGTTTTATCGGCTCTAACCTGCTGGAAAGTTTGTTGAAATTAAATCAGAAAGTCATTGGCCTGGATAATTTCTCGACAGGCTATCAGCACAATCTGGATCAGGTCAGCACTATTGTCGGCGCTGACCGCTGGAACAATTTTACATTGATAAATGGCGATATCCGTAATCTGGATGATTGCAGAACGGCATGCAAAAATGCCGATTTCATATTGCATCAGGCTGCTTTAGGTTCTGTGCCACGTTCCATCGACGATCCAATCCTGGCGAACGAAAATAATGTCACCGGTTCCCTCAACATGCTGGTCGCGGCGCGTGACGCCAAAGCCAAACGCTTTGTTTATGCGGCTTCAAGTTCAACCTACGGCGACCATCCGGACTTACCCAAAGTCGAATCGGTTATCGGAAACCCACTCTCACCCTATGCCGTGACCAAATATGTCAACGAGCTTTATGCCGATGTTTTCGCGCGCTGCTACGGAACGCAATCGATCGGACTGCGCTATTTCAATGTTTTCGGTCCCAGACAGGACCCGCATGGCGCCTATGCCGCAGTCATTCCACTCTGGGTATTCGCGTTGATCAAAAACAAACCGCTTTATATCAACGGCGATGGGGAAACCAGCCGCGACTTCTGTTATGTGGACAACGTCGTTCAGGCCAATCTGCTGGCTGCGCTCACCACTGATGACGCCGCAATCAATCAGGTTTATAACGTGGCGCTCAATGAGCGCACCAGCCTGAATCAGCTCTATGCCATGATGCACGCGCTGC
>JAJSDU010000006.1:8146-91290 GCA_028577615.1 Nitrosomonas sp.
CAATCAATCAGGTTTATAACGTGGCGCTCAATGAGCGCACCAGCCTGAATCAGCTCTATGCCATGATGCACGCGCTGCTGGTCGACAAATTTCCGCACCTGAAATCCTATCAGCCGGAATATGTCGCTTTCCGGGAAGGCGATGTGCGTCACTCACAGGCGGATATCAGCAAGGCGCGCAATCTTCTCGGGTTCGAGCCGGGCTACGCGATTCAGCAGGGACTCGAAGCGGCGATGCAATGGTATGTGGACAACCTTACTGAGCGGACAGACATAAAATAATCCGCCGCTTGTTGTTTTCATGCGCAAGTCAGCTACAATCCACTCATGAAAACAGTATCACCCGACGCGCTGGCGCGCCGCCTTGCGCATCTGCCCAAACCGGTTTACAACGACGATCTTCCAGTCGTCGCCAGACGTGAAGCAATCAAACAGGCGATTGCGGACAATCAGGTTGTCATCATCTGTGGCGAAACCGGATCGGGAAAAACGACCCAGTTGCCGAAAATATGCCTGGAACTGAAACGCGGCGTGCAAGGCATGATCGGCCATACACAGCCGCGCCGCATCGCTGCGCGATCAGTAGCCCAGCGTATTGCGGCGGAGCTTTCCACCGAACTCGGTCAGGCGGTAGGCTACAAGGTACGGTTTTCTGACAAAATCAGCGCCGGCAGTTATATCAAACTCATGACCGACGGCATTCTGCTGGCGGAAACGCAACACGACCCGAAACTGCTGGCCTACGACACCCTGATCATCGACGAGGCGCACGAGCGCAGCCTGAACATTGACTTTCTGCTGGGCTATATTACGCGCCTGCTGCCCGAACGACCCGACCTCAAACTGATTGTCACTTCCGCCACCATCGACGCGGAACGGTTCTCCAGACATTTCAATAATGCGCCGGTTATTGAAGTATCCGGTCGCACTTATCCGGTAGACATCCGCTATCAGCCGGTTGTGCTGGATGATGAAGATCTTGAAATGCAGCAGAAGATACTCAACACCGTCGATGAAATTTTGCAGACGAGCCGGACGGGTGATATTTTGGTTTTCCTGCCCGGCGAGCGGGAAATCCGCGAAACAGCCGAGTCGCTGCGCAAGCATCATTTCGACCGCAACCAGCCGGGCATCCCCGGCGTGGAAATACTGCCGCTGTTTGCGCGCCTGTCATTCAGCGAGCAGGAGCGCATCTTCAAGCCCGGTCAGGCGCGCCGCATTGTCCTGGCCACCAATGTCGCGGAAACTTCGCTGACCGTACCCGGAATACGCTACGTCATCGATACCGGCTGGGCGCGCATCAACCGCTACAGCTATCGCAACAAAGTTGAGCAACTGCGCACCGAAAAAATTTCCCGCGCTTCCGCCAGCCAGCGCGCCGGGCGCTGCGGGCGTATCGCGAGCGGCATCTGTTACCGGCTGTATTCCGAAGAAGATTTCCTGGCAAGAGCGGAATTCACTGATCCGGAAATCCTGCGCTCATCGCTTGCCGCGGTAATTCTGCGCATGAAATCGCTCAGAATCGGTGACGTGGAAAATTTCCCGTTCCTCGAACCGCCAACCGCGCGCATGATCGCAGATGGCTATCAGTTGCTCATGGAACTCGGTGGTGTCGATGAAAACAAGCAACTGACACCGCTCGGCTGGCAACTGGCGAAATTTCCGATCGATCCCCGCATCGCGCGCATGGTGCTGGCGGCAAAACAGGAAAACTGCCTGCATGAAGTGCTGATTATCGCTGCCGCGCTGAGCCTGCAGGACCCGCGCGACCGCCCGTTCGAGCATCAGGACGCGGCCGACCGGGCACACCGGCGTTTTATCGATGAACGCTCCGACTTCATGGGGTATCTGAACCTGTGGGCATTTTTCGACAAGCTGCTCAAACATAAAAAATCCAGCCGCAAATTGATCGCCGAATGCCGCGATCATTTTCTGTCCTACCGCCGTCTGCGCGAATGGCGCGAAATCCACAACCAGTTGCTCATCCTGATCAAGGAATTCGGTTTCCGGCTCAACGAAGTCCCCGCGACATACGATGAAATACACCGTGCCCTGCTGGCGGGGCTGCTCGGCAATATCGGCTTAAAAACAGAAAAGGACGGCGAATATCTCGGCGCGCGCGGCATCAAGTTTTCGATCTTCCCCGGCTCAGCCTTAAAAAAAGGCAAAGCCAAAGCGAAATGGACGGTATGCGCCGAACTGGTCGAAACCGGCAGACTCTATGGCCGTGGCGTTGCGCGCATCGATCCAATGTGGCTGGAAAAAATCGCCGGAAGCTTATGCAAGCATGATTACTTTGATCCGCACTGGGAAAAAAAGCGCGCCGAAGTGATCGCGTATGAACGCGTCACCCTGTACGGATTGCCCATCGTCACCCAGCGGCCGGTGCACTACGGCCGGATCAATCCGCAGGAATCGCGCGGGCTGTTTATCCGTGGCGCGCTGGTCGCTGGCGAATATCATACCCAGGCACCGTTTTTTGCGCACAATCGACAACTCGTCAAGGACATCGAGGAACTCGAGCACAAAACCCGGCGGCAGGACGTGCTGGTCGATGACGAGGTGATTTTCGCATTCTACGACGTACTGATTCCGCAGCACATATACAACGGCGCCGGTTTCGAGCACTGGCGCAAACAGGCCGAGCGGGATAACCCGAAGTTGCTCTACCTCGACCGGGAACTGCTCACCCGCCATCATGGCAATGCCATCGAGATACAATTCCCCGAACAGTTGACGCTGTCTGAGGGCGCTTTTCCATTGCACTATCGTTTCGAACCGGGGCATGTGCTCGACGGCGTCACTATCACCATTCCACTGTCCATACTCAACCGGCTCGATCCCCGGCAGTTTGATTATCTTGTGCCCGGCCTGATCCGCGAAAAAATCACCTGGTACCTCAAAGCGCTGCCCAAACAAATACGCCGCCTGCTCGTGCCGATACCCGATGCCGTCACCGAATTCCTGCAATGGCAGCCGGTTTCCGCGAAGGGTGCTCCGCTCCACGATGCGCTGGCCCGATTCATCCTGCGCAAAACGACAATTGCCATTCCGCTGGAAAGCTGGGAAGGCAAGGATATTCCGCAGCATCTGTTGATGAATTTCAAAATCGTTGATGAAGCCGGCGAAGAATGCGCCATGCGCCGCAATCTGACCGAGTTGCAGGAAAAATTCGGCAGCGCGGCGCAAACCACTTTCCGTCAACTGAGCCTTGACGATGAAAAGACCGGCATCGAACGCGACGGCATCAAGCACTGGGATTTCGGCGATCTGCCCGAGGAAATCGCTTTCACGCGCAACGGACGCAGGATAACCGGCTATCCGGCACTGGTCGACCGGCAGGATCATGTGGCGATCCGTGTATTCGACACCCGCGCCACCGCGGAACAGGCCATGCGCGGCGGCGTCTGCCGTCTGATGCAGCTCGAATACCGCGAACGCATGAAACAGCTCGACAAAAGCATCCCCGGTTTCCGTCAGGCCGCCCTGCACCTGACCACTTGCATCAATCCGGGCGACCTGAAGCAGGATTTACTCGACACCATCGCCGACCGGGCTTTTATCGGCGAAGATCCGTTGCCGCGAACGCAGCAGGCTTTTACCGCGCAAATCGCCAGCGCAAAAGCCCGCTTGCCGCAGGTCATTGAAAACTACACGCAGCTGCTGAGCGAAATCGGCGCGGCCTATCACGCCATGATGCAATACCGCGCATCGATGAAAGCGATCAATCCCCGGATCAAAACCGAGCTCGACGCGCAACTCGGCAACCTGATCTACCCCGGTTTTATCGGCAAAACGCCGTGGGAAAAACTGAAACACTTTCCGCGTTATCTGAACGGCATGCGCGTGCGCCTGGAAAAATCAACCGGCAACCTGCTCCGCGACGAACAGCACGCCGCCGAAATCCGGACACTCTGGGAACGCTACGAACAGTACCGCGAAAAACACCAGCGGCTCGGCATCATCGACCCGAACCTGAGCGAATTCCGCTGGCAGATCGAAGAACTGCGCATCTCGCTGTTCTCCCAGGAACTCAAAACCCCGCAACCGGTTTCGGTGAAACGGCTGGAGAAATTGTGGGAGAAGGTCAGGAAATAGGTGGATTTCGGTTTTTTTAACAGTAATGCTGCTGTAGTTGAACCATACCGTGTCGAAACGCATTCGGCAGGTTAAAATTATCAAACGTTTATCTGCAAAATTTCAGGTTGCTATAAATTCAAGTGAATGTATTACATATACTGCTAGAAATCAGTTCTTTAAAGAAAATTTTCATCAAAATAGTTTTTACTTTTTTCAAGCTATCTAAATCTAGGCGACACAACCATGAGCTCCTTTCTTCGTTTAATTAAATGGTTCTGGAAAGCATGGCCAGTAATCGTTTTTGTGCCGCTGATTTGCATACATTTTGTGTTGCTCGACAATTTTCCCAAAGACATTGTCGCTATTAACAAATTCATTTCTCTATTAACGCAATTAATCGGTGGTCTGCTTATTCTGTATTCAATTGATTCTAACATTGGAATTATCAAACAGAAATCATTGATTGCTCTTCTTACCGCATACCTTAAAGAATTTCCACTCTTCAATAAGCCAATAATCCTTGAGGTGCAGGGTATATCACAGGCCACATCTATTTGTAAGGCAAGAATTACTGTAGGACGGAATCCGCAAAGTATCGAAGAAAAAATTCAGTATCTTCAAGACCAAATCAATGAAATACGGTGTTGCCTTGAGCAAGATATCAAAGATATAAATGAGAAAATTGATCGTAAGTCAAAAGAAATGGGTGTCCAGATTCAAGAAACAAAGTCCGCACTACGAAACCTTGAATCAAAAATAGACGAAGTATCTGCCGGAGGCATTAAGATTCAATTGTTTGGGGTATTGCTCATGGTATACGGTGCAATAGCCAACTATGTAGCCTAACAAAAAGGGGATAGCCACGTATTATGGCCTGAACCGTTTGTTGCAAAAAAGAGAGTACCTATTAAACCGGCAACAAAAACACTCACCCTATCGGGCATACAAATCCAGCACCTTCATGTCGTACGGATGCGGGCCAATGGGTTGAAAGCCGAGTTTCGAGACCTGCTTCAGGCCGAAATCATTGACCGGCCGGGCGAACAGGTAGCGGATCGAGCGGCTGCGCAGTATTTCGTGGATCATGTCGCTGCGCAGCAGATAGAGTACGGCCGCTCTGGACAGGCGTCCCGCGCCATACACTTCGATGATATAGATTCCTGCCGCGCGTTTGTAGCTGCCGCAAACATCCGACGGCAGCAGGTCTTTGTTTTTCCGGATTTCCCTGTTCAGCATTTTATTGCAGGCGTTCCGGGTCAGCGGCGCGACGACATAGCAGCACGCGATGTCATCCGCCTGCCCGGGGCTGCTGTGCGCCCAGGCGCTGATCGCGCGCGGGTTCTTTTGCGCCAGCCATTGCAGGGTTTCGAGCGATACAAACGTATCATCGCCGGTCGCAGCCGCGCCCGCCTGTCGAATCCGGGCCAGATTGCCGGGGGTGGGATCAACCGCTTTCAGTGATACGAGATGCTTTTCTCTCAGTTGCTGCGTCAGCGTTTCGAACTGACTGGATAGCCTTTGCGCCGAGCGGATCACCAACGCCATGACAAAAAGGAAAATACCGGTCAGAAACACCGCAAAACCCGCGTAATCAATATACGCTGTTGCAAGGAAAGACTGGCTTTCCATGAGCTTCTGAATAAAGCCGGCCTGCCTGGCGCCTTCCAGCGTAATACCGGCAGTGACGAACAAGGCCGCTGCCTTGAACAAAAACTTCGCGCTGCGATTGATCGCGTTATTTTTGCGGATCAGCAGTCTGCTCTGGTAAAGATAATCGAGCGCCCTGAAATTCTCAATATTATTATCAACTTGCTGAATACTGTCCATGCAGCTATATTACCGCATTCTGTTTCAGGCTTAATCAGTTTTTTCGGTTATGCCATCGCCCGACGCCCTGCCGTGCTCCGTGTAGACGAATGCCTGCGCAGTTCAATAAAGCGCAGTGCAGGCTAAGCGTCGGGCTATTTTCTTATCACATTGGAACTGTTTTATGAGAATTGAATTTGCAGTGAATGGCACATTGATGCGCGGGCTCGAGTTAAACCATAATCTGCTCGAGCGGGAAGGCGTATTTGTTGCGGAAGCTTTGACCGCGCCTGTCTACCGGCTGTGGTCAATCGCCGACCGGCATCCGGCGATGATGCGGTTTAATCAGGGTGGGCGCGAAATCGCGCTGGAGATATGGTCTGTTCCGCTGTCACGGCTGGGTGAAATTTTGCAGTCCGAACCGCCCGGATTATGCGTTGGAAAAATTCTATTGTCCGATCAACGCGAAGTGCTGGGTGTTTTAGGAGAATCCTTTCTGTGCGACGGCCAGCCGGAGATCACCGGATATGGCGGCTGGCGCAGTTATACCGCTTCCAGGCCGCAACGCTAACAGGCTGTGATGCGGAATCCGCCGTTTTTTTTCACACAACGGCGTGAATTCCGCCTGTTCAGTTTCCGGTTTTGCGCAACGCCTGGTCTAGATCGGCGATCAGATCATCGATATGCTCGATGCCGATCGACAACCGCACCATTTCCGGAGAAACCCCCGCGGATTTCAATTCCTCTTCATTCAACTGACGGTGCGTGGTTTCCGCGGGAATGGAAGCCAGTGATTTGCAGTCACCGATATTGACCAGCCGCAGAAAAATCTGCAAGGCGTCGTAGAAACTCCGCGTCCCTTCGCGGCCCACCTTGAGTCCAAAGCTCAGTATGCCTGATGCCTGACCCTGCATGTATTTCCGCGCCAGCGCATGGTCCTTGTGGCTAGGCAGACCCGCATAATTGACCCACGATACCGCTTTATGCTCATGCAGATATTGCGCGACTGCCAATGTATTCCGGCAGACGCGTTCCATGCGCAGCGCCAGGGTTTCCAGACCCTGCAGCAGCAGAAAGGCGTTCATCGGCGACAGCGCCGCGCCCATATTGCGCAGCGGCACCACCCGGCAACGGCCGATAAAGGCGGCGGGGCCGAAAGCTTCCGTATACACCACGCCATGATAGGAAACATCCGGCGTGTTGAGCAAAGGAAAGCGTTCGTGGTGATCGGCCCACGGGAACTTGCCCGAGTCGACAATCACACCGCCGATGGAATTGCCGTGACCACCGATATATTTGGTCGCCGCGGTCACAATAATATCCGCGCCCTGCTCGATCGGCCGCCAGAGTATCGGCGTCGGCACGGTATTGTCGACCACCAGCGGAACACCATGCCGATGGGCGATTTCAGCAAGCGCCTCGATATCGGCAATGCCGCCGGATGGATTGCCGATGGATTCACAGAAAATGAGTTTGGTGCGCTCATCGATCCGGGCTTCGATAGCCGCAGGATCATCTTTGCTGGCGAAGCGCACCGCAATGCCCTGACGGGGCAGTGTATGGGCAAACAGGTTGTAGGTGCCACCATACAGCTCGCTGGTGGATACGATATTGTCACCGGCTTCTGCGAGCGTCTGGATCGTACAGGTGATGGCGGCCATGCCGGAAGCGACCGCCAGCCCGGCGACGCCGCCCTCCATCGCCGCCACACGCTGTTCGAGTACATCCGTAGTGGGGTTCATGATGCGCGTATAAATATTTCCGGCGACCTTGAGATCAAACAAATCGGCGCCGTGCTGCGCATCATCAAATGCATATGAAGTGGTCTGGTATATCGGAACCGCAACGGCTCTGGTCGTAGGATCCGGACTGTAACCGGCATGAAGCGCCAATGTTTCGAGTTTCATAGTTAACTTCCTCTGGTCAGTATCAGGGATTAATGATCACGACAAACGCACGTGTAGCGAAAGTATAGCGGATAACCCGGCAGCTTTTTAGTTCGCCCTGATTTTCCGCCACCCCTGTCGCACTTTTGACCGCGCATCCGTTCTTTGATAAATTTCAACCATTTCAGCTTCTCTCTTGACGTTGGGCTCACAGATATGCAGCAACAGAAAAAGTTCACATCCGGCAACGTGTGATGAAACAGACCATAGCAGTGATTGGCGCGGGCAGCTCAGGGCTTGCCGCAGCGCGGCACTTTCTCGATCACGGCTTTGAAACGCATATTTTCGAACGGGAAGATGATCTGGGCGGAACCTGGAACTACGGCAAACCCTGTTCCCGCGTTTATCGCTCGACGCACACCATTTCTTCCAAGCCCGGAACGGAATTCCCCGATTTTCCGATGCCGCGCGACTGTCCAGACTATCCGCATCATACCCAGATTCTCGCCTATCTGCGCGCGTATGCAAAACATTTCAAACTGCTGAAGCATATTCACTTTTCCACCGGTATTGCCCAGCTTGAACCAGTGCATGAAAATGATGCGCGCACCCGGTGGCAGGTGACATTCGACAATGGCGATAAAAAAAGATTCGATTTGATTGTTATTGCCAACGGACACAATTGGGCGCCGAAGCGGCCTGAATATCCCGGCAAATTTTCAGGACAAATACTGCATTCCGCCGAATACCGCAGGCCGGATATCTTTACCAGCCGCCGTGTGCTCGTGGTTGGCGGCGGAAACAGTGGTTGTGACATTGCAGTCGAAGCCGCGCAATTTGCTGACCGGGCCTGGCACAGTACGCGCCGCGGATACTGGTATATGCCCAAATATCTGCTTGGCCGGCCGGCCGATCAGGTTGGCGAACAATTGCTGGCGCTGCGCCTGCCGCTCTGGTTTCGCCGGTTTGCGGCAACCGCCATGCATCGCCTGCTGGTTGGCCGGCCCGAAAAAACGGGACTACCAGCCCCCGATCACCGCTTCTTTGAAACACATCCGGTCATTAATACATTGCTGCCCTATTATGTCGGTCAGGGAGACATAACGCCCAAACCCGACATTACCCGTTTCGACGGAAATACGGTGCACTTCACCGATCAATCCGCTATTGAAGCAGACCTGATTGTGTTTGCCACCGGTTATCTGATCTGCTTTCCCTTTATTGACGAACGCCACCTGAACTGGCATGACGGTCGTCCCCGGCTGTACCTCCATATCTTTCACCCGGTCTACGATTCGCTGTTCGTTGCCGGACTCATTCAACCCGACAGCGGACAGTTTGGGCTGGTGCACTGGCAGATGCTCGCGGCCGCCCGCTTCGCGGCAGCCGTTCGCGACGGGGATAACGCCGCCGATATGCTTCGCCGCCAAAAAACCGGCTCACACCCCGACCTCGGCAATGGCATCCGTTACAAAGCATCCACCCGCCATTATCTTGAAGTGGAGCACTGGAACTACCGGCGGCGGCTGCAAAGCTGCATCAGGCAATTCCCGAACCGGAGTGACAAGCAGCAATCCGTCTTTTAATAACCCTGAAAAACCAGCACCCGGTATCTTGTACTATAATGGCAATCATTCAGTCATCGAATTCAGACATCACTCATGAGCATTTCCGATATCAAAAATTACATGCAATCCGTTGGCCGTGAAGCGCGCGCGGCATCCCGGCTGATGGCCCGGGCGGAAACCGCCGACAAGAACAAGGCGCTGGTTGCCATGGCCGAAGCGATCAACCGCGATCAGCAGCAACTGCTGGCGGCGAATGAAAAGGATATCGCGCAGGCCAAAGAAAATGGACTGGAAGCCGCCATGATCGACCGCCTGGCGCTGTCACAGAAAGGCATTGCGAATATGGCGGAAGGTTTGCTGCAAATCGCCGCACTTGCCGATCCGGTCGGTGAAATCAGCGGGCTCAGTTACCGGCCGTCCGGCATACAGGTCGGTAAAATGCGTGTTCCGCTGGGTGTTATCGGGATTATTTACGAAGCCCGGCCCAATGTAACCGCCGACGCTGCCGGACTGTGCCTGAAAGCGGGCAATGCAGCGATTCTGCGTGGCGGTTCGGAAGCAATACACAGCAATCAGGCGATAGCACAATGCGTGCGCGAAGGCCTGGCGACAGCAGGCCTGCCTGAATCCGCCATACAGGTCATCGAAACCACTGACCGTGCGGCGGTCGGCGAACTGATCACCATGCAGGATTATGTCGACGTTATCGTGCCGCGCGGCGGCAAAGGCCTGATCGAACGTATCGCCAACGAAGCGCGCGTTCCGGTGATCAAACACCTTGACGGCGTCTGCCATGTTTACATCGACGACCAGGCGGATTTCGACAAAGCCGTTCGTATTGCCGTCAACGCCAAAACGCAGCGCTACGGCACCTGCAATACCATGGAAACGCTGCTGGTGCATGCGGCGATTGCCGCAAAAATTCTGCCCGTGCTTGGCAAGATTTACCTCGACAAAAGTGTTGAATTGCGTGGCGACGAAGCTGCCCGCAAGATTATTGCAACCATGAATCCGGCAACCGAGGAAGATTGGGCGACGGAATATCTCGCGCCGATTCTGAGCATCCGCATTGTTGACGATCTGGACCAGGCGATCGAACATATCAATCGTTACGGCTCTCAACATACCGATGCAATCGTCACGGAAAATTACACGCGCGCGCGCCGTTTCTTGCGCGAAGTAGATTCAAGTTCGGTGATGGTCAACACCACCACGCGCTTTGCGGATGGCTTTGAATATGGTCTCGGCGCTGAAATCGGCATATCCACCGACAAAATTCATGCGCGCGGCCCGGTGGGACTGGAAGGTCTGACGAGCCAGAAATATATCGTGCTCGGCGATGGTCAGATCAGGCAGTAGCACACCCCGAAAAACCGCAATAAGCTGTAGCTACTCAATGGCAAGGCAAAAAGCATCACACCACGGCAAGCTTTTCGATACATCTGACGGAGATTGTTTACATACATTTATATGACTAATCCTTGGTACAGCCCAACATGACCCGGACAATTGATATAAAAGTACCGGATATCGGTGATTTCAGCGATGTTTCGGTGATTGAGGTACTCGTATCCCCCGGCGATACGGTGGAAAAAGAAACGCCGCTGATTACGCTGGAAACGGACAAGGCTACGATGGAAGTGCCCTCGCCACAGGCAGGCGTGGTCAAGTCAGTCAAGGTAAAAGTGGGGGATAAGGTTTCCAAAGGCGCGCTTATTCTGTTACTGGAAACCGCTGATCAGCAGGAAGTCGCATCCCAGTCCGAGGCACCAGCCGAAATTGAGCAATCCACCGGACATGCCAGACAAAACCCGCCCGCCCAGTCTGCCGGAAAAACCGCTGTTGATCAAAGTATAGTCCAGGAAAACTCAAAGCGGGGCGATCTGCATGCCGATGTCGTTGTGATTGGTGCAGGACCCGGCGGATATACTGCTGCATTTCGCGCCGCCGATCTCGGCAAACAGGTGATATTGATCGAACGTTACAGTACGCTGGGCGGTGTATGCCTGAATGTCGGCTGCATTCCATCAAAAGCGCTGCTGCATGCCGCCAGGGTAATCACTGAAGCCGAGGATGCCGAAAGCCTTGGCATCGTATTTGGCAAACCGGATATTTCACTGGAAAAACTGAGAGCATGGAAAGAATCCGTGGTCAACAAATTGACCAAGGGTCTAACGGCACTCTCAAAACAACGTAACGTAAAGGTTTTGCAGGGAACAGCAAAATTTATCACGCCACATTTGATGCAGGTGGAAACCGGTGAGCACGCCCAAACCGTTTCGTTTGATCACTGCATTATCGCGGCAGGTTCGAGTGTCGCGCGTATTCCGGGTCTTCCTTACGACGATCCGCGCATTATCGACTCCACCGGCGCGCTCAAACTGGAAAAAACACCCAAACATATGCTGGTTATAGGCGGCGGCATTATCGGCCTGGAAATGGCAACCGTTTATTCCGCGCTGGGGAGCAAAATCAGTATCGTGGAATTCATGGATCAGATCATCCCTGGCGCGGACGAAGATCTGGTAAGACCGCTTTACCGGAGAATCAAGAACCGTTATGCAGCGATTTATCTGAAAACCCGGGTAACCCGCGTTGAAGCGAAAAAATCCGGCCTTCTGGTCAGCTTCGAAGGCGACAATGCACCCGCCCCGCAAACCTATGACTGCATCCTGATGGCGACAGGCCGCCGTCCGAATGGATTTACCCTCGGCGCCGAAAGTATCGGGATTCAGATCAACGAAAAAGGTTTTATCCAGGTTGACCGGCAATTACGCACCAATATCGCGCATATTTTCGCCATTGGCGACATAATCGGAAACCCCATGCTTGCGCACAAAGCAACTTATGAAGGAAAACTGGCCGCCGAAATTATCGCCGGACACAAAGCGGTATTTGATGCACGCACGATACCCTCCGTTGCCTACACCGACCCCGAAATTGCCTGGATGGGAATGACCGAACGGGAAGCCAGGCAGCAAGGTATTGAATACGAAAAATCCAGCTTTCCGTGGGCAGCCAGTGGTCGGGCGATTTCAATGGCGCGCGACGAAGGGTTGACAAAATTGATTGTAGACAAAAAAACACGCCGCATTCTGGGCGCCGGCATCGTTGGCGCCAATGCGGGGGAACTCATTGCCGAAACCACGCTCGCACTTGAAATGGGCGTGGACATGGAAGACCTCAGTTTGACTATCCATCCACATCCGACGCTGTCCGAAACCGTTTTCTTCGCCGCTGAAATGGCCGAAGGTACGATTACCGATCTTTATGTGAAAAAACAGAGCCCTTTAGTGAGATAGTCAAGCAAATGAATTTAACTCGCTTAATCCGTTGAAACTTGCTATGGTTCCGTACAATGACGGCTGCAGTTTATTTGCCCTGAAAAACAGATTGAAAATGTTTCACTTGACCACCATCTGTAATCGGAATATAAAAATACGTTCATGGATCTAACTTGTAAGAAGGATGCCAGCCCATGCAGTATCTCGTTACAGGTATTAAACTTTATCTAAGATCAACTGAATAACTATGAGACTCAAAATACAATACGCAACAGCATGGCTGCTGGTTTTGTTTTTATGCGGCATGACGACCAGTGTCAATGCGACGCATATTTCCAGACCCGTACTGGTTGAACCCGGCACACACTACCGGGTTGGAGAAAAAGTCGTCGTCGATGGGTGGGTAGATTACAACGCTCAACCCACGGCAGATGTTTTGCTGCATTTCATGGTAACAGCCAAAGATGGCGCAATACTGGACGAGCAATCCTATGTCAGCGATAAACAGGGTCATTTTCATTTTGAATTTGATACCCGGAATCAACCGCCCGGTCTTTATACGGTCACCGTCACCTCGCATTGCCTGGAGGTGCATCGCAGTATCTGTTCCTTCAATAGTGAAACAGTGATATTCGAGCTGGCCAATCCCTGAAGTAGAAATTATTGTGTTTATCAGTTACCCTAAAAAAAGGAAGGGCTTTGAAGTGACACTGCAATAGCTCATAAATGTCGCCTTTCTTATCATATGAGATTCGAATCATCGTCGGTTAAAATCAATTTTAAACTGACTTTATTTTTCACTCTGTAAACCCGCACAATGTTGCCTATCAGACGAAGCAAGCCAAACACACCGCAAATCATTTTCAGCGTTTTGATTGTTATCTATATTTCAGCGCTTTCCTCAGGGTGTCAATCGATCGATCATAAATCACCGGATCAGGCAACAACAGACCAGACGCGCCTGATCGAGCAGGATCATCTGAACGATCGAATTGCAGAGTTAGTCCGGCGTGAAGAAGCGCTGATTGCACGTGAGATAGCCGTCAGCTCCCGCGAAAGCGAGGTGGTTACTGTACTGGCCGAAGTAATGAAACAGAAAGAACAACTGGAACACCAACAGCAGCAATTGATGGACAGAACCAGCACAACTGACAGCCCACCCAAATCACCCGCAGCAACTCAAACCTCGAAAACAATCACACGAAATCCGCAACACCAGACAAACAATACCAGTACCGCAAATACAGCTCAAGCCGGAGGTGTCAAAGACAAAAGAAAAATTCTAGGCGGACTGGAGTATATCTATCTTGATCCTCCCGGAATTATCTTGAGCGCGCGCATCGATACCGGTGCGCAGACATCATCGCTGAATGCACTGGATATGGTGGAATTTGAACGTGACGGCAAACCCTACGTGAAATTCAATATCGTCGACCCGAATACCGGAGAGAAAATCGAATTGACACGGCGTATCCGCGGCCACACCAAGATAAAAAAACACATCACCGAATCCCAGCGCCGTCCTATCGTCAGTTTGCGCGTAAAACTGGGTGAATTGGACGAACACATCAGCTTCACATTGATTGATCGCAGCAAATTCAAACAACAGGCACTTATCGGCAGGAACTTCCTGCGCGATCTGGCAGTCGTTGATGTCAGCAAAGAATATACCATTCCCAAAACTTACAGCAAGCAACCCTGATGCACGCCAACGCCAGACTTTATACCGTCGTTATTCTGATCCTCTTTACCGGCATCGGATTAATTTTTTACAAGCATCTGGTACTGGGTTTTCCCTTAATGCCGGATGAAAAGAAATTTGTCTGGACAATCGAAGCTAAAATTGATTTTCAGGCCAATGGCGAACCTGTCATCGTATCTTTTGCATTGCCGCCCAGGGAGCCACACCTGACTTTTATGGAAGAGGATTTCGCCTCGTCCGATTACGGTTTCAGTGAATTGTCATCCGATGAAGAACAGCGCCGCGTGCAATGGAGCAAAAGAAGCGCCAAAGGCGCGCAGACGGCTTATTACCGCCTGAGTGTTTACGAAAATGACAAGCTGACTGAATCACCGCCATCCGATGATCCCCTGCCGCCTCAAAAACCGGAACTCGATGAAGTATTTCTGACCGCGTCATTGACCTTACTGGAAACAGTGCGCGCGAAATCCGCAAACCCGGAAATTTTCACCCGCGAACTCATTCAAACGCTCAATTCGTCCTCGCCGAACCAGAATCAGCGTTTGCTGCAAAACGATAAAGCCGGAGAAGACTACAAAACCGACCTGATTCTGGACCTGCTGGCGCTGGAGGGCATCAGCGCACGTGTAGTCCGCGGCCTGTTTCTTGAAGATGGCAGAAGACGGCAGTCGTTAACCAATTTTGTGGAAATTCATGATGGGCAGAAATGGATTTTATTTGATCAGAACACCGGAAAAAGCGGCAAGCCGGGGAATTTTCTCATCTGGCAGCGCGGCGGCCAATCGCTGCTGGATGTCATCGGCGGCAAGAGTTCACAGGTTTCCTTTTCCATTATCAAGAATATACACTCAGCCCGGAATCTGGCCGTCAACAGCGGCATGCATGCTCAGGCTGGTCTGATCGATTTTTCAATTTACAGCCTGCCCATCGAGCAACAAACTGCCTTCAAAATGATTCTGCTGCTGCCGATTGGCGCGTTGATCGTTGTTATTATGCGTATTCTCGTCGGCATACGCACATCTGGAACGTTTATGCCGATTCTGATTGCACTGGCGTTGATTCAAACCACGCTGGTTACCGGCATCGTGATCTTCCTGATTGTCGTCAGTACCGGTCTGCTAATCCGCTCTTATTTATCGCGCCTGAATCTGCTGCTGGTTGCGCGCATATCGGCGGTGATCATTGTTGTCATCACCATCATTGCCAGCATCAGTATTATCAGTCACAAACTCGGCCTCAGTCAGGCTTTGCAGGTAACTTTCTTCCCCATGATTATTCTGGCATGGACAATCGAGCGCATGTCAGTGCTCTGGGAAGAGGACGGTCCCAGGGAAGTATTCATTCAAGGTGCTGGCAGCCTGTTGACAGCCGTTATTGCCTATCTGTTCATGACCAACCGGACAGTCGAATATCTCACGTTTAATTTTCCGGAACTGATGCTGGTTAATCTGGCATTGATCCTGATTCTCGGTCAGTACACCGGCTATCGTTTAACCGAGTTATACCGTTTTCATTCCATGGGAAGACATCATGTTTCTGACAAGCGTTAAGCGGCTCAGGAGTTTGGGCATTATCGGCATGAATCAGCGGAATTTCGGCCTGATCGGACGTTACAACCCACGCCATTTGTATCCACTGGTGGATGACAAATTAAAAACCAAACGACTGGCGCAGGAAGCCGGTATAACCGTTCCGCAATTGCTTGGCACGGTGCATTATCAACACGATGTCAAACGGCTCAAGGACATGCTCAGCGCATACAATCAGTTTGTCATCAAACCGGTTAAAGGCAGCGGCGGCAAGGGTATTCTGGTCATTACCGAACAGGATCACAATCTTTACTACAAGCCCAGCGGGGACGCCGTTAAGCTCTCGCATATCGAGCGCCATGTTTCCAATATCCTGAGTGGATTGCACAGTCTGGGCGGTAAACCCGATGCAGTCATGATTGAATCATTGATACAGATCGATCCGGTTTTTGAAGATTACAGCTACGAAGGCATTCCGGATCTGCGTGTCATCGTCCTGAAAGGCTATCCGATAATGGCCATGCTCAGACTGGCTACGCATGCTTCGGACGGCCGCGCCAATCTGCATCAGGGCGCGGTCGGCGTCGGCATCGATATCGGTACCGGTGAAGCATTGCATGCCGTACAATATGGCGATCCGGTTTATTTCCACCCCGACACGCGCAAACCCTTTTCAAATCTTACTGTACCGCATTGGGACAAACTGCTCGAACTGGCGGCGGCCTGTTATGAAATGACAGGACTAGGCTATCTCGGCGTGGATATTGTTCTCGACAGGGATCAGGGCCCCATGATTATCGAATTGAACGCGCGTCCGGGATTATCCATACAGGTTGCCAACTTTGCCGGTCTGGCGCCGCGCGTTGCGGCTGTTGAAGCACTGGAAACCATCGATCCCGATCCGCAGTCGCGCGTTCAGTTCAGCAAGCGGAATTTTGCCGCTGTCCGTAATCTGATCCGCCCGCGCAGGCGGACAAAGCCGACCGCACTCGCGCTGCTTGCAGCTAATTGTTGACTGGAGCGTTGGTGATGCCGTCGCCTGTTTCCTCTCCGGCGATCAGTGCATACGCATGGCTGCGGTCCGTCAGTTCGCGCTTAAAAGTAAGACCGACTGTTTTTACGGCCTTGCTCAGCGTCGAACGGGCTGCGTGCATGCCCATGCCTAAATGAAAAAGCGTTTTGAACGGTATTGAGCCATTAAACAATAATGGCAACAACCGCAGGATATCCGTCGTGCCATCGGGGTGAACAACATTCATCAATACTGACGGCGGCGAAAATTCAAGCGGATCGACAATGGCGCGTATGGCGATGAAAGGTAAATCCGCGCGCGCGGCGAACTCGGCGACAGTCGCAGTCTCCATATCGGCGGCGCAGGCGCCGGTTTCTTCTCTCAGTTTGATTTTTTCCTGCCGCAGAAACAATGGTTTCTCCGTACCTGCAAGCGTTCCGCCAGCAACGGTTAAACAGGAAGGCAGCAATTCCGCAATGCGTTCCCGCCACTCGAGTGATACCGGCAATGACCTGCCGTTGCTGTGAATCATTTCAGGCAACACCAGATCGCCGGGAACCAAAGCATTATCGAGTGCGGCAGCCACACCAAAACTGAGCAGCGCATCCACTCCATTTTCATGCAGAATCTGTGTCGCTTTCAAAGCGCCTTCGGGCCCCATCCCGCTAAGACACAGCCGTGTCGTGGGAGCTATTCTGGCGACTTTAAAGAGCGCAAAACGCATTTTCATTAAGCAGCTTGCTTCAGACTTCAATGCGGATACAATGCCAAGTATGCCGCTATCCTCCATGTCATGCGCCTCTTCTGGTAAAGGCGCGATAGCGCGCCAGCGCCCATACCGGAAAATATTTGGAATAGCCGTAATACTTCAGATAAAAAACCCGCGGAAATCCCGGCGCAGTAAACCAGGGCTCTTCCCACAGGCCATTGTCCGATTGCGTGCGCAGCAGATAATCCACACCATCGCGCACCGACTGGCTATGCACTTCACCGGCCGCCATCAGACCCAGTATTGCCCAGGCCGTCTGAAACGAAGTGCTGGTTTCAAACCGTCCGGCCTGTTGCAGATCAAAATAAGAATCATTAGTTTCTCCCCAGCCGCCATCCTCCCGTTGAACGGATTTTAGCCATAGCGCGGCGCGCCGTATGGAAATATGATCTGTTTCCAGTTTCGCCAGCCGCAGCGCTTCAAGCACTGACCAGGTACCATAGATATAGTTTGTTCCCCAGCGACCGAACCAGGAACCGTTGGCTTCCTGTTCCTTGAGCAGAAACTCAATACCGCGCTGCACGGCCTTTTGATACGCTGGATCACTAAGCAGGCTGAGCAAGCCGACACACCGGGCAGTAACATCGCTGGTTGGAGGATCAATCAAAGCGCCATGATCGGCAAACGGAATTTCATTGAGGTAATGATAAGTATTGTCTATATCAAATGCGGCGAAGCCGCCGTTGCTTGACTGCATTCCCGCAAGCCAGCTGGCGGCGCGTTCAATCGCATGCGTATAGGCCTGTTCATTTGACGAACTCTGAGTCTGCGCCTGAACCAGCGCCCAAGCCGCAGCGGCTGTATCATCGAGATCAGGATAATGTGGATTGGCATATTGAAACGCCCAGCCACCGCCCGGCAGGTCAGGACACTTATCACGCCAGTCACCCGGTTCGTCCATGATCTGTTTGGTCAGCAGCCAATCCATCGCAGCCTGCACAGGTTTCTGGTCCGTTTCAGCATCTTCCTGCAAAGCCAGTCCGCTGAGCACAGTATCCCAGACTGGTGAAGTGCACGGCTGACACCAGGCTCTGTCACCTTCATCAATCAGCAGGCCGAGCAAAGCATTACGGCACTGTACGCGATTGGGGTGATCTTCCGGATAGCCCAATAAAGCCAGCGCTTCATAGGCATTCACCATGGCCGGAAAAATAGCGCCGATGCCACATTCTCCGTTTAATCGCTCAAGCGTCCAGCGCTCGGCGCGGCGTATCGAGTAACTGCGCATAAACTCAGGAAGATGCGGCTCTATCTTTGACAGGATACGCTCAACCCACATAAAAAAACGCTTCAGGCGCGTATCGGCTTTGGGAAAATAATTGTCTTCTTCTTCGGGCGGAACGGTAAATAGTTCACGAACATCAATCCCGCGCGGATTTGCGGCTTTCGCTTTCAAGGTACATAAAATGGACAGCGGCACCATCACAGTGCGCGACCAGTAGGAAATCTTGCTCAGATGAAATGGAAACCAGCGCGGCAACAACACCAGCTCAGACGGAACAACCGGTACGCCCCGCCACGGTATTTGCCGGTACATGGCCAGCAGCAGACGGGTAAACACATTGGAACGGGCTGCACCGCCACGTTTCAGGATAGCTTCGCGCGCACGCGCCATGTGCGGCTCATCCGGCAAGTCTCCCGCCAGTTTCAATGCATAATAGGACTTGATCGTGCAGCTGATGTCGAAATCACCACCATAGTACAAAGGCCAGCCATCATGTGACTGGTCCTGTTTCGACCGGATAAAACGGGCTATCTTCTTTTCGAGCAAGACATCCACTTCATCCATAAAATGCATCATCAAAATATATTCCGCCGGGATAGTGCAATCCGCCTCCAGCGGGAAGCACCAGTGACCATCAGGATTCTGCGATGCCAATAATGCCGAACGCGCTTTATTGAACTGTTCTTCCAGCGCCGGCAGAATTGCTTCATCTTTTCCGGTTAAACCGTCATCTTCCTTGACTCTCAAGCTTTCATGCATTCCGTTCATAAAATCATCGTTAGGGTTAATCTCATTCTCAGCAATTCGTATGTTTTTATTGCCTGTACGCTTCATTCCGGAAATTTTCCATTCTCTCGATTGCTTATTCTAATTGATCATTGCCCGAAGGTTCCGCGCCGGGAACCTTATTTTCAGGCTTCACATCAAAAGGATTGTCCTGGAATAACTCATCATCGTAAAGTCTGAGCGGTGGATTGCCATCGTGGATTAAAAATTCGCGCTGTTGCAGCGATGCTTCCCGCACGAACAAATAGGGATCCAGTGCCGCCTGGTCGCGAATGCGCATCGGTCCGGCCAGGCGCGCACGTTTGTCGATTGCCCCCAGTACTGTCAGCGGTACAAAAACAGGCGCTCCAACAACATAACCGGCATAAAAAAGCATGTTGGTGACAACGGTTACAGGCACGCCGATCACATCCCGCTTGCTGCTCGGCCCTAAAATCGGGATAAACAGATAAGAACCGGAGTCGAATCCCCAGACTGCAAGCGTCTGACCAAAATCCTCATCATGCTTTTCCAGCCCCATATGCGTGGCCATATCAAACAAACCCAGCATGCCGACAGTGGAATTCACCGCGAAACGCAATCCGTCGAAAAATCCCTGCTTTATCTTGCCCTGCAAAAAGGCGTTAAGCACGACATTAGGATAGGACAGATTGTCATAAAAATTTCCAATAGACCGCTGCGCTGCATCAGGCACATAGTCAGCATAAACATCAGCTACCGGTTCAAAGAGCATGCGATCAACTTTATCCGTAAAATCATAGGATATGCGATTGATATCTTCATGCGGATCAATCGGGTCGACATCGGCAGCATCTTTTTTCGACATCGATGAACATCCCAGGAGAAACGCGCAGCACATCGATAAAAAAATAAGTCTGATCAAGCGATTTAATGTCCTGGGATATAAGTTCTTGATAAAAAAGAACTGTGCATTCATTGCGCAATACAACCGGAAGCTCTGTATAAACATGCTATTGTAATACGAGATACGTGCATCATGTTATAAAATATCCCTGCAACTAGATCCGCTGCCGCAACGGTAAACGGCGTTCGATCAATCCTTGCTCGAGCAACCATTCAATTTCATCCGACAGCGCCTGATAGATGGAATTCTGCGGCAATCCCAGTTCCTTGATTGCTTTATCGCTGTCAAAATACATGGGATAGCGCGCCAGCCTGACACCGGTCAAAGGAGCCCGTGGCTGACGATGCGTTATATAATCAGCCACAAATTCACTCACAGTACCCGCAGCTAAAGCAACCCAGAAAGGAATACGTCTTTTCGGCATCGCCAGTCCCGTGATTTTCTCGATCAAACTCAGAAATCTGCTCAGTGTTATGTTTTCATTACCCAGTATGTACCGCTCCCCATACCGGCCATGCTCGGCAGCAAGTATGTGTCCGGCAGCGACATCACGCACATCGATCATATTGAAACCACACTCAAGATAAGCCGGACTGGAACGGTTGATAAAATCCAGTATCATGCGCGTCGGCGGCGTGATCCTGCGGTCGCCGGGACCGATCGGTAGCGTCGGCGCGACGATCACAACCGGCAGTCCATCAGCCGCGGCTTCAAACGCCGCCTGCTCGGCAAGGAATTTTGAGCGGCAGTATAGTCCGGGCATTTCCTGAATCAACCGTTTCGCGGCTGAATCAACCATGGTTTCATGGCGTCGCTTACCAGTCAGAATGGATTCGGTGGAAGTATAAACAATAACCTCAAGATCATGCTTTGCCGCTTCCTGCAGAACCGTGCAGGTGCCTTCATAATTGACGCGCCTGAAATCAGTTTTATCGCGCGCCCATAAATTCGGGTTGGCTGCAAGATGATAAAGCCTGTCCACATCTTTTAATGCCTTGCTCACTGTATAGGCATCGCATATCGATCCACGCACCACTTCGACATCAATAGGCAACGGAACATCGGACAATTCCAGTACTCTGACGGTTTCACCGCGCTCCAGCAATTGCTGAACAAGATGCAAACCAATAAAACCGCCTCCGCCCGTAACCAGTACACGGCGATCACTCACGCCGACCTCCTTTGTTTATGTCGGTAAAAAACAGAATTCGTCTGTTGATATGTGGATATAAGAAAAGCCGATCCGTTGCAGCTTCAGTGACGGTAAAAATGAAAATGACAAAATATGTGATTGATCAATGACTCAGACAGGATATTCGCTTTTAACATTTGCCGCGGCACGCGCACCCTGGACAATTTCAACCAATTTCAAGGCCTGCAATTCCATTTCAATCGTCAGCGCATCAACTTTGGCCCTGAAGTGACGGTAGAATATCATGCTCGGAATAGCAACCAGTATGCCAAATGCGGCATTGTAGAGCGCAACGGAAATACCGTAAGCCAGTTGCGCCGGATTGCTGCCCGTTGGCGAATTCGAGCCGAAAATCTCGATCATCCCGACCAATGTGCCAAACAAACCCATCAACGGACTCAGTGCCGCAATCGTTCCGAGCGTCGTCAGGTTGCGGTCCAGGTCATGCGTAACCACGCGCCCAGCTTCCTCGATCGATTCCTTCATAATTTCACGCGTACTGGTTTCGTTTTGCAGTCCGGCGGCAAAAATACGACCCAAGGGGGAATGCTGCTGAAGCTTTTTGATCATTTCCTGCGTCACGCCGCTTCGCTTGTATTCATTCAGTACTCTGGACAACAGATCCCTGGGCACAACGACACCTCTTCGCAACGACCACATGCGCTCACCAATGATGCCTACCGCAATAATGGAAGCGAAAATAATCGGCCACACCGGCCAGCCCGCAGCTTCAATCAAGGACAACACGCCATTTCCTCCCGGTTAATTAATTTAGCAAGTATAGAGCAGTTTAAGCAAATTCTCTGGCACGCGAAGCGATCGAACTGATTTGCTTTCAACCAGGATCCGGACGCAAATACCGCACATCAGTTTATCAACTATTTTAAAAACACAAATCCTGGTCACCACCGAAAAATCTCGAAAATTCCACCCCATCTGCCGACCAGACACGAATTATATTCATTTATACACTAATAAACAACATGTTATAATTATCTACTACAGAAAAACAAACACAGTCAATGGTAACCGCTCTCACAAAAACAGATTATGATGAAATTTTTACCAGAACGTATACGCATTTCCATATCAATATGACATCTCTCATCACGCTCGAAATTCCACATTCTATTATAACGGTCAGCGAATTGAACCGTAATGTCAAAACCGTCCTGGAGAGCAACATTCCCTTGCTTTGGGTCAAAGGAGAGATTTCCAATATCAAACGCTACCCTTCGGGGCATTGGTATTTTTCACTGAAAGACGCAAGCGCACAAGTGCGCTGCGTCATGTTTCGCCACAAAAACCAGTTCATCGATTGGAACCCGAAAGATGGCGCACAGATTGAAGCATTAGCGCTGGTAACGCTCTACGAGGCGCGCGGCGATTATCAATTGAATATCGAAACCCTTCGCCAGGCCGGCCTGGGCGCACTGTTCGAAGCCTTTGAACAGCTCAAGAACAAGCTGCAAAAAGCCGGATTGTTTGATCCGACGCGAAAGCGAAACCTTCCCGCTTTCCCAAAACAAATCGGCATTATTACGTCTCCCGCCACAGCCGCACTGCACGATGTACTTACCACGCTGAAACGCCGCATGCCGATACTGCCGGTCATTATCTATCCAACGCCCGTGCAGGGCAAAGATGCGGCACTAAACATAGCGACGGCAATCACGACAGCATCAGATCGGCAGGATTGCGACATTTTGATTCTTTGCCGCGGGGGCGGCAGTATTGAGGACTTATGGGCATTCAATGAGGAAATTGTCGCACAGGCTATCGCCGCATGCGCGATTCCGATTATCTGCGGCATTGGTCATGAAACCGACTTTACCATCGCCGATTTCGTAGCCGACAAACGCGCACCCACCCCGACCGGCGCAGCGGAGTTAGTCAGCACTTCCATGGAAGAATTATTGCAGCAATTGAAGCGATTGCAGAAAAATCTACAGCGCGCCGCACTACGACGCATCGAGAACCACATGCAACAAATAGATCTGCTTGCACACCGGCTCACTCATCCGGGCGAACGAATCAGCCATCAGCTTGCGCATCTGCGCCATTTGCGAGAACGCATCGCCAATAACCGGAATTATCACATCGCGCAAAAACAATGGAAAATCAATGAACTGGAACAGCGCCTGCTGCGCACTCTGCAAAACCACACCGATCTGTCGCGCTCAACCGGACTGATTGACCGGCTATCGACGCGCCTTCAACAGGGGCTGACACGTTATTACGAAACATTATCGGCTCAATTGCAGCACTATCAGGCCAGATTGGCAAACCTTAATCCACAAGCAGTGCTGGAACGCGGTTACAGCATTACTTATTCCACGCACGGAGAGATTATCCGCAGTACGAATCAACTCCGTAAGAATGATAAAATTCAGGTAAAATTCGCGCAGGGGCAGATCGACGCGCAGATTCAAAACATCAACAAAAACTAAAAATTACCGACGATCCGAGACTCAATGTACATGAATTTCAACAATTTCCAAAATCCAAAAAAGGAAAATCAGCAATGCCTAAATTTTTTCTTATGCTGGGCGCCATCAATACTTTCATTTGTATCGCACTGGGCGCATTTGGCGCACATGGCCTGAAACATATTCTCTCCGAAGAAATGCAGGTGATTTATCATGCCGGCGTGCAGTATCATTTCTACCATGCCTTTGGTCTACTTTTTGTCGGTCTGTTACTGTTGCATTACACGAAATCACGCCTGATCGAGTTGTCCGGCTGGCTCATGTTGCTCGGCATCATTCTTTTCAGCGTCAGCTTGTATGTCATCAGTCTGACAGAAATGCGCGGCCTCGGCATGATTACACCTTTTGGCGGCATAGCTTATCTGGCCGCGTGGGCTGTATTGAGCATTGCCATATGGAAAGCAATCAAAACACAAGATTAGGTGCGCTTGGAACCTGATGCCTTGCAGTTTTTTGCACCCTGCCCGCGGGGGCTTGAGACCGTTCTGGCTGATGAATTGATCGCGATGCACGCCACCGCGGTGCAGACAACCAGCGGCGGCGTGCATTTTCAGGGCAACTGGTTAACCTGCTATCATGTCAATCTTCGCAGCCGTATCGCCAGCCGTGTCTTATGGCAAGTCGCAAAAAAACCGTACCGCAACGAACAGGACATTTACGACACAACGGCTGCATTGCCCTGGCCCGAGTGGTTCCCCCCCGAACTGACCATTCGCGTCAATCTTGCCGCAGTCCAGTGTCCCTTGCGCAGTCTTGAATACATTACCTTAAAAATCAAGGACGCCGTTTGCGATAAATTTCGAAAAGTTTCCGGCAAGCGCCCAAGTGTTAATACTGTAGCACCCGATATACGTATACATGGTTTTCTGGATGCACGACAGTTTACGCTTTATCTGGATACCTCCGGTGAAGCGCTATTCAAGCGGGGCTATCGGAAAAACAGCGGCAATGCACCCTTGCGCGAAAATCTGGCGGCGGGAATACTGCATCTTTCCGGCTGGCAACCGGGAATCCCTTTTCTCGATCCCATGTGCGGCAGCGGTACTTTCCTGATCGAAGCGGCTGAAATGACATTTAACATCGCGCCCGGCCTGCGGCGTCATTTTGCGTTTGAACAATTCAAACGATTCGACCAGATACAATGGCAAAAATTGAAGGATCAGGCATCCTCGGCACAGCTCCCGGTAACACAAATCCCTGTCTACGGCAGCGATCTATATGGCTATGCGCTTGCAGACACACGTATCAATCTCGAAGCAGCAGGCCTGTTCGATGCGGTACATCTCAAACAGGCTAATGTTTTAGAAACCTCCTCTCCGCAATCACAGGGCATACTGGTCACTAATCCTCCCTACGGCGTACGCATCGGGGAAACCGGATTACTGGCCGAATTCTATCCAAAACTGGGCAATGTGCTGAAAAACAAATTCATTGGTTGGAACGCCTATATTTTTACGGCCGATCCATCGTTAGCGAAAACCATACGTCTGCAAGCTTCCCGGCGCATCCCTTTATTCAATGGTGCACTGGAATGCCGTCTGCTGGAGTATAAAATTATTGCGGGCAGTATGCGGACAAAAAACAAATCCGGCAATGAAAGTCTGTACTGACAGGAACAGTAGATTCTATTGAATTCAATGTATATTGAAAACCGAGAATAAAATGGAAATCAGCGATAGTATTTGACATTTAAGGTGGTCTGAAATAGAATCACCGGCTCTTTTTGAATATGTATGATAGGTTATTTTGTGAAAACATTTTCAGCCAAGCCACATGAAGTCAGCCACGACTGGTTTGTCATTGACGCGACTGACAAAGTATTGGGCAGACTTGCTTCAGCAATTGCGCATCGCCTGCGCGGCAAACATAAAGCCATATATACGCCACATGTTGATACCGGCGACTATATCATTGTCATCAATGTCGACAAACTCCGCGTGACCGGTAATAAAGTGGATGACAAAAAATATTACAGACACACAGGCTATCCTGGCGGTATATATGAAACCAGCTTTGGAAAAATGCATGCGCGATTTCCCGCCAGACCACTGATGAAAGCGGTTAAAGGCATGCTGCCAAAAGGCCCTCTGGGATACGCAATGATAAAGAAACTCAAGCTATATGCCGGGGATGCGCATCCACATGCAGCACAACAACCACAACCCTTGGAAATCAGAGCTTAGAATATATGGCCACTCAGCATAATTACGGCACAGGACGACGCAAAAGCGCAGTAGCGCGTGTCTTTATTAAACCTGGAACAGGTTCGATTATTGTCAACAGCAAACCTGTTGATGAGTTTTTTTCCCGCGAAACAGGACGCATGATCGTACGCCAGCCACTTGAATTGACCGATCATCTGACGACTTTTGATATTATAGTAAATATTCACGGCGGTGGTGAGTCAGGACAGGCTGGCGCAGTGCGTCACGGCATTACACGTGCATTGATTGACTATGACGCAGCGCTCAAGCCAGTCTTAAGCAAAGCTGGATTCGTGACGCGGGATGCGCGTGAAGTTGAAAGAAAGAAAGTTGGATTGCGCAAAGCCAGACGGCGCAAGCAATTCTCCAAACGCTAGCCTTCTACGCAATGCAAGCATCCAGAAAGCCGCTTTAAACGAGCGGCTTTTTTATTTTCTTTTTGACAATTTTTAATAACCATCAGACATTAAAATTTTTAACGGGAATCCAACATGATACATGTAGGCATTGTCGGAGGCACGGGGTATACAGGTGTTGAGTTATTGCGGCTTCTCGCGCAACATCCGGAAGTCAAAATCACAACGATCACATCGCGCAGCGAGGCAGGCATGGCAGTTGCCGATCTGTTTACCAGCCTGAGAGGACATATTGATCTCAGATTCAGCGATCCTGCCAATTCGAGGCTTGACGAATGTGATCTGGTATTTTTTGCAACTCCGAACGGAATCGCCATGCAACAGGCTGAAGAACTGATACAGGCAGGCGTAAAAATAATCGATTTATCTGCCGATTTCCGCATTAAAGATGTTGCCGTATGGGAGAAATGGTACGGCATGCATCATGCCTGCCCGGATCTGGTAGCAGAAGCAGTATATGGTTTGCCTGAGATTAATCGCGCCGAGGTAAAGCGTGCACGACTCGTCGCCAACCCAGGCTGTTATCCTACGGCCGTTCAGCTGGGTTTTCTTCCATTAGTAGAAGCCGAGCTGATAGACATCGATCATCTGACCGCCGATGTAAAGTCCGGCGTATCCGGCGCCGGAAGAAAAGCGGAAGTACATACTCTGCTTGCGGAGGCTGCTGACAATTTCAAGGCATACGGCGTTCAAGGGCATCGCCACCTCCCTGAAATCAGGCAGGGATTGTCCAATGTTGCGAAGAAACCGGTCGGCCTTACATTTGTGCCGCATTTAGTACCCATGATCCGTGGCATTCATGCCACACTTTATGCGCGATTAACCCGGAAAAGAAAAGTTGATCTGCAGGCATTATATGAGACACGTTACGCTGATGAGTCATTTGTCGATGTACTGCCATCAGGCAGTCACCCTGAAACCCGCTCAGTACGGGGTTCCAATATGTGCCGTATTGCAGTACACAGACCGCAAGGCAGCGATACAATAGTCATCCTGTCAGTTACTGACAATCTGGTCAAAGGTGCAGCCGGACAAGCTATCCAGAACATGAATCTCATGTTCAATATGCCAGAAACACTGGGGATCAGCCAGATACCACTATTGCCTTAGTCGCTATCGTTGCTCTTTCTGTTGCTGGAAATATCGCCAAGTGTTCAAATTATTCAATAAAAAATCGGAAATCCATTCTTCTCGCATGGTGGTGCGCCCCTATGTTTCATGGTCACTTCGATTAATGGCGACAGTGATCATATCCCTTTTTTTACTGCTACTATCCTGGGGCATGTATGAAGCAGGAAAACGGAACGCAATTGAAAAAAAAGAATCCATATCTCACATAAAACAAGGAGAATGGTATGATGCTGTAGAATGCTTAAAGAAAAATGGAGAGTCATTGTGTGTGCAACTGGCAGAACTGACCCGGCAGTTTCAGATACTGCAAACAACAAATGACGACCTGATCAAACAGACCAAGCAGCTGAGTAAAGAAAACAATCTATTGAAAGGCGAATTGGACTTTTTTGAGCATGTCATGGCAGGCAATACAAAGCTGGATAGCGGTATTTCCATTCATCACCTCAGTTTAAAGAAAGATATTAATCCGAATATCTACCGGTATTCGCTTTCATTGGTTCAGGGCGGACCACGAACGCAAGAATTTAACGGCTATCTGAAGCTCATGGTTAATTTACGACACAATGAGCAACGAAAAAAAGTCATGCTGACCAACAATAATGCACAACAAAATTTTTCGGTTTATTTCAAGTTCTATCATAGAATAGAAGAAAATTTTAAAGCGCCACCCGGCATGGAAGTTGAAAGTATTGAAGTACAGGTATTTGAGAAAAATGATCGGCAGGCAAGGCTGACAAGAACGGTCGATCTGTCGTTATAAAGAGCAAATCATGTTCGGCAAAAAGAAAAAAACCAAATTTAACAGTCATATTGATACATTGATTGGTACAAACACACAAATAAAAGGCGATATCAGCTTTACCGGTGGCTTACGGATTGACGGGCGTATCGATGGAAACGTCATCGCCGAAGACGAGGAACACAGTACACTGGTACTGAGCAATGCAGGTCAAATCAACGGTACAATTCAAGTTGCCAATGTAATTATCAACGGCATTGTGAGTGGCCCCATCATGGCGACAAAGTATCTTGAATTACAGAGCAATGCGCAGATTCACGGCGATGTTTATTATGAAGTCATTGAAGTACAGCTTGGCGCATCGGTTGACGGAAAAATGATACGTGGTGATCGGAAAATTCAAACGAATCATACACCCGCATTAGTTTCTGCAGCACCCGATCACAATCCGGAAAATAAAGATGATGCATGAAACTGGGCAGTGAAATGTGTGCTCTAATGTATTTTTATAACAATTTTCTAGATAATATTAACTGAGACCGAAGCTTCTGGCATGGAAAACCCACCACTTGCATTTACCGAAAGCGCCGCCGATAAGGTCAGGCAATTGATCGAGGAAGAAGGCAATCCCGCACTGAAACTCAGAGTTTTTATCAGTGGCGGCGGTTGCTCCGGCTTTCAATATGGATTTACATTTGATGAAACAATCAACGATGATGATATGATCACGGAAAAAAACGGTGTGCAGCTACTGGTTGATTCCATGAGTTATCAATATCTGGCTGGCGCCGAAATTGATTATCAGGAAAACATACAGGGCGCGCAATTTGTAATCAAGAATCCAGCCGCATCAAGTACGTGTGGATGTGGTTCATCGTTTTCTGTTTAAAAGAAAAACCGGGGATTTCTCTCTTTAATGAAAAAAAATGACGGGTGGCATGCTTTTTGTTGTTTCCAATGCCTTTTCAGGCTGGATAGATAGCGCCAAGTACCCGCTTTCCTTTTGCACCGGTTACCGAAGGCACATTGCCCGTCTGCCCGCAAATGGTTTGCTGTGCAAGCCAGGCAAAAGCATAAGCTTCGACCCAGTCAGCCGGGACACCGAGTTCATCGGTCAGCGCCACCTTTCTGCCAGACAATTGTTTCTTTAGCGTGTTGAACAACACCCTGTTATGCGCTCCGCCACCGCATAAATACACTTCATCAGTTGCAGGATAATATTGATTGATCGCCGATACAATGGAAAGTGCAGTCAATTGCAGTAATGTGCACTGAACATCTTCAGGAGACTCGCCGCCCTGCAGGTGCCGCTCCAGCCAGCTGAAATCGAACAAATCTCTGCCCGTACTCTTGGGTGGAGGACTGGCAAAGAAATCATCGGCATAGAATTTTTCGAGTAAATCGGGAAGCACTTTTCCGGCCGCAGCCCACCGGCCATTCTTGTCATAGGGTTGTCCGAGATGATACGAGCACCATGCATCCATCAATAAATTTCCCGGTCCGCAATCAAAGCCTGTCAGCGGCTCGCCTGCATCGAGATAAGTTATGTTGGCGATGCCGCCGATATTAACAATGATACGCTGATGCCCGGAATCCATGAACAGCGCCTGATGAAAAGCAGGCACTAGTGGAGCGCCCTGGCCGCCGGCTGCGATATCCCGACTCCTGAAGTCCGCAACAACTGTAGTCTGTGTTAATTCAGCAAGTAACGCCGCATTAACAAGTTGTATAGTGTAGCGTTTACCGTTTTGCGGACAGTGCCGGATGGTCTGACCATGACAACCAATCGCCAATACATTCTGCAGCAGACATATATCATTCTCGAGCAGGCCGTTAATGGCCCGCGCATACAGATCAGCCAATTGGTTAGCCATCAGCGCCGCTTGATTCAGCTCGTCGTTATTCGGATACTGCAACGCCAGCAATTTTGCTTTCAACGTACAGTCATAAGGTAGAAAAAAAGTTTTGATCAGTTCGCGCCGTTGCAGTCCTAAGTCGACCAGTACTGCATCGACGCCGTCCAGGCTTGTGCCTGACATGATACCGATATAATAAGTTGATTCCAAAAACTGATCAGATTTATAAAACTAATCCAATGCGGCGAAATGCATATTCCGGATAATATCTAACCGCGCGACCAGCGACTCGGCTTCGCTTCGAAAAGCAGGCATGTCCTTCTTGGCAATAGGCGTCGCGGCCGGCAAAGCAACTTTTGCAGGATCGCGCTGCACGCCGCTCACTCTCAACTCATAGTGCAGATGCGGACCTGTTGCCATGCCTGTCATACCCACATAACCGATGATGTCACCTTGTTTGACGCGCGAACCATTTGCAATTCCCTTTGCAAAACGGGATAAATGACCATAGGCTGTTTCATAGGGACCGTTGTGCTTAAGCACAATCAACTTACCATATCCTCGCTGAGTACCGACGAAATTCACCGCACCATCCGCTGTTGCTTTGACCGGCGTTCCAGTGGGCGCGGCATAGTCTATTCCCTTGTGTGCGCGCCATTCTTTGAGAACCGGATGAAAGCGGGCATTGGAAAAACCTGAACTGATGCGTGAAAAATCAAGTGGAGCCATAAGAAAAGCCTTGCGCAGACTTTTCCCTTCCGGGGTGTAATATCCGAAATCACCATTGGACGATTGAAAATAGACAGCCTGATAAGTCCTGTCTTTATTGACAAACTCTACAGCCAGAACCTTGCCAACTTTTGCATGTTCTCCATCGTTATTAATCAACGTCTCATAAACAACAGCAAAGCGATCCCCTTTATGCAAATCACGGTGGAAATCGATATCGGAGGCCAGGATCTCTATCATCTGCATCGTGATTGTATTAGGGATACCCGCACTATCCGTCGCGGCAAACAGCGAACTGTTCACGATACCGGATTTCATATGTACCTGAGTCTCAAGTTCAATTTTTTGCTCGGACATTATAAAGCCGTTGTCCGTTTTTTCCATCAGAAACAATTCTTCCTGACCGAAGAAATAGCGCAGTGTGATTAATTCCCCATCTGCTGTGGTCTGTGCCTGCATCGTTTTGCCTGGAACCAGCTGGCGCATTGCACGGCTGTTTCGCGCTACGCGCATGAATTCTACTTTATCTTGTGGATTGATATTCAGCCGGTCGAGTATTGCTGAAACGGTGTCACCGCGACGAATATTCTCCTGTTGCCAGAAAGGTTCGTTCGATGTGGTTTCAAGCTCAGGAAGAACATCGGGTAAATACAGGTCACGAACAACTTCTTCAATCGGAACGTCCTGATACAATGTAGAACTGGGTGCTATACCAAACGCAGTCACAAAACCAAACAAAGGTATAGTAGATAGAACAATTAACCAGCGTAGTTTTTTTTTGGTCAGTCGAGATGATTTTTGCGCTAAAATTCCGGATTTGCTGCGTATTGGCATAAATCGCATGTAGGTCGGCCCCCTTTGCTTATTTAGCTTTATATTAATTCATATCATGCTACAAAAAAATCTTTGCGATTCTAACATGAAAAATTGCAAGCCATGTACTAAAGTACAATTTACGAAATTGTAGCCTCAAACGTGGCGGGCACGTGGGTTTTGCAGCGCCGATCAGTTTCAGGGAATGTTTTTTTAAGACTTATTAATCGTGAACATATCTATCAGCCAGCATTTGGAAATCATTAAACACGGTAGCCATGAACTTCTCATCGAGAAAGAACTGGAAGTCAGATTGCGCACCGGGAAACCATTACGGGTAAAAGCCGGATTTGATCCCACCGCACCTGATTTACATCTGGGACACGCCGTATTGCTCAACAAAATGCGACAGCTACAGGATCTGGGGCACCATATCTTATTTCTGATTGGCGATTTCACCGGCATGATTGGCGATCCGAGCGGTAAAAATGCAACGCGCCCCCCGTTGACACGCGAACAAGTGGCTGAAAATGCGAGATCGTACACTGCTCAGGTATTCAAAATTCTGCATCCCGAAAAAACTGAAATTGTCTTTAATTCTACCTGGATGAATCAGTTCAATGCGGCAGATCTTATCCGTCTGGCCGCAACTTATACTGTTGCCCGTATGCTTGAACGCGATGATTTTGAGAAACGCTATCGAAACAATCAATCTATTGCGATACATGAATTTTTATACCCGTTAGTTCAAGGTTATGATTCCGTTGCACTAAAAGCCGATCTCGAACTCGGCGGTACTGATCAGAAATTTAATCTCCTGATGGGACGCGAATTGCAGCGGCATTTTGACCAGCCCCAGCAATGCATACTCACGATGCCGCTTCTGGAGGGTCTCGATGGCGTCAATAAAATGTCCAAATCACTGAACAACTACGTCGGCATTACCGAGAATCCCAAGGAAATTTTTGGCAAACTGATGTCCGTATCGGATCAGTTAATGTGGCGCTATATCGACCTGCTCTCTTTTGAGTCCTTGGAGACCATTCGCACATGGCGCAAAGAAGTCAGTGACGGACGCAACCCAAGAGACATCAAAGTACTTTTTGCGCAGGAAATAGTGACACGTTTCCATAACCGCAAGGAAGCCGAAGCCGCATTGATCGATTTTGAGACACGCTTCAAACGTGGATCATTACCCGATGACATGCCCGAAAAAATCCTGCACATTACCGATAGCGATATTTTTCTAACACAGCTTTTAAAACAGACCGGATTGACCGCCAGTACCAGTGAATCGCAGCGCATGATTGATCAGGGTGCGGTGAAGCTGGACGGAGAAAAAATTGAAGATAAATCGTTGAAGCTATCCCGCGGCGCATCGGTTGTCGTTCAGGTCGGTAAACGAAAGTTTGCAAAAGTGACCATCAATTAGTTTGTCTGATTTCAATACAAAAACAACGTATTCTGGCTGAAAAATGATCAACACGAAAAACAAGCAAAGGTGAATGAACCTTGCAGAAAACCATAAATCTAATCGTTTGTTATTTTTTCGATTTTCCGATTCAATTTCCTATGACGCTTGATAAAATTTATACCTTGCAAACGGGAGTCAGCCTGAAAGTCTCTACTGAAGCACTGCAACAACTGATTGCCATGAACAGGAATGGACAGATTCTTACAGAGTTTGAGAAAATTCGTTGTACTGCGGATTTGTACGATTTTCTGACTGTTACTGTTCTTCACGGCGCGGAAGATTTGATAAGGCGAAGACAACCGTGGATCAGTCAAAAAAACAAATCTGATCTGATCGCTGCGCAACCTGTCCCCTTCCAGGATTTTTGTCTTTTTTTCTGGAGAAATCTGGATGAAACGGATCCTGACGGTGATGAATGGAACCGCGCCATAGCAGCAGACAGTTTCAACCTGCAGTTAAGCACGTTATTAAATAAACTACGCACAGCGGTGCAACAGAAAAAAAAGGATATGACCTTGATTGCGGATTTTAATTTTGGTTCGGTGTAAAGCAAACAGCCCGGATGACTGACTGGTTATTGTCAATCACAAACAAGGCCATGCGCATTTCTCAATCAATGCGGTAAAATCACATCTGGCAAGAGTTCCGGTTATGTAATTTTTAGTACGCAACCGGGAATTTCCTGCCTAATTCAATGATATACAGACAAAGCAACCTTCTTTGCATCTGTCAGCTATATCAGTATGCTCAATGTTCAAATTAATCGTAATAAAAGGAAATCTTAATGACTGCTAATATCCCTGGATATACCTACGGTACAACTGAAGTAGCAACTTCCCCTATCTCTGTGGATGATTTTGCAAAACTAAAGCAGGCCGCTCTGTTTGGCGAAGATGATATACGTTATTTAAAAATGTCTCACGATATTTTGAAAGGACAAGTCGAGGAAATTTTGGACGTCTGGTACGGTTTTGTCGGTTCAACGCCTTTTTTACTGCACTACTTCACAAAAGCCTCGGACGGCCAACCCAATATGGATTATCTTGGTGCCGTACGCAAACGTTTCGGGCAATGGATTCTGGATACCGCCAACGCCGACTACGACCAAAACTGGCTTAACTATCAATATGAAATCGGATTACGTCACAACAGTATAAAAAAGAATAAAACCGACGGCGTCGATTCTGTACCTATCATCAATTTACGTTATATTCTTGCACTTCAGGTGCCGATCACGACTACATTGCGCCCATTCCTGGAGAAAAGCGGTCATTCAAGCCAGGATGTCGACAAAATGCAGGATGCCTGGCGTAAGTCCGTACTGATGCAAGTCATTCTGTGGTCACAGCCTTATGTTCACGATAATCAGTTCTAAGAAAAACAAGGAACACCATAATCACTGTTCCTGCACTCTTCCGCTTTAATTCCCAGTGAATCATTTCCGGATCGGAAATGATTCACTCTGGCTTTTCTGGCACGCCAAAAATAACCCGATCCGCTCATAAGTCTGTGCTTCTTATAATTTGAGCCACACCAACCTTTAACGTATGAAACCGCTGATGCTTACAAAACACGACATCATGATTGCAGGGGCAGGCGTGATCGGTCTGGCTACGGCATTAAAACTGCTGGAAAGTGGCGCAAAAGTTAGCATTCTTGAGCGTGGACAAACCGGTATGGAGTCTTCCTGGGCGGGCGGTGGCATTCTCTCGCCGATCTGCCCCTGGGATTATACCGATGCTGTAACACGATTGGTCCATTACAGCACCACCTTGTTTCCTGACTGGGTCGCCGCATTGCATAAAGCAACCGGCATTGACCCTGAATATCATCAATGCGGCATGACTGTATTACCACCTGTGGATATACAAAACGCCGCAGCCTGGTGCGCAACACATGACGTTAATATGCGACGGCAAATACTACCCATGCCTTTCCCTGCTGACGAAAATCAGCGCACCGCCGATGGTGCCCCGGATAATATCGAAGCTGTCGTTCTGCCCGGCATAGCACAAATCCGTAATCCGCGATTGCTGCAGGCGCTGCGTCAGCGCGTGATCCAGCTTGGCGGTCAAATCGTTGAAAACTGCTGTGTGCGAGATTGGAAAATTCAACAGAATAAGGTTCTATCCGTCCAATCAGCGTGCGGCATCTTTACAGCGGACAGTTACATCATTGCAGCTGGTGCATGGAGCCAGCGATTGCTCGGCAAACATGCCCTGGGCCTGAATATTCAGCCTATCAAAGGACAGATGTTGTTATTTAAATTTGACACGCCGCCAATATCAACAATTGTTGTCAAAGAAAATCTCTATCTTATACCGCGGAAGGATGGCCATTTGTTACTCGGCAGCACACTGGAAGATATCGGCTTCGATAAACGGATTACCGCATCAGCCCGACAGAAATTGCTGAAGCAGGCGCAGCCCATTTTGCCGAAACTGCGTGAAAGCCCTGTTATCCGGCAGTGGTCCGGATTACGTCCGGGATCTCCACTGAACATTCCGACCATAGGTCGACATCCGGAATTGATCAACCTTTATTTGAACAGCGGTCATTTTCGTTATGGCGTAACCATGGCACCAGCAAGCGCCGAAATTCTTGCCAATGTGCTCACTGGCTCAATGCAGCACCCTGGACTTGACACCAGTCCCTATCAGTCAGGATGGTCGCAATCCGATTCATTACTTCCCATCCATACCATGCTGTAAACAGGGGCTGATTACACTCAGGAATCAGGACATCAAAAATCTCCTTAATCCGGATGAAAGATTAAATGAACGATCAGGAATCCTGAATTTTAAGGTACGGGTTATTCAAAATGACTGGTTTTTGCGGACGGTTTTTTTATTCTATACCCTTAGGCATCGGGAAAACCACCGACTCGACAACGCCACCAAGTTCCTCGATAGTCACTGCCTCACCGGTCTGCTGCGCACCAATCTGTTTAATCCGGGATAAAACCTGCTGCACCAGAATTTCGGGCGCCGATGCTCCCGCAGTAATACCGATATGATGCTTGCCGACAAACCATTCTTCTTTTAACTGTTCAGCATTATCCACCATATACGCTTCGACATTGGCATTACGCGCAACTTCGCACAACCGGTTGGAATTCGAACTGTTCGGTGAACCGACCACGATCGCCAGATCGCATTGTTTCACCATTTTCTTGACAGCATCCTGCCGATTCTGCGTCGCATAACAGATATCATCTTTTTTAGGACCGCTGATCTTCGGGAAACGCATTTTCAAAGCATCAACAATGCGCGCGGCATCATCGACAGATAAAGTTGTCTGCGTGACATACGCCAGATTGGATTCATCCTTGACTTGCAGTTTCTGAACGTCTTGTTCGGTCTCAACAAGATACATACCCGTGTCGCCACCCTCAACCTGACCCATCGTGCCCTCAACTTCAGGATGACCTTGATGGCCAATCATGACAATTTCCTTGCCTTCCTTGCGCATTTTTGCGACCTCGACGTGCACTTTGGTTACCAGCGGGCAAGTAGCATCAAATACCTTGAGTTTACGCTTGGCCGCCTCACGGCGTACAGCATGTGAAACACCATGCGCGCTGAAAATCAAAATGCTGTTTTTAGGCACTTCATCGAGATTTTCAACAAACACAGCCCCCTTTCTCTCCAGATCCTCAACCACAAAACGATTGTGCACCACCTCATGGCGTACATAAATCGGCGCACCATGCATCGAAAGTGCTCGCTCGACAATTCCGATGGCGCGATCAACCCCGGCACAAAATCCCCTTGGATTGGAAAGCAATACCTTAATCATTTACTCATCTCCACAAATGCTTATCAGACAAAAAAACATGCGATTATTCACCCTTTTGATACTGCCTGACCAGTTCAGCGCGCTTCAAATAGGTGTCTCGTGCGATTCGGATATCGTCCAGAAACAACGGCAATTCCTTTAACAACAACGCTTGAGGTCCATCAACCAGCGCTTTGCTCGGCGACGGGTGAAAATCAACCAGCACCATATTGGCCCCTGCTATGATACCCTGCGCCGTCACATGCATGATGTCCAGAATGCCATCAGGTGAAGCCGCTCGTGTCCCGACAGAGTGCGAAGGATCAATGCAAACCGGCATGCGCGTTAGCCGTTTGACCACAGGAACATGCGCAAAATCGACAAAATTGCGATGCGGATCGCCCATGTTGGTTTTCATGCCACGCAGGCCGAAAACAACCTTGCGATTGCCTTCGGAAGCAAGATATTCGGCCGCATTTAATGACTCATCCAACGTGATGCCAAATCCACGTTTAATAAGCACAGGAAAATCCTGTTGACGCCCGACAATTTTTAATAATTCAAAGTTCTGTGTATTCCTGGTGCCGATTTGCAGCATGATGCCTGTTGCATTCCCAGTTTGATGCAGTGCGGTACGGATCTCGTCCAGATGAACCTCATGCGTTATTTCCATCGCGATGACTTTAATGTCGTATTTGCCCGCCAGATCAAAAACATAAGGCAGACAAGACTTGCCATGCCCCTGAAACGAATAAGGACTGGTTCGTGGTTTATAGGCACCCATTCGGGTGCAGGCCTGCCCATTTTCCCGCAACGCCCGCATCATGCTTTCAACATGCTCCAACGTATCGACTGCACATAAGCCGGCAAACACATTTAATGTTTCCTGACCGAAAACCACGTCGTTATAGGTAAAACTGGTCGAGCGTTCGTCATTCTGATGACGACCTAGAATACGGTACTCTTCAGAAACCCGCACAACACGATCAACGCAGGGGAGGTTTCTGATGTCATCGACAGATAACGCCTTGGTATTCCCGATGAGATACAATTCGGTCAAAGTTTGCTCTGTACCGACTTCGGTATGCACACGCGTAGTGATACCCGGCAGGTTATTGAGATGTGTCAATAACTGCTTATACTCCAAGCTGTCTGGATGGGTATTGGGGAATAAAATCAGAATCATAAAAATTACATTGATTGATAGGCTTTGCTTTATTCCAGGAAAGCGTAACGCGCACTCAATCTCAACAAGCTGTTACCACACAAGGAAAATCGTCAACGCATTCTAACCGAAAAAAAGATCTGTCGCCATGATCCTGTCATCCGGTATCTTCACGGTTTATTCATTCTTCGACTCTTATATGCCGGACGATTTCCGCAACATTCATCGCAGAACATTAATCTTTCCGGAATCTGTCTGTACTTGTTCTTCCTTATTACGTATCATGAATGTTACATTGTTACAACAACTTCAGTTCGAGCACAGTACCAGCAAAGTGTAATGATCGCTGGGTTTGTCAAAAATTGGCCCACATTCAATCTTAAAGCCAAAACTGATCGGCGTCACCAGAACATGGATTCACACAGCAAATCTTTTTTGGATGGGTATAGATAGCCCAGCTGGCAAAGCGTTAAAGATGCGCACAGTAGTGCAGAATCCAGATACCCCTGAATATCCCAGAACTATCCAAAATAATTGACGCCAAATTTTACAATGCAGCGAGTATAAATAGATGCCGCTGCGACAAAATGTCGCATGGTCATTCGGCTTGATTTAGGCTAAGGTAATATTTACATTTCAAAAAAATCACAGTTCTCAAATACTGCAAACACTCGAATCATGCTTAACAGCATCAGCCAAGCACCACTCAGTAAAAATCTGCAACGCCTGTTCATGCTCAGAAACATCGCGATTCTCGCACAGTGCCTGGCATTCATGCTGGTGTACAAAATCATCGCGCTGGATATTCCGTGGACTGAAATGATCGTTGTCGTTGTTTTACTGGCCGTATTGAATCTGTTGACCTGGATACGCCTGCACCGAAAATGGCCTGTATCGAATATTGAGTTTTTTGCGCAATTACTCATCGATATTTTTGCGCTCAGCGCGCTACTGTATTTCAGCGGCGGCTCCACCAATCCATTTATTTCACTGTATCTGCTGCCGATCACCATAGCGGCGGCCACTTTACCCTGGCGCTACACCTGGGCATTATCGGCGATCACGATCGGCTGCTATACCATTCTGCTGTTTAATTACATTCCGCTGCCCCATGATCACAGCAAGCATCTGGTTGAGTTCAGTCTGCATGTATCCGGCATGTGGCTGACATTCGTGCTGAGCACGGTTATCATCGCCTGGTATGTCGTTAAAATGAGTACTTCAATTCGCGATCGTGATCGCGACCTTGCGCTGGCGCGTGAACAGGCACTGCGCAATGAGCAGATCATCGGACTGGGCACACTGGCTGCCGGTGCTGCACACGAACTGGGTACGCCGCTATCCACAATGGCTGTCATTACCGGCGAATTACAGAAAGAATATCCGGAAAACAGTGAATTTCAAAACAATATTCAGATTCTGCGCGATCAGATTGCGCACTGCAAACAGACACTGACACAATTACTGGCCAAGGCCGGACAGACACGCGTGGAAGGCGTCAGTCAGGTGCCCGTAGATAAATTCATGAACTCGGTGCTGGAAAAATGGAAACTGATACGACCTTCGGTTAAATTTAGCTATCACATCGATGGCCCGCGCCCCACGCCAAAAATCATGGATAGTCAGTTACTCGGTCAGTCCATATTGAATCTGCTCAATAACGCTGCCGATGCATCCTCGGAATGTATTGAGATTACCAGTTATTGGAACAACCGCAACCTGCATCTTGAAATTATCGATGACGGAGAGGGACTGTCCGCTGAAGCCGCGCAGCGCGCCGGGGAAGCATTCTTCACCAGCAAAGCCCCGGGGCAGGGATTTGGCATCGGCCTGTTTCTGGCCAACGCCAATATCGAACGCCTGGGTGGCACTGTGCACTTGTTCAATCTCGAAAAAGGCGGCGCCTGCACCCAAGTAACCATACCTTTGATAGAAAAATAAATGCGATGCCGGAATTCAGATACAACAATACACTCTCTGCGCACGACATGATCGAAGATATCTCCGAGCTACCCACATTGCTCATCGTTGACGACGATGAAATCTTCTGTGATGTTCTGGCCAAAGCAATGACAAAACGCGGCTTCAGCGTGGAAATCACGCATAATATAGAAGATGCGCTGACAAAAGCTGAAACGGCCACACCGGAATACGCCATTGTCGATCTCAAACTGGACAGCGAATCCGGACTGGTGCTGGTTGAGAAACTCAAAGCACTGGACCCGGGTACGCGCATCGTCATGCTGACCGGTTACGCCAGCGTGGCAACAGCTGTTGAAGCCATTAAGCTCGGCGCCACACACTATCTGGCCAAGCCGGTGGATGCGGATGAAATCATGGCGGCTTTTGATCGCACAAGCGGCGAAGCCGACACACCGATCAGCGCCAGTCCCTTGTCTGTTGGGCGATTGGAATGGGAATACATTCAACGCATTTTGACCGAGAATGATAACAATATATCGGTAACCGCCAGAATACTGAATATGCATCGCCGTACCCTGCAGCGCAAGCTGGCCAAAAAACCACATCGCAATTAACCGCAGGCAAGGACAGGAACAACACCCTGATCTTTATATCCGTCGCATTTCATGATCCGCCCGCCTATAGCCCGACAGCCAGCATTCTTCGGAGGCGAAGAATGCTTGATTCAGAATCTTGCAGCATGACAAGAATAAAGCAAAACTTTTCCGCTTTCGTGTACTCTATTACGTTTTTTTCAAAGTTTCAGGCATGAATGACTTCAAACCCGGTCAGCGCTGGATTTGTGATTTCGATTTACAACTGGGTCTGGGCACAGTGCGTTCCGTGGAAGAACGCATTGTCAGTATAACCTTTGCTGCGGCCAATGAAACCCGTTCCTATGCACGCCAGTCCGCACCACTGACCCGAGTTGTTTTCAACATCGGCGACAGCATTTCCAGCCAGCAGGATGTTGTCATACAGATCTCAGCCGTGCAGGATAACGGCGGACTATTGGTCTATACCGGCACTGATGCGCACGGCCATGTCCTGAAACTGACAGAAGATCAGCTTGCGCATCATGTTCAATTCAACCGACCCACTGACCGGTTATTTAACCTGCATATCGACGCGGACAAATGGTTTCAGATCCGCTACCAAACTTGGGAATACATCCACCGGTTGGGCAAAACGCCGCTGTTTGGATTGCTTGGCGCGCGCACCAGTCTCATTCCGCATCAACTCTTTATTGCGTATGAAGTGGGGCAGCGTTATGCGCCGCGCGTATTGCTCGCCGATGAAGTGGGACTGGGAAAAACCATCGAAGCCGGCCTGATCCTGCACCAGCAATTACTGACCGGACGCGCCGCGCGCGCACTTATCGTCGTTCCAGAAACGCTGGTGCATCAATGGCTGGTGGAAATGCTGCGGCGCTTTAATCTGGCTTTCAGCATCCTTGACGCGGAGCGTTGCGCCGCAATCGAAGAAAGTAATCCGAACGACAATCCATTTCACAGCGAACAACTGGTTTTGTGCAGCCTGGATTTTTTGTGCAAAAATCCCGGACATTGCCAGTCCGCACTGGACGGTGAATGGGATCTGCTGATTGTCGATGAAGCGCATCACCTGGAATGGTCAGAAGCTGCGCCGAGCCAGGCATACCAGATTGTCGAGCAACTGGCGGCGCGCATCAGTGGTGTGCTGTTGTTGACGGCAACGCCCGAACAACTGGGAAAAACCAGTCATTTCGCACGCCTGCGATTGCTGGATCCGCACCGGTTTGGCGATTATGCACATTTCCTGGCGGAAGAACACGCCTATGAACCTGTTGCCAACGCCGTTGAAGCGCTGCTCAGCACACAAACATTGACAGAGACTGTTCGGAAAACCATTTTATCGTATGCCGATAGCGCGCGCACGCTGTCTTTACTTGACGAACTGGATAAAACGGAATTTGAAAATGAGAAAAGAGCGCAATCAAGACAATCACTTGCCGCATCTCTGCTCGACCGGCACGGCACCGGACGCCTGTTATTTCGTAACACGCGCGCCGCAGTCAAAGGCTTTCCGGAAAGAAAGCTGATCATCGAACCGCTACCGCTACCCGTGCAATATGATGCCGCATTGAGCGCTTTTGAATCTGAACAGCTTTCGCAACCGCAATTACTGCTCTACCCCGAATTAATCTATCAGGCAGGCGATGATCAAGCGGTCGAGGCAGAATGGACAACATTCGACCCGCGTATCGAATGGCTGCATAAAACCTTCCTCCAGCTCAGACCGGAAAAGGTTCTGGTCATTACAGCCAGCGCACTCACCGCGTGTGACATCGCCTATGCACTCAAAATGCGCACAGGAAAACATTTTCCGGTATTTCACGAGCAGATGCGCTTACTGGAACGGGACCGTGCGGCCGCATTCTTTGCCGATCACGAGACTGGCAGTCAGGCATTGATTTGTTCCGAAATCGGCAGCGAAGGCCGCAATTTTCAATTTGCGCATCATCTGGTTTTATTTGATCTACCGCTCAATCCAGACCTGCTGGAACAACGTATCGGTCGTCTGGATCGCATCGGTCAGACGGAAACCATCCGAATTCACGCACCCTATCTGCAAAACAGCGCGCAGGCTGTCATGTTGCACTGGTACCACGATGGTCTCAACGCGCTGGAAAAAATATGTCCCGCAGGTCAAATGGTTTATCAACGCGTCGAACAGGATCTCGTAGCTGCATTGCATCAGCGTGATCTCGAATCAGCAGCCTTTTTTGAATTAATCGGTCATACGCAAAAAACCCGTCAGTTGCTGAATGAAGCCCTTGATCGCGGGCGTGACAGATTGCTGGAATATCATTCGTGCAAACCGCACATCGCCGAACAGCTCTATCAAACAGCACGCGCGCAGGATTCCGATCCCGCGCTGCAGCGTTATATGGATACCGCCTTTGACTGCTTCGGCGTACATGTCGAAGCGCACCGCGCCGATTGTTACCGTATTGAACCCGGCGAACACATGACATCAGCTTTTCCGGGTCTGAGCGACGAGGGAACAGTGATTACTTACCATCGAAATACTGCGCTGGCTAATGAAGATATGCAGTTTATCACCTGGGAACATCCCATGGTCATTCATGCCATGGATCGTGTTATCGGCAACGAGTCCGGCAATACATCGGTCGCCAGTTTTACGCACCGCACCGCACGGCCGGGCACGCTATATCTGGAATGTATCTTTATTCTGAATATCGCATCGATAAATGCCGCCAACAGGCGCAATCTGCCCCCCGTGATGATACGCACTTTGATTGATGAACAAGGCCGTTCAGACCATCCATCGCTGAACCACCAGGCAATCAATCAATGCCTGTCTGCGGTATCACCCGATATCGCCCATCAGGTCATTATGCTGAAGCAGTCAGCCATCAAGGAAATGATCTCGGCAAGTGAAGCGCTTGCCAAAAAGCGGATGCCAGCCTTGATTGAGCAGACTCGCAATCAGGCCGAAGAAATGCTGATCACTGAAATAGAACGGCTCAAGGCGCTCAGCATGATCAATCCGAATGTACGAATGGAAGAAATTCTTTTTTTTGAAAAACAATTGCAGGATGTAACTCAGGCGCTGAATGCGGCGCATTTTCGGCTGGACGCCATCCGGATACTGGTGGCGACCTGATTGCCTGCGATAAAACCGGATGACGAAAAATAAAGATGCCGTTAATATTGCTCACTTTAGCGCTCCGGATCAGATAATGAATGTGAATGAACCTCGTATTATTGTTGCACTGGACTTCAGTTCGGCCGGACAGGCACTGAATCTGACATCCCGCCTGAATCCGAGTCTTTGCCGGCTCAAAGTCGGCAAAGAGCTTTTTACCGCCGCCGGCCCCGGTTTGATTGAGCAACTGGCGCGCGATGGCTTTGACATCTTTCTCGATCTCAAGTATCACGATATTCCAAATACCGTCGCGAATGCCTGCAAAGCAGCAGCTGATATGGGTGTATGGATGGTCAATGTGCATGCGATGGGCGGCCGGAAAATGCTGTCGGCTGCACGCGAAGCTATCACTCCGGGTACCGTCAAACTGATTGCAGTAACACTGCTGACTAGTATGGATCAGCATGATCTGGACGATATTGGCCTGCAAGGCAATCCTGAACAGATTGTTCTGCGTCTGGCAGCATTAGCCCGGGATTGCGGACTTGACGGCGTCGTGTGTTCCGCGCTTGAAGCGCAGCAACTGAGGCGAAAAATCGGACCTGATTTTCTGCTGGTTACACCCGGCATCCGGCCACAGGAGAATGCTGGCGACGATCAAAAAAGAATTGCCACGCCAGCGGCGGCGATACAAAACGGATCGGACTATCTGGTCATCGGCAGACCGGTTACACAGGCGCAAAACCCGTTGCGCGTCCTGGAGCAGTTCAATCAGGAAATCCGTCAGATACTGTAATTGATCGTATTGAGTCTCTCACACTGCCGCTAAAAAGAGCGATCAGCCATAAAACGACGGTAGTGACATACCCATCCACAATAGCATCAGGATAACCATCGTAATGCCGACGCCTATCGTCCCTACAATCATGCCGATCAGAATCGTAACGCCGTCTTTACTTAACAACCCCAGCGACATAATCAGAATTCCCCAACCGGGCGGGAAATTAGTCAGCGGAATGGGCAGTGCTATCGATATTGCGAATACAAAAGCGAAAATACCGATAACTCTTTCCCAGGTATGAATACTGATATAGGTCAGACGCGGTTGCAGACGTTTTTCGATTTTCTTAAGCCATGGATTGGCCTTGATTACCAGTTTCTCGAGACTCGTGCGTTTGATTTCCTTTTTTTCAATCCAGATAGGCAGCCACGGTGCCTGCATGCCGATTATCATTTGTATCGAAAAAATAAACAATGGAATGGAAAACAACGTCGTATAGCCCGGCGGCACAGGTATAGGCAGGCAAAGCGGCAAAGCGGCAATTGCCAGCAAAACACCAAAACCACGCTCATGCAGTGAATTTTTTATCTCGCCGATTGTTATCGTATCGCTGCGATAGACAACGACGACATTCTCCAGCAATTCGGATGTGGATCGTTCATTATTGTTATCATTGGTGCTCATTGTGTGCTTCCTTAAAAACCAATCGCTATCTTTTCGGATAAAGCATATTTGGTAAAGTAACGGCGCAACGCCGGCGATTATTCATAACGCAGCGCATCAACGGGTTTAAGGGATGCGGCTTTGCGGGCGGGATAAAAACCGAAGAAAACACCCACTCCGGATGCAAAAGCGAATGCCAGTAAAATCATACCCAACGTGATAACAATCAGCATGTCTACCAGCTTACTGACCAGCCATGCACCGCCTACGCCGAGCAGTACACCCATCATGCCGCCCATGAAACAGATCATCATGGCTTCCAGCAGAAATTGCAGCAGAATAGCCCGCCGATTGGCGCCGATAGCCATGCGGATGCCAATTTCACGGGTACGTTCGGTAACCGATACCAGCATGATATTCATGATGCCAATGCCGCCGACCAGCAATGAAATCGAAGCAATCGCACCGAGCACGATGGACATGATTCTGGCGGTGCCGGTAGCAACATCCGCAATGGCCGTAAGATTGCGCACGGTAAAATCATTTTCCGCGCCCTCGGACAAGCGATGACGCTGACGCAACAGTTGCGTAATGTCAATTTCAGCTTCATCCATAATGTCGGCGGATTCACCCTGCACCATCATATAGCGTATGGAACCAGGGAATTGATTACCGGTAATCTGTCTTTCGCTCGTTGTGATCGGGATCAGGACATTATCATCCTGGTCCCGCCCACTCAGGCTTTGTCCCTTGACGGCAAGCACGCCAACGACCAGAAAAGGACGATTGGTAATGCGAATGGTTTTACCGACCGGATTGACCGGTCCAAACAATTTATCGGCAGTAACTGCACCCAGCACGGCAACGCGAGCGGCCGACCGGACATCTGACTCCGAGAAAACAGTACCTTCTGCTATTTCCCAGTTTCCAATCGTGAAGTAATCCGGCGTGGTGCCCGTAATCATCGTGCTCCAGTTTCTCGCGCCGTAATTCAATTGCGCTGTTCCACTGATGACAGGACCCGTGGCTCTGATCGACGGCAATTCAGCAATAGCAATCGAATCATTGATCGTCAGCGTCCTCACACTGCCGCTGCCAAAGGTCAAACCACCCGAAGATGTCGCGCCCGGCAGAACAATAAACAGATTACTCCCCATTGTTTCAATGGATTGATTGATTTTTGTTTGCGCGCCTTGTCCGATGGAAAGCATTAACACTACGGCAGCGACGCCAATCACCATCCCAAGCATGGTCAGGCCGGTGCGCAATCGGTTCATGCGCAAAGCCCGCAGTGCTTCTCCCAGAATGGTGGCGAAATTCATGTGGTTTAAAAAATACAGAGAATAAAAAAACAGTTTTAACCGTTCCGCATCATACCGCCTTGACCGGCCTGTTCTCAAGCGCCTGATCACCATCGTATACGATACGGCCGTCCTTGATTTGAATTAAACGGTGCGCATATGCGGCAATATCATCCTCATGCGTGACCAGCACGATGGTCATTCCCTGCTCGCGATTCAATTGTTCAAACAACGCCATAATTTCTGCACTGGTATGCGTATCCAGGTTGCCGGTGGGTTCGTCTGCGAGAATCAACGGCGGCTGATTGATCAGCGCGCGACTGATTGCAACACGCTGTTGCTGCCCGCCGGATAACTGGTTGGGATGGTGCAGGGCGAACTTCTCCAGTCCGGTACGACGCAATTGTTCGAGCGCTTTCGCACGGCTTTCAGAGCGCGTTTGCCCAGCATACAGCAGAGGCGTTGCAACATTGTCCAGCGCGGTCATCCGCCGCAACAAGTTAAATCCTTGAAAAACAAAACCAATATAACGATTACGAATACGCGCCAGTGCATCGTTGGACAATGCGGCCACGTTCTGGCCGGCCAGCCAGTAGTCGCCGCTTGTAGGCGTGTCAAGACAGCCCAGTATATTCATGAGTGTCGATTTGCCTGAGCCGGAATGCCCCATAATGGCGACAAACTCGCCTTTCTCGATATCCAGATTGATATCGTGCAGCACCGGCGTCTCAATCGTGTTGCCCTCCGCATCACTGAGACTGTAACTTTTGTGCAGCTGCCGTATCCGGATTAATCCAGTTGTCATGATGGGTAAATTACAGGTCGTTCAAAACATCCGGAAACGGAATTGCGTTGCTGAATCTTTTTTGCTGTTTTTCTCGCGAATGATTACAGCATCACCCTCTTTTAACTCACCTGTTACAACTTCAGTATAATTGCCATCGGTAATTCCTGTCGTTACGCGGGCAGCCACACGTATCCCGTCAATCAGCCGGTACACTGTCATCTGGCCATCAGATTTCTTTTGTACCCGGACTCCCGTTGAACCGGCGGATTCGATATCGTCAGGCTGATATCGTAACGCCGCATTGGATAAGCGCAGCACATTCTGCCGTTGATCGACAACAAAATGAATATTCGCCGTCATGCCAGGCAAAAGCGCGCCCTCATCATTGCTGACCATGGCAACGACATTATAGGTAACAACATTTTCCTGAATTGTCGGATTGAGCCGTACCTGTTTAACCGTACCGGAAAATGTACGATTCTGATAGGCATCAACCGTAAAATTAATCGGTTGGCCAATATGCAGCAGGCCGATATCCGCTTCGGAAACGCTGATATTGATCTGCATTTCACGCAAATCCTTGGCAATCTGAAACAATACGGGCGTCTGAAAATTTGCCGCAACAGTCTGTCCGATATCAACATCACGCGCAATGACCACGCCTGAAATCGGTGACTTGATAATGCTGTAGTTCAAATTGGCGCGATCCCGCTCAACCTGCGCCCGGCTGACCGCCAGTTGCGCACGCGCGGCATCCAGTTCCTGCCTGACAACGTCGAGCCCTTCCGCTGAAATGAATCCCTGTTCATACAGTCTTTGATGACGATCGAGCTTGCTTTTGGTGATGTTGTACTGCGTCTGCGCACTCAGCAGATTGGCGCCGGACTGCTGCAATTGCGCCTGCAGCAACGCGGGATCGAGTTCAGCAAGAATCTGCCCGGTTTTCACCTCGTCGTTGAAATCGACATGCAGTCGGGCGACAGTACCGGAAATTTGCGTGCCGACATTAACCAATACGACAGGCGTCAGCGTTCCGTTAGCGGATATGGTCTGAATGATATCGCCACGATCGAGCGTGCGCGTTAGATAAGAATTGGCTTTGTTTTCATCACTGTCACGCGTGAACCAGTAAATTGAAACAGCAATGATCAGCAATAAGACTATAGAAGAAGATTTGGCGTTGCGCATAAATTCGTGTTAAAAAAACAACGTGCTTCAGAATCTGATCAACCGGTTGGCAGATAAAACGTCTATCTTAACTGAGAAATCAGCCTGAACACCAATACTTCGTTGCAGCAGGTGATGGCAAAAACAAAACTTGTGACCCGGCGCATCCGGCGTGGTTCAATGGACGGAATGACTTTTGAATCTTTTCGCACAAGCGGGTAAATAAAATTGGTCGAATTCCGCCATGTTTATAGTAAATTTTCCAATCACTTGCTAAAATTACGCACTTGTCTTTATGAGATGCCCAGGAACTAAACAAAGAGGGATGCTTGGAAAAACCTGCTGCGCAGTCATCTGACCGCTCACTGCGGTTTCGTTTAGTTTCTCCAGGTACCCGAATTTACAAAAACACTCAACTTTACAATAACACTAGGATTTTTCATGGCTATCGAAAATTATCGTCCCCAAAAAAAATTAACAACATTTTACCCACCGCAACGCATGTTGATGGGGCCCGGTCCATCGGACACCCATCACCGCGTACTGTCAGCCATGGCGCGTCCAACCCTGGGTCACCTTGATCCGGTTTTTGCCGAGATGATGGAAGAGATCAAGGATTTGCTGCGTTACGCTTTTCTGACCAAGAACAAAATGACTTTTTCAGTTTCCGGTCCAGGCTCTGTGGGTATGGAAATGTGTTTCGTCAATATGATTGAACCGGGCGACAAAGTCATCGTCTGCCGCAATGGTGTATTTGGTTCGCGCATGATCGAGAATGTCGAGCGGCACGGTGGCATTGCTGTCGTCGTCGATGACAAATGGGGTGAGCCGGTTGATCCACAGAAAGTGGAAGATGCGCTTAAACAACATCCTGATGCCAGAATTCTGGCTTTTGTCCATGCAGAAACCTCAACCGGCGTGCTGTCTGATGCTGAAACACTGTGTGCGCTTGCACGCAAGCACGATTGTATGACTATTGTCGATACGGTAACTTCTTTGGGGGGTTCTCCTATCAGAGTAGACGAATGGGGTATCGACGCAATTTATTCCGGCAGTCAGAAATGTCTGTCATGTCCACCCGGACTATCGCCGGTCAGTTTTTCCGAGCGCGTGACGGAATTCGTTAAAAACCGCAAAACCAAGGTACACAGCTGGTTCATGGACATCAACCTGCTGCTGGGCTATTGGGGTTCGGCAGCGCGCACTTATCATCATACCGCGCCAACCAATGCATTGTATGCCTTGCACGAGTCTCTCATCATGCTTTACGAGGAAGGCCTGGAACATTCCTGGGCGCGCCATCAGCGCAATCATGAAGCTTTCAAGGCGGGTCTGGAAACCATGGGTATCCGGTATGTCGTCGATGAAAAATACCGCCTGCCTCAGTTAAATTCGGTTTATATTCCGGATGGCATTGATGACAAAACGGTTCGCGCCAGACTGCTTGATGAATACAGTCTTGAAATCGGCGCCGGACTGGGAGACTTTGCCGGAAAGGTATGGCGTTTTGGTTTAATGGGCACTTCAAGCAAAGTTGAAAATGTGGTGATATGCTTGAATGCGCTGGAAAAAGTGCTATCCGGCATGGGCATGAAACTCAGCCGCGGCGCGGCTGAGTCAGCTGCACATCAGTGCTATGCCAATCATCCAATGCCTTGATGTCGGTTAATTAAGAAATACTTTCCGGGATTTTGCCGGTTTTCTTTTTGGGTCGTTTTTCTATTTATATTTGTCGCGCTTCAAAATCCGGTCACAGTACTTCCTCTCCATCAGGGGGAAAAATTGGATCAGAAACTATAAGAAAACAAATTTTGAAGCGCGATGGATAAATTAGCAGGATGGAAAACGGTATTTATATAATTGATCTGGAACGATCCAATCATGATGTTTCTGGATTTTCCTATCGCCGTGACAGCAGCATCCATACTGGCAGTTTTGATATCCTATTTCGTAAATTTGTTGTTCATACAGTGGAAGGTCGCTGCGATACTGGATTATCCAAATTCAAGATCTTTACACGAGACACCCGTGCCACGCATTGGCGGACTGGGTTTGCTGCTGGGCGCAATGTTGTCATGGGGTCTTTTTACGGTCGGCCTCCCTGTTTCCATCTGGCTCGGCGTAGCCTTGCTGGTCAGCATTTCTATAGCGGACGATCTTTGGAAAATGCCCGTATGGAGCCGGTTATGCGTACATAGTCTGACCGCAGCTGTTTTCTCATTTTTAACCATCGACACTCAAGACTGGCATATTCAAATATGTCTTATACTGGCGATCATCTGGATGACGAATCTGTATAACTTCATGGATGGATCTGATGGACTGGCGGGCGGCATGACACTAATCGGTTTTGGTTATTACGGACTGGCTGCCTATTTGTCAGACAATATTGATTTTTCAGTGGTCAATTTTTCGATTGCGGCGGCCGCGCTTGGTTTTCTGTTGCATAATTTTCATCCCGCGCGCATTTTTCTCGGCGACTCCGGCGCCATCCCGCTTGGTTATCTGGCTGCTGTCATGGGCTTTCTCGGCTGGCTGCATGAATTATGGTCTCTGTGGGTTCCACTGCTGATCTTTTCACCATTCATAACCGATGCCTCGGTCACACTGGTCAGACGTTTCTGTCGCGGCGAAAAAATCTGGCTGGCGCACCGGGATCACTATTATCAGCGATTAGTGCAAAGCGGCCTCGGTCACCGGAATACCGCGCTTCTCGGTTATGGATTGATGCTTGCCGCCGGTGCCTGTGCTGTCTGGATGAATACTCAGGATCTGACAGCGCAATCCATCATGGTTGCGGTCTGGGGCGGTCTTTATCTGGGATTGATGTTGATGTCAGATATGAACAACAAGCCTTATTCGAATGAAAAAATAAAACAATAGCATGTTTGGAAACAAGTACGGGATACGCTCTGTCATTGCATTCATCCATGATCTGATCGCCGTAGCGGCATCGTGGTTATTTGCTTTCCTGTTTTATGCCAATTTCAAAGTTGCAAATGTTCCCTTTACGTTATTAGGGGATATTCTGTCATGGATTCTGCCGGTGCAGGCTGTATTTTTCTTATGGTTTGGCTTGTACCGGGGACTGTGGCGGTATGCCAGTCTGCCCGACCTGAAGCGCATCACCGTTACCGTGCTGTTAAGCGCTGCACTGGTTACGAGTGTTTTCTGGCAACTGGCGCTGCTGGGCATCGTTCCCTATTCAGTCAATATACTTGCTCCGATCCTGCTGCTGCTGATTATGGGCGGCAGTCGCCTGATTTATCGCGCATGGAAAGAGCGCCGTCTGTATAGTCTGAAAAATTATGAGGGTAAGCTGGTTCTCATTCTCGGTGCCGGCAACACCGCGCTGAATCTGGTCAAGGATTTGGCGGGCAATCAGGACTGGCATGTTGTTGGCATGCTCGACGACGATCCCGGCAAACTGGATACGCGCCTGCACGGTGTGCGCGTTTTGGGCACTATCGATGATCTACCGCACTGGGTTCACAAGCTGAACGTGGGACATGTCATTATCGCCATGCCATCGCTTTCACATCGCGCCCATCGCCATATTCTGGAAATGTGCTCGGAAATGAGTGTCAAGGCGATGATCATACCGTCATACCAGGATCTCATCAACGGAAAAACCACGGTCTCGCAGATTCGCGAGATTCAGCTTGATGACCTGCTCGGCCGGGAGCCGGTTGTACTGGATGACGAAGGACTGCATGGCTTGCTTACTGGAAAAACCATTCTGGTTACCGGCGCGGGCGGTTCCATTGGCGCTGAGCTATGCCGTCAGATTGTCGCCTTCCAGCCCGCGCACCTGGTTTTGCTCGAGCTCAATGAATACGCACTTTATTGCACTCAGGAGGAATTCCAGACAAATTTCCCTGACACGCGCATGTCATTTGTAATTGGTGATATCAAGGACAATGCGCGCCTGCAGCAGATTTTTGCGCAGTACCGGCCATCCGTGGTGTTTCATGCCGCAGCTTATAAACACGTGCCATTGATGGAACATGAAAATGCCTGGCAGGCTGTATTGAATAACGTCATGGGCACTTATATATTGGCCGACACCGCGATCCATTACGATGTTGAAAAATTCGTTCTGGTATCCACCGACAAGGCAGTGAATCCGGTCAACACCATGGGCGCCAGTAAACGGCTTGCGGAAATGGTCTGCCAGGCAATGCAGCAGTCGACATTGAATCAGCAGCACGGCACCTGTTTTGTCATGGTGCGCTTCGGCAACGTTCTCGGCAGCGCCGGCAGTGTTATTCCCAAATTCCGCAAGCAAATCGCCAGTGGCGGGCCGATCACGGTTACGCATCCGGACATGACGCGCTATTTCATGTCCATACCTGAAGCCGCGCAACTGGTGTTGCAGGCCGGTCTGATGGGTGGTTTGAAAGGCGGCGGGGAAATTTTTGTCATGGACATGGGTGATCCGGTGAAAATCACCGAACTGGCAAGTGACTTGATTCGTTTGTCCGGCTTGGGGGAGGATGATATCCGTATTGTATTTACCGGCTTGCGTCCAGGTGAAAAACTGCACGAAGAGCTACTGTCAGCGAATGAAAATACCGTGCCTACACCACACGCAAAATTGCGCATCGCACAGGCGCCCGAAGTTAATGAACAGTGGCTGGCGGCGCTGATCACACGTTTCGAGAAAATCAAGGCGCTGAACGATGTCGAAGCGCGCGCCGAACTGGCGCGATGGGTGCCAGAATATACGCCGAATGGCGAAAGCATGCATTAACAACCTAATGGACGCCTCTAACAGATGCATGCGATTATCTAACGACTCGCTCCACGACTCCTGAGTGTTTAGCCTTCACCGGAAATAACAATTTCTCCTGTTTCCAGCAGCAGAATCCGGTCAATTCCTTCCCGGCAGGCCGGCATAATCGGTAACAAGAGTATTGTTGTGCGATTCCGCATCACTGCCGTGAGCGCTTTGAACACATCGTCCGCCAACTCCTGCGCATGTCGCGGCCAGAGATCATCGATGATCAGGATCGGTGGATTTCTCAGAAAAGCGCGCGCGACAGCAACAAGCTGCCATTGCTTGCGCGTCAGGCTCGCGCCACTGTCATCGATTCGTGTTTGCAAGCCCTCCGGCATGTCACGCACAAAACCCGCGACCCCGGTTGCCTGGATTGCATGCATAATGCCCGCTTCATGCGCGCAACCGGTATCACCATAAGCAATATTACCCGCGATGCGATCACTGAGAACAACCGGAATACCGGAAATGACCGCAAACTGCGCGAGCAAATCGCAATGTCTGATCCGGCCGTAATCATGTCCGTCCAGCTTTATTTCACCCGTTGCCGGTGGACTGAAGCCCAGCAACAAATCCATGAGCAGCAATCTTGCCGCGCTGTCATCAGTAACCAGAGCGATCGTCTCCCCCGGTCTGATGTTCAAATTGAGTGTATACGGCCGGCATGAAGCTTTTTCACCGCATCGCACATGCACCTGATCCAGCGTTAATTCTCCGCGTACTTCAGTTAAACTGACAGTGCCATGCGCTGATATTGCGGCAAGATCAAACACTGCAAGCAATTGCTCCAGTTGTCGCTGTATCAGTCCAGGTACACGGGACACTCCGGCCAGACGACTGATGGGCATTACCAGCAACAACATGATGGCGATGAAGGCACCGGCCTGGTCAATCGATAATGTATTGTCAATAACCTGTTGCATCAGCAGATAAACCATCGCTATGCCAATCAGGACAATCAATAGCTGACAGAGCATTGCAGCGAACGCCTTATAGTCATTTTGTTGATTCTCGCTGTTCAGAATGGACTGGGCGGTACTGCCGAGATGCTGGCACTCCTGCTGTTGTCCGCCCAACAGTTGAATATGGCGAAAGTTCTCGAGACAATGGCGCAAGCGGTCTGTCAGCCCGGTATTAGCGGGCTCGGCGTTTTGCATACCGGCATCGGAATAGCATTTTTGCTGGCCGGTTGTAACCTGAAGCATCAGAAAAACAAAAGGAATCAGCAGGCAAATCAGTATCGCAATTTCCCTATTCAAATAAAAAAGGCATGCAATCAGTCCTGCAACGGCAAGCGTATCCCGCATCAATACAGTCAGTGTTTGCATGCTTGTCTTCGATATCGACCGGGCATGGTGTAATGCCGCATGAGCAGCATGATTTTCGTCCGCGGATTGATAATACCGCACGGGCAGACGAAGCAATTTGTCAAACAATACGCTGTTCAGTTGCATAACGAGCTGTTTGTCTGCTTTTCTCATCCAGTACTGGCCGATATATCCGGAAACACTGTAAATGATGACAAGTATAATAAAAACGAGCAGTGCGGTTTTCGCACATGATTCGTCCTGTTCGATCAAGGCGGCGTGCAGAATGCGCTGAATCTGTATCGGCAGGAAGGCCATTGTTGCTGCCATGGTTATCATGGCCAGCGCGGCCCAGAAAACAGAATGCCCGCAGGCTGTCATCATTCTTGCAAGACGCCGGTAATAGTGTACTTGAATCATGGACCTGTGATTTATTTAATGTCTCTCATTGTGAGACATTATTTTAAGTCAGAAGCAGCGATTCTCGCTGCAAGTTTTATAGCGTAGATATAGTACAATGCGCATTTCACTTAATCTCAGTCGGGAAATCACGCATACTGCTTATTTTAGTCAGCATCCGGCGCGCGCCTGAACTTGACATTTACCCGCATACCGTATCGCACTGCTCTGATTTAACGGAATAAACGAAGTGATGCAATCAACACAACAGATCGAAGAAAATAACATTCAGCAGCGTACGCCACAGAGAAAAGGCATTGTGCTTGCCGGTGGTTCAGGAACAAGACTTTACCCGGTGACCAAGACTGTTTCCAAGCAGCTGTTACCGGTTTTCGACAAGCCCATGGTCTATTATCCGCTCAGCACACTGATGCTCGCTGGTATACGCGATCTGCTGATTATATCAACACCGCAGGATATCGCCGATTATGAACTGTTGCTCGGTAACGGGCATCAATGGGGATTGAATATCGCTTACGCGATTCAACCCGAACCAGGCGGACTGGCGCAGGCTTTTCTCATTGGCGAATCCTTCATCGGTAATGATTGTTCGGCCCTTGTGCTCGGCGACAATATTTTCTATGGCCATGATTTCTGTCATTTACTGTCCAACGCCATGCAGAAAACATCCGGCGCCAGTGTCTTCGCTTATCATGTGCAGGATCCCGAACGTTATGGCGTAGTCGAGTTTGATACACAGGGACAGGTATTGAGTCTGGAAGAGAAACCGTTGAATCCGAAATCGAATTATGCAGTAACCGGACTATATTTTTATGACCGCAATGTTGTTGATTACGCCAAAAGCATTAAGCCTTCGCATCGCAACGAACTGGAAATCACGGATGTTAACCGGATTTATATGGAGCATTCAGCGCTGAATGTTGAAATCATGGGGCGCGGTTATGCCTGGCTGGATACCGGAACGCACGAATCACTGCTCGAAGCAAGTCATTTTGTAGCGACGATAGAACATAGGCAGGGATTAAAAATTGCCTGCCCGGAAGAAATTGCTTTCCGTCAGGGCTGGATTGACGCCGCACAGCTGGAAGCACTCGCAATGCCCTTAGCGAAGAACGGTTACGGCCAGTATCTGCTGCAAGTCCTCAAGCGCAAACATTAAAGAGCCTTAAAGCATGAATGCGACACAACTGGCAATACCCGATGTTTATCTTCTGCAACCGGAAGTTTTTGGCGATACGCGTGGCTTCTTCTATGAAAGCTTCAATCAACGGCAATTTGATCAAATTATTGGCAAACACGCGGCTTTCGTGCAAAACAATCATTCCCGCTCGATGAAAAATGTACTGCGCGGCCTGCATTATCAAATAAGACAACCGCAAGGCAAGCTCGTGCGTGTCGTTGCGGGGGAAGTGTACGATGTTGCCGTTGATTTGCGCCATTCTTCGCCGACTTTTGGTCAATGGGTGGGTGAAATACTGAGCGCCGAGAACAAAAAGCAGCTTTGGATACCGGAAGGATTTGCGCACGGTTTTGTTGTGCTCTCGGATTATGCCGAATTTCTGTACCAGACTACCGACTACTGGGCACCTGAACATGAACGCTGCATTATCTGGAACGATCCCACACTCGCCATCGACTGGCCTGTTGATGGAGAACCGGCGCTTTCCGCCAAGGATGCGCAGGGTAAATCATTCAAAATGGCGGAAATCTATACGGATAGTCAGACGTAGCTCACGATCTCTCTATCACCTGGCGGATTGCTGATGGTTAAACAAAAATCAGTCTATGTATGCACCGAATGCGGCGGACAAACCTTGAAATGGCAAGGTCAGTGCCCGCACTGCCAGTCATGGAATACGCTTGTTGAAACCGCGACCGGGAAGGAAATTTCACGTTTCAGCCCGGTATCCGATACTGACCAGCTACAAAATCTGTGTGATATTGAAACGCAGGAAGAACCGCGCTACTCCACCGGCATTTCCGAATTGGACCGCGTACTCGGCGGCGGTATGGTGCGCGGCGGCGTAGTGCTGCTCGGCGGCGATCCGGGTATCGGTAAATCCACGTTATTGCTGCAAGCGCTGGCGCATATGTCTGCTGACTGTAAAGTGCTGTATATCAGCGGCGAAGAATCCGCCCAGCAGGTAGCGCTTCGCGCCAGAAGACTTGCGCTCAATGTTCAATCCGTACCACTTCTCGCAGAAATACAGCTGGAAAAAATACAGCAGATGTTGAATGAGCATCAACCACGCGTAGCCGTGATTGATTCGATTCAAACGATTTATTCGGAAACACTTCAGTCCGCGCCCGGCTCAGTCGCGCAAGTACGCGAATGTGCCGCGCAGCTCACGCGGCAAGCCAAGTCCAGCGGCACTGCGATTATTCTCATCGGTCATGTAACAAAAGAAGGTGCCCTGGCAGGACCTCGCGTACTGGAGCATATGGTGGATACCGTTTTGTATTTCGAAGGTGATATGCATTCAAGCTTCCGCCTGATCCGCGCTTTCAAGAACCGTTTTGGCGCGGTCAATGAACTGGGTGTCTTTGCCATGAGCGAAAAGGGGCTGCGCGAAGTCAAAAATCCATCGGCTTTATTTCTGTCGCATCATGGTGGTCAGGTGGCCGGCTCGTGTGTCATGGTGACGCAAGAAGGCACACGCCCGCTGCTGGTTGAAATACAAGCCCTTGTCGATGAAGCGCGTGCGCCGCACGCCAAACGTTTATGCGTTGGTCTGGAACAAAACCGGTTGGCCATGTTGCTGGCCGTATTGCACCGTCATGCCGGCATTCCCTGTTTTGATCAGGATGTTTTCGTCAACGCTGTTGGTGGCGTCAAAATTACAGAGCCCGGCGCGGATCTCGCCATACTGCTGGCCATTGTTTCGTCGCTGAAAAACAAGCCTTTGGCGGAAAAGATGGTGGTTATCGGCGAAGTAGGACTCGCAGGTGAAGTCCGCCCCGTTCAGCGTGGGCAGGAGCGATTAAAGGAAGCCGCCAAGCTTGGATTTATCCGCGCTATCATTCCTCAGGCGAACAAACCCAAACACCCTATATCCGGTATGGAAATCATCGCTGTCAATAATGTATATGATGCTGTTGGCCGGATGTATGATTGAAACCGGCTACAAACAGCATTTAAAAAGACTGAATCGAAGAGTACTGCGACAGCTATATTTTCTAGGCGCACTTTCTTTCCTTGTTATACTGATTGCAGCCGCACTGCCGCCGATCGCACAACCCCATGATTACCACGGATTCGCTGATCAGCGGTCGCTGCTGGGCATTCCTAATTTCATGAACGTGGCTTCCAACCTTGCCATTCTGTTCAGTGGAATCGCTGGTTTGGTATGTCTTCGACATGCAACGAACGGCAAACATGGATTCGATCGGCAACCGTTTAAAACTTCCACGGAGGTGTGGCCGTATCGGATTTTTTTTCTCGGCACTATCATGACCGCCATGGGGTCAGCCAGCTACCATTGGCACCCCGATAATGTCACACTGCTCTGGGATCGCCTGCCTCTCGCTATCGGCATTATGGCGATGCTTGCCGCGGCACTGTCTGACCGTGTCGACCCCAAGCTCGGATTACATTTATTACCTGTGCTCGTGTCAATAGGTGCGGCAAGCGTATTGTACTGGTATTGGAGCGAACAGCAGGGTATCGGTAACCTGAATTTTTATATCGTTATACAGTTCTATTCATTATTACTCATAGCATTCCTGAACCTGATGCTGCCCGCAGCTTACACACACGGCGACATGGTGCTCAAGGCCATAGGGCTTTACGCGCTGGCAAAAATGGCTGAAACATTTGATCAGCAGATTTTCGCCCTGGGACAGATAGTCAGCGGCCACACCTTGAAGCACTTGATAGCAGCGCTGGCGATCTGGTGGATTGTACGTATGCTGCAGAAAAGATCGTTAACGATTGATCGATGACAATCTGATGAGACTCATATCAAGCACCTGATGAATATGCAATAATGAGCTTGTTCTATCAGCAAAATATAGCATGAACACCCCTGATCATATCAGAAATCGCCTGTTGCAAAGCAAACTCGATGATTTGATCAGGCATGCAAAAGATAACGAAAAAAAGCAGGCACAGTACGAGACCTTCGGTTTTGAAATTATCGATGCGAACACGCCAGCAGAGCTGCGTTATTTATTATTGTCACAACTGAAAGTGCGCTTTCAGTTGCAAAATGTTGTGCTGTGCCTCATTGATCAACATAAGGATGCGGCGCGCCTGTTCTTCGATCAGGATGAGAAATCCCGACCGAATTATGAAAACAGACTGCGGATACTTGATATTATCCACGATTCCAAAGTCATAGATACATTGCACCAAGCATCATTAACAGGCGCGGATGTCCTTGAAAAATATCACTGGATGATCACTGACCTGAAAAACAGAGCCCTTTTAAAAAGTGCCGCATACCTTCCGTTAGTGCGTAGAAAACGCATTATCGGTGCGTTACTGCTCCTGAGTCATGACGCAAAACGATATCCGCAAGGCATTGGTACGTTTTTTCTGCAAAAATTATCCGCCATGATCGCAGTGGCCATTGAGAACTGCCTCAATCAGCAGCGACTCAGGGAAATCAGCTATCAGGACGTACTGACCCGGGTTTATAATCGCCGATACTTTGATTTGCGCTTAAAGGACGAAATTGCACGCAGCCTGCGCTGGAAAGATGATCTGGTGTGCATGTTTCTCGATGTGGATTATTTTAAACGCATTAATGACACCTATGGCCATCAGATCGGCGATGATGTTTTAGTACACATAGCCAGTCTGATAAAAATGCAGGTACGCGCTTGCGACATTGTGGCCCGCTACGGCGGAGAAGAATTTGTCGTTGTCCTTCCGGCGACATCGCTGCAATCCGCTCACGAAATAGCCGAGCGTTTGCGCCAGTCGGTTTACTCGAATTTACACGATTTCCAAGGCGAACAATTCCGGGTATCCATTTCGATTGGCATGGCCAATCTGCAAAGCACCAGTACATCGCCACTGCAGGAGAAACCGAATTGCGAATCAATCGGAACGCTATTGCTCGCCAGGGCGGATGCAGCCTTATATCAGGCAAAAGAAGGCGGCAGAAATCAGATTGCGGTATTTGCCAATGACGATATGAAACAGCAACCCCCTCACTGACACTCATAGTAACTGCATCACAATTGCACAAAGAATGTACCACCCCGTTACCGCCCTTAGACGAGCTTCATTTGCATTCCATCGCGCAGAGGAGTTGTTTGATTAAGATCAATATGACTCAGAATCTTAATCGATAGTATGCAGCTGCTGTTAAAAGCAAATCCTATAATGCGTACAAGGGGAGTTTTATGAAATTTAGAAATTTTTTAGCTTTATCGATCGCTTTGATGTTGATTGCGTGTGGCGGCAGACCCACTGCACCGGAAACACCCGATCCTGATGCCTATGGCAAAACCATTCAGCCCTTCCACCAAATACCTTCTGGCGACCAGGAAGGTAGCGGCAAAGCCAGGTCGATTGACTCAGATTCGACTTATTAGGACGGCTTTTTACTCCATAGCGTTTTTTCTGTTGATTAAATGCTATGGCATTCAGCAAATAGAGCAACGGGTGTGTTAAGCGGAATCGCTAAGCAGCCTCTCCTGTCGCACACGATCATTCCACTCATGCATCCACGATATAAAGTTACCGGCCAGTAACGGTTTGGATACAAAATTACCCTGCGCATAGTCACAACCTGTCTGTTGCAAAAAAAGCCAATCCTTTTCATCTGCAACACCTTCCGCCACGACTTCCATACCCAGCTGCTTAGCCATGGAAAGGCTTGCATCATAGATTGCACGCAGTGTTTCATCCGCCCAGGCGCGGTGCACAAAGCCTTGATCAATCTTGAGCTCATCAAAAGGAATATCGCGTAGTTGCGCCATTGACGAATGCCCGGTGCCGAAATCATCAATCGACAGATGAAAACGTTTCAGCCGCAATCGCGTCAAAATTTCCAGAGGGACCCGTGCGTCTGCACTCATCAACTGGCTTTCAGTCACTTCAAGTACAATATTCTGAGGCGAGAGACCGTTGTCGATCGCAAGATTGACAACAAGATCCTGGAAATTCAGCGATGCCAGATTATCCATGGAAACATTGATCGCCACCCGCAACACGTAACCACTTTCATGCCAGACCCTGGCCTGCGCCAATGCCTGACTCAGCACCAAAGAAGTCAGATCGTTGATCAACCCCTCTTGCTCTGCCGTCTTGATAAACTGATCCGGAAATACCAGTCCATCGGTTGGATGCTGCCAGCGCACCAATGTCTCAGCACCAATCACTGCACCGGTCTTCACGGCTACCTTGGGCTGATAATAATTCACCAGCTCGCGATTGGATATTGCGTTTTTCAAAGCGGCGGCATCATAGTTTTTTTTGACCGTTGAGGGTGCTTGATCATTCCCCTCTGGCGGAGCCCATTTTTTTATCAGATTAACCAGTTTGTCCGGACTGACCGGTTTATGGAGATAACCCAGCATCGTTATCTGATGTGCATGCACGAGCTTCTCTGCCGTTTTCAGCATACGTTCGTCTTCCCCGCTGACGAGCACAAGACTACCTTGATAGCGCCTTTCAACCAGATACCTTACAAATTCAATGCCATCCATATCCGGCATATTGAGATCCAACAGAATCAAATCAGGTCGCGTTTGAGGATGATCGATCTTTTTAAGCGCATCGGGTCCGTTATCACAAGCCACAATTGATTTAAAACCATGGTTGACGAGCATCTTGGTCAGCAGCTTCAGTATAAATGTGTCGTCGTCGACAAGCAGAATCTTAAGATCGACAGCTTCCATTTTTTTCTTTTTCTTCGCGCTGTGGTATCGATAACATGGAGACTAATTTTTTAATTTTATAAGCAGATAGTTAACGTTTAACTACTTATGAGCATAACAGTCAAAATTGATTTATACCAGTTTTTTTTCTCCGACATAATCGCATTAATCCGCCGCACCAGTCTACTTCAACAAAGCTTTTTATTTAACGCGAGAAACCCGCAGGTCGGGTTGTTTCTTTTGGATATCAAGACACAAACACACTTCACAGAACATCTGATAGTGTATCAACTCGACAGAAAGGAAAGACTGAAAAGCATCCTATTAGGCAATGCACATCAAAATAATAGCCCGACAGTATCCTGAATTCATGGCAGGTTGATCGAACAATAAAAAAGCCAGCTTAAGTTGACTTTCTTATTGTTTACTTCTATATATCAAGCACACATGTCACTTATCATAAAATGGTCAAATAAAGCCACTCCAGATACATTAATGCCAGAAAAGCCAGGGGTGCCATCACGTAAGGCAGTAAATCGCTGCTGACGAGCCGATTGAACAATTTTTTAATGGCTTGCTTTAAATCGCACAAATACGTGCCAGCTTGCGCAGTTACTTCCTTTTTTTTCGATAAATTGATTTTGAAACGTAGCGTAGGCATTTTTCGATAAAAATCATAAAAATATATTTTATTGGTATCGGCATTACGCGTTTCAACATTAACCACAAACACTTCTGCTCCGGTTTATTCATCAAAATTCTCAGGCCGCAGGGATTCAGGTAGAATACGATTTATTCGGTTCGTATGGTCGGGTCGTACAAAACGGTTAAAAAAATCGAATTCATAGCATCAATCATCGCAAATCTACCAAAGGAGAAACTAAATGAAAGTTAAAGCGAGTGTCGTTTGCATTTTTGGCCTCAGTATCGTTCTAATCGGTTGCGACAGCTTACCAGAAGCAAATACAGTGAACTGCTCGGGAAGAGGCATGGAACAATCACTGGCGGTATTCAAAAATGACGAAGCCGCACGTCAGGCATTCATTGACAAATGCAATGCTTTAATGAAATAAAAGAATAGCAGTCGAACAGGTATCGATACTTTACCCCAGCGTTTTTTTCCGCAGTTTTTTCGACAAGAGAAGAAAGAACAGGCTGGGAGTCGGCTGAATAAAGCGAATGAAATTATATTGGCGTCAGTTTTGCATACTCCAGCATCAACCACTTGGTACCGGCTTCGCTAAATTTTATCTGCACACGCGCGTCATTGCCTGCACCTTCATAAGCAACAATCACGCCTTCCCCAAATTTGGCATGCCGGACAACTTGGCCGATCCGCCACTGTGCTGCAATTCCTGAAGGTTGATTATATGAATTTTTTCGGATTACACGGGTAAAACGGAAATCATTGCCGGAATCTGCGACAATAAAATTATCATTCGCTCTCGCTCCTGCAGTTGAGCTTAGCCATTTCATAAACTTTTCCGGTATTTCGTCCAGGAATCGCGATGGAATATTATAACGCGTCTGCCCATGCAGCATCCGGCTCTGCGCCAAGGTCAAGTATAAACGGCGACGTGCGCGTGTCATAGCGACATACATTAAACGCCGCTCTTCTTCCAGTCCATTGGAATCATTCAAGCTGTTGTCATGCGGGAAAAGTCCTTCCTCCAATCCGCTCAGAAAAACAGTGTGGAATTCAAGTCCCTTGGCCGCATGCACAGTCATGAGTTGTAAGGCGTCCTGCCCACTCCCGGCCTGATGCTCACCGGCCTCAAGTGAAGCATGCGTCAGGAAAGCCACCAAACTGTCGTCATCGGCTTCGTGAACAAAGCTGGTTGCCGCATTGACAAGTTCATGCAGATTCTCAAGCCTGTCGGCGCCGTCACGCTCGTTTTTGTAATGCGGTATCAAGCCGCTCTGTACCAGTACGCGCTCCACAATCTGCGGCAACGGCAGACTCTCCCAATTCTGGCGCATTGACATGATCAGGTTAACGAATCCGGCCACGCCTTTAGAATTACTTCCGGCATTATTGTCGTTACTACTGCACTTTTGAGTCGCTGCCGCCCACAAGCTGCAACTTTGCTGATGCGCAGCATCCTGCAATTGTTCAAGGGAGCGGGCACCGATGCCGCGCGCCGGGAAGTTGATGATACGCAATAGGGCATTATCATCATCCGGATGAGCGATTAGGCGCAGATACGCCAATGCATGCTTAATTTCCATGCGTTCAAAAAAACGCGTACCACCGTATACACGATACGGCAACGCGGCGTTAAAAAGGCCATGTTCAAGCACTCTGGATTGCGCATTGGAGCGATATAACAATGCCATCTGCGCCAACGGTATATCTTTCGATTGCAAAGCCCTGACTTCATCGATAATAAAGCTGGTTTCATCAAAATCATTCAAGCCACGATAAACGCGCAATAACTCTCCCTGGTCATCCGCTGTCCATAGATGCTTCCCGAGTCGCTCGGTATTTTGTGCTATAACGGCATTGGCAGCAGCAAGGATGTTGCCATGAGAACGATAGTTCTGTTCCAGCTTGATGACTTTAGCAATATCAAAGTCACGCTCAAAACTTCTCATGTTTCCAGTATCCGCACCCCGGAAAGCATAAATGCTTTGATCGTCGTCACCGACGACAAAGACCGCGGCAGGATGATCAGTGCCAACTCCAGCCAGCAATTTCAGCCAGTCATATTGAAGTCGGTTGGTATCCTGAAATTCGTCCACCAGAATATGATCAAAACGTTCCCGGTAATGGTCTCGCAGGGTCTCGTTACGGTTGAGCATTTCATAACTGCGCAGCAGCAATTCTGCGAAATCAACCACGCCCTCACGATCGCACTGCCGCTCGTATGCTGAATAAAATTCGAGTAAATGACGAGTATACTGGTCATCCGCAACAACATTGACCGCGCGTTGACCGGACTCCTTCGCGTTGTTGATGAACCATTGCACCTGACGTAGCGGAAAACGCTTGTCGTCAACCGAGAGGCCTTTCAGAATCCGCCTGATCATTGCCAATTGGTCCGCAACATCAAGAATCTGGAATGCCTGTGGCAACCCAGCCTCCTGATAATGCGTGCGCAACAAACGATTGCACAAACCGTGAAACGTTCCAATCCACATACCACGAGTATTGATCGGTAGCATGGCGTTTATACGCACCAGCATTTCCTTGGCTGCCTTGTTGGTAAACGTGACGGCGAGTATGCTGTATGGATTGACCTGACCGGACTGAATCAAATAGGCGATACGGGTAGTGAGTACTCTGGTTTTTCCACTACCGGCACCTGCAAGCACCAGCACTGACTGTTTTGGCAGCGTAATGGCCTCCAGTTGTTGAGGATTCAAGTCTGCAAGCAGGGAGAAAGTCATGGAGTACTCTAAAGATTAATGGACTAATTCCATTAGATTGATTTCTTGAATTAAAAAATCGGAAACTGGTTTCGAATCAGATCAATGACCGCGACGGTAGCCTGTTAATCTGATTCGTGAATGCATTACTGCTACGGAAATATCAAAAAAGCACTAAGCTCTGCTTTTCGCAACGAGCTCCGTAATTAATGGAGTCAAAATCAATTCTATCGCCATGCCCATTTTACCCCCTGGAACAACAATCGTATTAGGACGTGACATGAATGAATCATGAATAAGCGCCAGAAGATTCCTGAAATCAACTTGCTTCGGATTTTTGAACCGGATTACGACCAGACTTTCATCGAGCGTGGGAATTTCCCTGGCGATAAATGGATTGGATGTATCCACTGTCGGCACACGCTGGAAATTGATATGCGTACGCGAAAACTGCGGCGTAATATAGTGCACATAATCATGCATGCGACGTAGAATGGTGTGCGTAACCGCTTCCGCCGAATAGCCCCGCGCGTTGGTGTCTCGAAATATTTTTTGTATCCATTCCAGATTGACGATTGGCACAACTCCAACCAGCAGATCCACATAGTTTGCAACATCAGCGGTAGCACTTTTAACACCACCATGCAGACCTTCATAAAAAAGGAGATCAGATCCCGGTGCAACAGGCGACCAAGGCGTGAATGTACCTGGTTTTTGATTCCAAGGCGCCGCTTCTTCTTCATTATGCAGATATAAACGTGTTTGCCCGGAACCACTTTCGCCGTATTCTTTGAATAGAGCTTCCAGCTTTTCAAATTCATTCGCTTCCGGACCAAAATGACTGATCGCTCGCCCGCCGTTTTTTTCTGATTCGGCAACAGCCACCTTCATGGCTTCACGATCATAGCGATGAAAGCTGTCCCCTTCAACGACAACGGCTTTTAAATTCTCACGTCTGAAAATATGCTCAAAGCTATTTTTGACCGTCGATGTTCCTGCACCAGACGATCCGGTAACAGCGATGACCGGATGTTTCTGCGACATATTAATTTCTCCTAAAAAATAAAACAAAAAAATATCGGTAACGGTAAAACGATTGTCAACGATTTTGTTCAAATGCTTTATGATACCTGTTTTAAGGCAGGTTTTGGGAAATAGAAATTTCATTCAGTTCTGATTCAGCTTGCACGTATTAACATGCATGCCACGATGATCTTCAAGTCTAAGAAAATATGGAAAAGTCATTTTACAGCGCCTTCATCCAAAGATATCAGTGGACTGATATGAGAAAATGGATAGACTTATGCCTCGTGTTGATATTAACTGGATTAACCATTAATCATTCTGCGTGGGCAAGAGGTGGTCACGGCGAAGGCAGTGTCATTGGCGGCGGAGGCGGTGATGGAGGAAGAGGCGGCGGTTTTAGCGGCGGTCATCAGCATTTTAATCATGGTCACAGCCATCATCATATTGGAATCGGCTTTGGTGGATTCTACGGTCCAGGCTTCTTTGGACCGGGTTTTTTTGGCTCCGGATACTATGGCTACCCGGGCTATCCTTATTCATACCGGTATCGCTACCCTGGCGCTTACTATTATCCGCGTGGCTATTATTCTTCCCCTTCGGTCATTGCGCCTTCCGCACCTGTCATTTATATCCAGCGCGAAACGCCTGTCACTTCACAAGCACAACCCGTACAAACCAGTTACTGGTATTACTGTCGCAACCCGGAAGGTTACTATCCATACATTAAGCAATGCCCCGAAGGGTGGCTGCAAGTAGCGCCCCAACCCACGCCGCAATAATGAATGCGAGAGAATATCAGCGATGCGATCAAATTTGAAACTTATCTTTCGCGCCCTTCCTCTCCTGCTTTTAGCAGCATGCATTAGCATGCCAGATGGCCCGAGCATTATGGCTTTACCTGGGAATGGGAAAAATTTTGATCAATTCCGTCATGATGATTATGCATGCCGACATTACGCTCATGAACAAACTGGCAGCACTACAGCAAAAGGCGCGGCAGTTAATAGTGGCTTTAATAGCGCCGCTATTGGCGCCGCACTGGGCGCAATCGCTGGTGTTGCTTTCGGTGGTGGACAAGGTGCAGTCATCGGCGCGGGCACGGGTGTTCTGGCCGGCGGATTGGTTGGCTCAGACAATGCCAGGACTTCCGGTCTGATCAATCAACAGCGTTATGATCAGGGTTATGTGCAATGCATGTATGCAAAAGGCCATCATGTTCCTGTTGCAGGTACTTTCCGAAATGATCCATATGACAGCGGTCAAAATATTATTCCGCCCTCACCACCGGGGTATCCGCCTGCTCCAGTATACCGATAAACGCAAACCGGGCTCATTGATCTTCTATTCGCCCACCGTTTCTATTTAAGGATGATTTGATCAAAGCAAACAGCCAACAGTTATCATCAATAAATTCCTAACATGAAAAAATTTTTCCGGTTATCTATCTTTGCACTAATGATGCTCACTACCAGTCATTTTGCAATTGCGCATGGCGGACACTTTGATCATTTCAGTTTTGGAATAAATTTAGGTTATCCAGGTCTGTATGGTGGTTATGGTGGTTATGGTGGTTATGGTGGTTATGGGTTTTATGATCCTTTTTTTTATCCACCTTTTTACGGTGTTCCTCCTGTTGTAGCTCCTATGGCACCGCCGGTTATAGTACCGTCAACACCACCAGTCTACATTCAGCAGCAAGAGACACCTGCAGCGACTCAATCACAAACGCATTACTGGTACTATTGCACCAACCCCGAAGGCTATTACCCTTACGTTAAGCAGTGTCCCGGTGGCTGGCTGCGCGTTGATCCCAGACCGCCGATTCAACAATGATCATGAGGTATGATATATGTTTACTGTCCGCAAATTACTTTATCCAGTTGCCCTTACACTCCTTGCCGCCTGTGTTGGCTTGCCCAACAGCCCGAGTATTATGGTATTGCCCGGCACCAATAAGAATTTTGAACAATTCCGCTACGATGATTACGAATGCAGGCGTTATGCCTACGCACAAATTGGCGGCATCACACCAAGAGATGCCTCGGTTTCCAGCGGTGTCGAAAGCGCCGCTGTAGGTGCCGCCTTAGGTGCGGCAGCAGGTGCTGCGCTTGGCGGTGGAGAAGGCGCTGCAATTGGCGCCGGAACCGGATTACTCGCCGGAGGCTTGACCGGATCAGGCACATCGCGAACTTCAGGTTATGAAGCCCAGTATCGCTATGACATCAATTATATTCAATGCATGTATGCAAAAGGACACCGAGTTCCCGTAACAGGTAGATTTTCCAATGAACAATCTCCAACCTCATCCCAGCCAGCAAAAATTCTACCCCCTCCTCCCGGATTTACACCACCACCACCACCACCTGGCAATCCACCACCTCCACCGTCACAGTAATCAATTTTGAAGGTCGTTTATTCGCTTCTGGGGGCGTTAACAATTAGTGAGTTGTTCTGCCGGTGCCAATTCTGGGCTTCAGCAAGACAAAGTGAGCGAGTGTAACCACACTACATGAGCGAATGATAACGCTGCATGGCACCATTTCAGGAGCAGCAGAAATAATTCACGCATTGTTAAAACCCTCCTGATCGCGGTCACGGTTTTTTTGTAAACGACCTTCTCAATTTACTTAACAAAAATAATCAATATTTTTAATTACGGGTTTTAAGCTAAAATACGCCATTGATATGTGCATATCATTTTATGGGAATGCGCTTTTCTGTTTTCAGTTCAGTATAACCAAATGATAAATAAGATATTCAGGGAGTAAAAAAACTGTGAATCCGATTGTACCTTTCATAATGGCCGTTGGCGCCATTATATTTTTTATTGGATTATCTGTACTTATTCGCCTCAATTTTAAAAAAACAAAAACGATCGATTTTTTTGGAAAGACATACGTTACCTGGCGGTTTATTCTCACCACAGTACTTTCTGGCGTAGTTTTCATCATGAGCTCAATCTATTTAAACAAACTCTTTCCACCTGATACCCAGATCGTTATGGACGGTGCCCCGGTCAATCTGTCCAGCAATCTGAAATATGAACTCAGCTCTATTTTGCCGACTGATGGGAACAATACCAAAATAATGGACGCAATCAATCGCTTCCAAAAGGAATATCAGAATGCAATCTCAAAAGGAGATCAAAAGACGATGGAATTGCTCGTTCTCGAAATGTCCTTTTTAATAAGAACAGAGTTGGAAAAACAAAGCTATCCTTATCACCAGATAGGTTCTGAAGTTGAAAGGATTATGCGTTTCTTGAAACAAAAACCTGATTAATTAAAAAAAGCAGTAATCAGCGCAGTTTTATATATTTTTGATTCATCAAATTTAAAAGGGGTTCTTTCATGAATAAAATGATTCAGATTTTTCTGCTATTCGCAACATTAGTATTTCTCTCCAGCAGTGCTATGGCGAACAACTACTCTACAAAAGTTGGTGAAAAACTGGGTACCGGCATAGCTAATGCCGTTACAGGCTTCGTAGAAATTCCTAAGACCATGATAATAACAGGTCGCAGGCATGGAGCAACATATGGAATGACTGCTGGTCTCTTCACTGGCCTGTTCCACAGCATTGGTCGCAGCCTTGCAGGCGCATTGGATATCGCAACATTTCCCGTTCCCACGACACCGATTGTTCAACCCACCTACGTCTGGGACAATTTCGACCGTGAAACAACCTATCAAGAATGGAAAATGCGCTGAAATAAAAATACTCAAAAAATAAAAGTAGCGCATGAAAGAATCTGGCTAACGCTTTTTCCATGCGCTATTTTTATTTGCAAACTCAAACACGCTCCCATTTCCAGCGAAGCAATATTCTCAGCCGCCGGAATTCCTCAGCATCAACACTATCCGGGAGAATAATCACACTTCGCAAATTCCAATAGCGAACGGGTTGCAGAATCAGTACAGTCAGATAAGCAGAAACATACGATGTTCCCAGAACAATACATTCCTTTTCGCTGCCGTTGCGCATTTTGAGCACACAGTTTTTCCCGTCAGTTAATGTGAACGAGACCACCGAACACGGAAAATCAAGCAACGCATCCTGCCTTAAATAATAATACAAGCTGATCATCACCATAAGCGTGATCGCACATTTGAAGCTGAACGCTACTGACAAGAGCCACGCCAAGGGTATAACAGCGCAATGCGCCATAATAAGCATGCACGTCAGTTGCCTGGAAGGTTTCAGGTGAACAACTACAGAAACTTGCTTGTGCGATTTTGAGCTGTATTGCAATCGGTGAAATTGCCTGAAGTTATCCTGGATTTACAGGTAGAAACTCCATTGGATCAACCGGTTTACCGTGCCGCCTGATTTCAAAGTGCAGCTGCGGAGAATCGGTATCAGTGCTCCCCATTTCTGCAATTTTTTGTCCCTGCGTAACGGTTTCTCCTTCTTTCACAAGCAATTTGCTGTTATGCGCGTATGCACTTAAAAGGGTATCGCTGTGCTTTATAATGATAAGATTGCCATAACCACGCAACCCATCGCCGCTATAAACCACTTCTCCCGCAGCAGTAGCCACGATGGCTTGTCCCATTTGTCCAGAAATTTTCAATCCTTTAGAATTGGCCGAAAAAGAAGAAAGTAATTGGCCACTTGTCGGCCAGATCCAATCTGACGCCGGGGCATGCATAGCCAGGTTGTTGGTTCTTTCCGCAGGCGGACTGGGCGCATTCTCCACACGAGTGCCTGATCCAGAAGAAACAATTTGCTCTCTATCAGCCATGCTCAAAGAAGGATTGACAGAATGTTGTATAAGCGCCACATTCTGCTCCGAATAGGGCAGCTTAAGAGCTTTTGGAGATGTCTTAACTGTCTGCTGTAACGCAGCCTCCTGTGAGGCCGGATATTGAGTCGAACCTGCTGCATTTTCAGTCAAACCCAAGGATTGATCAACGATCGGCATCGTGGATTGTTGTGGTACTGCAAATAGAACTGGCCCTGTATTTTCGGAAGACAGCGACAAATTAATACGCTGCCCTGGTCTAATGGAGTGCGGGTCACTTATGTTATTCCACTCTGCCAGATCCTTCTGGTTAATGCCGTGCTTGAGCGCAATGCCGTAGAGCGTATCCCCCCGTTGAACAATATAAAATGGATCATTTTGCTCAGATGGGAGGGCGCTTATTGCCCTTTCTGGCACAGTAGCCGGAACAGCAGCACGCTCAGCAACAGGCGCCGGTCCTTTTGTCGTCTCACAACCAGTAAGCACCAATGAAAACAATAACAGCCATACTATAGCGACCGACGTCACACCGATATCGGCTTTCAATAATGTTTGATTATGATCCATTGCAATTTCCTCAGCATCACTATTTTTTAACAACGCCGGATATAATGGGAACAAAATTTACCTCTTCCAGTATTCTTTCTGCGTAACCTTGCGGATTTCTTTCAATAATGCATAAATTCTGTTTTTGACTACCTCTGGGGAAAACAATTTTCCCACCAACAGCCAATTGTTCCAGCAGAGTGTCGGGTATATGCGTTGTAACTGCAGTCATGATAATACCATCAAACGGGGCAGCATCAGGCAACCCAAGCAATCCGTCAGCATGCTTCAAATGAATATTTTTGACCTGCAGTTTGTGTAAGCGAATGCGTGTTTTTGTTAATAAAGGCCCTATACGTTCAATCGAATACACCGATCTCGCCAATTTCGCCAGTACAGCAGTCTGGTAACCACAGCCAGTACCGATTTCCAAGACTTTATTGAGCGTTGAATTGACATGTAACAACTCGCTCATACGCGCCACCATCCATGGGCTGGAAATTGTCTGCCCGTAGTTAATCGGCAAAGCAACATCCTCATACGCACGACTGGCGAGTGCCTCTTCAACAAACAGATGACGCGGAATTGCGCCCATAACTGATAATACAACTTCGTCAGTAATACCTTGAGCGCGGAGACGTTCAATCATGCGCATACGCGTTCGATGTGATGTCATTCCTATGCCCGAAAGATGCATATTCACCGGCCACTATCCACTGGGTTATCGAGCGCTGTTAACTTCATGAATATATGATATTTTCATTCAGTGTTAATTGCACCAGTAATAATCTATTCATCGATTGATATTTGCCTGCCCAACCATTCACTCACAAATCCCATCTGATCAAATCGTGTTAAATCAATCTGCAACGGTGTAACTGAGACATGATTGCACTGCACAGCATGGAAATCCGTACCCTCACCTGCATCCTGCACAGCGCCTGCCGCACCCACCCAATATACGGTATCTCCACGCGGTGTCAGGGATCTGATGACAGGTTCAGCTTTATGCCGTCGGCCTAATCGTGTTACCTTGATACCTTCAAGTTGCGCGTACTCAACATCGGGAACGTTGATATTCAACAGAATTGGAATTTTTAACTCATTCTGTTTAAACCGCTTAACCATATCAACAGCTACTCTTGCCGCTGCAGCATAGCATCCCTTCGTGACATCAGCCAGGGATACTGCCAGTGAAGGAACGCCCAATAAAAAACCTTCCGTTGCCGCAGCGACCGTTCCCGAATAAATCGTATCATCCCCCATATTCGCACCATCATTGATACCTGAAATAACCATGTCTGGCAAGACATCCAGCATGCCGGTTACCGCAAGATGAACGCAATCCGTTGGCGTTCCATTGACATAATAGAATCCATTGGACGAGCGACGTAAACTTAATGGTCGATCCAACGTCAAGGAATTGCTGGAGCCGCTTCTGTCACGCTCCGGTGCTACAACTATGATTTCGGCGACGCTGGATAGCGCTTCAGCTAAACATGCCAGCCCCGGTGAAAAATAGCCATCATCATTACTGACTAAAATACGCATTATCAAATGTCATCTAGGAAATGGGATACCGAATCATGAAAAATGCAGTGATATTGATCATATTTATCGTACTTCAAAATCCGGTTTTTCGTAAAACCACTCATCCTGCTTTCTTCCAGCGAAAGATATTGATATCAAATATGAAGTACGATAAATATAAATGAGCGCAGAATCTATTATTAATGACTTGAATCATTCTCTCAAACTGGAAAGCGATAGAAGCCAATCAAAATATGTATCTGACCGTGGTCGGGGCGAGAGGATTTGAACCTCCGACCACTTGCACCCCATGCAAGTACGCTACCAGGCTGCGCTACGCCCCGCTGATCGGGAATTATAGCAAACAAGCACGATATTAAACACAGGAGATATGCCGGTATATGCGTAAAATAGCCTACTTGGATGCCAAAAAGCTTATTATGCTCTGGAGCTCATTGCGCAAATAACTCAGATCAACAAATGATCCTGTCTGTTCAGCCCCAGCAACCGCTGCCTGTGAGAATTGCGCGCCTGATTCATTCTGTTCCAGGCGGCTTCGTGCACCGTTAATGGTAAATCCCTGATCATAGAGAAGCTCTCTGATTCTGCGGATCAGCAAAACTTCCTGATGTTGGTAATAACGCCGGTTTCCACGACGCTTAACTGGTCTAAGCTGTGAAAATTCTTGTTCCCAATAGCGTAAAACATGGGGTTTAACACCACATAACACGCCGACTTCGCCAATTGTGAAATAGCGCTTCGCCGGGATCGGTGGAAATCTAAGAGTTACTTTCTTGTTTTCCATGATAATTTTGTTCAACCATGGTCTTGAGTTTCTGGCTGGCATGGAATGTTACAACGCGTCGGGCGGTAATCGGTATTTCTTCCCCGGTTTTAGGATTACGGCCGGGCCGCTGCGGTTTAGTCCGCAAATGAAAATTGCCAAAACCTGATAATTTGACACCCTCACCTTTTTCCAATGCTGCACGAACTTCTTCATAAAAAGACTCAACCATATCTTTCGCTTCGCGTTTGTTCAGTCCAACATTTTCAAATAACAGATCAGCCAATTCAGCTTTAGTTAGAGCCATTCTTTTCTCCGCATAGTTATCAGATTAGATTCTTCTTAAAATAGTGCTGTACTATGATTTACGCGTTGAGATATGTTTCGCCCTCATGTCTTGCTATCTCAGCATGCTTTAACACTATAAAGTCTTTATTATATCAATTATCAATAAAATGATTAGTCGTTATCGCATTATTTTTTCATTTATATTCATAATTTTATGGCCACAAAACCACTTCTCAGGTTCTTAATGTCGCATTAAATTTTAGTTCAAGAACGTGAAGCAGGCTGGTTATTGCCTGATCAATATCTTCATCAGTTAGTGTTTTCTCAATATCCTGCAACAGGACTTTAAACGCCAGGCTTTTTCTTTTCTCGCCGACAGATTTTCCGCGGTACATATCAAACAAGATAATCTCGGTTACTATTTCCGGCTTACATCCCCACATCTCATCCAAAAGCGATTGCACCGCAACATGATTATCGACAATCACTGCGATATCTCTTCTAACGGGCGGATATTTAGACATTTCTTTCGCATGCGCCAATGACTTCGGCAGCAGGCTGTCGAGTAAGAACTCAAACAGAACAACAGGTCGAGGTAAGTCAAATTTTTTCTGCCAGTGCGGATGCAATTCGCCCAACCACCCGACGAGATTCTGTTCCACAATAACCCTAGCCGATTTACCCGGATGGAATACAGAATGCGATCCTGATTGGAAACTCAATTCGCGTCCATGAAATAGCGCTTCAATATCGGCCTTCAAATCAAAAAAATCAATCGTTCTCGCCGACTCACCCCATTGCTCTGGATATGCGTCGCCGTATCCCAATCCAGCTAATTTATCTAACTGGTGATAGTTGCCGTTCGAATCGCATTCAAAACAACTTCCCATCTCAAATAAACGCACCCGGTCCTGTTTACGGTTTAGATTAAACTGCAAATTAGCGATCAGTCCTCCGATCAAACTGCTGCGCATTACACTCATATGGCTGGCTATCGGATTTTTTAGTGCAATCGGGCAATTGTTCTGCAACAAATCCCGCTCCCAGAATTCATCCACAAAAGCATAATTGATTACTTCCTGATAATCGCGCATGACAAGCATCTGTTTGATCGCCGCAGGTGTATGCTTTTTTTCAGGCACCGCCAGCATCGAGAGCTCGGTTCTCGGCTGCTGTGCCTGAATAGCATCATAGCCATGAATACGCGCCAGTTCCTCGATAAAATCTTCTTCAATGACAAGATCAAATCGATAACTTGGTGGCGTTACATGAAAAATCCCATCATTTTCCGAGAAAACAAATCGCAGGCGTTTAAAGTATTCGAAGATTTGATCAACAGTCAGTGAAATGCCCAGTACACGCCTGACGCGATCAGTGCGCACAGCAATCTGATGCCTTTCGGGTAATTGATACTTCGCTTCAATTACCGGTCCGACTTTACCGCCGCAGATCGATTGAATCAGTTCAGTTGCATATTCAAGCACACTGCGTGTTGCCGCAAAATCGACACCGCGTTCAAAACGGTGAGCAGAATCTGAACTAAAGCCAAGTGTAAATGATTTACCCGAGATACAATTCGGGGTGAAAAATGCGCATTCCAGAAAAATATCGACTGTACCCGGCACCACGGCGCTTTCCAGCCCCCCCATAATGCCGGCCAATGCCAAAGGCCTACAATCATCGGCAATTAATAACATATCAGGCGCAAGTATTATCTCGCTGTCATTCAGCAATGTTATCTTTTCTCCTGCTTTCGCATAGCGTACCTGGATCGCGCCATCCAATGTAGCTAAATCAAATGCATGCATCGGCTGCCCAGTTTCAAGCAGAACATAATTGGTCGCATCGACCACAACATTGATAGAGCGCAAACCGCTTCTTTCCAGCCGCTGCTTCATCCACAAAGGCGTATCTGCATTTAAATTGATGCCTCGAATAATACGGCCGCAATACAGTGGGCATGCATCAGGCACTTTTACATGCACTTCGATCGTATCTGGAATTTCTTCAGATACATGACTTATTTTTAATGGCGCTAACACTGTGTCGGTAATCGCAGAGATTTCCCGCGCAACGCCGTAAACACTCAAACAATCCGCTCTATTCGGTGTCAGGCTTAATGTAAAAACTTTGTCATCTAATGTGTAGTAATCACGAAAGTTTTGACCCGTCGGCGCATCGTCAGGCAGGATTAACAATCCATCCGCATTTTCATTGATACCCAATTCCCGAGCTGAACATAACATTCCAAACGACAAAACACCGCGCAGTTTCGCCTTCTTTATTTCAATACCAGGCAACTTTGCACCAATCACCGCGCAAGGCACTTTAATGCCAGTTTTCACATTAGGAGCTCCACAGACGATCTGTAGCAGCTCTTTCGCATGCCCCCCTCCCACACAGACCTGGCAAATCTTTAATCGATCCGCTTCGGGGTGATTTTCAACACGTAATACTTCGGCTACGACAACATGCTCAAACAAAGCGGCAACAGGCTCTAGGTTTTCGACTTCCAAACCAGCCATAGTCAATGCATGAGCAAGTTCATCGCTCGTATAATCCGGATTTACAAAAGTCCGCAACCAACTCTCAGAAAACTTCATGACCTTTATACTTATTATGAAATCACAATGATCTTGTTAATTAAATTGCTTTAAAAAACGCAAATCATTTTCAAAGAACGACCTTAAATCACTGACACCGTAACGCAGCATCGCGAGTCTTTCCACGCCCAGTCCAAATGCAAATCCGATATATCTCTCAGAATCGATATTGACATGCTTCAAAACATTCGGATGCACCATTCCACAACCCAGAACTTCCAGCCAACCTGTATGCCCACAGATCCGACAACCTTTGCCATTACATTTCACGCAGCTGATATCCATTTCAGCTGAAGGTTCTGTAAAAGGAAAAAATGACGGACGAAAGCGCACCCGCAAATTATCCTGTTCAAAAAACTGCTTCATAAAATTAACCAATACACCCTTAAGCGCTGCGAAGTTTGCCTGCTCATCAACCCACAGGCCTTCAACTTGATGAAACATCGGTGTATGAGTCACATCCGAATCGCATCGATAAACACGCCCCGGTGCTATCAATTTGAATGGCGGATTGTTTTCAAGCATAAAGTGTATCTGGACTGGCGATGTATGTGTACGCAACAGATTACCGTTATCAACATAGAAAGTATCATGCATTGCTCGAGCAGGATGATTCTCGGGAATATTAAGCGCAGTAAAATTGTAAAAATCTGTCTCAATTTCGGGCCCGGAAGCCACTTCATATCCAATAGAATGAAACAGTGTTTCTATCCGCATCAATGTCTGAGTAACCGGGTGCAGACCACCTTTTGTATATCCTCTTCCAGGCAAAGTCACATCGAGCGATTCTTCTTTCAGTTTTTCCTCGAGTATCTTTTCCTGCAAATAAAGCCGACGTGTCTTCAATAAGGTTTCGATCTGACTTTTCGTTTGATTAATTCTGCTGCCCATGTCTGGACGCTGATCCAGTGGAAGCTTACTCAATCCCTTGAGCAATTCTGTTAACTCACCATTTTTACCAAGGTAGCGCGCTTTAACATACTCCAATTCGTTGGGATCATCTGTAGCGTCAAATAGATTCCCCGCCTCTTTTACGATATCATTTAAATCTCTCATGCAAACCTAAACTCAATATTTTATTCAAACTGTAAACAGTCACTTAAAACCTTTGGGTATTCATGCAATCACCCCCTTACTACCTATCAATCACTTAGGCAACAATCGCAACTTCTAAAATTCCCAAGCTCCGGGGAAAACTCAATTCAGTATCCTCGCTCATGATCAATATAAAAAGGGAGGCTTGGGTCAAACCCAACACCTCCCTATATCTCTTAAGAAAATATTCAGATAGCCAAGCTTGCTTTAGCCCGCTCAGCAATTTTCTCGAAAGCAACTTTGTCAAATATTGCCAAATCTGCCAATACTTTTCTGTCGATTTCAATGCTCGCTTTTTTCAGACCATTCATAAAAACACTGTAGGACAATCCATATTCCCGCGCTGCTGCATTGATACGTGTAATCCATAGTGCTCTGAACTGGCGTTTACGCTGACGCCTATCACGATAAGCATATTGCCCTGCTTTCATTACTGCTTGCTTGGCAATTCGATACACATTCTTACGACGTCCCCGATAACCCTTTGCAAGATTCAGAATCTTTTTATGTCGCGCATGCGCTGTGACACCACGTTTTACTCTAGGCATTGATAACCCCTATGCATAAGGCAACATCGAATGAACCGAAGCAGCATCACTTGGATGAACACTGGTTATTCCTCTGAGTTGACGTTTATTCTTTGTCGTTTTTTTTGTCAATATATGACGCTTGAAAGCTTGTGCACGTTTAATACTTCCGCTAGCGCGAACTTTAAAGCGCTTTGCTGCACTGCTTTTAGTCTTCATTTTAGGCATTACACCCTCCTTTATAATATGACTTAAGGTGTTTCCATATTCTTTACGAAAAACTTTTAGAACCCTTCATCACTTGTAATGTATTCACTTCTAATATTACGTACTTCTGCTGACACACAACCATAAAAACCTTGACCAACTCATCATGTTGAAACAGAATCACTGGCCGTTGTTTTTGTTTTACTCGTTTTTGTTTCTTTCTTCTTTGGCGATAACACCATCACCATTTGCCTGCCTTCCATTTTTGGAAACTGCTCTACTGTTGCATACGAGTCCAGATCATCTCGCACGCGCTCAAGAATGCGCACACCAAATTCCTGATGCGCCATCTCACGTCCACGGAACCGGAGTGTTACCTTGACTTTATCGCCATCGTTCAAGAAATTTATCAAATTGCGCAACTTAATTCGATAATCGCCTTCATCCGTATTGGGTCTAAATTTGATTTCTTTTATTTGTACTTGCTTTTGCTTCAGTTTCGCATCATGTTTTCGTTTACTTTCTTGATAACGAAACTTTCCATAATCCATCAACCGGCAAACTGGAGGTTGAGCTGTTGGCGCTATCTCCACAAGATCCACTCCTGCTTCTTCAGCCAGTTCATTAGCTTCGGTCAGTTTCACTATACCCAGCTGTTCACCGTCCAAACCGATTAAGCGTACTTCTGGCACATCTATTTCATCATTTATGCGCGCTGCCTTCTCTTGTACTATGGCAATTCTCCATATAATCTAAATGAAAATCATCGCTTTAATTCGACTTCCTTTTTAAGGCGCTCAATCAGATTCTCTAATGACATTTGCCCCAAATCCTGACCGCCACGCACGCGCACTGAAATCAGATTAGTATTTACTTCCGCGTCTCCGACGATAATCTGATAAGGAAGCTTCTGTAAGCTGTGCTCCCGGATTTTATAGGTTATTTTCTCATTTCTCAAGTCTTGTATTACTCTGAACCCACTCTGTTTTAATTCTTTTGTCACTTTCTCCACATATTCAGCTTGCCCCTTGGATATATTCAGCACAACTACTTGAATCGGAGCCAGCCACAAAGGAAACACACCAGCATAATGTTCTATTAAAATACCGATAAAACGCTCCAACGAGCCCAGAATAGCTCTGTGTAACATGACTGGTATTTGTCGTGTATTGTCTTCAGCAACATATTCCGCACCCAAGCGTTCAGGCATGGAAAAATCCAGCTGTAGAGTACCGCATTGCCATATTCGACCAATGCAGTCTTTTAATGCAAATTCTATTTTTGGTCCGTAAAATGCACCTTCTCCCGGCTGCAATTCCCATTCCAGTCCTGCTTGTTTGAGTGCAGCTTCTAACGCATTTTCAGATTTATTCCATTGTGCATCTGTGCCCACGCGCTTTAGCGGGCGCGTCGACAGCTTGACCAGAATATCCTTAAATCCGAAATCTGCATAAACAAGTTTTAACAAGCTTATAAACTTAATCACTTCGTCCTGAATTTGATCTTCCGTACAAAAAATATGCGCATCATCCTGCGTAAATCCACGAACACGCATAATACCGTGCAATGCGCCAGAAGCTTCGTTACGATGACATGAACCAAATTCTGCGAGCCTCATTGGCAAATCTCGGTAACTTCTGAGTCCTTGCTTGAATACCTGCACATGTCCAGGGCAATTCATCGGTTTAATCGCAAAACTTCGATCTTCGGTTTCTGTGATGAACATATTTTCACGAAAATTATCCCAATGACCGGATTGCTCCCATAATTCCTTGTCCAAAACTTGGGGGGTTCGGATTTCCTGATATTCATTTTCATCCTGAACATTCCGCATATATTGCTCGATTTGCTGCCACAACGCCCATCCTTTCGGATGCCAAAATACCATGCCGGGCGCTTCTTCTTGTGTATGGAACAAATCCAGCTGTTTGCCTATTTTGCGATGGTCTCTTTTTTCAGCTTCTTCAAGTTTGTATAAATAATTATTCTGATCATCTTTAGTTGTCCATGCCGTTCCGTAGATTCTCTGAAGCATTTCATTTTTCGAATCACCCCGCCAATAAGCTCCAGCAACTTTCATCAACTTAAATATTTTGAGCTTAGAAGTATTTGGAACGTGAGGACCTCGGCATAAATCGGTAAAATTGTCCTGTGTATACAGCGTCAAGTCTTCTTCGCCGGGTATAGACTCAATTATCTGCGCTTTGTAGTGTTCACCCAATTGCTTAAAAAAATTGATTGCTTCTGAACGCTCCCAGACTTTTCTCTCAATATTGATACTCCGTTTGCTAATCTCCAGCATTCGTCGCTCAATAGCTACGAGATCTTCCGGCGTAAACGGACGTTTATAAGAAAAATCATAGTAAAAACCGTCTTCGATCACTGGTCCGATAGTTACTTGCGCCTCGGGAAATAATTCTTTTACGGCATGCGCTAATAAGTGCGCACTGGAATGTCTGATAATCTCAAGGCCATCAGCATCTTTCTCTGTAATAATTGCAAGTTCACTATCTTCTTTGATCAATCGATCAAGATCGACCAATTTTCCATTGATCTTCCCTGCTATAGCTGCACGCGCCAATCCTGTTCCTATTGAAGCGGCCACATCCATTACGGTCACAGGGTGTTCAAATACTCGTTCTGAGCCGTCCGGCAATCGAATTACAGTCACTTATTTTTTCCTAATTTAGAAGTATTCAAAATCATCCGATCTCATAATCACGTATCAACTGATAATAGATCTTTTATACCAATTCGTAAGTTTTTTCAATCCGCGCAGACATATCGGTGCAAATCCAATAGCAACCGCATCAACTAGGCAATACCAAGCTGCGACACCGCTTGGCGGATTCCCTTGCGACCAATCAAAAACCGGCTCAATCTCTGCCCATCTCCAGGTGCCGGCAGCTGTTCCGATAATTTCGAGCCATGTGCAAATAAAAAAAGCCCCCAGATAAACTAAAGGCGATCGCCCTTTTAGTACGCATATTACAAAAATCACAAAAAGAAATGCACCCACCTGATCACCCTGCTCAGGTATTCCACTGATCCCCCACAACGACCATAACCCACCTGTAACAAATACAAAAATAGCTATCTTACGCGCATACATCTGAAAATAGCCTGATCGTGCCAACGCAACTGCAGTCAAATAAACCATGCCGTGACCTGGCGGCACATAATGCGGAACATTTCCAAAACGATATGTATATCCTTCCATATAAATAGAGGCAAAATGTTCGCCGGCAGTTGCAAACGCAACCGCAATAATGACTTGCATTCTTACTTCGTTATTTTCTCCCACAAGAAGTACAAATAAAAAAATCCATGCGATGATGCCCAATAGATTTTGCGTTTCAAGGCTTGCACTGCCATCAATGACAAGGCTTACTGCAACACAAAAAAATGTAAACCCAGCAATAAAATAATCGCGGCTGCGATGCGCATATTGCACACCCGGATGTGACAAGTGATTCAACATAGATACTCTCAAAAAAAAACCCGCTGAATGCGGGTTATCACTCTTCTGATGCGCTACAGGAAATAATACCTTAATTATACCAATCACCCACAAGGCACTAACATATTAAAATTCAGGTCTTATTTACCAAATGTCCAATGTCGCTCTGGCATGACCAGATATAATTCTGGTCATGCTTCTCAAGCGTTAATTAGCGATAGAAATCATACACAAAAACTTCAACCCGTTCGAGGATTCAATCAAATCTAAAAACAGATATTTAAAAACGTGACAAAGGTTTAATTGTCGTCGTCATCATCATCATCGTCGTCTTCATCCTCATCTGCCCCATCCCAATCATCCCAACCGTCAGCCTTTAATACCAGCTTCTTCTGCTCACGACTCGCATCCAGATCCGTCATCGGCGCTTCTTCATGCACCAGATTCTGATGACAATCTATACAGGTCGCACCATGCGTCTCCATCCGTTTATGCGCCGCCTGCGCGTCTTCACCCGGCGGATCAGGATTCTTATGACAGTCACGACATGTCACACTGTCCCATTTCTTCAAATTCATCCGCGCATCGTGCGCCATGATCAATCGCCGCTCATTGAATTTCTCCAGCGTCGAATAATCATTCACCAGCTCCAGCCACAATTCACGCGCACCATCCACTACGTGCGTATATACCGCCAAATGAAAGTTCCTGAATCCCTGCGGTATATGACAATCCTTGCAGCCAGGGTTAACGCCCAACGCCCCATAGTGCGTCGATTCCTTCAACTCCTCCTGCGGGTATGTCATCGAATGGCAG
>JAJSDU010000007.1:0-31978 GCA_028577615.1 Nitrosomonas sp.
GTATATTGCGCCGGACAGGCGGCAAACCGAATACGTTTCAGTGATCGTGCTCGGCGCCCGACTTGCCCAGTTCAGCCTTGAGCGCAAAGCTGTTGCCTGCCGCATAGTGCTCGCCCGGAAGCAATCCATTCAGCACTTCGACCAGTTCACCATCATTTCGCCCCAACTCGACCGGGCGCGCTTCAAAATAATCGCCATAACGGCCAAAAACGACTGTCCAGTCAAAAAGGGTTTGCAATGCATCCATGCTGACAGCCACCGGAACCTCGATTTCCTCTGTAATGACAAAACCATTGACAAACATGCCATCGCGCCAAAGGCCTGCCGAATTATCCAGGATGATGCGCGCCATTGCCGTACGGGTTTGCGGATCGAGCATCGCGGTAATAAAGGTAATCTCACCCGCACCTTCAATTCTCGCTGCCGTAGATTTTACGTTAACCCGCTGACCGAGTTTTATCGTATCCAGATCCTTGGGATAGACATTCAGATCGGCATACATGGTGGAAGTATCAACGACAGTGAAGATAGGATCGTCTTCTCTGAAAACCTGACCGCGTGCAATGGCTCGGGCTGTAATCAAACCGGCAATTGGCGAGCGAATTTCATAATGTGTCAGATTTTTTAACAGTTTGACTTTTTCAGGCTCCTCGCCAATGGCGCGCAATCTTGCAGCAGCAAGATCCAGCGCAATTTCGGCTTCACTAAGCAGTTGCTGTGTTGTCAGGTATTCCTGCTTGGCAGTAATTTTCTCTTCCCAGAGCTGTTTCTCACGCTGAAAATTCACTCTCGCCAGACCCAGCCTTTTTTCCGCAGCAAGATACTGGCTGCGCAAATCAGCCAGCAACTGACTTAGAAAAACCGCCAGAACTTCGCCTTTTTCAACTTTCTCGCCCACATCACGAGGAACCTCAATGGCAATACCGGTAGCCCGGGGTACAACCGGAACGATATTGAGCCTGTTGAAAGTGACGATACCGGGCAACTGAATTTTTGGACGAATAATGGCAGCGCCTGCGGTCTTGATTTCGATCCCGGCTCTGGCCAGTGTTTCATCGCTCATTTCAATGCGTGCTTCAACCTGATCGTAACTCCAGTGAAACACTTTATTTTTCCATTCGGCGGCAATGGCCACTTCAAATGAATGCGGTTCTTCCACAATATGGTCACCGAGCAGATAGTCACCCATCGGTTTGAATGAAAACAACTGGGCTGATCGCCCCAATCTCGACAGCGTAATGGCTACTTTGGCCTCATCCGGCGGCATCGGTTTATTTTTTTCATAAAGATAAACACGAAATTGCGGTTCGACGTCTTTTTCATAAATGGTGACCTCCACGCTGAAGTCATCCGTGGTAAAAATTCTGCCACCCTTGGGGCCGACCGCCTCTTTCTGGCTTGAATCTACTAATGCGCCTGAAACACCGTTTGTACTGACTTCTTCTGAAGCAGTCTTTTTTTCCATGTTAAGAATGACTGCTCCAAGTATGATACCGACAATTATCACGATAAAAATCGGTTTAAGATTGGTTTCGCTCACAATGCGCTCCTACCATTTTTTATTGGAAAGACAGTTTTTACACTGCCGGATGAATTTTCAGCGATTGTCATCGGCCAGCTCCACAGGCCCGGCTGTCAAACGCTCGACTTCGTTGATCAGTCGCTGATAATTAGCCAGGGCCTGCAGATACAGCGTTTGATTCTGAAATAACGTCCGCTGCGCATCGAGCAGCTCAAGAAAACCGAATCTGCCCAATTCATAGCCACGGCTGGCCATTCTGAATGTTTCTCTTGCGCCGGGAAGAATTTCGTCGCGCAGTTTGCCGATTTGCGCGTCCGCCGCGATCAACGACTCATACGCCTGTGTCAGCAGCGCTTTCAATTGCAGATCGGTTGCCGCCTGTTCGTCGATGGCCCGATTGATACGCTGCTGCGCCGCAATCAGATTGCCCTGATTGCGGTCAAACAGCGGCAAGGGGATTGATATGCCAACCATTGCCGTGGTGTCATTGACTCTGATACCTTTGGAAACGTCGTCATGATATCGTGTGATCCCGGCATTGACGGTAATATCAGGGATTCGCCGTGCTTTTTCCAGCGTGAACAATGCCTGCCGCTGCTCGAGATTTTTCAGGCTGCGCAGAGCCAGGGGATTTTGCTGCAAACGGATTTCCAGCTCATCCAACCCGGGTATCACGACAAATGTTTCCAGTTCGCCGGAAACATGCGAAAAAACCGGATTTTGATTCCCCCATAGCAGGGCAAGTTGTCTGCGAAAGGAAATCAGGTTGCGCTGCGCCTGCTCGACCTCGATATCCGCAGTGGCGAGCGCAACCCGCGCTCTTGTTTCTTCAATGGGCGGCGCCTTGCCCGCCAAAACGCGCTTCTCCGCCGCATCCACCACCTTTTGCGCGAGATCCTGTCCCGCCAGCGCCAGCTTCAATCGCTCCTGGCCTGCCAGCACATCCAGAAACACATTGGCAACCCGGGCAATCAGATCCAGCCGCCGGGCGGCATAATCCTGTTCGGCGCTCTCCTGCCCCAGCGAAGCAGCCCGGGTACGGGCGGAACGCTTGCCGCCGGTTTCAAATAACTGACTGATGCGTATGGAATCGGATGGATCAGCCGCAGTATCTGAACGGGAACTGATGTCCTGTTTCAAGTACTGTATGACAGGATTAGGCAATAACCCTGCCTGTACCGTCAATCCATGTAAAGCCCGGGCTTCTTTTTCGAATGCCGCCAGCTCGGGATTACGCTGCAATGCCAGTTGTACAGCGGCCTGCAACGTCAATTCGATTTCTTCGACAGGAAATGCTTCGACAGCATCGTTATCCCGGGACAGGGTAATACCCTCAATACCCTTTTTCGCCATACTTTCAGCCTGCAAATCAGCAGCTGCAGAGAACATGAGCAGCAGGCAGAACATTGCGCCCAGCCGATGGAGTTTCAATCCCGGCACAGGCTTCAATTCAATTAAATTCATGTGAGCATCCTTGCAGGATTCGCGCCTATGCGCAGCATTGGATACATAGAGACATCAGCGCATCCGCGTGAATCCGGCCAATAACAATCAATTCAATCAGACGCAGGAATACTACGCATTCCGCGCGTCAAATGTTGGCTGTCTTTGAACTAAGATGCGTGAATACGCGGTGGATGATAAAGCGATTCCGGAATCAAATCCGGTAGAAAAAGGGCTATATGCGGTACTGGCGATTCCTTACCTGCCAATGGCGGCACCAGGGCGATGCGCAGGAAATAAAAAGGCTGGTATTGACCGGCTGCATGAAGACATAAATGCGCTGCCGCATCGAGCTCGGCATTATCCATAATGGCGCTGCTACGGTGCGCATCCAGATGCATTTCAGGATTGGCAGAGAGCGATTGGCGAACATGATCCAGTTCGTGCGCAAAAACTTCCGGCTGAAATGAGATGCCTATTCCGTTCGTCAGCATGACTGCAACCAGAATAATTATCACGGAAGAAGTGGAAAATTTTCTCATCTCAGTGATTATGGCATTATTTTTATGAGGATAGCTTTAACAATTCGAACGCAAGTGGACACAATCTTTTCACATTATTGTATTTTTTGCAATTCGCAATCACTCGGTAGTTTCGGGCTACAGAATATTCACCTCCGCGTTACCCAGCATTTCGACCAGCGCGATCAGCGGCAAACCGATCAGCGCGTTCGGATCATCGCTGCGCATATACTCGATCAGCGCAATCCCCAAACCTTCCGATTTTGCGCTGCCTGCGCAATGATACGGTTGTTCTTTGCTAAGATAATTTTCAATTTGCCGATCACTCAAAGACCGGAACTTCACCTGACAGGGAACTAATCGGGTCTGCACATGATCTGTGCTGCTATTCAGCAGGCATATCGCTGTATAGAAAAATACTTCTCTGCCACGCACGCGCTGTAGCTGCCGGACTGCATTGTCATGCGTCATCGGTTTTCCCAATTGCGCTCCATCCAGCACCGCAACCTGATCCGAACCGATAATCAGCGCACTGGGATACTTCGCGGAGACGGCGCGCGCTTTGACCTCAGCCAGGCGCAGAGCCGACTGCTGCGGTATTTCGTCCGGCAAAAGCGTTTCGTCAGCCTGCGGATCGGCTGTCTCAAACGAGATCTGCAATCGCTGCAGCAATTCCCGACGGTAGATCGAGGTGGAGGCCAGTATGATTTTTGGGGTAATTTTTTGTATTTTCAAATTCTATTTTCCATTTTTTTGACACTTAAAGATAAAAAATATAACATGCGCGCCTTATGTCTGTAAGATTTGTAATCGATCCTCTTGATTTTGTACGCAAGACTGAAGTGCATCATGGTAGAATACCGCTCGCTGAATTTTCACGTCTGCAGGATTTTCTCCATGAAAATCATGGAGAAATAGGGTATCAGGTCAGCGGCTTTATCGATCAGGACGACAAGCCGCGTCTGCGCATGAAGATAACAGGTGAAATACAGTTATGCTGCCAGCGTTGTCTCGGCGGCTTAATGCACAGGATTGACATCGATACTTCCCTGTTACTGGCAAAAACAGAGCGCGAACTGATTCTGGCGGATGAGGATAATTCGGTTGACGCCATATTGGCAACCGCTGAGATCAATGTATTTGATTTGATAGAAGAAGAAATAATATTGAGTTTGTCGATATCCGTACGTCACAGTGAAGGCAAATGTGATGTACATCAATCGGAATACTGCGATCCAACGGAAATTGCAAACCCCAAAAACCCATTCGCGGTTTTAGACGCGCTGAAAAAGAAACCGCATTGATTTAAGGAGTAATATAAACATGGCCGTTCAACAAAATAAAAAATCACCTTCCAAAAGAGGCATGCACCGTTCGCACGATGCACTGAAAAATCCGCCGCTAGCCATCGAACCCAGTACAGGAGAAGTTCACCTGCGCCATCATATCAGCCCAAACGGCTATTATCGCGGCAAGAAAGTGTTGAATAAAAAATCTGACGACGAATAAACATTGTGGCAATTTGTGATTTGTGGTTTTTAGCGGGTCGCACTTAAGGATACATTGCCAGAAAGGCCTCGGAATTGGATATCACTGTCGCGATAGATTGCATGGGAGGAGACCACGGACCGCATGTAACAGTGCCTGCTGCGATTGATTACCTCAATCAGGATCCGGCAGCGAACATTATTCTGGTAGGCATCCCGGAAGCCATTGAAGCGGAATTAAAAGCGATCGGTTTCAAACTCAACCCCAGATTAAGAATACATCCGGCCAGCGAAGTGGTTGGCATGGACGAATCTCCGGCGCTGGCGCTGCGTAACAAAAAAGATTCATCCATGCGCGTGGCTGTCAATCTTGTTAAAACAGGGGAAGCCCAGGCTTGCATCAGCGCCGGAAATACCGGTGCGCTGCTCGCAACATCGCGGTTCGTCCTGAAAACCATCCCCGGCATTGACCGTCCTGCGCTGGCAGTCATTCTACCCACAATCAGAGGACATACTTATGTGCTGGATCTCGGCGCGAATGTCAACTGCACCGCTGAACACCTGCTGCAATTTGGCGTCATGGGTGCCTCGCTGGTTTCTTCGATTGAAAACAAATCATCGCCCAGCGTTGGCCTGTTGAATATTGGCGAGGAAGCCATCAAAGGCAACGAAGTTGTCAAGCAGGCGGCTGAATTGCTCAGAAAAAGCGGACTGAATTTTTATGGCAATGTTGAAGGTGACGACATCTATAAAGGCACTACCGATGTTATTGTGTGCGATGGCTTTGTCGGCAATGTCACGTTAAAAACATCGGAAGGGCTGGCGCAAATGCTGGCCACCTATCTGCGCGAAGAATTTAAACGCAACTTGCTGACAAAAATTGCCGGCGTTGTTGCATTGCCTGTCATCAAGGCCTTCAAGCGCCGGGTGGACCATCGCAGGTATAATGGCGCAAGCTTTCTGGGCTTGAGGGGTATTGTTATCAAAAGCCACGGTTCGGCTGATATTTTCGCCTTCACATCGGCGGTCAAACGGGCGTCCGATGAAGTGCGCGGTGGAATGCTGCGTCACATTACCGAGCGCGTATCCGAGCTTTCCAGACAATCTTTAACCGCAGCACAAAACAGTTAAATTCATGTATTCACGAATCATTGGTACAGGCAGCTATCTGCCGGAACGCGTACTCACCAATCAGGACCTGGAAAAGATGGTGGAAACCAGTGACGAGTGGATACGAACACGTACAGGCATTACACAACGACACATTGCCCGGGAAGATCAGTCAGCCAGTGATCTGGCCATGCTGGCCAGCCTGAATGCAATGACAGCAGCCGGCGTAACCAGCAAGGACATTGATCTGATCATTGTGGCCACGACGACGCCTGACATGGTCTTCCCGAGCACAGCCTGCATCCTGCAGGACAAACTGGGCGTGGAAAACTGTCCGGCTTTTGACGTTCAGGCTGTCTGCAGCGGCTTTGTTTATGCGCTTGCCACGGCTGACATGTTCGTCAGTTCCGGGAAATGCCGCAATGCACTGGTCGTCGGCAGTGAAATTTATTCCAGAATACTGAATTGGAATGATCGCAGCACCTGCGTGCTATTCGGTGATGGCGCGGGCGCAGTGGTGCTTTCGCAAAGCGACGAACCCGGAATTCTGTCGAGCCATCTGCATGCGAGCGGCCATTATCGCGATGTTTTATCGGTTCCGGGCAGTATCAGCGGCGGCATCATTCGCGGCAATCCGTATATCAATATGGATGGCGGCGCGGTATTCAAGTTCGCGGTCAAAGTACTGGAAGATGTGGCGCATGAAGCTATCGCGGAAAATCAGCTACAGACTTCCGATATTGACTGGCTGATCCCGCATCAGGCCAATATCCGCATCATCCGTTCCACCGCGCAAAAACTGGGTATTCCTCTCGACAAGGTGGTCATCACGGTTGACAAACATGGCAACACATCCGCAGCATCCATTCCGCTTGCGCTCGATATTGCGGTCAGAGACGGACGCATTCACAAAGACCAGTTGATCATGCTGGAAGGTGTCGGTGGCGGATTTACCTGGGGTGCGGTTTTACTGCGCTGGTGACAGTTATGAAATTAGCTTTTGTTTTTCCCGGACAGGGTTCTCAATCAATCGGCATGATGGCTGGCTACGATGACCTGCCCATCGTGCGTGAAACAATTACGGAAGCATCGGATAGCCTCGGACAGGACTTCCAGTCACTGATCACCAGCGGCCCGGCCGAAGATCTCAATCTGACGATTAATACCCAGCCGTTGATGTTGATGGTGGGCGTTGCTGTCTATAGAGCCTGGGAAAGCCTCGGCGGCGCAAAACCATCGATCCTGGCCGGTCACAGTCTTGGCGAGTATACAGCACTGGTCGTTTCAGGCGCGCTTGGCTTCCAGGATGCACTGTTCCTCGTGCGTTATCGCGCGCAGATCATGCAGGAAGCCGTTCCGGAAGGCACTGGCGCCATGGCGGCCATACTCGGATTGGCGGATGAAGTTATCGCATCCATTTGCCAGGAAATCAGTCAGTCGAATACGCAGGAATCATTGGAACCAGCCAACTTCAATTCGCCCGGTCAGGTTGTCATCGCCGGTCATAAAAATGCTGTCCTGAAAGGTATTGAACTGTCCAAGGAGAAAGGCGCGAAACGCGCTGTGATGCTGCCGATGAGTATCCCATCCCACTGCCGGCTGATGACGGCGGCGGCAGAAAAAATGCGCCGGCAACTCGCGGCAACAACGCTGCAGGCGCCTGATATACCCGTACTGCACAATGTGGACGTAAAAACACACCGTGATGCTGACGCGATCAGAGATATCCTGGCGCAACAACTGTACAGCCCTGTGCGCTGGGTCGATACAATCCGCAGGCTCGCGGGCGACGGCGTGACGCATATCGCGGAATGCGGACCTGGCAATATTTTGACCGGCCTCGATAAACGAATTGACCGCGATCTTCAGCATTTGTCGCTATCGAAAAGCGAAGCCGTCAGGGAAGCGATTTCAATTTTACGCTGACTGGCCGGCCATGATGCGCGATATCCGGATTGGTCACACTGAAATTAAAGGAGATTTGAATTTTGGAGAATAAAATAGCGCTGGTCACCGGAGCAAGCCGCGGAATAGGACAGGCAATCGCACACAAACTCGGACAACATGGCGCGATAGTCGTGGGAACAGCGACCACCGAACAAGGCGCGGAAGCAATAACGCAGTATTTGAACAAATCAAATATCAGGGGAACCGGTATCGTTTTAAACGTCAATGACGCCGATCAGATCAGCAATGCTGTCGATACGATTCGCAGCCAGTTTGGTGATATTGAAATACTGGTCAACAATGCCGGCATTACGCGCGACAACCTGCTTGTCCGCATGAAGGATGAAGAATGGGATGACATCATGAACACCAATCTCAAATCCGCATTTCGCCTCAGCCGCGCGGTTCTTCGTCCGATGATGAAATCGCGTTACGGTCGCGTTATCAATATTTCCTCCGTTGTTGGCGCCATCGGAAATATCGGCCAGACCAACTATGCCGCGGCCAAAGCGGGTATTTTCGGCTTCAGTAAATCACTCGCGCGCGAAGTCGGTAGCCGTAATATCACAGTTAATTGTGTTGCGCCCGGATTTATTGATACGGACATGACGCGTGGTTTAAGTGAGGAACAACAACAGAATCTGATTCAGCACGTGCCTGTCGGTAGACTGGGACGTGCTGAAGAAATCGCTTCAGCGGTCGCTTTTCTGGCGTCATCCGCCGCCGGATATATCACTGGAACGACATTGCATGTCAATGGCGGTATGTATATGGATTAGTGGGCAGTCATGATTAATTTCTTACACTCCTCATTACTTGAAATCTATTGCGCCGCGTTTCTGTCGCGGGTAATTTTCAGCATAGATTCTTGTTTTGCAGAGATTTAAAATTTGCTAATATAGTGAACATTTTTCTTACCTTAGAAGGAAGCATTTAGATGGAAAATATTGAACAGCGCATTAAAAAAATCGTGGCTGAACAACTTGGCGTAAATGAATCGGAAGTTAAAAACGAGTCATCGTTTGTCAATGATCTCGGCGCGGACTCGCTGGATACCGTTGAGCTTGTCATGGCGCTAGAAGAAGAATTTGAATGCGAAATTCCGGATGAGCAGGCCGAAAAGATCAACACCGTTCAGGAAGCGATCGATTACGTGACCAACAACACAAACAATTAATCTTTCTAACAATAATACTTAGTTTATTGGAGCTAATTTGTCCAGACGCAGGGTTGTTGTCACCGGATTAGGCATTATTTCCCCCGTTGGCAGCACAGTAACAAAAGCATGGAATAATATCGTATCCGGGAAATCCGGTATTACACAGATTACCCGCTTTGATGCATCAGCTTTTTCATCCCGGATCGCGGGAGAAGTCAATGACTTTGATGTGAATGAGTACCTCCCCGCCAAAGAAGCGCGCCGCATGGATCGTTTTATCCATTTCGGCATGGCTGCGGCGATACAATCCATCAAGGATGCCGGACTCGAAGATATATCCGCATCCAATCTGGAGGCTGAACGGATCGGCGTCAATATCGGTTCAGGCATAGGTGGCCTGCCGATGATTGAAGACACCGATGAAGCGTATCATAAAGGCGGTCCCCGGAAAATTTCACCTTTCTTTATACCCAGTACCATCATCAATATGGTAGCGGGCAATGTTTCTATCAAATATGGCTACAAAGGCCCCAATCTGGCAATAGTAACCGCCTGTACGACAGCAACACACAGCATAGGCAGCGCCGCGCGCATGATTGAATATGGCGACGTCGACGTCATGATCTGCGGTGGCGCGGAGTCCTGTGTTACGCCGCTGACGATCGGCGGTTTTTCCGCGGCCAAGGCGCTTTCATCGAGCAATGCTGCTCCGGAAACGGCCAGCCGACCCTGGGACATAGCCCGCGATGGATTTGTACTGGGTGAAGGCGCCGGCGTGCTGGTGCTGGAAGAACTGGAACACGCCAGGCGCCGGGGCGCAACAATTTACGCTGAGCTCGCCGGTTTCGGCATGAGCGCGGATGCCTTCCACATGACCGCACCAAGCGAAGATGGCGAAGGCGCGGCGCGGTGCATGCTGAATGCGCTCAGGAATGCGGAAATCGATCCATCCCAGGTCGATTACATCAACGCGCACGGCACCTCAACGCCGCTGGGTGATATTGCGGAAACCATAGCGGTAAAACGCTGTTTCGGCGATCACGCCAAAAAGCTTGCTGTGAGCTCGACAAAATCCATGACAGGACACCTGCTCGGTGCCGCTGGAGGGGTTGAAGCGATTTTCTCCGTGCTCTCGGTATATCATCAGATCGCGCCGCCAACCATCAATCTTGATGACCAGGATCCGCAATGCGATCTGGATTTCGTCGCCAATACGGCGCGGGAAATGCCGATCAATGTTGCATTATCAAATTCCTTTGGATTTGGCGGAACCAATGGAACATTAGCCTTTCGTAAAATGTAGCGTTTTTTTAACAGCGCATGCTGACGCTAAAACGCCTTTCTTTTATTTTTCTCGGCTTCTTTTTAACAGCCATCCTGCTTGCAGGATGGCTTTATCATCATTATCACCGCGAAATTGCGTTACCCCATACGCCTTACGAATTTTCGATCGAATCCGGCAGCAATTTAAAACAGATAGCGCAGCAGCTGGTTGACGCGGGCATACTTTCCGATACCTGGTCGTTCATTCTGTTGTCGCGCTATCTCGGCAAGGATTCCACCATTAAGGCGGGCGATTATCTGCTCACCGAGAATCTGTCTCAATTTGAACTGCTGGAATATCTGATTAAAGGCGATATCCGGCAAAACCAAATCCGCTTTATCGAAGGCTGGACTTTCGCGCAATTCCGTCAGTCGCTCTATAGTCATCCGGACATACGGAATACGACCGACGGCATGAGTGAAACAGAAATCATGCAGCTGATTGGCGCAGACGAATCATTCGCTGAAGGCCTTTTTTTCCCGGATACCTATTTTTTCCTGAAAAACAGCAATGATATCGAGATATTGCGCCGCGCTTACCAGAGTATGCAGAGTCACCTGCAGGCAGCCTGGAACGAAAGAATTGAATCCCTGCCGCTGGAATCACCCTATGAGGCGCTTATTCTGGCATCCATCGTCGAAAAGGAAACCGGGCTGGAAAGCGACCGCGCCGAAATTGCCGGCGTCTTTGTCAATCGCTTGCGTATCGGCATGCGTTTACAAACCGATCCGACAGTCATCTATGGCATGGGTGATCAGTTTGACGGCAATCTGCGCAAAAAAGACTTGCAAACAGATCATGACTATAATACCTACACTCGCTCGGGACTGCCGCCCACGCCCATCGCCATGCCCGGCCTCGCGTCCATCCGTGCGGCCGTAAACCCGGCCACAACCGATGCGCTGTATTTTGTTGCCAAGGGTAATGGGGAATCAAAATTCTCGACCAACTTGCGGGATCATAACCGCGCCGTGACAAAATATCAGAAGCAGCAAAATCAGAGTAGCAGCCAGAGCAACTGATAATGCGACAGACAACAAAAACTAAAACAGTACCGGCTGGCACGGCATGACGCAATTCTCGATTGTAGTACCCACGCTGAACGAATCAGAAAATATCGATTTACTGCTCACACAGATTTTTGCACTGGACATTCCACCGGCATCCTATGAAATCATTTTCGTCGACGACAGTTCAAGCGATGGTACACCCGAAAAAATCCGCGCCTGGCAAAAAGAATCACGTGTCCGTCTAATTGAAAGGGATGGCAAACCGGATCTGGCAGCCTCGGTTCTGGCGGGCGCCGCAGCCGCGCATAGCGATGTCATTGTCGTCATGGATGCGGATTTAAGCCATCCGCCCGACCAATTGAACGCGCTGGTTTCTCCTGTTCTGCTTGGTCAATATGATGTTGTCATCGGCAGCCGTTATGTCGCGGGCGGCGACACCCACGACTGGCCGCTGCATCGACGTCTGTTATCGCGTATCGGCGGATTGCTGGCCTGTCCGGTATGCGATGTCAATGACGCAACCTCGGGATTCTTCGCGTTCCGGCGGCCACTGGCCGCTCAAGTCTCCAGCCAGGCAAAAGGCTATAAAGTGCTGCTCGAAATACTGATGGCCAACGCCGGCAATCTGCGCATCAAGGAAATTCCGATTCGTTTTCGTGATCGCCTGCACGGTGCTTCGAAACTCTCATTGACGCATCAGTTTGCCTATCTGCAGCGGTTGATGACACTCGCCGGAGGCGCAGTATCGATGAATACAGCCGGCCGGTTCGCTGTGGTGGGACTGCTCGGCGTTGTTGTCGACGCGCTGACTTTTCAATGGATGATCAGCCGCGATGCCGGACTTGCACTGGCACATTTCACCAGTTTCCTGGCAGCTGTTGTTTTTAACTATACGCTGAACACGAAATGGGCTTTCGTTCAGCATGGCGCAGACCGCGCGTTGCAATGGCGTCAGTTTGGCCGCTTCCTGACCGTCGGAGCGCTCGCACTGCTGCTGCGCGGCGGCGTACTGGCCCTGTTTGTCGATGTCTGGAGAATACCGCCCGAATTCGCCATTATTCCTGCAATTCTTGCAGCGGCCGCAATCAATTACCTAGGCGCCGCCTTTTATGTTTTTCCGGATGCAAAAAATGTATCGCCGCCTGATTTACGCTGGCGTGTTGCCGCAATCGGATTGATTCTGTTCTGCGTGCTGCTGCGCCTGATCTACCTGGGCGTTGCGCAATTAATTCCCGATGAAGCCTATTACTGGCAATACGCGCAACATATCGATCTGAGTTATTACGATCATCCGCCGCTGGCTGCATGGATCATCTGGCTGGGAACAGCGGTTCTGGGCGACAACGAAGCGGGTGTGCGCATCGGCGCATTTCTGTCTCATTTGATCGGCATGGCGTTTCTGTATGCCCTGGCGCAGAATTTATACGGCAAATCCGTCGCGCTGCGGACAATCATGCTATACGCCGTTCTGCCATTTGGTTTTGGAACCGGTCTTCTGATGACGCCGGATGCGCCGATGGTTGCCGCATGGATTGCCACACTTTTCTTTCTGGAGCGCGCGCTGATCGCCGGACAGTCATCCGCCTGGATTGGCGCGGGTATCGGTTTCGGCGTAGGTCTGCTGGCCAAATATACCTTGGTATTGCTGGGTCTGGCGGCGCTGGTTTTTGTTTTAGTAGATCCAACTGCACGCCGCTGGCTGCGGCGTCCCCAGCCGTATCTGGCCGCATTGCTCGCGCTGGCGCTGTTCTCGCCGGTGCTGATCTGGAATTATCAGCACGAATGGGCATCCTTCCTGTTCCAGACAACCCGGCATGCCGCCGGCGGCAGTCAGTTCTCGGCGCATTTCCTGCTGCTTTACTGCGCCCTTCTGCTGACGCCCGCCGGTTTTCTGGCCGCGGCATGGCTGTTTTTTTCCGGCGATCAGCGACAGAAAGAACCGGCGCAACACCGGAAACAGCTGTTTATCAGAATTTTTACCGGCATCCCGTTTCTGGTTTTTCTCATTTTCAGCGCATTCGATCATCCCAAATTTCACTGGAATGGCCCAGTCTGGCTCGCCGCACTGCCTGCAATCGCCTGGATGATTGACGCCAATACGCCCGGCAGATTCGCGCGGTGGCTGAGAAAATCATGGCCGCCCACCCTGATCGCCTGCCTGCTGGGTTACGCCCTTACACTGCATTATCTTGTACTGGGCATCCCCGGCATCCCCTATGCAATGTTCACGCAACATTACTTCTGGCGTGAAACCACCGCCGTTGTTCAGCAAATCGCCGATGAAGTCCGCCAGCAGACAGGACAGGAACCCATCATCGCTGGAATGAGTAAATGGTCGATCGCCAGTTCGCTTTATTTTTACAACCATGCGCACCGGAGTCTGGATATCCGTTCGCGCAATCTGTTCGGCGATACCGGCGTTATGTACGATTACTGGCTTCCCGCACAACCGCCGACAACACGGCCGGTCATCCAGATCGCCATGAAACCGGCCCACCTCGATCACATCCGCGAAGGCGACAACCTCAAGCAGATGCTCATCGCCCCCGGTGAAATCATGAGTCGCGTCATCACACGCAATGCTGTTCCGCTCAGGCGTGTGTATTATCGTGTTTCAGGTGGAGTCAAGGGATCCCAATAGAGTCGCGGACAACCTGTTGCGCATCTGACGTTATCAGCAAGCAAATAACCAGCTGCGTTGCGAAAAAAATCACAACCCCGGCATGGCGGCTGATCTCCAGCGCAAACTGACGGAAATCTTGAATGGAATGTTCAGTGTTGGTGAAACTTCGCCGGGTAGGCAGGTGTATAATTTTGAGTCATCTTTCTTCTCCTTTAAACAGAACATTATGCATTCGTTCCAAGATGACAATTCCAATTTCCAATGTTTGAACCAAACAGTTACACAGTTTATTTTCAGCCCCAGTCACGGGGGTTATCTAAGCTAGGAGCATTGAGGAAATATGATCCGTTATCTCACTCAGCTCGCTACGATTGCTTAAATCCGACAAACTCCTGGACAAAATAAAACCCACCGAAGTGGGTTTTATAAGATATTCTGTTTGGAAATTGAAAAATAGGCTGCTTAGCTCTTAACCTTCCTTGCTTGATCTTTAGCAGCGACTGGCTGATCAGCCTGTTTAGCAGCGATTTGTTCATGATATGCGGCTTTCTGCAGGTTCTCTTCAACTGCTTCTTCAAACTGATGAAGTTTGAAAGCAACATGCTGCTTGAAAGTTTGTGCATTTCTACCAAATGAAGCAGTACGTGGTCTGCTTTTTACTGCTTGAATTTCTTCTGCTATTTTAGCTTTGTATTCCTCAGCCTGTTGTTTGTAATGCTGCGCTAGTGCCACGTGATTAACACTATCTTCACCAGCTGCTGAAACACTCACTGGTAATGCAACTAAAAGAAATGCAAATAAAGAGACAATGGTAAATATTCTGGCTGTTCCTGTTTTCATGATAGTGCTCCTTCAGTAAATCAATTCATCATGGTTACAAATTTAATCAACTTGAGGAATTTCGTCTATCGGGGCCACTCTTAATTTTATCTAAGTAAAACCATTAGATTGATGTGTTGAGTGTTTGTGTTTTTGCAATTTATTAACCACCCCTAAACATTGCCGAAAATATAAATGACCCGGCCAAGTAAAACCGAACATCCCGGTTAAGCGACTTTCATTTTTCTTACCGGCTTCTGTTTCACATCGGTTTGGACTTTTGTCACCGGGGTATGCGTGCAGTGTGACACTGTTTTTATGTCTGACAAGCATTTCAAGCAATTGATTTTTATATATCTTAAACGCCCATTTACGTTTCGTAATCTTAGTACTGAGCCAAGCGCATTCATCGCTGAACAGGCTGTTCAGCACAACACGCTTTCACCATTCGACATAAAAACCCGATTACGCAAAAGCAGCAGTTTCACAAGGGCTTGCTAAGCCTCTGGATGGCTGTGCTATATAAATGGGTTACCGCTTTACAATACTTGAACGATGTCATCATGAATATGATTTAATAGCATCAGTCATTCATAAGCAGGGTTGACAAATGAAAAAACCGCCGGGAAGTAAAATTTTTGCCAATGTTTATGGTCATGTTCTTTTTCTTTTACTGATGGCCGTTTTGAATGCGCAAATGCGGCTACATGCACAGACAACTCCGATTACAGCGGATGTCAATGCGATTATCGCGGCACTCCAGCTGAATAAAGAACAGATAGCCGCACTGGATCAAGGCGAGATCGTATCGTTTGGTGTTAAAGAAGCGACGCAAAAGGAACTGGCTCTGGGATTGGCCATGCATCTTGCCGCTCCACCCGCGAAGCTGGTTGAATTTTTCAAAAGCGGCGATCTGGCAATGATCGATCCGGATGTCCGGCAATATGGGGCAATAGCACCGGAATCCGCCGGCAGCGCCTTCACCGGTTTTGTTTTTTCACCCGACCAGATTGATGAAGTGAATGATTTGCTCAACGCAGAAGCCGGTGACCGGTTCAACCTGTCCGCAGCTGAAATCAAAAACTTCGCGGCATTGCGGGAAAACAACGCTGCCGATGATAACGCGGCGCTGGCTGAAATCGTATCGCAACAGTATCAAAAATTGCTTTTACAACGCTGGCAGGCCTATCGCGAGAAAGGATTAAAAGGCATCGCGCCCTATGCGCGCGCGAATGGCCAATCCAACCCGGCGGAAGAATTGCGCCAGGCCGTATTGAGCAGCAAACTGCTGGCGCATTTCTCACCCGATTTATCCACTGTCTGGCTCAATTATCCGGCGCCACTGCCTGCCGGTACGCTGGAACATTTTTTCTGGCTCAACAACACGGTCGACGATCGGCCAGCGGCTATTCTGAACCACCGCATCATGCTGACCTCGGATGCAGCCTCGGTTATTGTCACAAGGCAGTTTTATGTCGGACATTCCTATAATTCCAGTCACTTGATCGTCGGCTGCCTGCCCTATCGCGACGGTTCCGTGATTTTTTACACGCATCGCACATCGACGGACCAGATTACCGGACTGGGTAATGCGTTAAAAAGAAGCATCGGACGGGAGCATCAGAAGGAACGGATGATTCAGAATCTTGAGGCACTGCGCGCTGCGGTTGGCGCATTATAAAAACGTTCGCATAGCAGGAGTCGATAGACGGGTTAGCAGATTGTCAGCTTGAAATGAACAGATTGGTCGCAACCATACCGACGCGCAGGCCCGGTTAGTCCGCTTGTCAACCTGCACACACAGAGCATGTTGCGAATGCATTGGTTCTGGCGTTATTTACCGGCATTTCCGGCAAGAATCTGACTACAACCTTCATCGATATTGATTTTGGTCGCATTGGCCAGATGATTATAAAAGACAGCCATACCCGACATGGCGATTATTTCCATAATCTCCTCTTCGTCAAAGCCATGTCCTTTCAGCGTTTGAATATCTTGTTCTGTGGAAGCATGTGAATCCTTCGCCAGTCTGACGGCAAAATCGATTGCCGCTTTGTCTTGCGCTCCATCCGCTTCTTCAATGGTATGATGTTCAATCAAACGCTTTATTTGCGCGGGTGATACGCCAATTTTCAGACAAAACGCATGGTGCGCAGCCTCACAATAATGACAGCTTTTCAGTGAGGAAATGGCTACAAAAATCATTTCCTCGAGACGCCTGCCAACCCGTCCACGCGTTAAAATATGATTCATCACAGGCCAGATGCCTTTTAGTGACTCCGGGGAAGCTGCCCATACGCGAAAAAAATGCGGTGTAAAAGGCGCCTTCAATGCTGTTTTGATTTTGTTAAATGTCGCGTCGATTTCAGGTGTTACTGGCGCATCCTCGATAATCCGGCTGATTGTTCCCATTGACAAAATTCCTTATGAAATTAATAAAATTCAGTTTTTAGCAGACGGCTGGAGGTATTGAAAAGAGTAGATTATTTCCATTGTCCCCGAAATGGTGGCAACAGCAACAGTTTACGCATTGCCGCCCCTCTGGAGTAATTCTTTAAGCCGGAACGGACTGCACAGCACACAGTGTTTTTCCGCGATACTCAACCGCTGGCGTTCCACGACAACTTCAGCAACTGCGCATGTAGTCATAAGCTTGCCATCGGTTCCTGGTTTTGTCTGTTGTCCGCATGACACCCGTAATAAAAAATCCAAACCCGGATTAAGACCCATCAGCACGGCAGGATGTGCCGACCGCAAGGAGACCCATCGGCTGTATAATTCAAGCCCCTCGATATCATAACCGTCATGATTTCCCCAATTCCCGGAAAAGGGTAACGCTGTTTTGTGTATTCAGATGCGCCGCGAAGTAAATCGATTTTCTCGACTGATAGCCGATTGCGCTTGCGGTCGGCACATCCTACCGGGCTCCGGCACCAGTAGAAGCCAGGTAACCGAAACCGTCATCGTGGATGAAGGCAAGATCGGGTCGGTAATAGCTCATACGATTTGCCCTATACGTGCCGCATAACGCTTGGTTGCGGGTCAAACGTCACCTTCAGCGATTTGTTAGCTGCCAACTTACTCAGCCCCAAGCAGTTGAAGCAACTGATTCTCGCTAAAGATTCGCGTGTTGTACTCGCGGATCGTGCTCGCCTTCGTTTTTTTATCATTGGAAAAATCGATCTCCACATGAAGGAAAGTGTACATATCAGCAGCTTTCTTGATGCCTATGGTATGGCTTGCGAGCAAGCCCTTGAGCTTTCCGAGCGTATGTTTGTGACCTTGAAACACCTCGTGAGGATCAATTCGCTCCTTCAGCGGATGTTGCGCGTGCAGCACCTTGCCTCATGCTTTGTAGACTTCTTTGAACTCAGACTGCGATAGCGCGTTTTTATAGCCGCGAGGGATCAGAACTGGCGAATCATCAGGAGTTTGGGGATGGACCATCCAGCTAGGCACTGGATAATGAATTGTTGTCTTCTCATCTAGTGCATCAACGATTTTGGCGGCGTGATACTCGGCTCTTTCTTTGTGGTTTAGCTTGTCAGCATTGACCAGGATCGACAGATAGGCAATGAGTTCTAGGATTTTTCTAATCTGAAGCGCGGTTGATTCGACGAAGACGCGGTTCTGTTCGTTTGCCAATAGCTCAGTCGAAAGCAAGTCGTTCACGCACTTCGGAAACGATCTGCGAGTATTGCTCAGCAGAGAAATTTCGCTCCCTACTTGTCATTGGCAGCTAACTTTACATAAGACTGTCGGCGTAAGGAGCGTCCCAGTGAGTGAAGCGAACGACTTGGTGTACTCATTAAAGCTGATAGTTTTCAAGGTTGTTCGCCAAAGTTAGGGATATATCAATGTATTCGCCTATGTACATGTTCTTAAGCTCAAAATCTTCCATATGTGCTGCTTGATTACGCAACTGCCTTAATTTATTAAACTGATGATACTGATTTTTACTTAATGCCCTATCTTTCAGCATTCGTTGAATTTGCATTGGATTTAGTATTTTTCTCGCATCAAGTTCAGGATATGCTTTTGCGATAGCTTTAGCAGATGCGGTCTCAAGGAAACGATACGCTTCCAAAACAGCCGACCTAGGCGAGATTTCAGACAATTTCATTAAGAAATTAATAAGTGGGTCAGGCAGGATAGGCAAAACACAATCCAGCATCAAGGTGAAACACGAAAGCCCGATTACGCAAAACCAATCGAACCTGCGCAGACTATTCAGTACCAGCTACTGCACCGGCTTTGACGCATCATCCGCCATTTCCAGCTTTCCGGTCACTTCGCTGGTCCAGGTGGCGTTAAAGGGCAGTGTGTTCTGGACATGCGCGGCCTGTTCAAGATAAGCCGTCAGCGTCATACCCTGCTGCGTGACGGGGATCGGGGTTGCGCGGGGATGCTGGATGATTTCATCCAGCAACGCGGTGTTGATTTCAGCATGGGGGCGCGCGTTGATCTGCGCCTTGATCACGGCGCGCGCGGCTTTCAGCAGGACACTCAAGCGCTGGCCGTGGTTGCGTTTGTCGTCTTCGAGTATCGGATAGGTTTGCAGATACAACGCATCGCCGCGCCAGCCGAACAGGCGGGGCTGATTCACCACCCGCACCGGCGTGCCGACCGGCACATGCTGAAAAATACTGGCGATATCTTCCGGATACATACGGATACAGCCGAAGCTGCCGCGCATGCCGATACTCGGCGGTTTGTTGGTGCCGTGAATCGCGTAAGCCGGCCAGCCAAGCCGCATCACATGCGCGCCCATTGGATTGTCCGGGCCGGGCGGCACCACGGCGGGCAGCGGATTGCCATTGCGCGCATATTCTCTGTGGATGGACGGCGTCGGTATCCAGACCGGATTCTCGGTCTTGGCGGTAACCCGGGTTACGCCTTCGGGTGTTTTCCAGTTCAGACGGCCAATGCCGACCGGGTGCGTGATCACGCGCTGCAACTCGCCCTGCTTTGCAGGTGGGTAATAAAACAGGCGCATTGCGGCGAGATTGATCACGATGCCTTCGCGCGGCGCATCGGGTAAAACAAACTGGGTCGGTATGACGATGCGCGCGCCCTCTCCCGGCAGCCAGGGATCGATATCGGGATTGGCGCTGACGATCTCTTCATATCCCAGATTGAACCGCCGGGCGATATCGGAAAGCGTATCCTCATATTCGGCGGTGATCACCTGTATTTCTCCGACTACGTCATCACGAAAAGCATCGATACTGAATTCATGACTGGCGAGCGGAATCGGCAGTGCATCGACGGCCGCAGGCGGTGTTGCCGATGATTGCGTCATCAGTGACTGACAGCCGCTGAACAGAAAAACAATCGACAAAAGACCGCAGAACAGAATGCTGCGTGGTGATAAGATAACCATTTTATTGTGTAATATTTGATCAACTGTCTGACAATCTACAGGCTTAACCCCAGCGCCTCAACACTTTCGGGGCGATGCAGGCAATAACTGCAACTAAAATACAACAATACTCGATTTCGTTACAGACAGACAACCATCATGGCAAAAATTGGATTCATCGGCCTGGGCATCATGGGCAAACCGATGGCCGGTCATTTGATACGCGGCGGTCATTCGCTTTTTCTTCATTCGCGCAGCGGCGTGCCGGATGAACTTGCCGCACTGGGCGGCACGGTTTGCAAAACATCGCAGGATGTGGCGCGACAGGCGGAAATCATCATCACGATGGTGTCGGACACGCCGGATGTGGAAAAAGTGCTGTTCGGCGAAAATGGCGTTGCTTCCGGCTTGCCGCAGGCTGTCAATGGTTCCGGCCGGCGCAGTATTGTCATTGACATGAGCACAATCTCGCCGCAAGCGACGCAGGCATTTGCCGCCAGAATCAATGCGCTCGGCCATGACTATGTCGATGCGCCGGTTTCCGGCGGCGATATCGGCGCGCGGAATGCGTCGCTGACCATTATGGCGGGCGCGGAAGAGGCGGTGTTCGAAAAAGTGAAGCCGATTCTTGAATTGATGGGAAAGCAGGTCACCCTGATCGGTGGAAACGGCGCGGGCCAGATCTGCAAAATCGCCAACCAGATTATCGTCTCGCTCACCATTGAGGCGGTTGCCGAAGCGCTGCTCTACGTTTCCAAGGCAGGCGCTGATCCGCAGAAAGTGCGTGAGGCGCTGATGGGCGGTTTCGCCGCTTCACGCGTACTGGAAGTGCACGGCGAGCGCATGATCAACCGCCGCTTTGATCCGGGATTCAAAATCGAATTGCACCAGAAGGATCTGAATATCGTGCTGTCTAGCGCATCCGCGCTGGGCGTCAGCCTGCCCAATACTGCGGCGGTGCGCGAATTATTCAATGCCTGTATCGCGCATGGCGGCGCAAAATGGGATAATTCGGCCATCGTCACCATGCTGGAAAAACTCGCGAACCATGAAATACGCAAGCATGCGGAATAAAACACGGAGGGCAATCGATAACCTCGCGATGTCCCCCGCGCCTGAATTAATCAGGCGGCTGCGCGCCTTTTTGCCGTCTGACGCCGTGCTGTATGACACGGAAGATCTCAAACCCTATGAATGCGACGGTCTGTCCGCATACCGGCAGACGCCGATGATCGTTGTGCTGCCGCAGACCGAGCAGCAGATTATTCAGGTCTTGCAGCTCTGCCATGAAACACACACGCCGGTTGTGGCGCGCGGCGCGGGAACGGGACTTTCCGGCGGCGCTTTGCCGCATGAAACGGGCATTTTGATGTCGCTGGCCAAACTGAACCGCATTCTGGAAATCGATCCGCTGGCGCGCACCGCGCGCGTGCAGCCCGGCGTCAGAAATCTCGCCATCAGCGATGCCGTTAAGTCTTACGGGCTTTATTATGCGCCCGATCCCTCATCACAGATCGCCTGTTCAATCGGCGGCAATGTGGCGGAAAATTCCGGCGGCGTGCATTGCCTGAAGTACGGTCTGACCGTGCAAAATATTCTCAAGCTACGCGTTCTGACCATCGAAGGTGAGCTGCTGGAAATCGGCAGCGAAGCGCTCGACAGCGCGGGTCTCGATCTGCTGGCGCTGATGACCGGCAGCGAAGGCATGCTCGGCATCGTAACCGAAATCATTGTAAAACTGATTCCCGTGCCGGAAAAAGCGCAACTGGTCATGGCGGCTTTCGATAACATTCAAAGCGCGGGCAATGCCGTCGCCAACGTCATTGCCGCCGGTATCATCCCGGCAGGCATGGAAATGATGGACAAAATCACCATTCACGCCGTCGAAGCATTTCTGCACGCCGGTTATGACCTGAACGCCGAAGCGATACTGTTATGCGAATCGGATGGCGCGGCCGAGGAAGTCGCCGATGAAATCGCGCGTATCAACGCCATCATGAAAAGCAGCGGCGCTACCGGCATCCGTACTTCGCGCAACGAAGCCGAGCGGCTCAGTTTCTGGGCCGGGCGCAAAGCCGCATTCCCTGCCGCCGGGCGGGTATCGCCGGATTACTATTGCATGGACGGCACCATTCCGCGCAAACACCTGGGACAGGTTCTGAGCGGAATCGAAGCTTTATCCAAACACTACGGTCTGCGCTGCATGAATGTGTTTCACGCCGGTGACGGCAATCTGCACCCGTTGATTCTTTACGACGCCAATACGCCGGGCGAGCTGGAAAAGACCGAGGAATTCGGCGGCAAAATTCTGGAAATGTGCATTCAGGCCGGCGGCACAATCACCGGCGAGCACGGCGTGGGCATGGAGAAAATCAATCAGATGTGCCTGCAATTCAAAACGGACGAGCTGGAAATTTTTCATGGCGTCAAAGCCGCTTTTGATCCGCAAAACCTGCTGAATCCAGGCAAAGCCGTGCCGACGCTGCATCGCTGCGCGGAATTCGGCGCCATGCATGTCCACGGCGGTTCGGAAAAGTTTCCCGATTTGCCGCGTTTCTGAAGCCTCCCTATCCGGTCAACTGATTTCCCATGCAAACCATTATCGATCAAATCACCGCAATCCTGCGCACCGCCGCTGAGCGCGGCCAAGCGCTGCATATCCAGGGCGGCGGCAGCAAAGCTTTTTACGGCCACCCGCGCGCCGAGGCAGCGGAATTACTGGATATCACACCGTACCAGGGCATTGTCAACTACGAACCGACCGAACTGGTAATCACCGCGCGCGCCGGAACGCGATTATCCGAAATCGAATCGATACTGCGTGAACAGGGCCAGATGCTCGCATTCGAACCGCCGCATTTCGCCAGCACCGCGACGCTGGGCGGTTGCGTCGCTGCGGGATTATCCGGCCCGCGCCGCGCATCGGCGGGCGCAGTGCGCGATTTCGTGCTGGGCGTGCGCATGCTCGACGGCACAGGCCGCGATCTGCATTTTGGCGGACAGGTGATGAAAAATGTCGCCGGCTACGATGTCTCGCGTCTGATGGCGGGTAGCATGGGCACGCTGGGCGTGCTGCTCGAAGTATCGCTCAAGGTGCTGCCGTTACCGGCGGCGGAGAACACAATAAGTCTGGAAATGAATGCCGCTCAGGCAATCAAACAGATGAACCAGTGGGCGGGAAAACCGTTGCCGATCACGGCAACCTGCCATGTCGACGGACAGCTGTATATCCGCCTGTCCGGTGCGGAGACTGCCATACGCGCTGCCCAGGTACAGTTAGGCGGCGAATCCCGTGCGGATGACGATACCTTCTGGCACGCCCTGCGGGAGCAGACACACCCATTTTTTCAACCGGCCGCGCCGCTCTGGCGTTTGTCGGTCAAGTCCACCGCGCCTGAATACCATCTGCCTGGAAAACAACTGATGGAATGGAACGGCGCGCTGCGCTGGCTGGCCTGTCAGAATGACGCGAACAATGAAGACAGCGATAGTGCAGCGCATATTATACGTGAAGCAGCCAAAGCGGCTGGCGGGCATGCGACGCTTTTCCGCGGTCATCGTCACGCAACGCCCGTATTCCATCCGCTAACGCCGGGGCTGCTGAGCCTCCACCGGCGGCTGAAACAACAATTCGACCCGGCGGGGATACTGAATCCCGGCAGGCTTTATCCGGAATTTTGAGACCACCATGCAAACCCGACTCGCTGATTTCATTAAAAATTCACCACAGGGAAAAGAAGCGGATGCCATTTTGCGCAGTTGCGTGCACTGCGGATTCTGTCTGGCCACCTGTCCGACCTATCAGCTGCTCGGTGACGAGCTTGACAGTCCGCGTGGCCGTATTTATCTGATGAAACAGATGCTCGAAGGCCAGCCTGTCACGCGGAAAACCCAGTTGCACCTGGATCGCTGCCTGACCTGCCGCGCGTGTGAATCCACCTGCCCTTCCGGCGTACGCTATGCCGAGCTGGTGGACATCAGCCGGAACCTGATCGAGCAGCAGGTCAAACGCCCCGCCGGGAAAAAACTGATGCGTTATCTGCTGCGCAAAATTCTGCCGAATCCCATATTCTTCAAACCACTGATACGCGTTGGTCAATTCGTCCGCCCCGCGCTGCCTGCAAGCCTGAAAAAATCCGTTCCGCCCGCCGTCCGGGCAAAACCGCACTGGCCGGCAGCGCGGCATGCGCGAAAAATCCTTGTGCTCGATGGCTGCGTTCAACCGGCATTCGCGCCCAATATCAATGCCGCCGCCGCGCGCGTGCTGGATGCAATCGGTATCTCGTTGATTACATCGGCGCAGGCCGGATGCTGCGGCGCGATTGCCTACCATCTGAACGCGCAAGCGGAAGGCATGGACGCCATGCGCAAAAACATCGACGCTTGGTGGCCGCTGATCGAAAAAAATACGGTGGAGTGCATCGCCATGACCGCCAGCGGCTGCGGCGTGACTGTCCGGGAATATGGCCACATTCTGCGCCATGATCCGGCTTACGCGGAGAAAGCGGCGCGGATTTCGGCTATGACGCGTGACATCAGTGAGATTCTGCTCACCGAACAGGAAATGCTGCGCCAGGTACTGGATGATCGAAACGAAAATTCAGCGCCTGCCCGGCTTGCCTTTCATTCGCCATGCACCTTGCAGCATGGCCAACAGATTCGCGGCAAGGCCGAGCATATTCTGCAAGCCGCCGGTTTCGAACTCACTGTCGTGCCCGATGCGCACTTATGCTGCGGCTCCGCGGGCACTTATTCAATCCTGCAGCCAGAACTTTCGCAGCAGTTACTGAGCAACAAGGTGAATGCATTGGAATCAGGTCATCCGCAATGGATCGCCACCGCCAATATCGGTTGCCTGATGCATCTGCGAAACGGTACCGCACTGCCCGTCAAACATTGGATTGAGCTCATCGACGAGCGATTGTCGCAATGCCATCAGTGATGGCGGTGAAGTGTGCAGTACTTAACCATTGAACCTGAGAACCTCGCCCGACTGAGGCTTTCAGGTTGAATCAACATATTCCATACACAAGAAATATTCAATTTCCAGAAAGTTTTACTCAATTCCACGGGATTTTGGACGATTTGAACAGTTGCCGCGATTGTACGGTTGTTACTGAGGCGTGCTACTGATCAAATAATAATTATTCTTCATCCAGAGACACAATTTTATTTCCGGTCAGTCTGCTCCGTGATAAAACCATGCAGTCAAAGTCTGCGGCGTTGCAAGTAATTTGTTTTTTTGCTTTTTTGGAGAAAGATTCAATGGCTGTCATAAACAGGCACCCGCATACTACGGCTTCGCTTCATTCGCACGTCCAGAAAGCGCCGAAGCTTGGTGTTTTATTGATTGAGGACAATGCGCTTGACGCCGAAATACTCATGGTTCTTATCGCACAAACCTGTTATGCAAGCGCCGATGTCACATGTCATGCATCGATCGCTGCAGCGCAGGAAATTTTGCTGAAGAAAAATTTTGATATCATCATCCTGGATTTGTCACTCGAGGATAGCACGGCATCGCAGACCCTGAATCGTTTGAGCGAACTGACCGCTTTTGCGCCGGTTATTGTCAGCTCATCCCTTGATGATAAAAGAACCATACGAAGAATCATCAACCTGGGCGCCGAAGATTGCCTGCCCAAACGTGACCTGAACAGCACGCTGCTCGAACGGGCAATCGCCTATGCAATGGACCGCTGGCGCCTGACGCGGGATTTGCACAGAACCAATCAACGCTTAATCAACATTTTTTGCGGCACAGGTATCGGAACATGGGAATGGCATATTCCAACGGGGACGATGATTATCGATGAAAACTTCGCAAAAATTCTGGGCTATTCGCTCGATGAACTTCTCCCCTTTACCAGCGATAAATGGATACATTGCATCCACCCCGAAGATCGCATGCGATCAAAAGAATTATTGGCCCATGATTTTTCAGAAGACAGTTATTTCTACGATTGTGAAATGCGGTTACGTCACAAAAATGGCCAATGGATCTGGACATTATTCCGCGGCAAATTGATCAGCCGTATCAGCAGCCGTCGACCGGAATGGATGGTCGGCACGCTACTGGACATAACAGATCGAAAGCAGAACGAAGAAACACTGCGTATTATTCAACTGGTGTATCAGAACACCAGTGAAGCCATAATGATTACTGATCATAACGAATGTATCGTTGCAACCAATCCCGCCTTTACCCAGTTGACCGGTTATACGCAAGAAGAAGTATCAGGCAGGAATCCCAAAATTTTAAGCGCCGGAAAACAAGATGAACAGTTCTACGAAAACATGTGGAAAACAATCGTTGATTCAGGCAAATGGGCAGGGGAAATCTGGAACCGGAAAAAGAACGGCGATGAATATCTTGAATGGCTGACCATTGACACCATTTATAATCCCGACAATACAGTGCAATATCGGGTCGCGCAGTTCTCCGACATTACCGAAAAAAAATTCGCAGACTCCCTGATCTGGTCTCATGCGAATTTTGACGCATTGACCAATCTGCCCAATCGCCGCCTGTTCGCAGACCGTCTGGACCAGTCCATAAAGCATTCGGAACGGAATAAGCTGCAAATCGCGCTATTCCTTATCGATCTGGATCATTTCAAAGAAATCAACGACACGCTTGGGCATCATGTCGGTGATGCGCTTTTGATAGAAGTTGCAAAAAGGATTAAAGACTGCCTGCGCAAATCGGATACCGTCGCACGGTTGGGTGGCGATGAATTCACCGTCATTCTCACGCAGCTGGAGTCGCTGGCCGTTGTTGAGCATGTCGCACAAAACATTATTGAAGCCCTGGCCATACCATTGCATATAGAGCGCGAAAAAATAAACATTTCCGCCAGCATCGGAATCACCTTGTGCCCTGATGATGGCGTCACCATGACCGAATTGCTGAAAAATGCTGATCAGGCGATGTATGCGGTAAAACAGAATGGACGCAGCGGATACAGTTTTTTTACGCCGATCATGCAGGAATCCGCGATTAGACACAGAAAACTTTCAATGATGATGCGCGATGCATTATCCGACGATCAGTTTTCGGTCTATTTTCAACCCATCATGACACTGCATACTGGAGAAATCCACAAGGCCGAAGCATTATTGCGGTGGAAAACATCCGAATACGGCTTTATCAGTCCGGCAGCATTTATTCCAATTGCTGAAAAAACGGGCGCGATTCATGAGCTTGGTGAATGGATATTCAAACAAGCCGTCGATGAAGTCGATTATTGCCAGAAAATGATCAATCCTGATTTCCAGATCAGCGTGAATATGTCGCCAGTACAATTTCAGGATGGCAGTAAAGCGCGTAACCAGTGGAAAAATTATCTGTTATCAAGAAATTTACACAATGGTATCGTGGTGGAAATAACAGAAGGCCTGCTGCTCAAAGCAAACGCCAATGTACACGATAAATTCCTGTCGTTCCGTGATCACGGAATACAAGTCGCCATCGACGACTTTGGCACCGGCTATTCTTCGTTGTCCTATCTGAAAAAATTTGAGATTCATTATGTGAAAATCGATCGATCATTTATTCATAATCTGGCGCCGGCAAGCGAAGATCTGGCGCTATGCGAAGCCATCGTCGTCATGGCGCACAAGCTCGGACTGAAAGTTATCGCCGAGGGCATAGAAACGGAACAGCAACATCATTTACTGCTCAAGATGGGATGCGACTATGGCCAGGGCTTTCTGTTCGCCAGGCCGATGACCAGGGAAGAATTCAGAACATTTCTCTTCAATCATGAAATTGTGAATTCTTCTTCCACTGCCGCGATGCAAATGCTTTCGCTAACCGACTGACACATCGGATTCATCGCGTAATTGTCGCAGGATTCGGCTCAAGTCATCCGTTTTCTCCGGGTTTTCATAGGTAATGCAATTTCTCAAACAGTGGCATATCATCTTATACTGTGCCATGTGTTGAATTCACCCCAAATTTGACTGGAACTTATCAGAACTGGAAGATTCAAAAAAATCCTTGGAATATCTCCGAAACACAGGACAAGCCTATAAATGCCTAACAAAACCTGTAGAGAAGCTTTTGTACAGCTCTATCACGATATGGAGCAACAGATCGTCGGCCAGCAGGCATTGATTCAACGGTTGCTGCTGGCTTTGCTGTGCGATGGCCATTTGTTGCTGGAAGGCGCGCCCGGTCTGGCGAAAACACGCGCCATCAAGTCTCTGGCCAATTGTCTTGAAGCGGATTTTCACCGCATCCAGTTCACGCCGGATCTGTTGCCTGCCGACCTGACCGGCAGCGATGTATTTCATCCTGAAACCGGCAGTTTCACGTTTAACAAAGGGCCGCTTTTTCATAACGTCATACTCGCCGATGAAATCAACCGCGCACCGGCCAAGGTGCAATCCGCTCTGCTCGAAGCAATGGAAGAGCGGCAGATCACTGTCGGTGCCGCAAGTTATCCATTGCCGCCGCTGTTTCTGGTCATGGCCACGCAGAATCCGATTGAACAGGAAGGTACTTATCCATTGCCCGAAGCGCAACTGGACCGCTTTCTGCTGCATGTGCGCGTGACCTATCCGGACAAGGACGCCAGCCGGAAAATACTGCAACTGGTGCGCCATGAGGCGCTGTGCACGCTGGAACACGCTCGTCCGTACAATGTTCGGAAAGTAAGCCAGGAACAGGTATTTACCGCGCGGCGTGAAATCATACAACTGCATCTGGCTGAAGCGGTGGAAGAATATATCGTTGAAATCATCGAAACAACGCGCAATCCATTGCAATATGGCCAGGAACTATCCAGCTGGATACGCTGGGGGGCCAGTCCGCGCGGTGCAATCGCGATCGAACGCGCGGCGCGCGCCACGGCGTGGCTGGCGGAACGCGATTTCGTCACACCGGAGGATGTGCAGACAGTCGCCGCCGATGCGCTACGTCACCGCATTCTGCTGAATTATGAGGCGGAAGCGGAAGGCATCACCGCCCAGCAATGCATTGATCAGATTCTGGTCAATGTACCAGCGCCATGAGCGAAGGCACTGCGCTTGAACTGAATCAGCTTATCCGCTTGCGCGCCGCAGCCCGTGGACTGGAACTCGGTGCGCGCAGACGGGTATTATCCGCGCAGGCCGGTGGTTATCTTTCTGTTTACCATGGCCGCGGCATGGAATTTGACGAAGTACGCGCGTATCAGGCTGGCGATGACGCGCGCACGATTGACTGGCGCGTAACCGCGCGACGAGGACATCCGCATACCAAACTGTTCCGCGAAGAACGCGAACGTCCGGTGATGTTGCTGGTCGATTTGCATCCGGGCATGTATTTCGGCAGCCGCGTGCAATATAAATCAGTACTCGCAGGCCGTCTGAGCGCGCTGACAGGCTGGGCTGCGGTACGTGCTGGCGACCGTGTCGGCGGCATCGTTCAAGCCGCCGAAGCACATCGTGAAATCCAGCCGGCAGCGCGCGAACCCGGATTGCTGCACTTGCTGCGCAGCATGGTGCAGCTGCAACCAGACCGTCCGGCTGACATAATGCCGGGGCGGATGGATCGGACACTGGCGCGCATGGCGCGTATTGCCTTGCCGGGCAGCCTGATTGTCATATACAGCGACTTCAGGGAGGCCGGCGATGCGGCAGAACGGCATTTAAGCGCACTGGCGCAGCATAACGATGTCATCGCAGCCTTTCTTTATGATCCGCTGGAGATGACGCCACCTCCCCCCGCGATTTATCGCCTGGGTATCAATCAGCGGCGCATGACCATCGACACCCGCCACGCCACAATGGCGGCGCAATGGCAGGCTCAATTTCAGCGCCATCGCACGGGAATCCGCAATCTGTGCCTGCGTCACGCCATTCATTTTATGGACATCGCTACCAGCGACCCCATGTTGCAGGCACTACGCGCAGGATTGTCGCGACAGGGAAAAAGGTAATGGGAGCCGATCCTCTCGCTGCGCTGCGTCCACTCCATGCTCCGCCTCCGGTCGGCTGGTGGCCGCCTGCACCAGGCTGGTGGCTTGCGACGGTCATTGTCGCTACGATTATTTATCTGATTTACCGCTATTACAAACGCATGGCGCCTAAATACGCAGCTTTAAGAGAGCTCAAATTACTAAAAAAAAACCGGAACGCGAAGATTCACCCCGTTGCCGTGCTGAATCAGCTGCTGAAGCGCTATGCGCTGACCTGCTGGCCTGCGGAAACAGTCGCCGCGCTGTCCGGCCAGGACTGGCTTGATTTTCTCGATAGCCATGGCGGCAACGGGCAATTCTCGCGTGGGCCGGGCCGGGTGCTTGAGTTTGCCCCTTACCAGAAACAGCCTGCCGATCTGGATCAATTAATAGCATTGGCGCGTCGATGGATCAGCGTCAATGCGCCTGTAAAATAAAAAGACGCATGTTTGAATTTGCCTGGCCCTGGATGTTTTTGCTGTTACTTTTGCCCTGGCTTGTCCATCGTTTCCTGCCGCCCGCGATCGACATCAATCCAGGTGTATTGTTTGCGCCTTTCCTGCAGGTCGATGCAGGAAACTCGATCACGCCGTCCAGCCGCCTGCGATTACGCTCGATACGTGCATGGAGTTTAATGCTGTGCTGGCTGCTGCTGGTAAGCGCGGCGGCGCGGCCGCAGTGGCTGGGCAAGGAAACCGAGCTGCCTGAAACCGGGCGCAATCTGATACTCGCCGTCGATGTGTCCGGCAGCATGGAAATCGCAGACCTTGATGGCGGACACACCAATCGGCTGGAAGTCGTCAAACAGGTAGCCGGTGATTTTATCCGTCGCCGCGAAGGCGACCGCATCGGCCTGATTTTATTTGGCAGCGAGGCGTATCTCCAGACGCCGCTGACATTTGATCACGCAACCGTGGCAACCCTGTTGCAGGACACGGTGATCGGCATCGCAGGGCGGGAAACCGCAATCGGCGACGCCATCGGCATGGCGATCAAGCATTTGAAACATCTGCAACATGGCGGTGAAGAGGCCGTGCTGGTGCTGCTTACCGACGGCGCCAACAATGCCGGTCATGTGCAGCCGCGCAAAGCCGCCGAGCTCGCCGCGCAACAAGAGCTGCGGATTTATACCATCGGCGTGGGTGGAGAACCACGCCAGGTCCAGGGTTTTTTTGGCATGCACATGATCAATCCGGCATCCGATCTCGATGAAGAAACTTTGCGGACAATCGCCGATCTTACCGGCGGGCAGTATTTCCGTGCCACGGACAAGGACACATTGGAGACGATTTATCAACGGCTGGATCAGCTCGAACCCACATTGAAAGGCAACCGCATCGTTCGTCCGACGGATGAACTGTTTACCTGGCCACTGGGTCTTGGGTTGCTCATGAGTTTTCTGCTCGCCTGGCGCTGGTGAAAAGCAACATCATTTATGGAAGAATTTCATTTTTTACGCCCACTCTGGTTTCTGGCACTCATTCCAGCGCTCTGGCTGCTGATTTGGCATTGGCGCAAACAAACCTCGGGCAGCGCCTGGCATGCCGCTTTTGATCCGCATTTATTGTCTCGCTTATGGCTGGAATCACCCGGCAAATCGGCGCGCCCGCCACTCGTGCTGCTTGCCTCAGGCTGGCTGCTGACCGTCTTCATACTCGCCGGTCCGGTATGGGAACGCCAGCCCGAACCGGTCTGGCATGCGCAACT
>JAJSDU010000007.1:32333-90492 GCA_028577615.1 Nitrosomonas sp.
CAGGCGCGCCGGTTGCGCGAACAGGGCCATACCCTTTCCATCCTCGGTGTCGGCACGGAAACCGGCGGTGCGATCATGAATAACGGTGTTGCCGAAGTGACGCGCTTCAATGCCGGGCCGCTGGAGGAAATCGCCCGCGCCGGTGGCGGTACATTCAGCCGGTTGACGACTGACGATGCGGACTTGAACCGGTTGCTGCCGGAAATCAGTGCGGCAGGCAATTTTGATCCGGTCGAAACCAGTGCGAGCGGCGTTACACGCTGGGTAGAACACGGTGTCTGGCTGATACTAGTGGTATTACTGCTCGCCGCAGCAGCATTCCGGCGCGGCTGGCTGCTCGGATTTGCCGTGATCTTGATCACACCGCCACCAGCGTATGCGTTCGGCTGGAAAGATTTATGGCTGCGCGCCGACCAGCAGGCGCACAACCATTTGCAACAGGGCGATGCGCAGACTGCCGCGCAACAGTTCCGCGACCCCGGCTGGCGCGGTATGGCGTTGTATGAATCCGGGGATTATGAAGCCGCGGCGCAGGCATTTGCCGAATCCGGTACACTCGAAGCCCGCTATAATCGGGGCAATGCACTTGCACGCGCCGGTGAGCTGCAACAGGCCATCGATGCCTACCGTGACGTGCTGCAACAAGACCCGCGCCATGAAGACGCCAAAGCCAATCTTGATCTGCTGAAAAAAATGATACAGGAACAACAGCAGGATGCAGATTCATCGCAATCATCACAAAATACCGATGACAACGCTACCGATCAGGAACATGGTGACAACAGTGGCACTGAAGACCGGTCGAAGCAACAACAGGACATGACTGAACCTGGAAACAATGATGACGCCGATAACGACGACCCTGCCGCGCATCAGCAGTCGCATGATCAGCAAGCAGATGCACGCAATAACGATGCCGATCAGCCTGACACGGATGACCGGCAACAAAAGGAAACGCTGACCTCGGATAACACGATGATCGACGATGAAAGTGAGCAGCGGCGCAGCGAGGAAGATATCGCGCTGGAGCAGTGGCTGCGGCAGATTCCTGAAGATCCGTCCGGTTTGCTGCGCCGCAAATTCATGCTGGAACACATGCAACGCAGACAACAATGAACAGAATCTGCTATTTTCTTGTCAGTACAGGCTTGCTGTGCAGTCTGTGCCTGCTCAGCACGCAGGCATGGGCGGCGCTGACCGCGCACCTTGATCGCTACCGGATAACCGAAGGTGAGACCGTGCGATTGACCATCGAAGCAGCCGGGCAGATTGCCGCCATGCCGGATACCCGTGCGCTGAATCAGGATTTCGAGGTGACCGGCACCATAAGCGGCAGCCGCGTCAATATCGTCAACGGCAAAATGGATTCGCGTACCACCTGGACAATTTCATTGATTCCGCTGCGCAGCGGAGCGTTAACCATTCCGCCGCTCCAAATCGATGGCGAATACACGCCCGAACTGAAACTACAGGTCATCGAAGCGTCGACCGGAAAGGATACGGATACAGCCGCACCAATTTTCATTGAAACTGAAGTCGATAAAACCGCCCCCTATGTGCAAGGCATGGTGCGTTATACACAGCGGGTTTTTCTTGCCGTCAGTCTTGCACAGGGCAGTCTGAGTGAGCCGGAGCATGAGAACGCACTGGTGCAGAAGCTGGGAGAAGACCGCGAATATGTCACCCAGCGCAACGACAGACCCTACACTGTCATTGAACGCCAGTTCGCCATTTTTCCGCAGACCAGCGGTCTCATGGTGATCCCCGCGCCGGTGCTGAATGCGCAGATTCCGCAGAACAGCAACCGGAGTGACCCCTTCTTCGATCGTCTGTTTACCAATACCCGCCCTGTCCGGCTGCGCGGAGAAACGATCACGCTTGAGGTGCGGCAACGCCCCGATCAAAGCAAATCCCCATATTGGTTGCCAGCTGAATCGGTTACCCTGCGGGAAACATGGCAACCGGAAAACAACAGTATCAACTTCGGCGATCCGGTCACTCGCTCGATTACCATTGAAGCGCTGGGTGTAGCCGGCGAACAGTTACCTGAACCGAAGTTTTCCGACCAGGAAGGCTTTAAAGTCTATCCTGACCGCGCCCAGTCCAGTACACAACACCTGTCCGATAACGTTCAGGGTGAAAAAACACTGCGTCTCGCCTATATGCCGACGCGGCCCGGTAAGCATATTCTGCCGGCATTTTCCATATACTGGTGGGATACCACGACAGACAGCGCCCGGACAGCAACCTTGCCGGAACGCACCATCGAAGTCCTGCCTGGGACGAATCAGCAGAACGACACGGCCATGCCTGCACAGAACTTGATCGACCCCAATGAAACAGCGGGCATGCCACAGACTCAGCAAAACCTGCCTGCAACATCGCTTTTTCAAGCTGAGCAATCGACAAACCATGCCGCTGGACAGACAATCGGACATACCGGCTGGTTCTGGACGACCTGGCTGTTTGCCGCATTATGGCTGATGACGCTGGGCGTACTATGGCGTAAACGCCACGACGCTCCGCAATTCGCTGCGGAAACAAAAGCATCTCCTGTCGAACCGCTGAATGCCCGGGAAGCGCGGAAACGTTTTCTTACCGCCTGCCAGAATAACAATCCGCGGGAAGCTCGCCACTGTTTGCTCAAATGGGCAGCCGCTCACTGGTCCGATGCACCGCCGAAAGGACTCGATGAGCTCGCGCTGCGACTCAGCGACCCGGCTGCGCGCGGAGCGTTGAAGCAGCTGGATCGTGTTGTGTATCAGCATACCGAGGAAAACTGGAGCGGCAACGAACTTGGCAAATTGATCGCTCAATTGCCGGAGCACGATCAGCCATCAAAAAACATCGCCAGCAAACGTGCTTTGCCTGACCTATACTCCTGACACAGGACAAGCTCCCAATCGGTAACCTCATACACCACTTTCACTGCATGCATATTATTAACAGTTGATTATTTGAATCATGGCCATTATGAATAGAATTTTTTTTGCAGCCTTCTCCTTATTGATCGTGACTGTCCCAGCCTCAGCCAATCAGGATGACATCCGTCCCGGATTATGGGAAGTAACGACAACTTCCGATCTGTTGAATCTGGTGCCGCATATTCCGCCGGACACGATGCAGCAGATCACTGATCTGGCCAGACAATACGGACTGGTCATGCCGAGAATCCAGAATAAATCGGCAATATCCCATGTCTGTATCACACCGGCAATGGCGGCACAGGACATTCCCACTTATTTCTATGATGGCCAGTCGGGGTGTTCGGTCAAAAATGCCAATCGCAGTGGAAATCGTTTTCAAATCGAATTATTTTGCGACAACGCTCAGTTTCAAGGCAACGGCACAGCGGAAGGTGTTTTTACCAGTCCTGAAGATTTTTCCGGACATACCGAGTTCGACAGCGTGGTCATGGGAAATCCCGTTTACGCCACCGCCGAAACGCGTGGACGGTGGGTGGGCGAGAAATGCGCTGTTGTTACACAACCGGCAACCCGGCCTTCCACATTACCGCAAACTTTTCCTGCGCAGCAGTAAAACGGATAATGGAGAATCATTACGGGATAATGAATTTATCGCGCAGTATACAGTATATTGCCGCAGTCTATTAATTTACTGATGAACCTTATGCGTTTACGTTGCGTTCGTTTTTCTCAGCGCCAGCTGCCGATCCGGTTTCCGGATTCATTGCCGCAACTTTGATCCCATCAAGCGGGCAGGGTTTGGCAATACCAAATCCCTGCGCGTAATTGATTCCAATTTCATTCAATTTTGCCAGGGTCTCCCTGGTTTCGACAAGTTCCGCTATTGTTTTAATGGACAGCCTGCGCGCAATCTGATTGATTCCTTTGATCCGGGTCATATCCTCATCATCGTGCAGCATGTTGCAGATAATGCTGCCGTCGATCTTCAGGTAATCAAATTTCATTTTTTTAAGTAAATCCATAGAGGCCGCACTTTGACCAAAACTGCACAGCGTGACCTGACAGCCAATTTTCCGAATCGCCTCGATGAAAAAACCCGCATCTTCTGAATTTGAATGCGCATCGTTTTCCTCAATCTCAAAGCACAATTTCTCAGCAGAGAGTTGATTCTTTTGTAATTCTTCATCAATGAAAGAAATGAATTTTTTGTCGCGCAGCGTATCCCTGGCGATATTCAGGCAAAAAACAGATCTTTCTTCCTTACAGTGCTCCGCAATCCATTCGATGACATAACCTGCAACCCAGCTATCCAGCTGCGGCATCAACCCAAACTGATCGACCAAAGGAAGGAATGAGCCTGGCGGCATAAGATTGTTCTCCTCCTCCAGCATGCGGATCAAAATTTCATACTGAACCGGCAGCAAAGCGTTTTTGTCGACAGGGATAATTTTTTGGCAATAGACATTGAACTTCCCGTCATCAATGGCTTGAGCAATCCGCGAAGCTGTTATGGCATCTTTCGGATCCGTTTCTCCTAGCGGGATATTTTTGCTGACTGACAGGATATTGGGATGCGCTGCCTGGGTTGGCTGATTCTTTCTTGATACAACAAGATGTTTTTCCTGTGCTCGCGGTGTGTGCAGTGTATAAAAACCTACAATTCTTCCCTTGTTATCCAGATACGGTATATATTGTTCGATAAAAATATAGGGAAAACCTTTTGTTGATTTTAGAATACGTTCCTCGTGAACTGTTTTCCCGGATAAAATAGCATCAATGTGTTCCGAAATACTGGAGGCGAATTCTTTATTCGCGAACTCCGACAGCAGCAAACCATCTATCTGATCCGGCGTCAGTCCAAACCATTTTCGAAACAGGCGATTGTGATAACGACAGCGCTGCTCAGTATTAAAATAAGCCAGCATGACAGGGATATTCTCGTCTACATACTGCGACTTTACCTTACTCTCAGCCGTAGTTTTTTCCGCCCACAAACGGTGCTTGATCTCGTTGTTCAGCCTTTCCTTGCTGGCCGCCAACTGTTCAGAATAATTTTTGATGTGTTTATTTGCATGAATCAGCTGACCCACCATAATCAGAATGACAGAAAGCAAGCCAATCCATAACATGGCGATCCAGTGACTTGCAGTATCTTCAAAAAAAAGATCAATTAACAATAAAAACGTTGCTAACACTAACGCAACGCTGGCTGTGATATAAGACTTTATTGAATTAATCATGGATGTTTAATGATCAGCATCTTTGTTGTCGAGGAAACCCGGGTAATTTGTTTTATGGTTTATCGGCATAAAAAGACAAAGGTTTTATACTCGACCAGAACTTCCATAAACTTGAGGGTTTAACGAAAAAATCATGACTGAATTGCTCATTAACGCTTGAAATTCTGATCGAATTGATTCGATTATTTTTCAAGGCTGCATAAAGCGGGAAAAACCAATCCTGCTCAAGCTTTTTTAAATTCTCGCGCCACTGATAGGCATCGTTATATTTCTCACTATTCAGCAAGTTATCAAGAACAATTAACTGGTTCTCAGTATTACTGTTTGTCTGCTGCTGTAACCATGATTCTGCTGTATCGGGTAATTTCCGGTGATTTATGTCACACAACAACGTCAATGCCTGTGCAAAATGATCATTGCTCCACACAGCCGTATAAGGAGAAAATGCGGATTGCGGCATGAATCCGCCTCCCCAGAACCATAGGCTGTTAATGGCGAGTTGATCTCGAGCAGCGCGTTCTTGATTAAGCGGGTGATCGTGCAGCAGCATCTGGATTTCATTGGTAATCTTATGCCAGGTGATACCGTCTTTCCCGGTTGGCATCAAATGATTGATATTGTTGCAGGTAGCTGCATTCAGGGTTTGTGTATGCAGTTCAGGCGCGCAAGACAGTCGTATGTACCAACGGTAAGGATTCAACGGCAGCACAGTCATATTGTCATGAACCAGAATCTGATTAATCGCTTCGGAAAATTGCAGCGCTTCTTCCGGCGTGATCTGAAACATAAAGCGATCAGCCAGCATAATGTGGTTCTGTTCAATGCGCAAATGAACCGGATCAGCACGCAGCCAGTAATCCCGACTGGAATCAATATATTGTTCGGAGGAATCCATACGCTGCATAATCGGGGCAACAGGCCAGTCGCATTGTTTCTCAATATTGAAAGCCTTGCAGAGCCAGGCATTTATGTCAGTTGCTGAAGATGTTGCTGTCCTGCTTTTAGCCAGTAATGTTGCTAGCGCAGGTGTCGGCAGATCCTGATAAATTTCCGGGAAAGTGGTATCAGACCAGAATAATGCGGGTATAAAAAGATGTAGATTCATTGAAATAATTACTGAATTCCTGTTTCGCCTGTTAATCTTATCTACCGAATCTGAATCTTAAAACTTGCGACAGTTCCATGAAAATGCCATTTATGAAAACTTCGAACTGCTTTGCAGTGATAAGCAAACTGATTACCGCATTTCTGGCAGCCGTTACTTGAGCGTGCTTCGCCAGCAGAGCTTGAACTACAATGGCATTTGATTGATGAAACGAAACCTTTGCAAAAGTCTCGAAATAATAATAACTGCCAGAGCAGCCGACTCCGGTCTTGATGACAAGAACCTTCTTTTCCATGAATACTGCATCAAGGCGATATCGGAAACAGCGCCATTTAACAGTCTGGCAAATAAAAAAACCGCCACAAAGGGCGGTTTTGCTTGCTTCATATAAGAAGCAAATGTTGGCTATTAAAACTTAAAAACTAATTAATGTCCTGGTTTGCTGGTGCCACCGTATGGACGTGGATCCTGACCTTCTTTCAAGCAATTACCGTTACCGTCAATACCAAATTGACAATCCTCAGCTACCAAATTGGGATCACCCATATCGGCCGAATCAAACATGGAACCACAACCAGATAAAACAAGCGCGAGCAGTGCAGCTAAAAATACTGAAAATTTCATTGTTTCTCCTAATTATCTAATATTTATTTGTTGAATAAATAATTTAAAGCTAATTGTTATTATTAATATCTCTTTCAAGGTTTATCATAAAACAGCCAGTTTCGGAGTATATACTGAAACAAACCAAACTTACAAGAACGAAGATAATCCACTTCAAACAAATAGGTTTCTCGCCATTCAGCGCCATTTCAGAGCCCGCTCAGCGGTCGAAGATATGGATTGATTCAACTCTTCAAATGACAAAGCACCGCCGGATAAAAAAACTGGAATTACACATAATTCCGGCCTCGCAATTGATCATATGCAGCCTGAAGGTGTTGAGTGATCTTGAACACTGTCTTTCGTATCCAGTCTGAAAATCCCATCACACGCAGGTTGCTGCCCATATTTGCGGCCGAAGACCGATTGTGGCGCTAAAAAGTCAAATCCCACTGCAACCAGAATCGCTGATCCGACTGATTCTGCACGATCAAATGACTGACCTGGAAATTGACCTTGTTTGCATGGCCATTAAAAAAATAAGTCACTACACCGCTGATTTCTTTTTGCTGATCGTTTTTAACATGCATATTGGGATCAACAAATGCATACCGTCCGGCAAACTCCAGATTTCTGGGAATAACCGGAAAAATATGGTGCGGAAAATAACCGGCCTGAATCAGACCGCCCATGAGATTGGTTTTTCTCGTCGGATCGCCCTGGCCTTTGAATGTGTCGACAATTTCTTTCCAATGCAGCTCATGTTGCACTGAAAAACCCTGCCATTTGAAACGGATTTCTTCCATCATTTGATTAATGCGGTACTGTCCATCCTGCCCAGGCGCAAACCCCGGAAGATCGCGGCAGCTCCGGCTGTCAGTCTGGAACGCCGTGCATCTGCTTCGATTCGTTGCCGCGGCGAATGCAAAATTAAGCGCCGGTTGCTCATGGAACTCGATATCGGATTGAGAGAACGGCATCTCACCGCCCAGTGCATTCCATTGCAACCGCCCCGAATACATCATGTGCTTATCGTCATTACTGCCCTCACCGACGCCCAGACCACTGAAAACGCCAGCGGAATAACTGATATCATGCCAGGTTCCGGGAAATACATTACCGAATAACTGCACGCCCTGCTGCCGGTCTACGGTAAAAATGTCATTAACAATCGAACGATTGACGAACTGCTGATTGGCGGAAGAGGTGACGCGTTCGTCGTTATAAATCACCTTCCCGCGGCCAAACCACACTTTTGCCCACTGATATTTATCGATGGTCAATGTTAAGTCTCGCAGCACAGGCTGAGACCAGTCATATTGCAGATAATATTTCAACCACGGCCAATACGCGTGTCCTCTTAGCCGGGTTCTTGCACGGCGGATCCTGAATGAACTGTCCTCACGCTCAAGATCCGCGATAGAGCGCGGATCACTATCAAAAGGATCGGAATAACGGATTTGCGCCCTGTTCTGAACTGCAAGCGAGAATTTGTTATTTTCCGTCCGGAATTCAAATCCGTTCTTGCCATAACTGACATTGGCAAAGCCATCTGACAAACCGGCCTTAGTGTCCTTATCAGCTGGTTTAAGCCCGGAGCCGAGTTCGGATTTTGACTCTGCCGCTTGCCTGACAGGCGCGATTTCTTCCGCCTTAACTGTATCCGGCTTATCGAGGACAATTTCGGATCCGGGATCAGGCTCAGCAGATGCCGCAACCGCGCCAGCAGATTCTCCCATAGATTTAAGCTTTTCGAGCCGTTCCAGCTTTTCGTCAAGCGCCTTCAGCTTGGCATCAAGACGCTTTTCAATCACCAGGAGCTCTTGTTTATAACGTTCGGGATCTTTAACTTCGGCTGCGGCAGCAGTTATCGGAATCACCCCGGAAAGCAATAAAATAGTTGAAACTATCAGTCGAATTGTAAAAAAATGATGCATGAGTCACATAGCGCACCCAAAAAACGCATTATTACAGTTTTATTACATTTTTGTTACAAAATGACGACCAAAAAGATTCCCGGAGAACATCACTCTAGAAAATCGCATGCAATACGGTTTTCTTCTGCCAGCTTATGTTTTCTCCGGTTCAGCTTTTCTGTTTCCAGCGCCATCTATAATCCGCAATACAATATCGGACGTGGAAATACCCGGCGTGTATGGCAATTCCTGTATCATTTCCACCGGCAACGATTCGCATAATTTAAGCTTTTCCCGACGTTCGTGTTCGGATGCGCAGGCAAACGTATAAATATTGAAACCATGCTGCTGCATGTATTCCAGATTGACGCTGGCCGGCGTTTCAGTCAGTACGGCGTCAACATATCTGCAGGCAGCGACAATCGCTGCGCGTTCCGCCTGCTTCATGACCGGCTGCTTGCCCTTATTTTCTGCTACCCGTTCGTCGGATACCACACAGACTGTCAAATGCGTACCCAGCGCGCGCGCTGCGCGCAGAAAATTGACATGGCCTTCATGGAATAAATCGGCCACCATGCGGGTATACACGCGACGTTGCCGCTGACTACTTGGCCAGACAGGGATTTTCCGGTTTAACCGATTGAGCGCACGCTCCAGCCATTGCCTGCTGCGCAGCGCCAGCATGTCATCGGGGTCTTTTAAGGCAACCTGATGCGCATAACTCCAGGCCTTAGCCAGATCGCCCGCTAACCAGTTTTGCGCCAGCCGGTGGTACGCATAACACCGCACCAGTAATGAGAAACGCCTTAAATTCAGCGCAGAGACGACAGTATCCCAATAAGGATTGGGTGTGCGCCAGTCCCCGTAAAAAGCGGTCAGAATGATTTCCGGCCGCCGTGGAAACCAGACGGTGCCATAATCTGTTGCACGCTGCACCAGATCAAATGACGGAAACACCGATATCCGTTGATAGTCTGATGGATAATCCGGCAAAGCAAAGCCACCGGTGATCTGCTGATCGGAATTTTTCTGCAAACCGCAGACATCAAGCGTAATGCCCAGCTCAGGATGGATATAATCACGATAGTTGATATAGTCTATTCGCATCGAAGAACGCACCCACCCCGCCTGCTCCAGCGCAGCGCAGCATGCATTCCAGGATTCCATCCACACCGCAATATCAATATCCTTGTCGGATTCCAGCAGGCGATTATTTCTGACCAGACCCAGCAACGTTCCGGCATATGGAAATGCCTGAATACCCTGATCGGCCAGTTGTGCACAGGTTGTCCACAACAAAGTTTCAGCCTTTCCCGACATAAAAACATTGTTGCCGGATTGTCGGGTTTCAGGATCTTTTTTTAGCGGCGGAACCTTGCCGCTTTTGGCCAGCGCCATTAAATGATTTAGCGAATTTTCGAAATGGCTCTGCGCGGGCGGCAAATCGAGCAACATGAAATTGGCGCTGCCAAGCACATGCGCCCAATGCGCTTTGTAAAAATCGCCCTGAACATGTGTATAAACTTTTGCCGCGCATGACAGCGCTTCGGCTGCACGGTTTGTCCGCATGGCCAATGCACACCATAGCCTTGCCACATCCTGCGATAGCGGCTGTTCTTTTATCAAGGGCTCCAGTATCGCATCGGCATCATTCAGTTTCCCGGTCGCAATTAATTTCTTTACCGTCAGCAGCAGTTTTTTCAAATCATCCGCCATATCCGTCACTCATTTTTTTCGCCTCGCTCATCCATTTCCTCCAATCAATTCCATGCCGATCATCGCATCAGTCAGCAGTTTTGGTTGCATTTTAATCATTAATCAATAATAATCAGAATAATTCTCATTAATTCTGATACAAATCAGATGAGAACCAAAGAAAATCATAGCATTGTAAATTCAATATAATAGTAGCAGGGAGGTAAAATTATGACAGTCAGCACATCACCCCGCCCGAATCTGGGCTCCGGCGCCATCAAGTTTATCGATGGCATTCCTTTTGAAGGATTGGGATCTGCCGGATTTGACGATAATGATTTACTCATTATCGGCGACGAGCTGGACAATATTCTTGAAGGCGGCGCTGGCCACGATGAAATCGAAGGCGGAGCCGGCAACGACATTATCCGCGGCGGAGACGGCAACGGTATTCTCAGGGGCGGCGACGGCGACGATGATATCGACGGACAGGCAGGAACCGAAAGACTGTTTGGCGGAGACGGCAACGACATCCTGCGCGCAGGCGGTTCACCGGATGATCGCGATCAGCTTAACGGCGGCGCAGGCAACGATACATTCGGTTTTTATGGCGCGGGACAATTCAGAATATCCGACTTCACTCTGGGCGAAGACCGCCTGTTTTTCGATTCGGAAATTCTCGGAATCAATTCGGTGCCGGAACTGCTTTCTCTTATCACCAATATTGACGACAGAGGCGACACAGGTTTCACCGCTGAATTTCTTGACGGTATTGCAACCATTGATCTGGTTGGCGTCAATGTGAACTCGATTACAGCTGACATGATTGTTTTCAGCCTGTAGCAGGTCACTAATCATTTATTTCCAGTTAAAAAAACCCCTGTTCTGAATGAAGAATTCAAAACAGGGGTTTTTATGACACATTCTGCCAAAAGCAGAATCCCGCAGTTAAATGCTTCTGCGAAATCCTGCTGTTTCCGCCTAAATCAACTCGCCTTGATAATCCGAAATGATTTCAACGATAGCCGACTGTGCAGCAGCTGCTTTATCGGTATTACCGGATACACTGGCTTCCTCAAGATCCTGCAGCGCATTTTCCAATTGCACGCGCCGCAATGCATCCAGACGAAGCGCCAGATCAGGAATAATAATACCTGCATATAACGATACACGTTCAGCGGCGATTACTGCCTGATCCGTATCAGCGGTAATTGCGGCATCGACCGCACTGAGATTTCTGTTGATCTGGCCGATAATTCCCCTGCTGATATCACTGACGATTTGATCAGCCACAACATTGCCCAGATCACCGGTAAATTGTGTTTTGATGCGATTATTGCCGGCCGGATTATCCTGAACAATAAATCCCTCGACAGTGCGATAGAAATATTCACCTTCAATCTGCTTTTCTCTCGCTGAAATCGGATCGCTATCACGATCTTTAACGATACCTTCAACTTCACGCAGTACGCCGATCAAATAGCTTCTGGCCAACGGAATGATTACTTGCTCACGTGCAACAGCCAGTCGGGTTTTGTCATCAGAGCGCGCCTTGCTCAAAGCTTGTCTGCCCTGAATAAAAGCCAGCGTAATCTGATCATCGATATCGGGATTGCTACCGGATTGAATCGATTGTCTATCAGCCGTCAACACCTTGTTTTCCCTGGCGGCCGTTCCGATAATGGCCTTAAAGGCGACATATGCACGATCCCATTCCAGCGCCAGTTCATCGGTAGACATATCGTCAAACTCATCCAGTGCCAACGTGATGCGATTATAAATCGCCAGCGCAAAAACCCGCTGTAATGATTTATCAATCACCTGTGCGGCAAATATGGAATTCGCCGCATCGCGCGTGGCTTCAATGGCTGCAACCACTTCGCCATCTATGGTCAGTCCATAGATCTGGTCAACGATTTGTGTCAGTTGCTGCAAATCTCCGGCGTAGGCCGCGGCAATGGCATCAGTGTTCATCGGAAATTCTCTTCGCAATGTTCCGATTTCCTGGAATGCGCTGAGCGCGCCATCCACAACTACGGAAGTATCCTGCGCCTTATCATATTCAGCCAATTCGAGCGTATCCTCATACTCAGCCAGAATCGCTGAAATAGTTTGACGCGCAGCTGCCGCGACCGTGGCATTACTGGTATCACTCGCTTCGATCAAGCTGGCTAATGCATTCTCCAGATTGGTTCGTACAGAAGCACCCATGCGAACTTCCAGATCCGGAATAAAAACGTTGGCATAAAGCAACGCTTCTTCGGCCACTTCCATCGCACGCCCGCGGTCGCTGCCAACGCTGGTTTCATTTGCGGTCAGCTCGGATTTGACGCGGCCAATAAATCCTTTACTTAATTCACTGACAACCTGATCAGTGTTGACATCGGTGATATTTCCAGTGAATTGTTGCTTGATCAATATATTTCCCAGTGGATTATCCCGAGAAACAAACGATTCAATATTGCCGTAAAAAATCTCGCCTTCTTTTTGTTTTTCACGCGCGCTTTCCACGTCAGCGTCATTCAGACCTTTAATAATGCCTTCCACTTCCCGCAATACACCAATGTAGTAGACACGGGCCAGTGCAATCCGTATCACCTGCCGCTGAATCGCAACGGCGATTTTATCCTCCTCCGGATTCGCTTTGTTTAAGGCTGTTTTACCATTCGCAAATGCTGATGAAATCAAAACATCAAGACCGGGATTGCTGCCGCTCTCGATCGATTGCCGGTCTGCGGTAATAACCTTGTTTTCCCTGGCGGCTGTTCCTTTAATGGCTTCAAAGGCTGCTGCGGCTTCATCCCATTGCCGGGTAAGATCAGCTGTTGCGCCGCCATCAAAATTGTCGCGAACAGCGGTAATACGATCCAGAATGGCTTGAAAAAAAACATGTTGCAACGATTTGTCTATTACCTGCGCTGCAAGCAATGGCTCATTGCCGTCTCGGATCTCTTCAATAGCCGCCAGGACTTTGCTATCCAGATTCAGCCCCGAAGCCGCATCCACTTCCTGCGCCAATGTCTTCAACGCGCCGCTGTAAGCGGTTGTCAGCGCATCTGCATTAATCGGAAATTCTCTGCGTAACGTTCCAATGGTTTGAAAATCGGCAACCGCTGATTCAATAGCCGTCACATTCGATGCGGCATTAGCCTGACTGATGCAAGCCGCAAGCACGTACAAACTGATAATGACAGACTTAATCCACAAATTAAGTCTTCTTGATTTAGACATAATAGGCTCCTCCCAAGAGCAGTTAATAAAATTGCTAATCAAAATAATGATGATAATAATTATTATTAAATAATACAAACAAAAATTTTTGCGTTCGGTTAAAAATTCGCGATCAGACTTGCCCTGACAGCAATGGGCGAACCAGGGGTGATATTAAAATCATTTTGTGCGGAAGCAAAATAATGCGTATCAAACAGATTTTCGATATTCAACTGGCCACGGAAGCTTCTGGTGAAACGGGCGAACAACGCGGCATCAACACGCGTGAAATCGGGCAAAATCACTCGATTGGTCAAGGAAGCAAACATGGCGTCGCGATGGATCACGCCAACCGCCGCGCCAATATTAGGTGTGATGTCGTAGCGGCTCCACATTGAGAACGTATGACGCGGCAATTCGGCGACGGTCGCGCCTTTTTTTGCAATCCCGAATACATCGCTGGTCAGTTCCCCGGTTTGATAAGCATAACCGCCCATTACACTCCAGTTTTGCGTCAACTGGCCGACCAGGCTGACTTCAACGCCTTCAGTGCGCTGGCCTTTGCTCAAAAATGTCTGTCCGCCGACAATCGAATTAATGACATTGGTGCGGTCCAGTTGATAGGCTGCTCCGGTAAAGGCCAGATCCGGACGGATATCCCACTTGAGACCAACCTCCATTGTGGTGAACTTTTCCGGTTTCAATGTTTCCACCGTAACGTTCAGTGCATTCAGCTGGTCGCCGGCGCGCGGCACAAAAGCCTGACTGTAGCTTGCATACAGCGATACCGGCTCAATGGGTTTGTAAATCACGCCGAAACGCGGCGCAATCAAATCATCCTGGGTTTTTATATGATCTCTCGGACCGTTTTTCTGCTGAAAATTAACCTCGAACAAATCGTAACGCACCCCGGCAATGACCTGAATCTGCGGAATGATTTCGATCTGATCCTGAATATAGAGCGAAACGACATCCACGACACTGCGATTCAAAGCATCGATACCGTCGCCTGAATTCCGGTTTATAAAAGTGATTGGCGCATTGGTGACCGGATTACTGATCGGTACAAACAAATTGGCGCTATCCGCACTATTGTTGAACAAACCTGTTTCACGCCGGTTATGTGTTTCCTGCCGCCCGACTTCAATACCGGCCAGCAGCGTGTGCGAAAACGGACCGGTGTTCAATGAATACAGCACATTGGTCTGATTGAAAACATTATCCCGCTCCGTCGCATTGTTGTAGGCGCCGACAGGCAGCAATCCGGTAAGCGGATTGAGTCCGCCGCTTGCAAATACGTTTTGATAGAATTTATCGTAAGTCGTGTAATTCGTGCGATTCTGCACGGTAACGCCGGAATCGAATTTATGTTCGATGAAGTTACCAAACGACAGTACATCCACATTGGCATTGCTTCGCCGGGGGTCGCCAAAAAATTGCGCACGCCTGACATCGACAGGCCCGGTCACCTGCCCGGTGCTGCCGACAACAGAGGTAATTCCGCGATCGGCAGTACGGTCATCGTGAAAGCGCTCCATGTTGACAACGACTTTCGTGCGATGCGTCGGCTTAATGGTCAGCGTGGGTGCAATACCGAGCCGTTCCATGTCAACGCCATTCCGGAAACTTCCTGAATTTTCGTATAAGGCATTCAGCCGCACCGCAGCAACGTCATTGATGACATAGCCGACATCCGCGGACATTCTTTTTTGTTCAAATGACCCGCCCTGGAATGAAAATTCCTGTACCGGATTCCAGTGTGCTTCCTTGGTAACCCGATTGACCACCCCTCCCGAACCGCCACGTCCGAAAATCATCCCATTGGCGCCTTTCAGCACTTCAATGCGTTCGATGTTATATAGATCGCGATAAAATTCGGCGTCATCACGCAGGCCGTCGATGAAAAAATCACCGGTCGAACGGTTTCCGCGAAACACCAACGCATCGCGGTTTCCTTCACCTTGAGAGATGCCGACGCCGGGAACGTAACGAACAGCATCGGCGAGGCTTCGAATGGATTGATCTTTGATCAAATCGTCTGTAATGACAGTTATCGACTGTGGCACATCGCGCAGCAATGTGTTCGTTTTAGTCGCGGTCGTGATGCTGGTGGCGGCATAACGATTGCTTGCGTCCGCCGTGACCTGAATCGATGGCAAAGTTACAATCTGTTCGACTCCGGCCGCTGTTGCAGCCGAAGCAATGACATAACCTTCTTCTGATCGCGTAACCTGTAAGCCGGAATTTTCCAGCAATCGATCAAGTGCCTCTCTAGCCTCGAAATCACCGGTCAACCCAAAAGATACCTTTCCCTGTAACAGATTGGGATCAACAGCCAGCTTTATTCCGGACTGTTCTACAAACTGCGCTAACGCATCCTTTAAAAGCCCGGCTTGAATCGTGTAGGATTTTACAGTGGACGGCGCCGCACTGACTGAAGATTCAGCCATAACGGATTGCAGGAGGCAGAATATGTAAATCAGGTTGATCAATACAACTAGGCTGATCTTCCCTGCCGGGTTACGGGTTTTCATCATGCGCTGAACTATTATTTATGATTTTAATCAGACTGGAAACAAGATTTATGTCAATCGAGCGACTATCAAAAAGAAATAATTATCATGAATAATGTGGGGCGCCTAAAAAGCCGGATATTGGAGCATGAAACACGATGATCGATGGGTATAGACTCGCTAACTTATTAATATCAATAATGATAATAATTCGTAATTATACGCCGGCGCTCATAAAATGCAACTTATGTTTGTTATAGGTCACGTCTCTCTTGCCTTGCCTGGCCCCATTTCAGAGGCAACAGAAATAATTACTCCTTGTTAACGCCCCTAGGTAATGGAATGGACGCTCCTATCTTTTATGTGGTTATTGCTGCACCATTACTTTGGCACTTTGATGCCGCTTTGTGTAGTGAGCGTCCATTCCATTACCTAGCCCCCATCATATGCCCGTTGCAGCGAGATCAAATTTTTTCATCTGCAGAAATGCCCGGGTAACGCGGACCAATCTCCCGGGATTATTATCCTGCATCATTCCGGTCAATAAAAACTTGCCTTTTCTTTTACTTCTTTGTCGAACCACAGCTTCGAAACAATTCCTTGCTTTACTTCTGTCATTGTTTTTCCTGAATTAGCGCATAAACCCGGAACAGGCTGGTATTGCTTACGCGTGCACTAATTGCTTAAAACCGCCGTATGCCATTCGTTTACAGTCAAACAACTGGTTCGACGAATCCATCAACACATTGATGCGTGGATCCGCAAGTATTTTTTCATTCGCTGCATCCCTGGCCTCCCGGGACTCGAAAACCACCCATGCGAATATTACTGTTTCATCCGGTTTTATATTGACAAGCTGCGGAAATGACAGTGTGTTCTTTACATCCATATCGTCACCGACACATTCCCAGTAATCGAGGGCACCGTGATCTTTCCAGATTTGCGCCGCCTTTTCAGCCATATTGCGATAATCGTCAATGCGCGCTGCCGGTACGGGAATGATAAAGCCATCAATGTAGCGACTCATGATTTTCTCCTTTTCCTTTCTGTGGAGCTCAATGTAATATCTGTTGATAAAACGCACTGGCAGCGGCAGTGGGAAAATAACAAAGCTGAACATTCTTCGACACCACGCTTTATCCGTCACCCAATAAACAGATAACAGACCGCAAGCCCGCTCACCGGTATCTTCACCTACTCAAGGTTAAAAATAGTTCTGATTCTTATCATTATTATTGTTTTGTTGAAATTATCAGGAATTCAATTTTCCTGTCAAACAAAATATCCGGATATTTTTTGTCCGGTGCCGTCAATACATTATTTTTTACGCATCGTGCAGCATTGTTTGTAAAAACAACGCGCAGGTTTCTCAAAATCACATATCCACCAGTCATGACACGCAGAAGTCTTTTTCTTTTTTCGGAATCGTAAGACAATTCCAGTATTCCGGCATCACTGTTCATCGAAAAAATACTGAATAGCGATTGCTTCGGCGGAATCGAATATCTCCAATGAATAATCAGGTCGGCAATTCAATGAAAAATGAAACACCTCATACCCCCATGATGCAACAGTACCTGGGCATTAAGGCGCAGTATAACGATATGCTGTTGTTTTACCGCATGGGAGATTTTTATGAATTATTTTATGAAGATGCTGAAAAAGCAGCTACCTTGCTCGATATCACGCTGACACGACGCGGCGTCTCTGCCGGAGAACCCATCAAAATGGCGGGAGTGCCCTATCATGCGGCTGAGCAGTACCTGGCCAAACTGGTCAAACTGGGTGAGTCAGTCGCAATCTGCGAGCAGGTTGGCGATCCGGCAACGAGCAAGGGGCCGGTGGCGCGCAAAGTTACACGTATTGTCACGCCCGGCACGCTGACCGATGCCGCGTTGATGGAAGACAAGCGCGATTGCATTCTGCTGGCGTTATATGCACAGGGTTCAATACTTGGATTGGCATGGCTTAATCTGGCGGCGGGACAGCTGCGATTGATGCAAACATCGCCCGACCAGCTCATCAGTGAGCTGGAACGGCTGCAACCCTCTGAAATCCTGGCGCCTGAAGCCTGCCAGTCAGTGCATGGTCTGGCGGAACATTGGATCATAAAGCACCTGCCGCCCTGGCAGTTTGATCAAAAAAATGCGATTCTTAGCTTGACCCGGCATTTTAATACACAGGATCTTTCCGGTTTTGGTTGCGACGATTTGCCGACCGCATTAAGCGCGGCCAATGCATTGCTGGAATATACCCGCCTGACTCAAGGCAGTGCCGCAATTCATGTAACGTCCTTACAATCTGAACATGATAGTGCGTATGTGCGCATGAATGCAGCCACACGCCGCAACCTGGAGATATCAGAGACCATACGTGGAGAACGTGCGCCGACGCTGTTTTCCTTGCTGGATACCTGTTCCACCAGTATGGGCAGCCGTCTGATGCAATTCTGGCTTCACCATCCGCTGCGGGATTTGCCCGTTATTCGACAGCGGCTGGATAGCGTGGCCAGTCTGATTACACGCAATATTTATATCGCGGCGCATGAATGTTTGAAACATGTCGCCGACATTGAACGCATCACCGCGCGCATTGCACTGAAATCGGCGCGCCCCAGAGATTTATCCGGTCTGCGCGACAGCCTGAAGCAACTGCCTGGTGTGATCAATGCACTCAGTGAATGCACTGCGCATAGGATCGTGCACCTGACACAGGCTATTCAACCGGAACCGGAATTAGTCGATTTGCTCGAAAAAGCCATTCAACCCGAGCCTGGCGCCGTACTGCGCGAAGGCAATGTCATCGCAGATGGCTACGACAGTGAATTAGATGAGTTACGGACTTTACAGAATAACTGCGGCGCATTTCTGCTGCAACTCGAAGCGCAGGAAAAAGCGCGTACAGGAATCCCCAATTTAAAAGTGGAATACAATCGCGTGCACGGTTTTTATATCGAGGTCACGCATGCGCACAGCGATAAAATACCTGAAAATTACCGCCGCCGACAAACACTGAAAAGCGCCGAGCGCTATATCACACCCGAGCTTAAAGTTTTTGAAGATAAAGCCCTGGCTGCGCAGGACAGAGCCTTATCACGTGAAAAATACCTGTACGATGACTTGCTCGACAAGCTGTCAGGGTACGTACAGAATCTGCAAGAGATCGCTACCGGAGTGGCTGAAATCGATGTGCTGAGCACCTTTGCAGAACGCGCGCAATCGCTGGACTATACTGCACCGGTGCTGTCGCAAGAAAATGTCATTGATATTGAAGAAGGCCGTCACCCCGTCGTTGAGCGCCAGGTGGAGCACTATATTCCCAATGACGTGCAACTCGGCCAGCACCACTACAGCAAATGCCAGATGCTGATGATCACCGGACCTAACATGGGCGGCAAATCAACCTATATGCGACAAACGGCGCTGATTGCATTACTGGCGCATTGCGGCAGCTTCGTACCTGCGGCAAAAGCACATATTGGTATTCTTGATCAGATTTTTACCCGTATCGGCGCATCGGATGATCTAGCCGGCGGACGCTCCACTTTTATGGTGGAAATGACGGAAGCGGCCAACATTCTGCATAATGCGACCGCACACAGCCTTGTACTCATGGATGAAATCGGTCGCGGCACATCGACTTTTGACGGACTCGCGCTTGCTTTCGCCATTGCGCGTTATCTGTTGACCAGGAATCAGAGTTGTACGCTTTTTGCCACGCACTATTTTGAATTAACAACGCTCGCGACGGAATTCAAGCAAATTCGGAACGTACATCTGGACGCTGTGGAGCATAAGAATCATATCGTTTTTCTGCACAAAGTCGCCGCAGGCCCGGCAAGCCGGAGCTATGGCCTGCAGGTTGCCGCTTTGGCCGGAGTGCCTGGCGCCGCCATTCGAATCGCAAAAAAGCACCTCTCAGCATTGGAGACCAGTAGCCCGGACAAGCAACCGCAATTGGATCTTTTTTTTGATGATAGCGCCACAGACGAGCATCACATTTCAACCGAAGCCTTCATTGAAAATGCTGTTATGACTCTGCTGCGAACCATTTCACCCGATGAATTGACGCCAAGACAAGCACTTGAACAGCTTTATCACCTCAAACAGATGCTCAATGAGCAACAGTAGAAAAGTATGGAGCACTCTCCCAGCAGTCTGTCAATGCGCGTGTCCATTCGGACCATGAGCATGCTGATGCGCGATTTCTTCCGCTGTTGCCGGACGTATGTCAATCACCGTGCAGGAGAAATTAAGCTTCATTCCTGCTAAAGGATGATTACCATCAACAACCACCTTATCATCCTCAATATCGGTTACCGTATAGATAATAAAATCTTCCGAATCTTCAGGAGCACCCTCGAAGCGCATGCCGACACTGACATTATCAGGGAATGCGCTGCGCGGCTCAATATGAATCAGACTGCCGTCATACTCACCAAAGGTATTTTCCGGTTCCATTGAAACAGTGCAGGAGAAACCCACTTCCTTATGATGCAATGCTTCTTCCACCAGAGGAAAAATACCATCGTAACCACCATGCAGATAACTGATCGGTTCATCGGTTTTTTCAATGACATTCCCGGATGTATCTGATAATTCGTAATGTAACGAAACAACGGTATTTTTTTCTATTAACATATGTTTATTCAATCCAAGTAAGAAGTTTAAATATTTGAATACTGCCTGAGAAAGATTATCACGTATCCAACACCGCTATCGCAACAGTCACCAATCCGATAACCAGATTTAATCCGATCAGCACCCTGATCTGCAACAATGCAATGCCTGCCGATTGCCATTCCTCCGCCGCTACATAGCGTTTGAACTTACGATACGCTGTAAAAAAAACATGGAGAAAAATGAGTACCATCATTATGCCCAAAGCAGCCATTAGATAGACGTTAAACGATAGCTTTCCCAATCCACCCGACTCGGCGATCATATGAAAGCCGCTCGCGAGAATGATCGTGATTGACAACCACACCCAGTGAAAGAAATTGCCAAAAATCGCTTGCCAGAATTTGAACATCTCCGGCAATTGCAACTGTTGATTCACCACGGGACGCAATACCATATAGGCAAAAAACATGCCCCCCACCCAAATGACGACACCTAGCAGGTGCAAAACTTTCAGGATTTCCATACTGATTCCTTCGCACAAAATTCTGATAATTCAATCATTGATGTTTCTAATCGCTTTCACGGGAGAAAAGCTTTGCCGATGTATTTCTGTGGCGCCATATTGTTCAAGCGCCGCGATATGTTCTTTTGTAGGATATCCCTTATGCCGGTCAAATCCATACTGCGGAAAAAGCAAATGGTGCTCCATCATTTCCGCATCGCGCGCAGTCTTTGCCAGAATTGACGCCGCAGCAATCTCCGCAATCAAAACGTCGCCTTTTATAACGGTAGTTACCGGAATCCTGATCTTTGGCGCATGACTGCCATCAATTAAAATACTGTCCGGAATCACCGGCAGCTGCGCAATGGCTCTTTTCATCGCCAGCAGCGTTGCCTGCAGGATATTCAGCCGGTCGATTTCCGTCACCGAAGCTGACGCCACAGCCCAGGCCAGAGCACGTTCCTTGATCAGTACAGCAAGATAATCACGTTTTCTTTCGCTTAATTGCTTGGAATCCGCCAATCCGGCAATGCCATGTTCCGGACCTAAAATAACGCATGCCGCAAAAACAGGACCGGCAAGCGGACCGCGGCCTGCCTCATCAACGCCAGCGATTAATCGGCTCACTTTGCAAGCTGATTAAAACTTTGCTTTCGCTGTATCCGGCAAACGGCTACACGCCTCTGGCCGTGCACATCAGCTTAGCTTCCGTGACCAGCTGATCGTCGACCTCTGCCCGAACTGAATATTTCCACAGCCCTTTTATCTGACGATCAATGGTGGCTTTGAGAATCAGCTGATCTCCGGCCGTTACCGGTTTTTTGAAACGCACGCCATCAATGCCAACAAAATAATAAACCGAATCCTCCTTGCGGGTATTTTCTTCTGTTTTCAGTGTCAGCAATGCCGCAGCCTGTGCCAGTGCTTCAACAATCAGCACACCCGGCATCACCGGATGATGCGGAAAATGTCCCGCAAAAAAGGGTTCGTTAATCGATACGTTTTTTAACGCAACAATACTTTTTCCGGCGTCGATGGAAATAACTCTGTCCACTAGCAACAATGGATAGCGATGCGGCAAGTATTTAAGAATTTCATGAATATTCATCTGTAATTTCCTTTACTGATTCAGATTTCAAGAATCATTGTGAGGCAGCGCGGCCATTCAATACCTCAATCACCTGATCGGTGATGTCGATACGTTGACTGCGGTATACTGAATCCTGCAACTGCAGAATAAGGTCATAGCGTTCCTTTTCAGCAATCTGCTGAATCGCTTTATCAATCAAATTGAGAATAACGCCATACTCTTCATTTTGACGCGCAGTCAAATCTTCACGCATCTGGCGTTGCGCCCGCTGATAAGTGCGGCTCAGATTGGCGAGCTCGCGCTCCAGTTCAAGCCGGTCAGTGTCACTCATGGCTGCACCTTTCTTTTCCAGCCTGTCCTGCATCACCCTGGCCTGCTCGGCCATTTCCTTTATTTCAGCATCCCTCGGGAGAAATTCCTGGTCGATTTTTTTGTGCGCGGCCAGCGCAGGTTGTGATTCACGCAGAATTTTTTCGGTATTGACAACCCCTATTTTGATACTGTTGCCGGCATAAACAATACCGGATTCTGGCAACACCGCCAGGATAAGCGGTATCAAAAAAACATATCGCCACAGGAAATTCAAGTGCAACAGATGTCTCCGGCTGATCATCACGAGAATCAGAACTGCTGCCCAAAAAGAAACTGAAATACCTGTATATTATCTTCCGGTTTCTCATTCAGCGGTTTGGCCAAACTGACTTTCAGTGGCCCCATCGGCGATATCCAGGTCACTGAAATACCCGCGGAATAGCGCATCAGGTCTGAAAACCCTCTTTCGACAAGCACGCCATTTTCATCATACTTTGCTTTGAATCGATCAAATACCGTACCCGCGTCGACAAAAGCGCCCAGACGGATTGAACGATCGTCTTTCATGAGCGGCATGGGAAACAGCAACTCAAGATTGGCTACAACGCGTTTGCTGGCGCCTACCGAAAAAGTTCTGTCCGAGTTCGGGATACTCTCTCTTGGGCCGAGCGAATTCAGGTCATACCCGCGTATTGAATTATTGCCGCCGGCAAAAAAGTTCTTGAAGAAAGGCAAAGGCTTTCCAGCATAGCCATCTCCAACACCAAATTCCGTATTCAGAAATAACGTGAACATCTGAGAGAGCGGGAAATACGTTCTCTGGTTATAGCTGACTTTATAATAATTCAGATCGGCGCCTGGAACGCTGGCTTCGGCAAACAAACGGTGCGTAGTGCCTGAAGTGGTATAAATGGCGCTATCGCGCCTGTCTCTCGCCCAGCTCACCGTAACCGGCAGGTTATATGTAGTGCTGCCAAATTGCTCGACAAACCGGACAGTGCGCGGCAAGCTGTCTGCAAAAGTATCTATACTGGTTTGTTCAGCGCCCGCACTGAACGCGACGATATCATTCTCGGCAATGGGAATACCAAAGCGCATAACGGCACCCGTGGTTCTCGTCCTGAATGCATTAACCCTGGATAAACGCGAGGTATTCAGGTCTCTTCGGAAAATATCGAATCCGAGGCTGACACCATTGACGGTGAAATACGGATTGGTAAATGATGCGGAAAGAACACGATTAATCCTGCCCGTATTGACTTGCATACTGAAATGATTGCCCGTGCCAAAGATATTATCCTGTGAAATAGAGCCATTCAGTATTAACCCCTCGCGATCCGAGAATCCCGCGCCGAACATCACGGCACCAGTCGGCTTCTCCGTTACCCGGACATTGACATCAACCTGGTCAGGTGCCTCGGGAACTGGCGGCGTCTCCACATCCACGCTGTTAAAAAAGAACAGGCGGTCAACACGTTGCCTGGAAAGATTGATTTTCGATGTAGAATGCCATGCGCCTTCCATCTGCCGGAATTCACGGCGAATTACTTCATCCTTTGTTCGGTCATTGCCGGAAATATTGATACGGCGTATGTAAACACGCCGTCCGGGATCGACGAAAAACGTGAATCCCGCCTGCAGATTCTCAGGATCAAGATCGGGAGCCGCGTTGACATTGGCGAACGCGTAGCCGTCATCCCCCAGACGATCAGTAATTAACTTGATGGATTCAGTCAGCTTCTCACGCGCGAACACATCGCCAGGTTGCAGCAATATCAGCTTTCTGAGCTCTTCCTCGGGCACCAGCAATTCACCGGCGAGCTTGATGTCGGATACAGTATATTGTTTCCCCTCGGAAATATTGACGGTGATATAGATATCCTGCATGTCGGGTGTGATTGAAACCTGCGTGGATTCGATGCTGAATTCCAGATAGCCGCGATCCAGATAATAAGAACGCAGTGTTTCCAGATCTGCGGACAATTTCTGCTTGGAATACTGATCGTTCTTCGTAAACCAGGTCAGCAGGCCCGGTGTCGTCAGGACAAAAAGGCCGCGCAAGGTTTTGTCATCGAAGGTTTCATTGCCAACAAAGCTGATCTGCCTGATGCGCGCCGTCCTGCCTTCCTTGATATCAAAGTTGATCGCGACACGGTTGCGCTCCAAGGGTGTTGTCGTTGTCGTGATTTGAACAGCATATTTGCCAGTGCTGATATATTGCCTTTTCAGCTCCTGTTCAGCGCGGTCAAGCATGGAACGGCTGAATATCCGGGATTCCGATAACCCGGCCTGCTTCAGGCCTTCCTTGAGTTTATCTTTTTCGAATGCCTTTGCGCCTGTGATGTTTATCTGCGCTATCGCCGGACGCTCTTCAACCTGCACAATCAGCACACCATTCTCGGCCTTCAATTTGACATCCTTGAAAAAACCGGTTGCATACAGCGCCTTGACCGCTGCAGTCGCTTTTGTCGCATCAAGCGTATCACCAACCTTCACGGGCAGGTAACTGAACACTGTACCCGCCTCTGTCCGTTGAATTCCTTCAACACGGATATCGACAACCACGAGCGACTCGTCCGCCAAGGCTGAAAATGCGCACAAAAAAATAGCCAGCGCAACAAGGAATTTGAAAGTCATTCTTTAACCAGTAGTAAGTCGGCTAATATCGTTATAAATTGCGAATGTCATCAACGTAAACAACATGGCCAAGCCAACTCTCTGACCGATAATCATGACCTTTTCCGAAACCGGCGATCCTTTAACAATCTCGATTGTATAATACATTAAATGCCCGCCATCCAGAACCGGGATGGGCAACAGATTCAGCACCGCCAAACTGACACTGATCAACGCCAGAAATGCAAGATAGGAAACCAGTCCCATTTGCGCGGATTGTCCGGCGTAATCCGCGATGGATATTGGTCCGCTGACATTCTTCCAGGACACATCTCCAAAAATCATTTTGTACAGCATGCGTAGCGTCAGTGCCGTTGTTTCCCATGTTTTCTCCAGCGCTTTTCTGATCGCTTCATCGGCCGGATAGGTTACAACCACGCGCAGTGCGTCAAAAGCGGATTGATCAATTACGGGGGTAATGCCAATTCTGCCGATTGTACGGCCATGTTCGATTTCTGCCTGGGGAGTCACGCTCAATTCAATGATTTGTCCATGACGCAGAATCTCCAGAATCAGAATGCGGCCAGGATTTGACTGTATTTCCGGCACAAATTCCATCCAGCTGTTAACCGTTTTATCATTGACCGCCAGTATTTCATCGCCAGCCGCCAGTCCACCACGCGCGCCCGCGCCTCCGGGCGTTACTTCGGCAACAACAGGTTTAATTTCCGGCTGATAGGCGTTAAATCCTATTTTTCCAAGTACATCGCCTTCCAGTTCGTCGGGATGGATACCGCTCAAATCCAGTTGCCGCCAATTGATTTCGCCGCGCTGATTAATCGTTTCAACCGCGACATCGGATGATTGATTAACGGCGTAGCGTAACAATGTCCAGCGAGCATCCTGCCAGCTTTCAACCGTCTCATTCTGGATCCTGACAATTGTTTCGCCTTTCTCAAATTTTGCCTGGGCTACCGGCGTATCAGGTACTGCAAGACCAATGACCGGTTTAACGCCTTCGACACCCAGGACAAACATCAGCCAGTACATGACAATCGCCAGCAGAAAATTAGCCAGCGGACCCGCCGCGACAATGGCAAATCGCCGTCCGACAGGCTGCCGATTAAACGCCCGCGGCAATTCTTTTTCAGATACGCGGCCTTCGTTCTCATCGAGCATTTTGACGTAACCACCGAGAGGAATAGCCGCAACAACCCATTCCGTCTGATCCTTGCCAATACGCCTGCGGAATATTGGCTGGCCAAAGCCAACCGAAAATCTCAATACTTTGACCCCGTTCCAGCGGGCAACCAGATAGTGTCCGAATTCATGAAAAGTGATTAATATGCCCAAGGCAACAACAAAAGCGATCAGAGTAAAGAGTATTGACATGTCTGTTCTGTATTACACGCGGAAAGGAGAGGCTTTTTTATTTCATTCATCAATCAGTCGAATTACTGGTAATCGATTTCGGTTGTGTTTACTTTTGTGCATGGCTGAGCATGCTCAGGCTGTTATCTTACCATTAGAAAAAAAGCCGCAGCATGGAAAAGCGATAAAAATCGCTCTTGCCTAATTTAGTGCAGCAAGCCAGTCCCCTGCCGTTGCACGCGCGATGCTATCTGCTTCCAGCACATCGCTCAAAGAATGTATTGCCTGCTGTTGCACATTCTGCATGACATGCTCAATCATAGCTGGAATAGCCGTGAAAGGCATCTTCTCGTCAAGAAACGATGCCACAGCTATTTCATTCGCGGCATTGAGCACAGCAGGCATATTGTCTCCCATTTCAAGTGCCTGATAAGCCAGTCTCAAGCAGGGAAAGCGTTCAAAATCAGGCGGTTCAAAATCCAGACGCCCAACTTCAAACATATCAAGTGACGTAACACCACTGTCAATTCTTTCGGGATAACCCATGGCATGTGCAATAGGTGTGCGCATATCCGGATTACCCAGTTGCGCCAGAACTGAACCATCCACATACTCAACCATCGAATGGATTACGCTTTGCGGATGAATAACCACCTGAATATTTTCGGGTGGCGCGTTAAACAGCCAATGTGCCTCTATGACTTCAAGCCCCTTATTCATCATAGTTGCGGAATCCACCGATATTTTTCGTCCCATATCCCAATTCGGATGCGCACAGGCTTGTTCAGGTGTCACATGTACCAGCGAATCCCGCGACAGGGTTCTGAACGGACCGCCAGACGCAGTCAACAAAATGCGTCTGATGCCTTTTCCCGCTAGATTCCCATTAAAATCCTGCGGCAGCGACTGATGAATCGCATTATGTTCGCTGTCAATCGGTAATAATACAGCGTGATGTTTCTTGACCACATCCATAAAAATCCGGCCCGCCATCACCAGCGTCTCTTTATTGGCGAGCAATACAAGCTTGCCGGCTTGCGCAGCGGCAAATGTCGGTCGTATTCCCGCAGCGCCGACGATGGCCGCCATGACTACGTCGACCTCGGGTAACGAAGCGACTTTTTCCAATGACTCCACGCCTGACAGCACAATCGTATCCAGCTTCGTCTGCCTGATTGCTTCTTTCAGTTGCTGCGCGGATGCGTGATCCAGCATCACAGCAAATTGCGGTTTAAACTGGTTGCATTGCGCGAGCATTTTCTTGACATTATTATTGGCAGTCAGCGCAAGAACCTTGAAACGATCAGGATGGCGCTGGACAACATCCAGCGTGCTGTCACCGATACTGCCGGTTGATCCCAGAACAGTCAAATGGCGGATAGTATTATTCATGTTTGAAAAGAATTAAAAACCTGCACAGCCAGTATGGCGGCAGGCAATGCAGCGGTCAATGCGTCAACACGATCCAGTATGCCGCCATGGCCGGGAAGAATTCTGCCGCTGTCTTTCACGCCCGCCTGTCGTTTAATGAGCGACTCAAACAAATCGCCCATAATGCCTAATACCATTAAAATGATCAACAGCGGAATCAACGTTTCCATATACGCGCCATCGGCAAATACAAGAACCCATGTCAAGCCGTAAATTATGACGGCCAGCATTGCGCCCGCAACACCTTCCCAGGTTTTTCCCGGACTGATGTGATAAGCGAGTTTACGCCTGCCAAAAGCTCTGCCGGCAAAATAGGCGGCAGTATCAGAAATCCAGATGGTTCCCATAAAACCCAGTAGCAGCGCCGGGCTGATGACGCGTAACTGATAGAGTGCGAGTATCGTGGGAATCAATACCAACCAGCCTATCAGCATTAATGTGGGCGCATTAGTGATTCTGCGGGGATGTTTTAATTGAAAAGGAACATAGCTCATCCAAAAAAGCGCGGACAGAACATAAACCCAAACCATCGCCGATGTATAGGCATTGGTTTCCGCCGCCTCGCTGAGCAGAAACAGCAGCTCTCCTCCGATCAGCGTCGTCAGAATCATAAATATGATCGTGTTCCTGACCGAAAATCCCGCCAGATTACACCATTCGCGTGAGCCTATAACTGCCAGTGTCAGCAGCAAAGCCGCCCAGAAGATATTCTGCAAATACAGCAATGCCAGCAAAAATAGCGGTAATACAACTATCGCCGTCAGGATGCGCGTTCTTAGCATGGCGATCTTTTTATCAACAGGAAAATGTCCGATTATTGATGAAATACATGATGCAGATAAAAGAGAATATTTCCGTGAGTGACATATGCGCGATAGGATTTACTGCTGAATCTGTTCACTGGTTTGTCCAAAACGACGCTCACGCCGCTGATAAGACTGGATGGCCAGATCAAATTCCTTTTCATTAAAATCCGGCCAAAGTGTTTTGGTGAAATATAATTCGGTATAAGCAAGTTGCCATAGCAGAAAATTGCTGATGCGATATTCTCCTCCGGTACGAATAAACAAATCCGGCTCCGGTGCATGGTTCATGGACAGATATTGCGCGAGATCTTCTTCTTTGAATTGCTTTGACAGGTCACGAGAATTTTTTATCATTTTATTTGCAGCCTGCATGATATCCCATCGACCACCATAATTCGCAGCGATAGTCAGTGTAAGTCTGGAATTACTGGCTGTCAGCTGCTCTCCCTGATGAATGAATTCCACGATTCTGGACTCAAACCGAGACATGTCGCCTATCACCTTGAAACGAATACCGTTTTCGTGCAACTTGGCCATTTCCTGCTCCAAAGCGCCTGCAAACAGTTGCATAAGAAAAGAAACTTCATCCGCAGGGCGGCGCCAATTTTCACTGCTGAAAGCGAAAAGCGTCAAATATTCGATGCCATGATCAGAACATGATTTAATGACATTCCGGACGGTTTCCACACCCTGCTTATGTCCTGCCATTCGAGGCATTAACCGTTTTCTTGCCCAGCGCCCGTTACCATCCATAATGATTGCGATATGCTGCGGCATCGGTCCTGTGTCAGGTATTTCTCGCGTGGAGCTCGTACCCAGAGACATATTATATCGCCATTAATTCAGCTTCTTTAACCTGCAAAATCTTTTCAATTTCGACAATATAGCGATCAGTTAACTTTTGAATCTCATCCTGGCCGCGCCGCTCGTCATCTTCAGAAATTTCCTTGGATTTTAACAATTCCTTGAGCTGTGCGTTTGCATCACGACGAATATTACGCATCGCAACACGCACATGTTCCGCTTCCTGCTTGACGATTTTGGTTAATTCCTTGCGCCGTTCCTCTGTCAGGGGTGGCATGGGGACACGTATGACTTCTCCTACGGACATGGGATTGAGACCAAGATCGGAGTCACGTATTGCTTTTTCTATGGCATTTGCCATTTTCTTTTCCCAGGGAATAACACCGATGGTACGCGGATCAATCAAATTAACGTTTGCGACCTGATTGATAGGCGTCGGCGCGCCATAATAATCAACTGTGACATGGTCAAGCAAACCCGTATGCGCTCTTCCACTTCTTATTTTACTCAGATCAACTTTCAGTGCTTCCAGGCTTTTCTGCATTTTCTGTTCAGCAGATTTCTTTACATCAGCAATCATAATTTTTTCCAATAAGCAAAGTTACAATCAGCATTAAAGTAATGAACGAAAAATCCGGTCTTCGCGCCATCAAAGTAAATCTGTGCTTATATTACCCACGTAAGTTCCTTCATTTTCTCCAATTATAATGCGTTTCAGCGCGCCCGGTTTGAAGATACTGAACACATTCAGCGGCAGCTTCTGATCTCTGCATAGCGTCAGCGCTGTCGCATCCATGACTTGCAGATTTCTCGCTATTGCTTCATCAAATGAAATTTTCTGATACCGCTTTGCCTGATGATCGATTGCAGGATCACTTGTATAAACACCATCAACCTTGGTTGCCTTCAGCATGATATCCGCATTCATTTCCATGCTGCGCAATGCTGCTGCCGTATCTGTAGTAAAAAAAGGATTCCCTGTGCCAGCCGCAAAAATAACTATCCAACCCTCCTTCAGATAACGCATGGCTTTATTACGAACATACGGCTCAACAACCTGCTCTATTCGTAAAGCGGACTGTATGCGCGGTATCAAGCCGGCCTGCTTCATCGCATCCTGCAGCGCCAGTGCATTCATGACCGTTGCAAGCATGCCCATATAATCGGCAGTGACCCGCTCCAGATTGTCATTTGCGGTTTTCATGCCGCGAAAAATATTGCCTCCGCCTACCACAATCGCGATTTCGACGCCCATTTTATTGACTTCTTTGATTTCGGCAACTATCCGACTGACTACGGATTGATTAATGCCATAGCTGTTATCGCCCATCAGAGCTTCCCCTGACAGCTTCAGCAGAATGCGTTTATATTGCGGAGTCATGTGGAGTTCGGCGATTTTAAATTGACTTAACTCTTATTTTGCCTGCTCCATTTGCGCTTTGACCTCTTCAGCGAAATTCTCGACTTTCTTTTCGATACCTTCACCTACAACATACATCGTAAAACCATTTACCGACGCAGACTTCTGCGCCAGCAGCTTTTCTACCGTAACATCGGGATCTTTGACAAATGGTTGTCCTAACAGCGTTACCTCAGCCAGAAACTTGGTAATTCGTCCTTCAACCATTTTTTCGATGATGTTGGCCGGCTTGCCGCTTTCGGCTGCCTGAGCAATGAATATCTGGCGCTCGCGCTCAAGCACTTCGGCCGACACCTGATCCTTATTGACGCACATGGGTTTACTCGCGGCAATGTGCATGGCCAGATCCTTGCCGATTGTTTCATCGCCGCCAGTATAATCAATCATTACGCCGATCTTACCGCCATGCAGGTAAAATGCCAGTTTGCCTTCAGTGGCGTGACTCACGCAACGGCGAATACTGATATTCTCACCAAGTTTCATAATCAGCGCTTTGCGCATTTCCTCAACTGCTTCACCATTGGAAAAGGAAGCTTCGCTCAGAAGCTGCGCATTCGGAATTTTCTTCAAAGTGGCCAATTCAGCGAGATCATTCGCGAATTTAATAAAATCATCATTTTTAGCCACAAAATCCGTCTCGCTGTTTACCTCCACCAGTGCGCCACTTTTTCCATCCGCAGAAATATATGCACCAACCACACCCTCTGCAGCGATACGACCTGCCGCTTTACTGGCTTTCGCACCGCTTTTAATTCTCAGCAGATCTTCAGCCGCTTTCATATCACCGTCAGTCTCAACCAGCGCTTTCTTGCATTCCATCATGCCCAGCCCTGTCAACTCACGCAATTCTTTCACCATGCCTGCGGAAATCGCCGCCATATCTCATTCACTCCAATCTATATTAAAACTCAGTATCTTTACTTTTAACGGGTGAAGACTTTTTCTTTGACGATTATCTGCAACACCCCATCGAAGTCATGCGTAGTTTCATCAAAAAATAAAAACCTGAGAAACTGAAAAACCGCGTTCAGAAACACAGCTTTTAAAAAAACGATCAATCCTCGGCCGTCATTTCTACAATTTCCTGGATCGCCTGATTGCGCCCTTCCAGAACAGCATCCGCCACGCCGCGCGCATACAAACGTATCGCACGGCTGGAATCGTCGTTTCCTGGGATGATGTAATGCAGTCCTTCAGGATTATGGTTTGTGTCTACCACGCCAATCACCGGGATTCCCAGCTTTCTGGCCTCGGTGATAGCTCCTTTCTGATAACCCACATCGACCACAAACAGCGCATCCGGTAAATTTTTCATATCCTTGATTCCGCCCAGACTTGCATTAGATTTGATCAGCTCCCTTTGCAAATCAAGCGCTTCTTTCTTGATCATTCTATCGAGTGTACCATCCTGCACCATTGTTTCCATATCATGGAGTCGCTTGATCGACTGTTTGATCGTCTTGAAATTAGTCAGCATGCCGCCAAGCCAACGCTGGTCGACATAGGGCGAACCACAGCGCATTGCCTCTTCACGGATGATATCGCGCGCCTGACGCTTGGTACCCACAAACAAAATCACGCCCTTGTTTACAGACAACTGGCGGACGTATTTCATGGTTTCTTCATACAACTCCAGCGTGCGCTCCAGATTGATAATATGGATTTTGTTGCGATGGCCGAAAATATAAGGGGCCATTTTAGGATTCCAGAAGCGTGTTTGATGGCCGAAATGAACACCTGCTTCCAGCATTTGCCGCATTGTTATTGACATAATTTTTCCTTTATAAAGGGTTGAGCCTCCATCTGTCCTATGAATTTGAGATTGCCGCACGCAACCTCAACACCCTCTTTATTGCAACAGATGTGCGATATATTATTTACTATGAAATTGCCAGCGCCTGTTAACATCCCGATCGGAATCACCAGCACTTAGCAACCGCGCATTATAGCATTTTCCTGCCCGCACTCAAGTCGGTGCAAGTGATTTACAACAGGAATAAACGCCGAACCGCTGGCAATTAGTATCACCGCAACCAGATTTTAATGATCGAACCGATTAAATAAATGCGTAAATGCGGCACCTTTTATAATCATCTTGCAGCGCGTACCCGGCACTGCCTGATATTTGAATTGGTGATGATTAGCGGCTGCCCCGGCAAATCACTACCATCACATCATGAAAAACCTCAAGTGACGCAGGAAGAATTGCCCATTTTTATTTTCAGGCGTTCAAGATTCAGAATTTTGACATGCTTGTTGTTGACTGTAATTATTGCATCTTCTTGTAATCTGGAAAAAGCACGGCTAACTGTTTCCAGCTTCAGACCAAGATAACTGCCGATTTCTTCACGCGTCATACGCAAATTAAAATCAGTTCCGGAATAACCCCGGATTGCAAAGCGTCGTGACATATTCAACAAAAATGAGGCCAACCGTTCTTCCGCTTTCATGCTGCCAAGCAGCAGCATGATGCCGTGATCACGCACGATTTCCCTGCTCATGATTTTATGAAAATGGTGCATCAGCGAAGGAATAGTCCGACTGATATCTTCAAGTTTAGAAAACGGAATTTCGCACACCTCACTGTCTTCCAGTGCAACAGCATCACAGGTATGCATATCGGTGCTTATCGCATCCAGCCCGAGCAATTCTCCTGTCATATGAAAACCTGTCACCTGCTGACGCCCGTCTTCTTCCAGTACGCAGGTTTTCAGGAAACCGCTTCTGACAGCATACAACGCCTGAAATTTTGCTCCGGTGCGATGCAGGTAACCGCCCCGCTGAATTTTTCGCTTGTGAACAATCACTTCTCCCAGCGTCTCTACTTCCTCGTCATTCAATCCAACGGGCAGACACAGTTCGCGCAGACTGCACGTCGCACAGCTCGAGCGTATCTGCGCGACATCGAAATTCTTAGCTGAGAATCGTTCTGGTAACAAAATTTTCGTCTCATTCAGAAAGTTTTTAAAAAATTAAACTCTTAAGGGTGTCTCCAAAAATTCAGCGTTTTAAACAAGACGAGGCGGGAACAAAAAATATTGACACAGCATACGATCGATATGTGAGGAGATATTTTTTGCGAACAACGACGTATTGTCACGAAGCATGGATTCTTAGCGATATTCTTAATATTAATTTTAATCAACACTGGATTATCAATCTTCTGCGCATAATTTTACTGATATTAAAGAGGGATGTGTTGATTTTTCTTTTTTAAGAACTCTGCTTAATCATTGATGACCGTACTGAAAATTTTATGCATTTTGCGTGGCGCATTTTTCCCCGACGTTTCGTGAACGATCCGTTACGCTGCTCGGTCATTTATGCATTGACTGTCATGAAATTATTCCCCTTGAATCAACGAAAACCTTTTCCATCGATTTCAGCACTACTTCGCCACCGAGCTGACTGCACCGCAAGCTTATCAAAACATCGGTCTGCTGAAAATTAATGACGAGGAAACAGCGATTACAACAAAACAAAAGGTCGCTTATTTATTGACAGCACTTGCAGAAATTTTGACAGATACCCGAATTAAGCATCGCCACGGGGAAACGGGGTAAAAATTGAATTTACTCAAGCATGCTGCTTATGAAAATTCAACAAAAATCCTGCAAATACAATGCAATCGAAGATGAAATCACCACGTCAGGAAATTCATGATTTCCCGGCGTGGTGATCGCTTTGCCCGAATGCTTATTTAATTTCACTATTGGCCAGCAGATAATCCGCAAGGCGATCGGCCGCCTCGCCTTGAATATTCGGAAATGCCGGCATTCTCATGCTGCCTTTCTGAAATTTGTTCTTCAGCGCTTCCTTATTGGCGACTTTTTCGCTCAGGATCATGGCCACATCACCCTTCAATGGTTTGTGACATTCCGTACAGGCTGTACTGAAAATTCTTTCTCCGGTCGCATCCGCAGGAGGCGAATAATCATTACTGGCTCCGCAACCAACCAATGCAACAAAAACAAACGAACTTAACAAAGCACCTCTTTTTTTCATTTTCAACTCCCAGATTCTCTCTTTTTTAATGTCCTACTTACTCTTAATTACCACCCACCCCCAGCTTTATCCTAATGTTTTTTTATCACGCATTTTCATCCGTTTCGGATCTTGATAGGAATAACCATACTGGGCATAGCTGTAATTTGTCAAACAAAAATAATACAAAACCCGCAAAAAAACATTGGATTGCATAAGGGCTAACAACCTCATGTCAATCTCCATTACGCAATCATTCTACACGTTACCCGGCAACTCCGTTCATTAAAAATCAATGCGCATACCTTGCGCCGACTTAAGATCAAAACACTGCCCACCATTAATCCAGCACGAAAAATCAACGAAACACAACTATTTTTCAAAATGCCACACATCAAATTTTCTTAACATTTTCTTGACATTCGCTATGTTATTCTCCATTTCAAGATGTAAGCGATTCTTTATATTATTTATATAGTTATATTGAATAAATTCCAGAATGACGTCTTGAAAAAGCCGAAGCAAACAATCCGATAACAAGGTGCACGGCGCATAGGGTACAGAGCAGGGATACAAGGGATACAAGGTATATCCAATCGAAGAACGAGCATCCGGACACAGCAACCGGATAATCGCGCAGCAGGCAATGTACTCAAAAGCGAATCAATGCCGTCAAACCTCAATCATCACTTAAATAATGCGCTGCTTACGGACTTTGCCTGCGCGGCAGACTGGGGTTTTTTCAATAAAAACAATCAGTAAACAAACAATTAATTAATAAAGAGGAAGATAAATATGCTGAAAAAAATTAGTATACTGATGTTATTCGCCGCAATACCATTCATAATGAACGGCTCAGTATCGGCCGCAACAGCCTATGATGAAGATTTCCAGTCATGGGGAAACATTACAGCAAGAGGTAATTTCGGGTCGCTGGGTAACTCAAAAATTTTATGGTGGATGGAAGGCCAGGGACGTTTCGGCGCCGATTCGTCACGGTTCTCACAGAGTCTTATCAGACCGGGCGTAGGCTACGCATTAACCGAAAAGACCAGTGTCTGGCTAGGCTATGCCTGGGTTCCTACAAGCCGTCCTTTTGTGGCAAGCAGCCCTTTCAACGAACACCGCATCTGGCAGCAAGTATTGTGGAGCGACCGTTTCTCATTTGGTACGCTGCAAAGCCGTACACGTCTTGAACAACGCTTCTTCGACATTCCCGGCAGCACGGACGTTCATCACCGCATTCGGCAACTATTCAAGCTCGCCGTACCCATTGCGGAAATCCCAAATCTGAGTTTTGTCGTGGCCAACGAGATTTTTATGAACTTTAACGATGTCGACATGGGTTTCCAGAGCGGCTTTGACCAGAATCGCCTGTTCGGTGGCTTTGCCTATCGCTTCAACCCGATGGTAACGACGGAGATTGGATACATGAATCAGTATCTTAATAGAAGAAACTCAAGCCGTCCGGATTCAATGCAGCATATTCTGTCCGTCAACTTATTTTTGAATTTCTGACGCCAGGTACTCGAAAAAACCGCCGCAGTAAAGCAGTTTTTTCGAAACACTCAAACATACAACAAAAACTTCTCTTTCAAGGTATCCACTCCAAAGATACCTAAATTCTACCGCCGGTCAATTTCTTTGAAAACAAAAGAAGTTGACCGGCCTTTTTGTAACTCACGCGCATCATGACTGTATCGCCAGCAGTGACCTTTTCCTCTCCCGCAGTTTGTTCGATCTGCCTTGATCAAATCCCTTAGCCTGTTAGACTGCGTTTTTCAAGTTAAAACAATCCATATAACGGATAGAATTCCGACAGCAGTGATAATGACAGCACCAACACGTTAATGGATATAATGCTACTCAATCGAGTCAGACCCAGGGGTGTTTTTTGGAAGACATACCGCTTTATATCTTACTGATCATATTATTCGTATTATTAATTCTTTCAGGTTTTTTCTCACTGTCTGAAACCAGCATGATGGCGATCAACCGTTATCGCCTCAAGCATCTGGCAAAACAGGGACACCGAGGTGCGCGATTGACGGTGCGCTTACTCGACAAAACCGACCGGCTGCTGGGCGTGATCCTGCTGGGCAACAATCTGTTGAATACCGCATCGGCCACGCTGGTTGCGGTGATCATCGCCATGTTGTTCGGTCAAAGCGAACTGGCTTTGCTGCTCGGCACGATTTGCGTCACCTTCGCCATATTGATATTCAGCGAAATCACCCCGAAAGTCATCGCCGCGGCTTATCCTGAGCGTATTGCACTTTTTGCCAGTTATATTCTGACCCCGCTGCTCAAACTGCTCTATCCTGTTGTATGGTTTGTCAACCTGTTTGTTACCGGCCTTTTACTACTGTTGCGGCTCAATCCCCAGAAAGAATCAGCGGCCACACAAACAATCAGTACCGAAGAATTGCGCACGCTCGTACTCGAAGGCAGTCACTTCATTCAGAAAAAGCACCAGAGCATGTTGCTGAATCTGCTTGATCTTGAGACAGTCACCGTCGATGACGTTATCGTCCCGCGCAGTCAAATCGAAGCGATAGATCTCACCGCCGATGACGAAACAATCCAGCGGCAATTACTGACCTGTCACCACACACGCCTGCCCGTCTACCGTGAACGCATGGAAAATATCGTCGGCGTCATCCATACGCGCAAAGTACTGAATCACATCAAAAGCGGACCGATTACCGCTGTCACGCTGGAAAAAATCATGCAGCAGCCCTATTTTATACCGTCCGGCACCCCGCTGTTTACCCAACTTCAGTTATTCCAGGAAAACAGAAAGCGAATCGGCATGGTTGTCGACGAATACGGCGACTGGATGGGCCTGGTTACCCTGGAAGACATTCTGGAAGAGATTATCGGTGAATTCACAACGCACGCACCCACGCATGCGAGCACCTGTGCCCGTCAGGAAGACGGCAGCTACCTGATCGAAGGCAGCGCACTGCTGCGCGACCTGAATCGCAAGCTTGGCACACAGTTTCCGCTCGACGGCCCGAAAACACTGAACGGCCTGATTCTCGAATACCTCAAGGATATCCCGGAAGGCGGCACCGGGTTGAATATCGCCGGTTATTCCATGGAAATTCTGCAAGTCAAAAACCAGGCCGTCAAAACGGTAAAAATACACCCTTATATCACGGCAGCGGAGTCATTATCCGAGCAGGATTCAAGCAAGACATGATTTGCATCGCCAACACATGGACAGAGTTTATGCAGGAATCATATTTTAACTTTAACTTTAACTTCAATCGATTTTAGTTATATTTTCACGTGTTTTATAGTATAAAATTGCTTAAATTTTAATTACAGTCTCAGGTTTTTTTACGCAATGCAGTCGCAACATTTTTCGCTACCGATCCGGGTATATTATCAGGACACTGATGCAGGCGGCGTTGTCTATCACTCGACACATCTGAACTTCATGGAACGCGCCCGTTACGAATGGTTGCGCAGCCTGGGTTTCGATGTGCACGAATTAATCAATGACCACAAGTTGCAGTTTATGGTGCGTTCCATTGAAATTGAATATTTCAGGCCCGCCATACTGGATGACCTGCTTCAAATCAACGTCAGTGTCATTGACATGGGCAGAAGCCGCATATCGATCGCGCAGGAGATACTTCGCGAGCAGACGCGTCTGGTTAACGCCACAGTTCATGTGGTATGCGTAAGTACAGAAAGCCTGAGACCGATCAGAATTCCACCCCACCTACGAGAAAAAATAGAGACACCGACATGAACACAACTGTAACCGAGGATTTATCGCTTTTTTATCTGATCAGCAGCGCCAGCGTATTTGTCCAGCTGGTCATGCTTCTGCTTCTTCTGGCCTCGCTGCTGTCCTGGTGGTATATATTCCGGAAATTATTCGTCCTGCGCGACGCCATCCGACAGAGCGATGAATTTGAAGATTATTTCTGGCGGGGTGTGGATTTAAACACGTTATATCAGCGCGCAACCACCTCACGCTATACCGCGGGCAGCATGGAGCGCATTTTCATCTCCGGTTTCGGCGAATTCAGCAAACATCCACCGGGCACCGATGTCGATATGATCATGGAAAGCACTCGCCGCGCGATGCAGGCGACGTATCAACGGGAAATGGACAGACTGGAAACACATCTGTCATTTCTGGCTACAGTGGGTTCGGTCAGTCCCTATGTCGGCCTGCTGGGTACAGTATGGGGCATCATGAATTCATTCCGCAGTCTGTCCAATATTTCCCAGGCCACGATTGCGCATGTCGCCCCCGGCATTGCCGAGGCACTGATCGCAACGGCAATGGGCCTTTTTGCCGCAATTCCGGCTGTCATTGCCTATAACCGTTTTGTCAGCGATACCGAAAAACTGGCCACCCGGTTTGAAAGCTTCATGGAAGAATTATCCAACATCCTTCAACGCAGAGCTTCGCACTAATCCATACGTATAAGGAATCCGATAAAAATGGCCCGCCGCATCAAACGCCAACTCAAGAACGAAATGAACGTGGTGCCCTATATCGATGTCATGCTGGTACTGCTGATTATTTTCATGATCACCGCGCCAATGATCAATCCGGCGCAAATCGAGCTGCCGCAGATCGGCAAATCCTCAACAGCGCCCGCTGCCCCCCTTGAAGTGATCATCAAGGCGGATAACAGCCTTGCCTTGCGCGACCGTGCGCAAACAAGCACTGAATCGTTCGTCACGCATCAGCAGCTTGTCGACGCCGTCAAGCGCAAGCAATCGCAAAATGCGGACCAGCCGGTAGTGATTGCCGCCGACAAAAGTGTGCGGTATGAAGAAGTCATCAAAGTCATGGATATCCTGCAACAACACCAGGTGCAAAAGATCGGCCTGCTGGCGCAGCCGAAATAATCAGGTCGATAAATTCAAGCAGTAATGAGAGCAGGTAAATCACAAAACGCAGCAGAAAAAGAACCAGGTTCACTGCCGGCAGCCGCGCTGGCCATACTGGTGCATCTGGTATTCATTGGTCTGTTGATCTTCGGCTTTAACTGGAAGGAGACGCCTCCTGAAGGCATGATGGTCGAACTGTGGCAGGATTTGCCGGTGCAACCCATAGCGCAACCGCAGCAACCGCCTGTTAAAAGCACACCGCCGCCTGCGCCGCCACCGCCACCCAAGCAACCGCCGAAGCCTGCGCCGGAACCCAAGCCGCAGCCTGAACCCAAGACAGAGCCTAAAGCTGCCCCTAAACCGGAACCGGCCAAACCGCAACCTGCGCCGCCTAAACGTCCGGATATCGAGATCAAGGAAAAAGAAGCCAAAGCAAAAGCTGAAGCGGAGCGGATGCAACGCGAGCGCGAAGAACAGAAAAAACGTGAGCAGGAGGAACAGAAAAAGCGCGAACAGGAAGTACAACGCAAGCGCCAGGAAGAAGAACAGAAGAAACGTGAACAAGAAACACAGAAAAAGCGTGAGCAGGAAGAACAAAAACAGCGCGAAGAAGAAGCCCTGAAAAAACGTAAGGAAGAAGAACAGAAACAGCGTGAACGCGAAGAACAGAAAAAGCGCGAGCAGGAGGAGCAGAAGAAGCGCGAACAGGAAGCGCAACGCAAACGTGAACAGGAAGAAAAAGCCCGACAGGAAGCACAACAGACGGCAGCGGCAGCCGCCGCTGCCGCCCGGACACAGGTCGCCAGTGAAATCGGCAAATACAAGGCGATGATCATGGCCAAAATAAAAAGCCGTATCGTGATGCCGCCCGATCTGCCGGGTAACCCTGCGGTTGAATTCAACGTCACGCTATTGCCCGGCGGCGACATCCTTGATGTCCGGCTGCGCAAAAGCAGCGGCTATCCGGCATTCGACAGCGCAGTGGAACGCGCGATACACCTGTCCAAACCGTTGCCGCTGCCCCCCGATCCGGCATTGTTCAGCGAATTCCGCAATCTGAATGTCATCGTACACTATCTGGAATGATTGCTATAATCCGCTTTAATTTCTGTATTTTTTAGAGTTCCTACAGCTATGCCTATGTACCGACACACCGTTCATTGTTTTTACTGGCTCTTTAGCCGCCTTTTATTTCTGGTTCTGCTCACGATTGCCTGCACACCGGCTTACTCCCGTCTGAACATTGAAATTTTCGGCGGCGGCGCGGAGCGGATACCGATCGCCATCGTTCCGTTTGCCGACGAAAACAGGCTTCAGCAAAGCATCACCGAAGTGGTTTCCGCTGATCTCTACCGCAGCGGATTGTTCCGCATGGTCGATCCGGGCGGTTTACGCCCGCATGCGCCTGCTGATGTTGTCTACAGCAATTGGTCCGAGCGCGGCGCAAGCGCGCTGGTGATCGGGCGCACGATTCCGATGCCCAACGGACAGGTTGAAGTGCAATTCCGTCTGATGGACGTCGCCCGGCAATCGCAACTCGCGGCGCATGCCGCAGTCGTCCCCATGACACAGCTGCGCGCCGCCGCGCATCACATCGCCGACATTATTTACGAAGCGTTGACCGGCGAGGTGGGCGTGTTCAGCACGCGCATCGCCTATGTGCTGAAACAAGGTAATAATTACGCGCTGCAGATCGCCGATGCCGACGGCTACAACGAACACTCGATCATTCAATATACCGAACCGATCATTTCTCCAGCCTGGTCGCCCGATGGCAGCCAGATCGCCTATGTTTCATTTGAAAACAAAAAACCGGTGATTTATGTACAGACACTGGCGACGCGGCAACGCAAGGCCGTCGCCAATTTCTCCGGCAGCAACAGCGCCCCGGCATGGTCGCCGGACGGCAGGAAGCTGGCTGTGGTGTTATCACTGCATGGCGGCTCGCAGATCTACCTGATCAATGCCGACGGCAGCGGACTGCAACGCCTGACCCGCAGTTCCAGCATCGATACCGAACCCAGCTTTTCGCCGGACGGACGCCATATCATTTTCACTTCCGACCGCGGTGGCAGTCCGCAGATTTACCGCATACCGGTGACCGCATCCGAGTCCACCACGGCAGAACGACTGACATTCGAAGGCAGCTACAACGTCAGCCCGGACTACAGCCATGACGGCAGGAGCTTCACATTTATTCACCGGCACAATGGACGGTTTAATGTCGCCGTGCAGGACATCGCCACACGCCAGGTGCAGATCCTGACGAATTCGCAATTTGACGAATCCCCGAGCTTTGCACCGAACGGCAGAATGATTCTGTACGCCACGGAAATCGGAGGGCGTGGTATATTATCCGCGGTTTCCCGCGATGGTTCGACGCGGCAGAATCTGTCCGTACAGGCAGGCGATATCCGCGAACCGGCATGGGGACCGCTGCCAAGGAAACGCTGACATTTCAGCGGCGCATCCGGAATGATGATTGCACAGTGGACGGAACAGCATTTCCCCAAACAGATGGGTGGGTTTTGTTTTTTTATTAATAGTAATAGGAGCGGTAAATGAAAAAAATAGCAGGTGTATTGATCATCAGTTTATTATCGGCTTGCGCCAGCCAGACAACGCAACCCACTGAAGTGGACGATTATTCAACAGGCAGCTATAACGGCAGCGGTAGTAGCGGCGCGGACAGCAGCGCCTATGGCTCGGGCGGTTCAGGCTTTTACCCGATGAATGATCCCGGCAGCATTTTATCTCAGCGCAGTGTCTATTTCGATTACGACAGCTTTTCCGTAAAAAGCGAATACCGTGAAATGGTCGTCGCGCACGCGCAATTCCTGCGCGACAATCCGAACGCCCAGGTCATTCTGCAGGGCAACACCGATGACCGTGGCAGCCGCGAATACAATCTTGCACTCGGTCAACGCCGTGCCGACAGCGTGAAAAACATCATGACACTGTCGGGTGCGCGTAATGCGCAGATTGAGGCGGTCAGTTTTGGCGAAGAAAAACCCCGCGCTTACGGCAGCGGTGAATCGGTCTGGAGCCAGAACCGCCGCGCGGATATCGTTTACCGGGGTGAATAAAAAATGCTGATACGCGCTTTCTGTTTACTGCTGCTGATCGGCAGCAGCACTGCCCAGGCAGGATTATTCGGTGATGACAAGGCACGAGAGCAGATCGAAAACCTGCGTCAGCAGGTTGCCGAACTGGAGGCGCGTATTGTCGAGATGGAAGCAGCCTTGAAGGGACATGCGCTGGTGGAAATGTATACCCAAGTGGAAACGCTTGGCCTCGAACTCGGCAGACTGCGCGGTCAGATTGAAGTGCTGAACAATGACAACACGTCACTGCAAAAACGGCAAAGGGATTTCTATATCGATCTCGACAACCGCCTGCGACAGATCGAGCAGCCGGGCGCACCACTGCCGACGTATACCGATCCCGCCGCCGGCGCTGCCGAAAGCCCTAGCGGCGCAGCGGCGCCTGCCGATGAAATCATCGACGCGCCGCACGGAACCCGGATCACAACCAGCCCGGAACCACAGGATAGTCCAGGCGCGCACGCTGGGACAACGGCGCCCTCCCTCGATTCGGCGGCGGCTCAGACACCGGATAGCGCCGACGCGGAAACAACGATCGCCGCCATACCCGGCCAGAGCCTGCAACCCGCTGGTGCAACGGAAAAACAGTTCTACGACGCGGCATACCGGCAGTTCGTCAACGGCGATTATGCCGGCGCCCGGTCGCAGTTCCAGACATTTCTGGAACACTACCCGCAGTCTAATCTTGCACCCAGCGCCGCGTACTGGATCGGTAATGCCCACTACGCTCTGCGCGAATTCCAGCAGGCCATCGCCGCGCAGCGCAATCTGATCACCCGCTACCCGGACAGCGCGAAAGTGCCCGATGCAATGCTGAATATCGCCAGCAGCCAGACCGAACTGGCCGATAGAAAAGCCGCCAGGCAAACGCTGGAAGAACTGATCTCCCGATATCCGTTCAGCGGCGCGGCTGAAAAAGCCAAGCAGCGCCTCAGTCGGTTGAATTGACGTTAGCCGCATAACCAGGTTATTGTCTCGCTCGAACTTCCTGCACCGATAGTCCGTCTCAGCAGTACCGCTGTTTTCGGGGTTATGCTAAAAACCTCACAATACGCCAGTCATACACCATGCCAGTCGATCCATTCCAGATTTTACGCATCAGCGAAATTTTCTATTCCCTGCAGGGGGAAACCAGCCGTACCGGATTACCGACCGTTTTTATCCGCCTCACCGGCTGCCCGCTGCGCTGCGGTTATTGCGATACCGCCTATGCATTCACCGGCGGCCAGAACATGACCATCGATGCTATTCTTGAACAAACCGCAACCTATCACACGCCGTATGTCACCGTTACCGGCGGCGAACCGCTGGCGCAGAAAACCTGCCTGACATTGCTGACCGCGCTGTGCGATGCGGGCTATTCGGTTTCGCTCGAAACCAGCGGCGCGCGCGATATTTCCGGTGTTGATCCGCGCGTCAGCAGAATTATGGACATCAAAACCCCCGGATCATGTGAAGTGGAAAAAAACCTGTGGGCCAATCTCGACTGGCTGACACCGCGCGACGAAATCAAATTCGTACTGTGCGATGCCGCGGATTATCACTGGGCATACCAAATCATTGCCGAATACAGTCTCGATAAACGCTGTTCAGTACTGCTGTCGCCCGTGTACGGCCAGCTCGATCCGGCCATGCTGGCCAACTGGATACTGCGCGACCGGCTGCCCGTACGCATGCAGATTCAACTGCACAAACTGCTCTGGGAAGACGGCCCTGGACACTGACCATCAATAACCCCATGACCGACTCGGCGAGAAACAACGCTGTCGTGCTGTTGTCCGGCGGACTTGACTCCGCCACTACGCTGGCGATCGCCAAAGACCGGCAATTTGACTGCTACGCGCTCAGCATCGATTACGGTCAGCGGCATACCGCCGAACTTAATGCTGCTCGGAGAATCGCCAATGCGCTGGGCGCCGTCGATCACAAAATCCTCACCGTCGACCTGACCGCGTTTGGCGGATCCGCACTGACCGATACATCCATCGCCGTGCCGACGACAGGCGAAAATACCGGCATTCCGGTCACCTATGTCCCCGCACGCAACACCATCATGCTGTCGCTCGCATTGGCATGGGCAGAAACCTTGAACTGTCGGGATATATTTACCGGCGTCAACGCCGTCGACTATTCCGGCTACCCCGACTGCCGCCCTGAATTCATCCACGCGTTTGAAACCATGGCGAACCTCGCCACCAAAGCCGCCATTGAAGGTGACCAAGTCACCATCCACGCGCCGTTGATCAATCTGCCCAAGAAAGACATTATTCTCACCGGTCTGACGCTCGGCGTTGATTACAGTCTCACCGTATCCTGCTATCAGGCCGACGCCGCCGGACGCGCATGCGGCGCTTGCGATTCCTGCTGTATCCGACGGGATGGATTTACAGCTGCCGGTATTGAGGACAGAACACGCTATCGTAATGTTTAGCAGTCAATTAATACTCCCGCCGGAAAGCCCTCGGTAAATTATAGACTGCCGGTGAACCTTTGCGCTTCAGTATAACTGCCTTCACAAACAGACCAATGATACGCAGGTATTCATGTTACTCAATCGAATCTGACGCGCTCGGCTTCAGCGATTAAAGCAACCGAAACAGCAGCACCAAAAAAACCGGAACGGTTATCCGGATTATGCAATGAATAACCGTTCCAGTAGCAGTACGCAGCACTCCGAAAGCTTTAGGCCGCGATCAAGGACACTGTCGTTTCAGCACTTACTTGTCGTCAGGATTGAGTATATTGAACACAACGGCCGCGAACGCACCACCCGCAAAATCGGCAGCGAGATGAATCCAGATATCGCTCCAATTCAGCAGTCCCATGAATGGCACGCTCAGCGCAACCGCCGGGTTAAATGCGCCGCCGGAAATACCGCCGACTGAAAACGCCCCGACCATGACGACAAAACCAATCGCCAGACCATAGTAGGAATTGCCACTGGTTGACTTGACCGTCGCCACGCTCAGCACCACGTAGCACAACGCAAAGGTAAACAGAAACTCAGCCGCCAACGATTTGCCGACATCCAGCGAAGCAGCGCTCGCAGCAGAACCGACAAAAAACATCGCCGTAAACGCCGCCGCGATCGCACCGAGAATCTGCGCGACCAAATACACCGGCACTTCCGACATCGCGCACCGGCCCCGCATCAAAACAGCAAGCGTAACCGCCGGATTATAATGCGACCCGGAGATATGACCGCCCGCATAGACCATCACCATCAATACCGAGCCGATTGCAAGCGGCGCAACAACGTCAGACCCGCCGGGTATGACTGTCAGACCAATGGTCAACACCAGAAAGTACGTGCCGATAAATTCGGCGATAAATTTTTTCATGCTGAGAGCACTCCTTTGGCAGCACACGGAAATATACGAAGAACATTAAACCATTTCTGCAGCATGGTTAAAGCTACAGTAAAGCGGAATGATTGTCAAATAAACCGGCAACATGATGAGTTTAAATAAGTAATGCAATTCTTATCCGAAAATTGTGCTGTATGACGGCCTGGCAGAATTCAGCCAGGTATCTGATGTGAAATCGCTTATATCATAGCCGTGCACGGCGCGATGCGCCGTTTATGCCTCGCCGCAAACAGCGGCCGTTTAAACCGCTTCGCGCACCGGCATTGGTCGAATTCAGATTGGCGAAGACTTCATTCACTACCCCAAAACTGCGAAAACAGCGACCAAACAGGCGTCAGCCGAAAGACGTTCAATCATCAAGCCGGCACGGAGTGAAGTGAAATTATGACCTCGACAGCCGTTTGGGAACAACATGCTGCGCTTATTTCAGTCCGCAAACTGGTATTATGTTGCATGGCTTCGACCCAATAGACGACAGGGCAATGAACCGCAGCGGTAAACCCCGAAGGGAGACTGACATGATGCAATCACTGAAATCACCTGCTTTTCGTTCTGGCGCGTTACTGTTTTTGTGCACCGTCATACTACTACTCCACGGCTGCACCGGTTTACGCCCGCTTACTGAACGGACGATAACGCTTGAAGCCGAGAAAGCCGCCAGTATTTTTGGAGAAAATCACCACGACACGTTTGGTATCTGCGATCCGTTTTTTCTTGACCGGCGCGGAACGCGCCTCTATCTGTGGGATGAATTTGTGCGCCAGCGTGACAGCGCCGATTCGGAGAGCCATATCAGTCATCTGGCCGGTTACGAAGTCACGGTCACGCGCGGCGAAAGCTGTCATTTGCGCATCTTCGAGACCTACCAGGCGGCCGTCAAATTCGATTTGACGGCATTACCCGCCGATGCCGCGGTCGTGTCCGCGCAGCTTAACATTCGCGGAAGCTTCGCGCCGCTCGATCCGCCGCGTGATCGCGGCAACCGGGTGCAATGCACGATCATGCTATTGGGACAGGCCACGGAACCCTGGGAAGCTGGTATTTTCAGAAACGGACTGCCGGATGGCTCACGTGCATTCATACCCGCAAGATCCGCTCGTCCTGCCACGGGTCCGTTTTATGTGTCAGGAAGCACCGCCGGGTTCCGTTTCGACGTCACACAGACTGTCAGCGAATGGGTGCGCGGCATCCGGACGAATCACGGTTTCGTCATCACACCCGACCGGGAAAGTCTGATGGATTTTTATAACGCGACGGATGAAGGCGGTTATTTTTGCGATACCGGCATCAGTCGTTTCGAACTGGTCGTTACAATCGCCGTGCCGCAAACCTGACATGACGGCCGCGTCAGGTTAGAACCGACGTGCTTCAAAAGCTGACATCAATAATGATCAGCGCATGAATCACTGCATTTTAATCAGAACACATCCACATCATCTGGAACGTGTGGGGTGATGCCAGAGATCGAGCGGATCGTCCGGATGCGCGTGGCTGTCCAGGTCATCCGCAAGAAAATTGGCATCAGCCATACCGGTATCTTCACCATGATGCCTAATATGCCACATGCTGCCGGTCCATGTCAGCAGCAATAAAAAGAACACTAAAAAAAGCAGTTTCGCTGCATTTTTATGCCATGCGATGACTGCAAAGGTATGTGCTGCCTTGCCATCCGGGATCATCTTGTTCCTGGATTCAAAATTCTCCAGCGCATTATTGCGTATGTACTGCAAGCGGGATATAGTCCGCTTGTTGATACCCTTCAGGCTTTGATCCAGTAATTCGACAACCTTTTTTTCGACACCATCGTCTTTATTCATAGCGTGACTCCTTTACTTCTCAGATTGACGGCCAGTGCATGCGCCGCACGGGAGCAGTGCGTTTTTACACTGCCTTCCGAACATCCCATGATCCGGGCCGTTTCGCTGACACCCATTTCTTCCCAATAACGTAACAGGAAAGCTTCGCGTTGACGCAGCGGCAAATCTTCCAGCGCTTTTTCGATGACCGCGATCAGTTCAATCTGTTCAAGCGCAGTTTGCGGATTTTCGCCGTATTTTCCGCCGTCTGCAACATACATCGTCTCCAGTGGATCAGAATCAGCGTCATAATGATCGTGCCCGCCCTGGCTTAATGGCGGCAGAAAGGCGGAAAACAGGGTGGTCAGTGATGACTGGGATTTTTGCCGCCGATAATGATCGTAAATGGCATTCTGCAAGATGCGCTGAAACAGTGGCGGCAGCTCTTCGACCGGTTTGTCTGCATATTTTCCGGTCAGTTTCATCATCGCCTCCTGGACGATATCCAGCGCCATGCTTTCATCGCGCACGGCAAACATGGCCTGTTTGAAGGCACGTAATTCAGTTGATTTCAGGAAATCAGAAAATTCTTGCCGTGTCGCCAAGCCGTATCACCTTCCTGATGATTCATTACACTTCGGTTCCGGATTCCTGTTTCACCTTCCACTTGATGGTCAGGAATGTGCCCAGATAAGCACCGACAAATGCAGCCGCAATATAGATCTGGTTGTCGACATAATTGGTCACCGTAAATGCGGTAACCAGAATGATCATGGCGGACCATGTGGAGGCGTGATGCGCTCTTCTACCATCGACATCAATAAAATAGAGCGTCCAGAATACATCCGCGAGTGCCATGGCAAACATGATGAGCAAAAACTTGATAATCGAAAATTCCATAGTCCACAAAATGATTATAACGATGCGCTGCAGCAAATCAGTGCGTCATGGTTATAGAATAACCGACGAATTGATACTGCATTAGAGCATGCCGGGCCATGCATAGTTGCGCGGCCAGTCATAAACGGGCGCAACTGATTTCGGATGCGCGGTATTGACAAATCCAGTGACTTTGCCCTGATAGCGGGTTATACCGCAGATGCTCAATTGATCACCGACCGCCCGGATCTCCAGTTCTCCACCGGGGGAAGCGGCGATGATCGGCAATGCCGTTCCAAACACCCTGGACGCGACGTAGGCGCTTGCCGCGCTTCCAGTTCCGCAACTTTGCGTTACATTTTCAACGCCGACTTCATACGTCCGCACGGCAATGCCCTGCGCATTGCGCCAGATAAAATTGACGTTGACGCCCTCGGGATGCCCGACGAATTCGCAGAGCGACTTTTCTTCACGCAATGATTTACCCAGAATCCGGGCGGATTCGAGATCGATTTCGGCGCCGATGACGACGACATGTGGAACGCCGGTAAAAACATAGTGCAGATGCGGCGCAATCTGTCGGTAGTCGCGCGCCTCGCCCAGATTGACTTCGACCTGGTTTTCACGCACGCTCACTTCCTTTTCGCCGTCGCCAGTGAGAATTGAAAAACGGCGCTCAGGAATACAGGTGTCGTGAAAATAGCGTGTCGCGCATCGCAGGCCATTGCCGCACATGGTTTCTTCCGTGCCGTCACGATCAAAAATTTTCATTGCGGGCAGCCCCTGCCATCTGTCCACATACAGAACACCGTCCGTATCATGCTGATTCGCCAGTGCCCTGGAAATCGCCGACCTGTCGAGCCCTGCCAACGGCATTTTCATTTCATCAACCACCAGGAATGAATTACCGCACCCATCCATTTTCATTGCGCCGATTCGCATCGCTTTTTTACTCCGACTAGAGTGGAAAAATCATGGTTTGTACCCCACCCGCCTGGTCAGGTGCACCTGGGCAACGCCCGAGATAAATTCATCCTGCACGATGCCGGTCAATACAAAACCATTCTTAAGATAAAAACGCAGACTCTGGTTGGCATCCGCGTCAGTAATGACATTGAGTATTCTTCCACCTTGATTCTCGATTTCCGCGAATATGCCGTCGAGCATCCTTGAACCATAACCTTTTCCACGATGCGGATTGTCCACGGCGATTGTCAGAAGGTGATAGGTGTCCACAGTCCTCTTCACCGTGACATAACCGACCGGTTGTCCGTTTTCCATCGCGCAGACGCCAAAACATTTGCCGCGCGAAATGTCTTCCAGTTCTTCCAGAATTTCAGATTGATACATGGGGCCAATATCCTGCATCGCGATGCTTGCGAGCTGCGGGTAGAGCGCTGCCGGTATGGGGGTTATCATGATTAGCGCGTTCTCCTCCTATTTGCCTAAAAGCATGTATGTTTTGTCCTGATACTGAATTGATTCCGCGCACGGAATTTTGCCCATTGCGGTGGTGACCAGCTGTTCAAGGGTTTCAGTTTTGCCGCTGAATCTTTCGGGATAAATCGGGGCGAGCCGCTGCACGGCGGTATGAACGATTAACGCGATCATATCCTCATGCGCGAGACCGGCATGGCGGCACATGTTCGTCAGATCCGCTTCTGTCGGATGTATGCCAGGAATAATGTTGGCTTCAAGAAAATAAAGCTGATCATCGCGCATTCGAAAATCCATGCGGTTATAATCGCGGACCTCCAGCGCTTCGTGCGCCTTGACCGCGATCTCCGCAAAACGTTTCGCCGTGGCTGTCCAGTCGAGATGGGTAATAAACGGATTCTCAATATCCTTGACATGCGGGTCACGCACATGGGGTTGACCGGGAATTCTGGCGAAATCGATTTCGAGTATGGGCAGTACATAGCAGCCAATCAGTCCAATGGTGTACTCCCTGCCGGGCAGAAATTCCTCTACCAGCGCAGGCTGGTGGAATCGCGCATGAATCGACGACACCGCAGCGTTCAGCTCCGGCCAGTCATGCACCTTGCTGCTCTGGCTGATGCCGATGCTGGTGCCTTCGCTATACGGTTTCACCATCAAGGGGAAACCCAGGTTTCTCAGACGATCACCCGGTTTCAGGAGCTGGTATCGCGCGGTCGGCACACCGTCATAAGCCACAATCCGCTTGGCGGTGGCCTTATCCATTTTATTGATGAATGTCTTGGGACTGCTGCCAGTACAGGGGATATGCAGATAGTCACAGAAGAACGGCACAATAGCTTCGCGCAATTCCTTCTCCTCCAGACCTTCCGCATTATTGAAAACCAGGTCGATTCGATCCCTACGTTTTTCGAGCTGATGATAAATTTCAGGCCCCACATCGATCAGTTCAACATTTGCACCGATGCGCTCCAATGCGCTGGTTACGGCTTCGATCGTCGCCGGACTTTCAAACTCACCGTAACGTTCATCCTCCATGTCCGGTTTTCTGACATTACAGGTATAGACGATATTCAGTTTTTTCATGGTGCGCGTGATAGTTTGAGAAAACGGCACAAAGCCGGGAACAAGCTAATAACGCGGGACGGATTAATTGGTTTACACAAAAAAATAATTTTTTGCAGCGCTCGACTCGCTGAATGTATTCAAGGAATGAAGATTCCGGCATGGTTGCGAAATTTCATGCAGGAAAACAGGTAGTCTATTGTTTCATATGAGTAATTAGTCCTGTCGTGATAAAATACGCAGCTTTACTGAATGCAGACCGGCAATTGCCCGATCAATGCAATCCATTCAAAACAGTCATCTGAGCATCTGATACCATATGTGAAATTCAGTTATGCCTACTGCCCAGCAATGACAACCCGCAGACCGGCAAGCGGGAGAAGGTCACTTGTCAAAAGCCTGATCTGCGCTAAAGTACTGATCGTACTGTAAAATAACGACGACTTACCCTGTTTAAAAACATCCGATTCGAGAGACGAACTTGAAAGACCAATCTACACAAAACATACCGGCAGAATCCGCTGTTTCCAATTTCATCCGCAACATCATCAATGAAGACAACCGCACCGGCAAATGGCAAGGCCGCGTGGAAACGCGTTTTCCACCGGAACCCAATGGCTATCTGCATATCGGCCATGCAAAAAGCATCTGCCTGAACTTTGGTATTGCCCGAGAATATCAGGGCGTATGCCACTTACGTTTTGACGATACCAATCCGGAAAAAGAAGCGCAGGAATACGTTGATGCGATATGCGATAACGTCAAATGGCTGGGGTTCGACTGGGGTGAGCATCTGTATTATTCGTCGGATTATTTCGATCAATTGTATGATTTTGCCGAATACCTGATCAACCAGGGAAAAGCGTATGTCGACAGCCAGCCGGCGGATGTGATTCGCGAGCAGCGCGGCACGCTGACCAGCCCCGGCCGGAACAGCCCCTATCGCGACCGCCCCGCCGCTGAAAGTCTCAATCTGTTCCGCCGTATGAAGGCGGGTGAATTTTCCGATGGCGCGCATGTCCTGCGTGCCCGGATTGACATGGCTTCGCCCAATATCAACATGCGCGACCCGGTCATTTACCGCATACGACACGTGCATCATCAGCGCACCGGCAATCGCTGGTGCATCTATCCGATGTATGATTACACCCACTGCATCTCGGATGCGCTGGAAAACATTACCCACTCGCTGTGTACGCTTGAGTTTGAAGATCATCGCCCGCTGTATGACTGGGTGCTGGATCAGCTTGAGGAGAAAGTACCCTGCCATCCACAGCAGATTGAATTCGCCCGCCTGAATCTGACCTACACGGTGATGAGCAAGCGCAAACTGATCGAGCTCGTGGAAAACGGGCTTGTTGGCGGCTGGGACGATCCGCGTTTAAGCACGCTGGCCGGTGTGCGCCGGCGCGGTTACACACCGCGCTCGATTCGGTTGTTTGCCGAGCGTATCGGCGTGAGCAAGGCGGATTCCTGGATTGACATGGGCATCCTGGAAGACTGTCTGCGGGAAGATCTCAACGAATCCGCGCCGCGCCGTATCGCTGTGCTGAAACCACTGAAACTGATCATCGACAATTATCCGGAAGACCAGGTTGAAGACTGTTTTGCGCCCAACCATCCTCAACAGCCGGAATGGGGAAAACGCAGCGTGCCTTTTTCAAAGACGCTTTATATCGAACAGGATGATTTTATGGAAGAACCGGTGAAAGGCTATTTCCGCCTCTCGCCAGGCGCAGAAGTGCGGTTGCGCTATGCCTATATCGTTAAATGCGTGTCGGTCGACAAAAATGCACAGGGTGAAATCGAGGCCATCCACTGCACCTATGATCCGGACACAAAAAGCGGCACTGAAGGCGCGGCACAGCGCAAAGTCAAAGGCAATATACACTGGCTTTCAGCCAGCCATGCGCAACAGGTTGAAATTCGCCTGTATGACCGGCTGTTTACCGATCCATACCCTGATAGCGGCGGCAAGGATTATAAGAATGCGCTCAATCCGGATTCAAAAACGATTATCCATGGGTTTGTCGAATCGGCGTTGCATAGCGCCGAACCCGAGCAGTGTTTTCAGTTCGAACGCAATGGTTACTTTGTCGCGGACCGCATTGACAGCGCAGCGGAAAAACCGGTTTTCAACCGCGCAGTAACACTGCGGGATTCATGGGCTAAAGCGACAAAGTAGAATTCAACCCGCAACCCGTTACACCAGCTGTATCAACAGCATGACAAACAAAATAATCGCAATGACCGGAATCAGGAAACTCATCCAGTCCGACGAGGATCCTTTGGGGCTGTTTTCCAGCATATAACGCGCTCTCGGAAACAGGATTATGATGAACATGATCAATGCCAATGCGGCAACGATTTGCATCCAGTCCATAATGGTTAACCTTTACTGATTCATTGATTTAAAAACTGGAAAACAAAAACCCCGGATAAACCGGGGTTTTTGTGCACTGCTTCAACTGCTTCAATCTATACAGGAAACTCAGTCGTCACCGCCCATGATGCCCAGAAGCTGCAACAGGCTGATGAAGATGTTGAAGATCGTCATGTACAGACCAATGGTGGCAAGGATATAGTTGGTTTCACCGCCGTGAATAATGCGGCTGGTGTCATACAGGATAAAGCCGCTCATGATCAGAATCACCACCGATGAAATCATCAGCGACATAACCGGCATTTGCAGGAAGATGTTGGCAACTGCGGCAACCAGCACCAGCAGGAAACCCACCATCAGAAAACCGCCGAGGAAGCTGAAATCCTTGCGTGTCGCCAGTACATAGGCGGAAAGCCCCATAAAGATAACGCCCGTGCCGCCCAGCGCCAGCATGATGATATTACCGCCGTTCGGCAGCGAAGCATACATGCTCAGCATCGGTCCTAGACCAAAGCCCAGCAGACCGGTAACCAGGAACACAATACCTATGCCTGCCGGTGAATTGGCGAAACGCGGCAGCACGAACATGGCAATCACCATACCGCCGATGACTGAAATCAGATAAGTCATCGGTGGCATATTCAGCGCCATGGAAATAGACGCTGTCAATCCACTGAACAGCAGTGTCATCGACAACAGCATGTAGGTATTACGTAATACTTTGTTAATTTCGATACCCGCACCAGCTCTTGAACGCGCGGAGTTGATTGTTGCTGATTGCCCGTCATTGATCTCGATGACCTGAGCGTTTGTTGTTTCCGTTCCGGATTGCGCACGGGCGCGGGATTTCTGATTTGTTTTTGAGTAGTCTTGATCCATTTAAAACGACCTCCTATTACTTTATTTAGAAACAGAATTATTATTCAAACTGTTGTGACTTAAAACCATGCTTTTAGTTCAAGGATATCATGAAAAACCTTTATGATAGTATGTTTATTATCTGGCCTTGAACAGCAGAACTTACATAACGAATGATTAAATGTCAAACTAAAGGCTTATACGCTTAATTTTCACTCAGATCCCCGGGCAATCCGGATTATTTCTGCTTCCAGGCATTACCGTCAGTCTGATACCACCAGCCGGATCTGGCCAGATTGACCCAGCGCTGACCGAAAGTGGCACGAATTTTCGATTCCCATTCCGGATGATTGTTTGCCCGAGCAATTTCGCGATACAGCGCCGTTCTGTCCTGGTTTTCCGCCGAAACCAGCGCATTGACCGCCTGCCGTTGCGCCAGCGGCACGGCATTCGCATCGCGCATGGCAACCATGCCATCCCGTGTCAGGCCTACAGCGCCGCTGTTATAGTGCTCGACAAGCTGCGCATGGCGGCTTTGCATGCTTTGCTTGAGACTGGCAATCGCTGGCGTATTGACTTCAAGATTGGCTTCCGCCTGGCCTGCTAACGGCGCTAACGCCAATGCCATAAAGAGCAGTACGTTGTAGAATCGATTCACCATGGTCACCTCGGATTGAAAATTAAACTGATTATTGTCAATAAGCAGCCGCCTGCAAGTAACGAAAACCGCGGCTTATTCATCTTTTTTTTCCTGCTCCAGCTGCCAGACTTCCTCAATGATTTTATCCGCCGCTTTTTCAGCCGCCGCAGCCGGAAAATAAATATTAATCGTGACGCATGCCGATAAAAGCATGCCTGCTGTTACCGGCAAAATACCATAAAGCAAATTATTGTTCTTCATCATCTTATCGCTCCTCATCGCTACGCCGCTACTGAATGACAGGCTCATTTTCCTGAGTTACCCGTTGCAGGCGGCTGATCAGCTCCTGCCAGCCGACATCCCGATTATAGCCCATCACATTGATCGCGGGTATGCCGCCGCCTTTGATCAAAGTATAGCGCGAACCCGGTTCAGGCTCGATTCCGCCCATGTAACACACGTTAAAGCGCAAGGCGCACCGCCAGCCGATTTCCGCATACCTGAACTCCTCAAAAAAACGCAGAAAACTCCGCTGTATGGCGACGACCGCGCCCTCTCCGCCCAGAGCGGAGATGTTCCTGATTGCCGCCTGACTGATCCGGCGGGTGTAGCTTCCCGGACTACTGAACATGTGGGCATCGAAATGAATGGGCTTCCAATTCGCCAGTTCGAGCTGGCTGACATCGATATCAACGCGGCCTTCCACCTTGCCAAATGAAAAAGCGCTGGTCAGCAGTCCCAGATCAAGATTACGCATGGCGATATCCGCGGTCAAATGCGGTGTCAGTCCCATCGGTTCAATCAGTTTCAATTGATGAATGACGACGCTGCCGTCAAAGACATTGATTTGCAGCACACCATCCACAGAAACGCTCTCGCCATCGTAATGCACCCGCGGAATGTAAGCGGATAAAATGCCGTGCATGGGTTGAATCTGCAAAGCCTCTGTCAGCGCTTCCATTGAAACCGGCGTGAGCTTGCCGCCAAACTCCCAGCGCCAGCCAGTGTCGGTATGCGCTGCGCTGAAATCTTCCAGCTTTAAAACTCCGTCCAGCACCGGCAGCGCCAGTTGCGGCACATATAAATGAGAATTCTTGATCTCCAGCGGCACGCGCACCGCGCCCAGCGGTATCCGCAGCACATGCCCGTCCAACAGACTGATATCGGCGATGGTAGTGTTTGCAGCCTGCCATGGAATATGCGCCTGGATACGGTGAAAGGCAAAACGATCGCGCTGGTCGATGATATTGACGTCCTCCAGCGCAAGGTTGATCTCCTGCAGAACGCCCTCCTGTATCAGTACCGCAAAGTCGGCGAGCCCGCTGATTTCCAGCTCGGCAAACACGGTATCCGCCAGAAAGGGCTTCAGCACCTGATCGAATAACGCCGACAACGCCATGTTGCCGGCATCCAGTTGAAATTCACGCATCCTGGCATCCGGCCAGTCAGCAACGCCTGAAAATTTAACGGTTCCGATTTCGGCCAGCGCCAGATGGCTGTCATGCACCGCCAGAGTTTTTCCATCAAAAACACCCTGCACATTCAAAGCATGATCAGTACCGGAAAAAAACAGCGGTTGCCAGAAAACCGCGCCTTGCCGCCAAAGAATATCGCCGCGCCATTTCCAGTGCTCACGCCGCGAATCATGCTCAATGTTCGATTTCACCGAGAGCGTTATATCCTCACCGGCATGCATCCCGGCGGCATCTGAAAACGCCAGCGCATCAATCGACAGATCGATACCCGCCGAGGTCACGCCCTTCAGGTCGCCGCTGACTTTAATTTTGCCGTGGAGCTTGCCTCCGGTCAGCGTGGGAAAGCTTTCATGATCCAGCATTTCCGGCAGCCAGCGGGCAAAATGCGTCATTTTTCCCGCTTTTACCGTGAGTGCGGCATGCCACAATTCAGCATCCCACTCGATGCTGAATTGCCAGTGCTCGCCGCCCGGTGGCCTTAAATCGACGGTCAGATGAGAACGAGTGGCAACAAACTGCATCGGCAGCGCGGATGCAAAAATATCGCCCGCGATCAACTGGCCGTTTGTACATTGAATTTCATGCCGATTCCATTGAAATGCCCGGCACAAGACGCGAATATCTTTCAGCGCATAATCCTGCACGGCAATTTCCTCGATATCGATAGCCAGTTCCCGCGCGCCCGACTGACTGGTGTCAATGCGGACTTCTATCGATCCGGTTTGAAAAACAGGGCTTTTTATATCCGCAACTGAAAACTTCAGCTGCGGATAAGCCGCTGAAGCTGATAACGTCAGCAGGTAGCAGCCTATAGCAACGATTAATAAAATAAATGACCGGTTATACATCATCATTCCGTTGAAGCGCGCAAAGTTTGCGCACCTCAAACGACCTGTTATGCCCTGCGGTCATCGAATCATTTATGGCTTTCAACGTGGCGCTTGAAGTTATCGAGGATTGCCTGCCAACCGCTTTGTTGCTGCTCAATGGAATGAGTCGTCTCGGCATCAAATACTATCTTTACGTTGACGCCGTTTTTGGCCTGGGTGAAATCGACGCGCGCAGTTCTGTCTCCGAATGCATATTCCAGGAGGCAGTTTGGAATCACGCGGGTATAAGTTCCG
>JAJSDU010000008.1 GCA_028577615.1 Nitrosomonas sp.
AAGACAGCCGGTGTACCGGTTTTTTATTAGAAGATAAGAGCAAACAGAAAACAGAAAACTCAGGGCGCCGCATCATGGAGGAAAAGAGACAGATAAGAGGTATGCCAGTATCGGAGGAAGAAAGAAAGCAGAAAGGATGTGCTGGCAAGCGGGAAAACAGAATATTGAGACAGTTCGAGCTGTTAAGTGTGGTGGCGATATTGGCAGCGATATTGAATGCAGGCACGGTATACGCGCACGGTGCGGAAGCACTGGAAGACGACAGCTGTACACGCCGTAGTGGCGAGAACATGGTGCATTTAAGTGTGTACCAGCCACAGGTGGATATGGCCGGGCACTATTGCACGAATATTCCTTCAGCGGGAAACACAGTATTGGTAATTGATCTGGTTGATCCACCGCTGCGGGAAATGCCGATAAGTGTAAAATTGATTAAAGGCAGTAGTGAAGAAGGGGAAGTACTGACCCAAATCCGGACTGCGATATATGAGGATGGCGTGATCAATACAGAGCAGGTACTGGAAGAAGGGAAACACCTGCTGGTGATAACGGCTGATGGCATGCCGCCACTGAAGTATTTCTATCCACTGCGTGTGGAGATGATTAATTATGCGGAAGTATTCAGAGCGACTATCGGGCCTGCAGTTGGGTTGTTACTGACGGCATTGATCGGCTATAAGTTGTTTAAATCCAGACGCTTTAAAAACTGGATGGGAAAACGAGGTAATAGAAAAGCCTAGTTAACACAAATTTTTTAATAAAGATTTATAATAATATTTTTTGTACAGGAATATATTTAATGTCTATCAAAATGATAAAACAATTTTTTATATCAGTTGTAGTGGCATCCGGATTGGTTTTTTCAGGCCAGGTGCAAGCTCATGGCGGATTGGCACTGGCTGATGATCTATGTATTTTGACAGTTGGCCCCTATACTATTCATTTTACCGGCTATCAACCTCTGACCCAGGAAGAAGAATTTTGCGAGGACATCCCCGAAATAGGAAAAACTGTTGTGGCGCTCGATTATATTAATGATGAATTGCGCCCGATGGAAACAGATGTTCGCATTGTCAGCGGCGGTAGAATTCTCGTGCCGGATGATGTAAAAAAAGTCAGTGCTGAAGATCTGGAATCAATGACGGTTTATCATTTACCCGCACAAGTATATCCAAGCGCATCGATCATGATTGATCATACTTTCTCTGAGAAAGGTAAATTTGCAGGAATTGTGACTGTATCCGGTGAAGGGAAAGAATGGGTTTCAGTATTTCCGTTTTCTGTCGGTGAGGGACGTCGTATCAACTGGATGACTGACATCCTGCCGTATGTTGTACTTGTGGCAGCTGCAGCATTTTTCTTTCTGCGCAGTCGTAAAAAATCAGGTCAGGACGGTACTCCTGCATAATGTCTGCGTGTAATTACATCGTTTTCAGATAAATAGTAAAGACTGTTATCGATCTTTGCTGATTGCTATACTTTTCTCAACACGGCTTTTTATAAGCCGTGTTTTTTTATAAGCAGCCTGTAGAGCGCACTCATGCTGATAAAAGCCTGCCGACAATAATTCTGACCACAACATGTGAAGCGAAATTGTATAAGAGCGGTTTTTCTGAAACCACCTCATGAGCTGCATGTCTGGTGGCGTGGGCGGTGTACGATCAGGTATACTGATTGTGCCTAACCCAATTGTATATTTACACTTAACTTTTTAAACTGTGTATCGCTCAACATGAATTAAACGTAAATAGCAGACTTCTACATGCAACGCACACAAGTTCTTTTTCAAAACAAACGGAACGAATCGCTTTCCGGGTTACTTGAATTGCCGGAAGCGAGCATTAATTGCTATGCTATTTTTGCACACTGCTTCACTTGTTCTAAAGATGGAATTGCTGCCACGTATATTTCCAGAGCGCTGGCAGAAAATGGGGTGGCTGTTTTGCGATTTGATTTCACTGGTCTCGGTAACAGCGCGGGAGATTTTTCAAATACTAATTTTTCATCTAATTTAGATGATTTACTTGCTGCTACTGAATTTTTGCAAAAGCAATATGCCGCACCACAATTGTTAATCGGCCACAGTCTGGGTGGATCAGCAGTGCTTGCTGTCGCAAAGCAAATTGAATCAGTAAGAGCAGTGGTGACAATCAATGCACCAGCGACAGCTGAACATGTGAAACATTTGTTCGTTGACGCGCATAATGAAATTCTTAACAATCAATCCGCCAAAGTATCATTGGGTGGCCGCAGCTTCACCATACAAAAGCAGTTCATTGAAGATCTGAGTCGTCATAACACCTTAAATCATATAAATCAGTTAGGAAAAGCCCTGCTGGTTTTTCATTCACCTGTGGATCAGGTCGTATCCATAGACGAAGCCACGCGTATTTACGTCGCTGCAAAACATCCCAAAAGCTTTATATCGCTTGATCACGCAGATCATCTTTTGTCTGATAAAAGTGATGCTGATTATGTTGCTGCTATGATAACTGCCTGGGTGAGCCGCTATTTGACTGGATCTTCCTCAGTTGAGAAATCTTTCTCCAATAATCATCACAATGATGTTTTGCCAATTATCCAGCCTGGTACAGTAATTGTCAGAGAACGCAATAAAAAATTCACACGCGAGATTTTTACTCAGCAACATCGTTTTATCAGCGATGAACCGATAGAACAGGGTGGTGCTGATTTGGGTGCAAATCCCTATGAATTGTTACTTGCAGCATTGGGCAGCTGTACTTCGATGACTTTGCGGATGTATGCGAATCATAAAAAAATTGATTTAGAAGATATTGAAGTAACATTGCGTCATAGTCGCGTGCATCTGGATGATTGTGCAACATGTGATGACAGGAAAGCCATGATTGATAAGATCAGCAGGGAGATCAGACTGGCAGGCCAATTAAATGAAGACCAGCGAAAACGCCTGCTTGAAATTGCGGATAAGTGCCCGGTGCACAAAACACTGATGAATGAAATTGTCATTGAAACAAAATTGACTGAGTAATCGTTCAATGAATAAAACAATGACTGAGGAAAAATTTCGCATCGACAAGTGGTTGTTTGCTGCCCGGTTTTATAAAACACGTTCATTGGCTGCCGAAGCGATTGAGCGTGGCAGGGTTCATTTAAACGGCGCTCGCGTTAAACCGTCCAAAACACTGACCACAGGTGATATGCTGAATTTGCGTATAGGGAGCTATCATTATGAAATCGAAGTGCTGGAATTAAGCAATAAACGCGGATCGACAACCATTTCTCAGCAGCTTTATCGTGAAACCGAAGAAAGCCTTCAGCAACGTGAAATAATTGCCGAACGACTCAAAGCGCAACCTCAGCCTTTTTATACTAAAGGCCGGCCAACCAAACGTGATCGCAGAGAAATAGCGCGCTTAAAATATTCTGAATAAAGCGATATTTTTCCAGGAAAGAACGGAAGTGCTCGGATTTAATTTCCAGATCATTGTTTCAGAAGCTATTTCGCTATCTCCGGATTTTGCAATAATGATTATCTGCCGATTTGAGAATGACCAGACAACATCATGGTTTGTTGCGGGAATTTCACATGCTGATGCAATCCATTAATCCGGCCACAGGCCAAGTTTCAGGTACTTTTCCGGTATTGTGTACTGAGGAAATCACCGGAATAATTCGGCAGGCGGCGTCTGCACAAGTACGATGGGCAGTGCTTGATATTCAGCAGCGAACGGGTTATCTGCTCAGGCTTGCGCAATTATTGCGACAAAATCGTGATACGTACGCAACAATTATTACTGAAGAGATGGGCAAGCTGCTCAAAGAAGCCAGAGCGGAGGTGGAAAAATGTGTATGGGGTTGTGAATTCTACGCTGCGCATGCCGATCGTTTTCTTGCCGATGAAGCAGTGGTTTCGGATGCCACGCGCAGTTATGTCGTCTATCAGCCGTTGGGTGTGGTGTTTTGCATCATGCCCTGGAATTTCCCTTTTTGGCAGGTGATTCGCGCAGTTGTGCCAGCGCTGATGGCAGGCAACACAGTCGTGCTAAAACATGCCGCCAATGTACCGCGTTGTGCGCTTGCGCTGGAGAAAGCCTTTAGTGAGGCGGGCTTTCCTGAGCATATCTTCCGCAGTTTGCTGATCACCGCAAAGCAGGCGGAAACCGTAATCGCGGATGACCATATTGCCGCAGTGACGCTGACCGGCAGTACGTCTGCAGGACGTAAAGTTGCTGCGGCAGCCGGCAAATATCTAAAAAAATGCGTACTTGAGCTGGGTGGATCTGATCCTTTTATTGTGCTCGAAGATGCGGATATTTCCACGGCAGTGGAGCAGGCTGTCATTGCTCGTTTCCAGAACGCAGGACAAAGCTGTATCGCCGCAAAACGCTTTATTCTTGTTGACACCATTGCTGACCAGTTTGTGGCACAATTTAGCAATCGGATCAGTGAATTGCGGTGTGGAGACCCTAAAGCAGAAACTACCGGCATTGCACCCATGGCAAGAACCGATTTGCGCGATGAGTTGCAAGCGCAGGTTGAGCGCAGTCTGGAAATGGGCGCTGAACTGGTCACGGGAGGTGCTTGTATCGGTTCACAAGGCGCTTTTTACGCGCCAACGCTTCTGGATTACGTTCAACCCGGCATGCCCGCGTTTGATGAGGAATTATTCGGTCCCGTTGCGGCAATTGTGCGTGCAAGCAGTGCGGATGAGGCTGTTGAACTGGCCAACCGGTCACAATTCGGCCTGGGTGCCAGTGTATGGACAACCGATTTAAAGCGCGGTGAGGCAATTGCGCGAAAAATTCATGCCGGTTGCACCTTTGTCAACGGTGTAGTTAAAAGTGATCCCCGTTTACCATTTGGCGGCGTCAAGCATTCCGGATTCGGACGGGAATTGTCTTATCATGGTATCCGCGAATTCGTGAACATTAAAACGCTATGGATCAAATAATGATTACCTGAGAAGGAGGAAAGCATCAGCTGCTTCTTCTGTATCCATCTGTAAAGGTTTGAGGCGTTTGATTTCGCCTTCAGCACGATGGATTTGTTTGATACTTTATCGATGTATTCGTGCGCTGAGCAAGTTTCGGTATCGGCGATATTTTTACGGTATAGGCAAAACACAGTTGCTGATACAATTGCAGCAATATTGATTACGCCATTATTTACTATGCTTCGATTCATTATTTCAACTGCATTCTTTTTAATCATTGGGCTATTGAGCTACAACTATTTTTTTGGCACAGCGGAAGAAAAAGAGCAGGCTCAGGAAATATTCAGCAAAGGCGCCGAAGTCGTTGGCGCCGGTGCAGGGCTTCTGAAATCAGAGTATCAGAAATATCAGGAGGGTAAGTATGACGAAGCGCTCGAAAACGTCAGTCATCTCCTGAGCCGGCTTAAGGATCAGGGCGGTGAATTACTGGAAGAAATCGAAAGCTGGAAACAACGAAAGGAAGCGTGGGAACAGAAAAAAACTGATCTGCAGCAGTTGCTGAATGCCGATCCGGATGCCATGGACGGCGAAAAAATCAAAAGAGCCGTTGCCGAGCTGGAAAAAGAAAGAAAGATTCTGGAAAACGAAGGTAACCGGTTGAAGGAAAAAGCGGAATAATCATCTTTACAATCTTCTGCAGGTACGCTGCGTACGGGCATCGTTCAATATATGAATAACAATGATGATCCGAATTCAATCTACCTGCCGCGCCGTTCAACGAAAAGTGTATTGCCTGTAGTGCGTTTGGCCTGCTTTTTGGCGGAAGCCGCAGCTGCCGAAATTTCATGATGTGAATTGAATTTTCCAGGTTCAATCTGTACCGCGCCAATGGAAAGCGCAATCAGTGGGTGAACTGTATTTTGCCCGGTGCGGTTAATGGTGGTATAGCTATTCCGCGCCAGATGCTCGGGTTTGAAGAATTTCCTGATTTCACGTTCAAAAATCTCCAGCGCGGCATTACAGCGGTTTTCCCAGTCATGGCTCTGGAATAGAATGATGAAGTCATCGCCGCCGATATGTCCGACAAAATCACGTTGCAGATCACAAACCTGCTGCAGGACATGCGCCGTAATCTGAATAATTTCATCGCCTTTACGATAGCCGTACACGTCATTAAAAGGTTTAAACGCATCCAGATCGCAATAGCAGGCGCAGAATTTGATCTGATTCTTCAACAAACGATCGATATGTTGATCTATCGGTACATTTCCCGGTAAAAAAGTGAGCGGATTGGCGTAGCGCGCAGCAGTGATCTGCATCTGGGTGATTTCGCGCATGAGTCCGTGTCCGGTTCCGACGCCCAGATAGACACCTTGATCGGTAACGATAAAACCATTCGATAAATGTTTCGGACCTGCCGCCACCATCGCATCACTCAATTCACATAAATCTGTGTTTTTATCAACCACCAGCGGCGATGACTCCATCAATAGCGTACAGGGTTTTTTTCGATAAAGCTCGCGTCCGAAAGGCCGAGCAAAGCATTCATTGAATTGATTACGATTGATCAGTCCCAGCGGTATTCCCTGTTTATTCACGACCGGCAAGACTTCAATCGCCGGATCAGCCTCGAACCGCAGAAACACTTCGGCATTATCGGCATCAGCAGAAACGGGTGACAACATGTGGAGTAATCTCAAAATAGGTGGCGTTTTCTGGCAGATTGAACCGGCGCTCGGATAAACCTGAATGCGCTTTTGACTGAGGCTGTTAATGACATTGATGGATAAGGATGCTGCCGGCACCGGTTCGGGCCGCGCAATAAAATAACCCTGACCGCAAGCGATGCCCAGATCCTTGACGATCATGAATTCCGGTTGAGTTTCGATACCTTCCGCAATGATCAGAGAATCCGAATTTTCCGCGATTTGCTGAATTGATTTCACGAATTGCAGCTTGACCGGATCCTGATCGATGTTTTGTATGAAATGTTTGTCGATTTTTACATACTCAGGCATCAACTCCAGCCACAACCGCAAGCTGGAAAACCCTTCACCCAGATCGTCTATCGCGACCTCCAGCCCCAGTTCTCGATAATACCGCACGGCTTCAAGCATCAGGCGATAATCGAGAATAGGCTGACTTTCGGTGAGTTCAATCACAATCCGATGAGGATTCAGGCCAAGCGACTGAATGTAGGAAAGCGTATTTTCGGCTTTAAAACTGGCATCCAGAAAGCATTCAGGACTGATATTCAGGAACAGCTTGCCTTCAAGATTCAACCGTACAAAAGTTTCCAGCACGATCTGACGGCACAGTTGTTCAAGCTCCATTAACAATCCAAATTGCCTGGCAGCATGGAATATATAAATCGGTGAATGCAACGGACTGTTCGACGGCCCGCGTATCAATCCCTCATAACCAATGATTTTTCCTGAAGTGATATTGATAATCGGCTGGAAAAAAGCGGTCAGTTTTTTCTGTTCAATAATTTCGATCAACAGGGAAAGCAATTCACTTTGCAGGTTTTCCGATATCGAATTCTTTATGAATGCGCTATCAATTTTTTTTTCATTAGCTTGTATTGACATTTGAACTTGCATTTTTATGGATTAAACAAGCATTCAGTAATGGCAAACCTGTAAGGCATCAAACGCTCATGACCGTTGACTGGATTAAAATGCGTCATTTATCTTTTTTTATTATCGTTACCGTACTTCAAAATCCGGTATTACGTTTATGCGGGTTATAGAAACCGGATTTGAAGCACGGCGTGCCGATATTGCGCACGCTGCATTTTTGAACAACGCGAAGTTAACACCATTCCGTTGCAGTTTTATGACAAAATGAAAACCAGCGCGAAATTTTTTTGTGATGCAGTGATGTGATGAACAGTTAACAGCAGAGTGGGGTTTATTAGAATGTATTGCTGAAATATGGCTGGCAGTTATTCAGTAGCTAACTATCCGGTCATATCGGTTATTACAGCACTTTAAGATTTTTGCGGTATTCTGGCGGAATCAGAACCCGGATAGCATTCGGGCTGATACTGAAATTTATCGTGCTGTCAGCCGCGATGTCGCGGTCGCGGAAATAGTCGCCGTCTACCTGCAAAGGATAGGCTTTTTCATGCACAGTACATGAAATCGTTTTTCCTGAAAAATACTGCATGGGCAGATTGGCCGGTTTGTGTTGCAGAATTCGCATGGCTTTAATGAGTTCATGCTGATGCTTTGCGCCCGGCAGAAAACCGGCAGTCAGTTCATGTTTCGAAGGGCTGGCGCAGGGCACCAGTTGCAGATTTTTTGCATAGGCCTGACTGTTCGCTATGATAATGTATCCCGATTTGCGATCGACAACAGTCTCACCGTCTATGCTGATGGATACGACGGGATGATACAACGAGCATAACGCTTTTAAACCATGCCAGACGTAAATAGCATCGTTGAGCGGCCCTTTGCGCTTGCCGATATTTTTGACCGTCAGCGAATCAAGGCCCATTGACGCCATATTGAAAAAAGGTTTTTTTCCTCTGATATCCGAGCCGCTGATCAGACCATAATACTGTTGCAGGCAATTGCTGTCCGTGATGGCCTGCAGCAAATCGTCGCTGTCAGCGCTCATATTATAGGTGCGTGCAAAAAGCGATTCGTTTCCACCAGGAATCACGTATACCGGAGTACCGGTTTTATCAATAATGTTCAGCAGCTTTCTGACCGTGCCATCGCCACCGACAATAACAACCAGATCGCAGGCAGTAATTGCGCTGCGCATTAATTTGTATCCCTTCATTTTTTTCTCGGAAGGGTGTACCTGGACATTTTTTCCATGCGCATGGAGTGCGGCTTCCAGTTGTTTTGCTGTTTGTTCCGTATTCCCGGCGCTCGAAATGGGATTGTAAAATATCAGTATGTTCTGGGGTGGTGGTATTTTGATCAGCACCGCGCTGGCTTGGTCCTGATTAGCGTTCGTCAAGGCTGGCGTACTCATTTATGATATTTTTGCGTTATTTTCCCCGATATTATTTTTCGGCTTAAATGACAGGTCAACAGGAATGACCTGAACATTCGACCATACCTGATCACACCAGCTCTGGTCAATTGGCTGCATTCCGTTTTTGATCCATTCAACCAGATACCTGGCGGTATTCGGATAAGTGATACGCACGGCTTTCGTTTCGTGCAGCCACTGTTCAATGATTACCCGATCCAGTTTTTTCATCGTCCGGCCGTAGCCGAGCTCGACCAGTGCGGCTGCATTCGATGCCTGCTCCATCTGTGCGTGCACCGGTTTTACCAGCAATTTCTTGCCGAGATACAAAGCTTCGCTGGACAGTTCAAAACCGGCATTACACATGATCCCGGTGCAGCTGTGCAAATCCTCTTGAAATCCGTACAGAGAAAGCGGCTTGCAATGGATATGCGTGTATGTGTGATCCCATTCCGGAATAAATGAATAAATATTAAATTCATAATCCCTGAATGGCGCCAGCAGCTCGATTAAATGCCGCTGGTTTTCAAAGGGCAGATAAACGACGATTTTGTTTTTCTGGGTATGTTGTGGAATATCCGGTGTCGCGATAATGGGCGGCAATATAGGCTGCCCGAAATGATGCCAGTGCAAGCCAATGCCGGTCTCGACAGGTGCGAAATTTCTCATTACGGCTTCGGAAATCGGGTCGCCGCCCGCACGGGGAATGTTATATTGAAACGCATACTGATGGCTGACACCAATGGTTTTCTTTTTTTGCTGGCGCGCTGCCCAGGCCGTTACGGGTTCGAAATCGCAGATAACCAGATCATAATCGCGCAAATCCAGCTGCCGGATATCGCGTATCAAACGCACCGGATTTGATTTCAACACTGTCTTCAAGTGATTTATTTTTCCATTTTTAACGCTGAATGTCAGCCCCTTGCGCCATTGGTGGTCTTTGAATATTTCCATATCAAAGAACTGATCCTGAGCTCTGCCGGTAAACTGGTAAGTGACGGCAATCTCGGCGGCGTGCAGTTCGCGGGCCATAATCCGTCCGCGCGTGATATGACCGTTGCCCGTTCCCTGTATCCCGTAGAATATTTTCATGACTGAATAATCTCCCGACTGATCAATGCTGTACTGACACTCAGCGCCATGCCCACGAGGATGTCTGTGGGAAAATGCACACCCAGCACGATACGCGAAACACCGACCAGCAACGCCCAGCCCAGCAACAACAGGAAGACGGCCGGATAAAAACAGCCACACAGCACAGCGATCATAAATGCCGCCGAAGTATGTCCTGAAGGAAAACTGAACCGGTCTGCCGGTTTGATCACGCTGCGAAAGTCTTCCAGAACAGATTCCGGGCGATTGCGTTTCAAGCTGTTTTTCAGGGTATAGTAGACCGGACGTTCGATGGCGAATCCGGCCAGAATCGCCATGAAGAAAGGACTTTGATAACCTTGCTGCCATCCGCTCCAGACAAGCAATAACAGATAAAGATGCCCATCGCCGCTTCTGGAAATATAGCAATTGAGGCGTATGATATCTTCATTCAGCCGCAAGGCATTCAACCGGTTGAAAAGCGTTAAATCGTATTCATGTAAAGTTTGCAGGGTTTTCAGTGCTTTCAGTGCTTTCATCGTCGGTACGTTGTAGTAAAAATCAGGGGGATTTTAGGCAAGGGCTGTTACAGGAAAATGACGGTTTTCTGAATGTTTGATGACAGTTACATTACCTGCGAAAACGTTTAAACAGACTACGCGTGTTACGCCAAATCCGGCTGCTGTGACGGTTCCTGTGCACCAACCGAAGCGTCAGGCGCTTAACCCTGTTGGAAGCCTTCAGCATGATCGACAGGCCGATGGCCATGGTGGGAATGCCGAAAGGCCCCGGCAGTGGAAAAAGCATCATGCCAAGCACAAAAATAACCATTCCTGTGCCGAGCAAAAAGGACCGGATGATCAACGCTTAACAACCTGTTAAATCGCTGTCAGTCTGAAAGGCATCTTTTTTATGCAGCGCTCACTGTGTTTCCGGAGTGTCCGGACAGCCATTCCAGGATCCGGTCGCGATTTCGCGCATACCACAATCTACCGATTTCCAGTGATTTGCGTTGATTGTCCGGATGATTCGCTGAATCCATGTGATCCGGCATGGCGTAGTTTTTCAGATAATCGTTGATATACAGCACATGTTCGCCGAGAATCGCTTCGGTCATGCGTGCATTGGCTATCATTTTTTCCCGCAGTATTACTGAAGCAATGCCCTTGATAGACCATTGCATGCCGCCATATGCGCATGCTTCTGTGCCATCGAAAACAAAGCTGCGCCAGCCTGAACCAATGGAAAGCACTTTGATGTCATGATCCGGCCAGACTTCCTGGGCATGCAAGTATGCGCCCAATGCCGGGTTGTTCATGCCGACGCCGCCATCGATTCGCCAGCCGCCGTCTTCCATCTGCACCGGTGGATAGAAAGAAGGCGCGGCGGTACAGGCATCGGCAATCTCGCTTAACAGAAAATTCTCCCGGCAGTGATTGGTGAAGATTTCCAGCTGATCGCGATTGAGATTGAAGCAGGGGATGAAAAGCGATTTATCCAATGACGAGAGCCTCAGATGACCGAGTTCGCGTTGCAGCACCCGGTTTTTGGAAACGCCTGAGTATTTCGGACGTAAATGCAGCCGGCTCAATAACCGGTTCATCCAGTGCCCGGTCATCATGCTTTCCAGCAATTTTTCCTGCTGGATCATATGCACAATTGCGGAAGCGCTCATCGCACGTCCCAGTATCAGACAGGCCATCATCCCGCCCGATGAAGAGCCCGCCACCATATCGAACTGATCATAGACTGAAATGCCGGTTTCCGCTTCCAGGCTGGCGAGCACGCTGAGCTGAATCAACAGATGACTGCCACCGCCATCAAGACTCAACACAAATCTGGATTGCAAAGCTGGCCTCCGATGCTGACCGATTGTCAAGCTGCTTTCTTTGCCGCAACCATATCTTTGATATTTTTGAACTGTTCGAATTTCTCCGCCCAATAAACCAATTCAAGTGAACCGTCGGAATGTTCCAGCAGGGTGGTGCAGCTTTCAACCCAGTCGCCATCATTGCAATACAGGATTGAATTGATTTCCTTGATTTCGGCATGATGAATATGTCCGCATACGACGCCCTCAACGCCACGTTCCCTGGCGAGCCGCGCCAATGCGTCTTCGAAGCTGCTGATGTAGCTGACTGCATTTTTGACCTTCAATTTCAGGTACGCAGACAGGGACCAGTAAGAATAGCCAAAAAATTTGCGCAGGCCGTTGAAGTGCCGGTTCATCCACAGCAATGCGTCATAAGCCACATTGCCGAGCACTGCGATCCAGCGGCTGTGTTTGACAATGACGTCGAACTCGTCGCCATGCATGATCAGCAGCTTTTTGCCATCATACGTGGTATGCACATAATCCAGATGAATCTCAAGATTGCCGAAAACATGCCCGGCGCATTCGCGCAAGGCTTCGTCATGATTGCCTGGAATATAGATCACTTTGGTGCCGTGCTTGGCCTTGCCCAGAATCGAGCGGATCACATTGGTGTGTTCCTGCGGCCAGTAGGGGTTTTTTTTGATACACCAGAAATCGACGATATCGCCGACAAGAAACAGATACTCCGTTTCAACCGAATGCAGGAAATGGAGCAGCGCCTGTGCCTGGCAACCTCGAAAACCCAGGTGCACATCGGATATCCAAACGCTTCTAACTTTCATTGGTGCGGTTTTATTGGCCATCGTATCGATTCTCATGAATTAAAGATAACAAACAGATTAAAGCGATTTTATGAAACTACTTTGACGTATTGATGAAAGAATGATGAAATTTTTGTTAAAAAAAGATAAAGCAAATGGAAATAATCAGCATTATTTCCATCGGCAGTATGGGGAAGCGGGGACAATAAACGATAACAGCGATTTTCGTTCGCCGCTTTACGCATTGCCGGGATATGTATGCCGGGACAGGAAGTCACGACAAAATTTCAATGATTGGACGTTGTCGACTGGGTGATTACTGCGGGTGCCGGGTGAAAAAATAAGACAGTCATATCCGGGGAAGTTATGGAAATGGGTTATGACCGCCTTCTAAAGGGGTGCTTAATGGTCAATGATAATAGTTGAATGCTATACAACGATTAACAGTTTACAGTCTCTGAAGACCGCGTCAAAGTCCGGGCCGGAGACTCGATCGTCTGGAGTAATCGTGTCAAGCGAATCAAACAATCACATCAATGAATAAATTACAGCATGCAGCAATCACAGTCTGTGCGGTGCCGTACAGAATATGGAGGCAAAGATGAACAGACTTATCCGCTAATAAGCGATGCGGGAATAGTGCTCATGCGACTATTGAACTTGCAATAGGAAGGTTGTTGATTTTATCGACTCCGCAAGCTGCGTCACTGGATGAAAAAATAAGGCAATCATATCCGGGGAAGTTAAGGAAATGGGTTATGACTGCCTTCAAGGGGCGCTTACAAGTTAATGATAACGGACAAATGTTACAGAACGATTAAATCACAAAAGATATAATTATCGCCTGAAGAACCTGCCCTGTCCTGACATGTTTTATTTCAGCTTCATGCAATTGGCGTAATACGTCACCGTTGCCGGCCAATCGGAAAAAATGCCGAGAATGCCGACATCCTGCGCGAGAACATCCAGCGCCTGATACATGTCGCCGTCATTGTTGATTACCGCATCGGGGGAAGTCGGATTTGGATTCTGACCGTTCAGTGTCTGGAAGTACCAGGCACCGCCGTTGGTCAATGGGTCGTCGCGCTCGAATGTTCAGGTAATAATATCCAGCCCCGCGTCTTTCGCTGCTTTTGCGTAACGGGAAGGTACAATTTCACCGTTTTCAATTTCCAGCAGCATCCACATTGGCGGCGCGATGATTTTTACGCCATCGACAACCAGTTGCGCCATGCTCGGTGACCACGTGGCCGGGTTGCGGTGATCGAACGCCGGATCGTCATAACGGCCGTCGAGATAAACCGCTTGCGCGCCGAAATCGGGTTCGTTTTGAATCCAGTACAATACATCTTCGAGGTTAAAAGACTGCGCCCAGACTTTTTTTGCGGAAACGCCCGCATCCTTGTATTCATCAATCAGTTTCTGCGCATAATCGGTCTGCGAAAAGCCGTCGAATGGCATCGGTACGCTTGGGGACTTCAGTTCCGGCGTCATTTTTACGCCCAGCTTCTGAAACAGTGCGATACTTTCCCTGTGCGTCAGCAGCGTGCCGCGCGTCGCGTAAAGATCGGTTCTCCAGTCAGCCGTGCCTTTCAGATATTCGGAAACGCTGGCAGCGCGCGGATTGGCTGCATCCATCTTTCCCTGCAACGATTTGAATTCGGCCAGCGTAATGTCGCTGGTGCAGCACTGCGCCGCAGCGGGCGTAATCAGATTGCCGTCAGCGTCAAGAACCGCGGGCTGGAACGGCACTGAACATTTTTCCGCCAGCGGCGTTTCCAGAATATTGGTCGTGGTATGCAGATCGCACTGCGAGTGGCGGCACACCAGTTCCTTGTCCTGGGTGAAGGTCACATCGCATTCAACAATCCCGGCGCCCATTCTGGCGGCGGCTTCATACGATTCCAGCGTATGCTCGGGAAACTGCAATGGCGCGCCGCGGTGACCGATAGAGAAGTCGGTGCGTTTGAACGGACCCTTTTCACAGCTTTCCAGCTTATCCTTTAATGGTCCTTGGTCCATATCCTGAACCAGAAAAAACGGCCGTGGACCTAATTGAATATTTGTTGCGCGGCCTTTGTTGCCATTTTGTGCGGATTCGTCGCCTTTCCCGCTCCAGGCTGCCGCCGGCAGCGCCAGAACAAATGCAGTAATGCCCGTCAGTATGATGTGTTTCATGTTGATCTCCTCGGATAATGATATTTTGCCGTCATTGCACGGATGCATTTCATCGCGGCAATCCGCACAATGAGCCGAAATGTTATCGAGTGAATGTTTCTGTCTGATGGCTGTTGCATGAAACTTTGATGACTTTGTGCTGAATACAGCGATTAAACCGTATTCATTTTTTTCATGATTCTGTAACAATTCGATTTTAGTATGTTTATAAGGGCGTCTCTAAAAATTCAAAGTTTTAAACAGAAAATGAGCAAAACGCGGCGCGAACAAAAAATGTTGACGCCGCATATAACTGATATGTAAGGAAACATTTTTTGTGAGCAACAAAGTGTTGTGACAAAATCTGGGTTTTTAGAGATGCACTTTATTCAAATTAAAGCGTACTCAATCATTCATGCCAAGAAACCCAAAGAAAATTTTTGTGCTGGATACTTCGGTTATTCTGTACAACCATCAGGCGATATACAGTTTTGCGGATAACGATGTCGCCATTCCGATTACCGTGCTTGAGGAACTTGATCATTTCAAGAAAGGAAACGAAACGAAAAATTTTGAAGCGCGGGAATTTATCCGCATCATGGATCATCTGTCACTGCATTACTCGCTGCAGAACTGGATTCCGATTGACCGGCCCGATCACGGCCGGATCAAGGTTGTCATGCAGGAGCAGGAGAACGGGCTCGACGCGACGCATATTTTTGGCGAAAACACTGCGGATCACCGCATTCTCAATTCAGCCATCGCATTGAGTAATGCCTTTCCCCGCAAAAAGGTTGTGCTGGTCACCAAGGACATCAATTTGCGGTTAAAAGCCAAATCGCTGGATATCACCGCGGAAGATTTCCAGACCGGGAAAATCAAAGACCTTGAATCGCTGCATACCGGCAGCACCACAATTGAAGGCCTGTCGAAAAAAATAATTGATGAAGTATTCACCCGTGATTTCTGCCTGCCCGAAGCTATCGGCATCGATACCGCCATCCCCAATCAATACTATATTCTGAAAAACGGACGGACTTCGGTGCTGGTGTTTTATAACCCGGAATCACGCCGGATCGAGCGTATTCAGAAGAAATCCGCATACCGGATTTCTCCCCGGAATGCGGAACAGGTCTTTGCGCTGCACGCCATCACGCACCCGCAAATCAAGCTGGTCACCCTGCAAGGCGGGGCGGGCACCGGAAAAACACTGCTCGCGCTTGCCGGCGCGCTGGATCAGAAACGGCATTTCAAGCAAATCTATCTGGCGCGCCCTGTGGTGCCGCTGAGCAACAAGGATATCGGTTATTTGCCCGGTGACGTCATCTCCAAACTCAATCCCTACATGGAGCCGCTCTGGGATAACCTGAAATTCATCAAAAGCCAGTTCAGCGAAAGAGACAAGGAATTCAAGCAAATCACGGAAGCCGTCGAACAGGAGAAACTCACCATTACGCCGCTGGCGTATATTCGCGGCAGAAGTATCTCGAATGTGTGCTTTATTGTCGATGAAGCACAGAATTTGACGCCGCATGAAATTAAAACCATTATCACGCGCGCCGGCGAGAATACCAAAATCATCTTTACCGGGGATATTTACCAGATCGACACCCCTTATCTGGATTCACAAAGCAACGGCCTGTCGTATCTCATCGACAAAATCAAACATCACGAGATTTTTGCGCATGTCCGGCTGGAAAAGGGAGAGCGGTCTCACCTGGCCAATCTTGCGAATGAATTGCTTTAACAGGTTGCCGAAAAATGACCTGCGTTGCCGCTGCGGCGTTAAAAACAGGTTCGACATGCTTATTTATCTCGTATATGCATTCCGTATATGCATTCCGCTTTTTCGCCTGTTTCTGTCTTGCATGAGAAATAAAAAGCGGACATACTGGCGGGATACTCCCTAAGGAATATGTCATGTTACAGCCTGACTCTATAAATCAGCTTGCGTGCCGCAAGAACGAGATTTACGCAGGAGCAGACCAGTAAGACAATCACTCCATGAACGCTGCCTGATAAAGCTGGAATTGAACCGGATTGCCGGCTCCACGTTGACAAAGCCTATGGCAGCCAGAAACATTGACAAGTCCTGAAAGTGTGCGGGGTATTAGAATCGGCATTCTGGTATATCTTGCTGGCCACTGCGTATAATGGACGGTAGTTGCAAATGCTTCAACACCTCTATTTATATAAAGAAAATAATTACTTAACTTTGAACAAGATCACCAAAAAGATAGATGGATTGAGAATTACAATGGATTCTGTCACTTCCCGGAAGGGTGAAAAATCGATTGTCAGCCGTCAGATAGAATTGCGTCACAATCCCGCGTCTTTTCTAAAATTGATCCTGCTTGGATTTTCGATAGTGGGATTACCATTAATCATTGCGCTAATCTATAGCGCCATAAGCATTGATCGGCTTGCCGAGCAAAGCCGTAAAACGGTGTATCACGCAACACAGATAACTCACGGCGGCAGTACCCTGATTGATGAAATCATCGTTATGGAAAGAAGTGTACGGCACGCGCATATCCTGGAAGATTTGTCCTTGCTCGAAGGTTATTTTCAAGCGCATGCCAATTTTGAAAAAAAAGTGATAGAACTCAATGAAGTTTCTATCTATCTTGAGCAACAGCTTTTATTGGAAAAATTACAACTATTGGAAACAGCGATATTTCGCGAAATACTGACTTCATCTGAGTCTCCTGAGAATCTTCGGGATTTACTCGATCAATTTGCCAGTCTGCTTGTTCTTGCGCAAGATTTTTCAACCGAAAACTATCGGTTAATTGGGCATAAAGTAAATGAAATCAGTGAAATGGCCTCAAGAGCCCGCACTCTGGTTGAGTGGGAATTACTCATTCTGATTCCATTCGTTATAGTGCTGGCTCTTGCTTTCTCAGTGTTCATTGCGCGCCCACTTCGTCAGATTGACGAAGCAATCTATGACATGGGTCAGGGTAAATTATCCAACGCAGTACGAATTAACGGACCAGAAAATTTGCAATACTTGGGTTCCCGTCTGGACTGGATGCGTCGCCGCTTGCTCAAACTGGAAGAGCAGAAAATTCAGTTTTTACGGCATATCTCCCATGAACTTAAAACACCGCTTACTGCAATTCGTGAGGGCGCCAACCTCCTTGCAGAAGGAGTCGCTGGTGATCTTAATAAAAGACAGCAACAAATCGCCGACATCCTTCGTTCCAGCGGTATCCAGTTGCAGAAACGTATAGAAGATTTATTGAGTTTCAGCGCGCTTCAAGCTGACAAAACATCGCTCATCAAGCAGCGAACAAATCTGGCTCATCTCATTACGAGCGTATTGAAAAACCAGAATCTCTCTCTCATGAGTAAAAAAATAAAAATAGATCTGGTATGCCCCAATCTATTTATTGAATGCGACAAACAAAAAATTGGTATTGTTATTGATAATCTTTTATCAAATGCCATAAAATTCTCACCTCAAGAAGGCCACATCAGGATTTCTGCGTTACAAATCGATCAAGCTATCCAACTCGATATCATCGACAATGGCGTCGGTATTGATATCGTTGACGAGGATAAAATATTTGAGCCCTTTTATCAGGGGCGTATTAAAGCTAATAGCCATATCAGGGGAACCGGGCTTGGATTATCAATCGCCCGGGAATATGCGCTGGCACACGGTGGAGACATTGAGCTTGTAAAACATCGAGAGCAGGGGGCGCATTTCCGCCTGACCTTGCCTGTTCAAGATCCTGAGATTCAACCATGAACATCATATCCCGCACGATAATACTTTTAATATTCTCTGCTGTTCTAACAGGATGTACAGCATTACCTGCCTTTTTTGACAACCAAGTTTCTCAGCAGGAAAAATTCGAGCAAAATAAAAGCTTAAATGAATTGATGTCTTATTATGATCAACTGCAAAAAAAGAAGGCTTCTCAATTGGCCACTGAATACGACTATAATAAAAGCTACTTCGATAATAATATCGATGCCGACAGTCGGTTTAAATATATCCTGCTTGTCAGTTTACCCAATACGGCATTTAGCGACATCCGCCTTGCTCTTGATCTTTTGACTAATTGGCCACAGGATCTGACACTGCCGCCTGATCTTGACGGCTTCAGAAAGTTGTTAATTTCACTACTCGAAGAGCAGCAAACTGCGAAAACAGAAACGAGAAATTTATCGCAAAAATTAAAAATATCGAATGAAAATGCACATGTGTTGAAAGAACAAATTCAAACACTTGAGAGTAGGATAGACGCTATAAAAAATATGGAAAAACATCCAATTCGTAAAATAGAGCGTTAAAAAATTTATGGAACAGCCTAAAAAAATTCTGCTTGTCGATGACGATTCGGATTTATTGGAATTGCTCTCGATACGTTTGACGAATGCAGGATTTGAAACCATCATAGCGACCAGCGCAGAATCAGCATTGAACTGCCTGGATATCACACGCCCTCATCTCGTCATCAGTGACATGCAAATGAATGGAATGGACGGCATGGTTTTGTTTGAACATATTCATCACACCTATCCAACGCTACCGGTTATTATTCTGACAGCATATGGCACAATTCCGGATGCCGTCGCTGCAGTCCAACGTGGTATTTTTGGCTACCTCACCAAGCCCTATGATCCTAAAACCTTGCTGGATCAAATTGATCAGGCGTTCAGGCTTAAGCACAATAATGGAAATGGTGAAGCGATTGAAATTTCACAAGCTGAATGGCGTAAAAACATCATTACCCAAAATGCTGAGATGGCCGACATCCTGACTAAGATAGAGCGCGTCGCGGAAGGAAACGCGAGCGTACTGTTACTTGGGGAAAGTGGTGTTGGTAAGGAATTATTTGCTCGCGCTATTCACCAGGCATCCAAACGTTGTGATCAACCCTTTGTGACCATCAATTGCGCGGCTATTCCCGAACAATTGCTCGAATCAGAGCTGTTTGGGCATGTGAAAGGGGCTTTCACAGGCGCGATCAGAGATCATAAAGGTTTGTTTCAATTAGCCGAAGGTGGCACATTGTTCCTGGACGAAATTGGCGACATGCCGCTGCTCCTGCAAGTTAAATTACTTCGTGCACTGCAGGAAAGGGTAATCAGGCCTGTTGGGGCGTCCCAGCCGATTCCAATTGATGTGAGGATCATTTCTGCAACCCACCGTGATCTCAAGGCTGAGATCATTGCAGGGAATTTTCGTGAAGATCTGTATTATCGGCTCTATGTGGTTGGATTAACGATTCCTTCGCTGGCGCAACGCCGCGAAGATATCCCCTTGCTGGCCAATCATTTTCTTCGCATCTTTGCTGATAAATATGAAAGAGAAATCAATGGGTTTGCGCCAGAAGCAATCAACCTTTTGCTCAGCGCCTCCTGGCCCGGTAATGTTCGACAATTAATGAATATAATAGAACAATGCGTCGTTCTGAGTGTAAATCCTCTGATTTCATATCAACTCGTTTATGATGCGATGCATAAGGAAGAAGCACAGCTCGAATCATTTGAAGAAGCACGCAAACAGTTTGAAAGAAATTATCTGGTACGTTTACTTAAAATTACCGCTGGCAATGTAACGCAAGCAGCAAGACTAGCTAAACGCAATCGGACAGAATTCTATAAGCTTCTTCAACGGCATCAACTTGATTTTACTCTTTATAAACAAAAAGAAAAAACAAGAGATTTTGCTAAGGACAACCGCTGAATCCCCTGTCAGGGTTTACATTGCGGTTAAAGGACACCAAAAAGAGGCAGTAACTATCTTATTCCAGATAGTTACTGCTCGCGGTGAAGGTTAGTATGCTTGTGGGGTTTTCCCAAAAGTTTCTAAGCGGGGAAATAGACCCACCTCTCTATCGATACGCAATTAACCCTCTACAGTAGTGACGTTATCCCAGGTAGGTGATTGGCCAACCAGCGTGATCGACACATCATCTCCAAAGTTGACGATGAAGTTATCGGCCTCAATCTCAACATTGGTAATATGACCTGCTATTTCTTCACGTGATAAATTATATTCTGTGAAGTCAAGCATATCTTCCGTTGCATTAAAGTTGTTAATTGTAAAGTGCCCCAGATTTTGGAAAACAAAATTTTCTGATCCCTCTACGCCCAGGATAACTTCTCCCGGATTGATAACGATATTTTGATTTGAATCAGCGGCAATCGGATCAACTACCTCTGGATCAGTTGCGTCCGGATCAGCGGCAATCGAATCTTCTACGTCCGGCTCGGTTATGTCCGGATCGGCTGCAACAGGGTCCTCCTCCACGTCCGGATCGGTTGTGCTCGGATCGCCCGCAACTGGGTCATCCACGACTGGATCGGTCGTGTCCGGATCGGCTGCAACTGGATCGTCCACGACTGGCTCGGTTGTATCCGGATCATCCACGTCTGGATCACCTACAATGACATCATCCCAACCGATCTGGTCGGGATGCACATCTGTCAGCGTGAGCGTTACATCATTGCCAAAATTGACGATGAAATCATCAGCTTCAATATGGATATTTGTGATTAAACTGGCCAATTCATCCTGTGATGTTACGCCGAGGCTGTCATCGAATACCAGCACATCGCCTTGTTGCGGGTTAAAGCCGTCAATACGTATATCCCTTGCCCATTCACGGACAATGTGACCTATTCCATTTGACCTGCTTCCACCATGATTATCAGTTGCGCCTGGATTGGCTGTAACCGGATTATCCACGACTGGATCGGTTGTGCCTGGATCAGCTGCAACGGGTTCGTCCACGACTGGATCGATTGTACCCGGATCAGCTGTAACTGGATCGTCCACGACTGGCTCGGTTATACCCGGATCAGCTGCAACGGGATCGTCCACGACTGGATCGGTTGTGCCTGGATCAGCTGCGACTGGTTCGTCCGCGACTGGATCGGTTGTGCCAGGATCGGCTGCAACGGGTTCGTCCGCGACTGGATCGGTTGTGCCTGGATCAGCTGCAACGGGTTCCTCCACGACTGGATCGGTTGTATCCGGATCAGTTGCAACGGGTTCGTCCATGACTGGATCGGTTGTATCCGGATCAGTTGCAACGGGTTCGTCCATGACTGGATCGGTTGTGTCCGGATCGGCTGCAACTGGATCATCCACGTCTGGATCGCCCACAATGACATTATCCCAACCGATCTGGTCAGGGTGTACATCTGTCAGTGTGAGCGTTACATCATTGCCAAAGTTGACGATGAAATCATCAGCTTCAATATGGATATTTGTAATTAAACTGGCCAATTCATCCTGTGATGTTACGCCGAGGTTGTCATCGAATACCAGCACATCTCCCTGGTCCGGGTTAAAGCCGTCAATACGTATATCCCTTGCCCATTCACGGACAATGTGACCTATTCCATTTGACCTGCTTCCACCATGATTATCGGTTGCGTCCGGATTGGCTGTAACCGGATTATCCACGACTGGATCGGTTATACCCGTATCGACTGAAACGGGATCGCTCACGACTGGATCGGTTATACCCGGATCAGCTGCAACGGCTTCGTCCACGACTGGATCGGTTATATCCGGATCAGTTGCAACGGGTTCGTCCATGACTGGATCGATTGCACCCGGATCAACTGCAACAGGTTCGTCCACGACTGGATCGGTTGTGTCCGGATCGGCTGCAACGGGTTCGTCCACGACTGGACCGGTTGTATCCGGATCAGTTGCAACGGGTTCGTCCACGACTGGATCGGTTGTATCCGGATCAGCTGCAACCGGTTCGTCAGCGCCTGGCTCGATTGCACCTGGATCGGCCGCACCTGGATCATCTACAATGACATTATCCCAACTGATCTGGTCGGGATGCACATCTGTCAGCGTGAGCGTTACATCATTGCCAAAGTTGACGATGAAATCATCAGCTTCAATATGGATATTTGTAATTAAACTGGCCAATTCATCCTGTGATGTTATACCGAGACTGTTATCGAATACCAGTACATCGCCTTGTTGCGGGTTAAAGCCATCAATATACATATTCTTGGCCCATTCACGGACAATATAACCTTTTCCATTTGATCCGCTTTCACCATGACTCACTGTGCTTGGATGTACGTTAATATAGTCTTTGTTTGTATTCATCTGTTTCTCCATTTATTAAACAAATATGTTGAAAATTTGATATTTATATTTATGTCATATTAAAGAATTGCTGTTGTTTGATTTATCGAACCTCCTTTAATGTGTAAGCTACAATTCATTAACAGCAACATTCATGCCAAAATTAATTATCTTTGTTAATCAACATGTTATATATTTTTTCTTGGAAGGAGGTTGTGAAAAGTGTCGTCAATAACTAATTAATTCTTATACATGGTACGCATGTAGTGCATAACACGATGTTTCTTAAAGATTTGTTATGTCGCAAATTAGCGATACATTTTTATGCTTAATAGATATATTCATGTTTTTAATTGATTATTTTTGTCGCTAATTAGAAACATATTGTGGAAATTTAACCGAACTAAAAGATCCTTCTCCCAGGAACTCGATCAAATCAAGCGGTACAGACAGGTGGGCAATAACGAAACCATGGAAACTACTCAAGCTCATGACGCAAAAATAGCAATACCTGGAATATTGAGCAGAAAATGCATCCACTAAAGTGGAACGTGTTATCGAAAGAAATGGTCGTGTATTGCTTGACAGGAAAAGCGGTGAGGCAGTCAATTATCCTGGGAACTGCTACATCGAAGTTCGGTAGCAGGCATGTGTGTATACTCGCCGACTTTGAAACACCCCGGAATTTTTCATCGCGGCCATCGAGTCTTTTGACTTCCTGCTCAAAGTTGCCGATGCGCTGCGGTGATATACCGAAAACACGGAAAAATTCCACCCAGAACGACTTGGCGGCGGACTGCGTTAAAAACCGCCGATTCTACGGATGTGGAGGAGTACTGAAACAGCCTGTTGAATGGATAGATAACCTACTGGCTGTGAATCTGTGTTCGAGGAGCTTGCGCTCCTCGTGATATATTGTTTACCGGGCGTCAGCTCAATACGCTGACATCGTCCCAGCTGATTTGACCGGGTGCGACGCCGATCAGGGTAATGGAAACAGCCGCACCGAAATCGACGATAAAGTTATCGTCATCGTAGCGGATGCCGCTGACAAAACTGGCCAGATGTTCGCGCGATGTCAGACCCAGGCCGGTATCGAACACCAGCACATCGTCATCCAGAGATTTGAAGTCGGCGATGCGCAGATGGGCTGCTTCGCGAATCACAAAATCATCGGCGCCTCGGCCGCCGCGGCAATCCTCGCCAGCGCGAACGGCGATAAAATCATCGTCATCCGTGGGAAAGTAGCGCAATTCACCGGAAAACTTAGGCGTGACCGCGCCGCTTCCCGGGGAAATCACCCATTGCTCGGAAACCCGGAAATATATCCCGTCGCCGTCGGTATCCGCGTAACGGGTGATCTCCGTGCCGAATGGTTCGATTTCGGTGCGCACGACATCGCCGTTGGCTTCCACAACGTAGGATTCGCCGCCGTCATCGTCCAGCGATTCAAGTTCCCATTGCCCATCATCCAGTTCATATGCGGCGGTTACTCGACCATCCGCGATTTCGAATTTGAACGCTTTATTGCTGCGATTAAAATTACCGGAAGGATTCAAGAATTCGGCAATGCGCAAATACACGCCATCGCCATCGATATCGGCGTAGCGGGTAATTTCCGTGCCATACGGCTCAATTTCAGTGCGCACGACATCGCCGTTGGCAGCCACGGCGTAGGATTCGCCGCCATCGTCATCCAGCGGTTCAAGCTCCCATACGCCGTCATCCAGTTCATACGCAGCATTCACCTGCCCATCCTTTATCTCGAATTTATAGGCATCAGAACTCATTTTTTTCTCCTCGGTAAATACTGAATCTTAAAGGGATTATTCTAGCAAAATCGTCAAAATAAAACATGGCGATTCAAATTGCAGATTTGATCGTAATCAATCTCGCCATGCGCTCTTCCGCGAAATGTGATTTTTCCCACCGAAGCTTGTAGTCAAGCTGACTAAACTGAGTCCGTTAGCATAGCTGCACTACTAGATGACATAGTACTTTCAAGCTATGGCTAATTGATTTTCGTGCAGGCACAATGCGCGCCTCAAGCTCATAAAGACCTGGAGAAAATACATTGCGCTTAAATTTTTATAACAAAGGAGATGATTCATGCATAACAACAAGATGATCAGAATTCAGGTGTTGTCGGCAGCACTGATTATGCTGCTATCGGCACCGGTGTTCGCCAAGGATGACGATTCCCAGAAAAGTCATCACGGCAATCACCTGCCCAATATGTTCAGTTCGGAAAATGATCACGGCAGGGATGCCACTTACAGCACCGCGGGGTTCATCGACCTCGATAATCCATTTTTCAAAAGCCTGGGGACCAATGGCCGCAGCTGTGCTTCCTGCCATATTCCGTCTCAGGGTTGGACAATCACACCCGCTGGCGTACAGAAAATTTTCGACGAAACCGACGGTCTGGATCCACTTTTCCGTCTGGTTGATGGCGCCAATTCACCTATCGCTGACGTGACAACGCTGGAGAAACGCCGCGCTGCTTATAGTATGCTGCTGGAAAAAGGAAATATCCGTGTGGGAATCGGTATTCCTGCCGACGCGGAGTTTGAATTGGTCGATGCTGACGATCCTTATGGTTACGCCAACGAAAATGAATTGTCCCTGTTCCGCCGTCCAATGCCGACGACCAATCTTAAATTTATCAGCGCTGTCATGTGGGAGGGGCGTGAAACAACACTGATGCTCAATTCAGGGGATTGCCTGTATGGCACGGACACCTGTTTTTCTCCTGTAGCTTTTGACCTGGGGACGCAGGCGAATCATGCGACACTGGGGCACGCCGAAGCGTTGCTGGACTTAACCGATGAAGAACGCGAAGCGATTGTGGCATTCGAACTCGGACTATTCACCGCGCAGATTCATGATAACCAAGCGGGCAATCTGTCCGCGGAAAAGGCGCTCGGAGGGCCAAAAAAACTCAAGAAGCAGGATTACTACTTTGGCATTAACGACACGCTGGCCGGAGATTATCAGACTGGCGAGCCGTTTAATCCCGCCGTGATGTCACTCTATGACAGCTGGAGCAGGATTAAGCCAAACAAATCATCGAATAATGTCAGGAATGCCCGTGCCGCCATTGCACGCGGCCAGGCATTGTTTAATACGAAACCGATTATGATCAGCGGTGTAAAAGGCATTAACGATGACTTGAATGTCAACGTGCTTCCCGGCACATGCACAACCTGCCATAACACGCCGAATTCCGGCAATCATTCAACGCCCATGCCGCTGGATATCGGTATCTCGGATGAATCGCGCCGCACACCGGACATGCCGCTGTACACGTTGAAAAACAAAACAACAAACGAAATCATTAAAACCACCGATCCGGGACGCGCCCTGATTACCGGAAAATGGAAGGATATCGGCCGTTTCAAAGGGCCGGTTTTACGCTCGGTCGCTTCGCGTCCGCCGTATTTTCATGATGGTTCTGCCGCCGATCTGCCTGCGGTAGTCGAGTTTTACAATACCCGCTTTGATATCGGCCTGACAGAGGCCGAGAAAGCTGATCTCGTCGCATTCCTGGCGGCGTTGTAAAGGACGGACTTTTTGTAGCAGTGAAAAAATACAGCGTATCTGAAAGTGGTTTTCAGATACGCTGTTGGATGAACCGGGAAATTAAATTCCCGGCTTCAGCGGGGCTTCACAGAACCACTGGACCAGATTTAAGGCTGCGGATGAACCGCAGCTTTCTGACCTGCGGTCAACACATTAACCCAGCCTTGCGTTTCCGCCGATCCGGCGGCAATGTTCTGCACCCAGCCATTGTACACGTTGGGTACAGCCAGTATGCCTTGACCGCCCATGCCGGCCATATCGGCAACCGTGTCGTCAATGGTGTCGCCAGCGACGAGACTGCTGCTGTCAGCCAGCAGGATATCTCCAGCAATCTGTGTATTGGCCGGATTGTCCAGATCCACATCCAGGACTATCAACCGGTTGGAGAATTTGCTGGTGACATAGGCGTAGTAGCCGCCGCCTGCTTTAGCGCCGAAATTGACGCCGTGGCAGCCGGGATCGCATGGCAATACGGCGACAACCGTATCCGTGACGGTGTCAATTACCGTGATTGTGCCGCCCGTGTTGGCGGTTACCATCACTCTTCCGGTTGGATCGACCGGTGTTTGGATCGGAAGAATGCCGGAATCCAGCGCGCCTGCGCCGGTTATGGGATTATAGGGTGCGATCAGGTTGATAAACGGCTTGCCGCCATTTGCCGCGACAGGAACCGGATTGCCGTTGAAGTCATAGACGCTGATCGAATGATCCAGCAGATTGGCGGCATAAATCTTGTCTTTCCCTACGCCGATGGCAATCGGATGCGGGCCTTTGGGGAAGTTCCCGCCTGCCTGAGTCCGCGCCAGAATCTGTCCGGTGTCACCGTCATAAAAACCGGTGTCTGAGGTATTGATGTTCGGCGTGACCATTTTGCCATCCGGCGTGATCCAGTGACCATGCGGATTGGCTTGAACATGCCCGGCTGGTTGCGTTGGTGTGATTCGATTAACTTCGGTTGAGTTAACATCCTGGATATAAGCAATGCCATTTTCACCATTAATCGCAACGGTAATCACGTCCGTGTCAGGAATCGTCATGACATGCGAAGGTGAATCACCGACCTTGATGTCACGAATCCATGCGCCATCCGCACGGTTGATCATGGTCAGTTTGTTATCAAACCATTGTGTCTGGAAAATGGTTTCCTGGGATTTATCGGTCCACATATTATGCGGATTGTTCATGTTGATTTGCGGCAGGGCAATCTTGCGTTTGACTGTCCAGTTTGCCGTATCAATCACGGTGATGGTGCCCGGTTTGGTTTTGCCGGCGGTTTTTTCAAACTGCGTATTGATCCAGACTTCGCCTACGCCAGGTTGGCTGGGAGGAACACGCGGCACCAGTACACCGCCGTCGATGTTCAATGCGCTTAAAACAAGGCCGTCAACACCCGTGATATTGACCGGTAATGCAGGAAAGGTGACTGTCCAGTGTTCTCCGTATCTTTGCCAGTTATCCTTTGCGGTGGCGACAAAAAACGTTCTCAGTAACCGGATGGCCAGATCGCTGCTGGTCGGCAGATTAGTGAGTCCGGTCACCAGATCGATTGTCCTGTTCTGGCTTGCGTCAGCGAGATCAAGCCCCGTTGGAACGCCGGTTAAACCAATGGTTTGATCACTATCCACAATCACCGCGCCAAACATGTACGGATGGATTTTACAGGTGAACACATACAGTCCCGGTGTGTCCAGTTTCAGGATTGCGCCGCCTTTATAGGCTTTTTCCTGATCAAATGGCATGTGATGCGCGCCGGTCGGCCACAGTAAAGAAGTGATGGTGTGCACACCATTCGTGTCGGACATGACGAAGTTGACGCTGCTGCCCGGGCCGATGACTTCCAGTGATCTGGTTTTGATGTCCAGCCCCAGATTCACAATGGCATCGCCACGCGCGCTTCTGAACCAGCTGCCGGGTTCATCCGAAACTTCGAACGTCACCAGGCCGGGAACATCTTCAGTACCCAGCAGAATTCTTCCATAGGGTGAAGCACCCACGATGGCTGAACCATCACCACCAGCGGCAACCACTTTGAAGCTGCCGTGCATGCCGGCTTCCATGTGTGAAATCAGGTGGCAGTGGAATTGCCAGTCACCTGCGCCGACGCCTGAACCCGCCTTGATCGTAAAGGCGTGTGTATCGGCACCGTCGACCAGCAGTTTGGTGTCGATGATTTCATCCGTGCCTTCTTTCAGCCAGCGGTGCGCATGCAAGTGGAAGGTGTGCGCAGGTCCGATTGAAAGAACGTGAAATCGGACAATTTCGTCGAGCACGGCGGCCGGTGTCGGGTTGGCCCAAAGCGGTATCTGGTTTCCATCCGAAGTAATCTCAGTTCCCCAGAATGTTGAACCGACCATAAACAGCACATACTGTTTGTCCAGATCATTCTGATTGACGGCGATCAGCGCGCCATTGTCGTCGACATAGCGATCAACCGGACCGTTTGCCTTGTTGACGACGACTGCGCCGAACAAACCGAGCTGTTCCTTGCCATTGTTGCCGTGATAAACATAAGTGCCGGCTTTTTTGGCGGTGAATTTATAGTTTTTGCTTTGTCCGGGCTGTGCTTTGGCCGAGCTGGGTTGCGGCTGGCCGGGTATCTTGAATCCAACCGGAACAGCAGTATTATTGGTAAGTGTTACGTTAACCGTGTCGCCTTCCGCAGCAAACAAGGTTGGGCCAGGGATTACGGCTTTTGCGCCATTACTGTGCCTGTAAGCCAGTTGACCGTTGGGCAGGGTTTCGGCGGTTAACGCGATATTGTGCACTGCCGCAAGCAATGCGGGTGAAGCCAGCAGCGTGGCCGCAAGCAACAGTAATCCGAGCATCGCGGTGGCTGGTTTTTTTGAATGATCTGCTTTCATGTTCATTGTTCTTTTCCTGTAATCTTTATGTATGTCAGCCGGTTTATTCAACATTGAATTCTCCTCGCATACCCATCAGATTATTGGTGAAGTTTTTGTCCCGGTATTTTGCGCTGTGGTTTGCGGTCACTTCAAAAACATGCTTTTCGAGCGGACCGATAGCTGTCCGGTTAATCAGGTTGGTCGTGCCGGGGTCAGCCCAGCGGTAGCCATCCAGCGTGAACTCGTGAATGTCGGTGCCCAGTGAAATCAAATGGAACCTGACATTGTCGCCTCGTGCTGCGGAGAGAGCTGGATTGACGCCATGTTTGGTCTGTGCCTTGCTAACCCCGTCAATTTCCATTCCCCAGAACGCATCATCCGTGACATACAGTAAATATTCCTTGTCGTACTGCGGCGCGCCGGCAGGACTGACAATGATCGCGCCAAAAAGGCCTTTTTGCTCGGCGCCGTTGTGTGTCATGTAGTTGTGATCATGATAGGCCCAGGTGCCAGCAGTGCCAGGGGCTACATTCCAGGTATAGGGATAGACGAGTACATCGCCGTCGTCCGGGCCAACGCCTGCGCCTTCATCGGCGACCCGGTTAATGACTTTGAGCGTGCCATCGCTGTCTATCTGGTAGTGCACGCCGTGCACATGGATGCTTACCTGACTGCTGATGCCAACATGCGGCGGATTGTCGTGAGCGCCGGGAATGTTGTTCTCTATGGTCAGATGCGCGATATCGCCTTCGGTCAGAAAGATTGTGGGACCGGGAATGGTTGCTTCGCTGCTGTATCGCGACGTAATGTCCACGCCGTCCACTTTATGCTCGACCATTTTGTAGGCCAGCAGTTTATTACCGAGTCCGTCATCGTAAGCTGTTTCTTCAGCTGTCAAAGTGATTGCGTGTTCAGCTGCAATACAGTGGCCAAACAGCAGAAACGACAGCGCAAAAACAGACGCGGAACGGATAGCCCATCCGCGCAACAAGCGGGGATGGGTGGACGGCGCATGTATTGCCATTTCCTGCGCGCGATCAGCGCGCGCAGAAGGTGCTAGACCATATTTCATTTTTTCTCCCATTGAAATTGATGACTGTGCCCGGAACAGGGCAGGGCGCGCACATAAATGTCGAGAAACATTTTATGTTTCATCAATCACAAGCAAGATTTGTGCCAGATGGGTAGTTAATCAGGTATCAACCTGAGAAAAATAAAATTTTTCTGATTTTATGCTATTCATGGCGGCGAAAAATATTGATTGATACCGACAGTGTCAGAAATTCCGACAATTGCAAGGCGCATTATTCTGTTAAATAATTGATTTGTATATGAAATAATGAATAATTGAGTGTAAATAAATTTTACATTTTTGTTGTTAATAGCGATTGCTGATTGCTGGCTGAAAAAAATCCGTGGTTTGATATGGTAACAACAAACTGATAATTAACACAATATCTTGAATCATTCATGCAATCTGAAAGCTGGAATTCAATGTAAAATTAATCGACAAATAACCTTGATGCTGTTGTCGTTTGGATCGACGCTGCCAAACTGCTGTTTTCAAGTTTGATTATTTGTGCCGATCAAAGCGTATAATGCAGAGCCTGTTTTGCCTATACTTTGGATATTGTTAACTTATAAATTGCATCATTGATGGATCCTATCGATCTTAAAAATCCGACGCTTTACATCAATCGCGAACTGAGTCTGCTCGAATTCAACCGGCGTGTCATCGAACAAGCCAAAGACGAAAGCCTGCCGCTTCTGGAACGGCTGAAATTTCTGTGCATTGCCAGCACCAATCTGGATGAGTTTTTTGAAATCCGCGTGGCGGGATTAAAACAGCAGATCAAATATGGCTCGGTACAGACCGGCGCCGATAACCTGTTGCCGGCAGAAGTGCTGGCAAGGATCAGTGATGCCGCGCACCAGCTTGTCAAGGAGCAGTATGATACGTGGAATGAAATGATCATTCCGGCGCTGACCAAAGACAAGATCAGACTGCTGCGGCGCATCCAGTGGAAACCGATGGTAAACCGCTGGGTGCAGCGCTATTTCAATGCCGAAGTATTGCCGGTTTTAAGTCCGATCGGACTTGACCCGGCGCATCCGTTTCCACGTGTTTTGAATAAGAATCTGTATTTCATTATTTCACTGGAAGGCAAAGATGCTTTCGGGCGCGATTCGGGACTGGCGATCGTCCAGGCGCCGCGTTCTCTGCCCCGCGTTGTCCAGATACCCGCCAATCACAGCAACGGCAATCATGATTTCGTGCTGCTGTCTTCGATTATTCACGCGCATGTGAAGGATCTTTTCCCGGGGATGAATGTGCTGGGCTGTTACCAATTCAAGGTCACGCGCGACAGCGATCTGCTGATAGACGACGAGGAGGTCGATGACCTGCTGCGGGCGCTTGAAGGCGAGCTGCCTTCGCGCAGATTCAGTAATGCAGTGCGGCTTGAAGTGGCTGACAATTGTCCGGATCACTTAAGCGATTTTCTATTGCAGAAATTCGAATTGCAGCAAAACGATCTGTATCGCGTATCCGGACCGGTGAATCTGGGGCGGTTGCTGGCCATCTGCGACCTGGTCGACCGGCCGGAATTGAAATTTGCCGGATTTACGCCCAATATTCCCAATCGCCTGCTGAAGAATGTCAATATTTTTGACGCGCTGCACAATGGCGACATTCTGCTGCACCATCCATTCCAGTCCTTTGCACCGGTTATCGACTTCCTGCGGCAGGCGGCCAGCGATCCGAATGTTTTGTCGATCAAGCAGACACTTTACCGCACTGGCGCGGATTCGGCGATCGTCGAGGCGCTTAAGGACGCCGCCCGTTCCGGCAAGGAGGTCACCGTCGTGATCGAATTGCGTGCGCGGTTTGATGAAGAAGCCAACATTGAACTGGCGAACGAGTTGCAGAAAGTCGGCGCGCATGTGGTTTATGGTGTGGTTGGCTACAAGACGCATGCCAAGATGATTCTGGTTGTCCGGCGGGAAAACCGTACCTTGCGCCGTTACGTTCACCTGGGTACCGGCAATTATCATGCGCGCACCGCGCGTTTATACACTGACTATGGCCTGCTGACCTGCGACAAGGCCATTGGCGAGGATGTCAACCGGCTTTTTCTCCAACTGACAGGCCTGGGACGCGCCGGTAAGTTGAAAAAATTGCTGCAATCGCCTTTTACGCTACACAAAGGCATACTGACTTATATTGAAGGTGAGATCAGGGCGGCCAGTGAAGGGAAAAAGGCGTGGATTATCGCTAAAATGAACGCACTGGTCGATCCGGAAATTATCATGGCGCTTTACCGGGCTTCGCAGGCTGGTGTAAAAATCGATCTGATCATTCGTGGCATCTGCTGCCTGCGCCCCGGTATCAAGGATGTTTCCGAAAACATTCAGGTGCGCTCCATTGTCGGGCGGTTTCTGGAACATACGCGCGTGTACTATTTTCATAACGGCGGCGAGGAACTTGTTTTCTGTTCCAGCGCAGACTGGATGACGCGTAACCTGCATTATCGCGTGGAAGTCTGCTTTCCGATTGAAGAAAAACGCACCAGCGATTCGGTGATTGCTTATGGACTGCTGAGCTATCTGGCGGATAATACGCAGGCTTGGGTGCTGCAAAGCGACGGCTCATACAAACGTGCGAAGGCGGGCGCGCAGAAGCCGCGTTCGGCGCAGTTACATATCCTGGAGCACTATTGCGATTTACCTCATTGAAATGTCAGCTTAAAACCAGCCGCGTGCAGATAGTCCTGTTCATTTTGCAGATCAGCCAGCGTCAATGGGTGACCGGCAAGCCAGCCCTCGGGAAAGTGCAGATGGATTTTATTCATTTGCGTTTGAATCCGGATTTCGGGTAATTCGCTGTTCGAGCGGCTTCTGTGCAGGAGGACGGCGAGTCTGAGCAATATACCGAGCCGGGTGATGGTTAATCTCGCAGCTTCAGGGATGGCGGTGAGCTCTTCCAGCGGAAATTTTCTGCGGTGGCAGCGCACCAGCTTGGCGAGTTGGTTTTGTTCCTGCCGGGAGAAGCCGGGCAGGTCAGAATAGGTGATCAGGTAGTCGCCATGACGGTGATGCTGCGCATGCGCAATGGATAAACCGATTTCATGAATCAATGCGCCCCACTGCAGTAACTTTAAATCATCTTTCTTATTGAACTGCCATTCCGAACGGGATTGGTGAAAAAAACTTTCCGCAGTTGCCTTGACCCGATCAGCCTGCTCGGTATCGATACCATACCGCTGGCAGACATCGGTTATCGTTTTGTCCCGAATATCTTCATTATGCATACGCCCGATCAAGTCAAGCAGCAGGCCTTCGCGCAACGCGCCGCTGGATACATTGATCCTGTCGAGATTCAGTGCGTCGAAAATGCCAAGCAATACGGCAACACCGCTGGCAAACACTGGTTTCCGGTGTTCTGACAAACTTTCAAATGTGATCGCCTGACTATCACCGATGGCGATCAACGTATCCACCAGCATGGCAAGCGCGCCTGCGGTAATGCCGTTTTCGCACCAGCCTTGCGCCTGAACGACGTCACGGATGGCGGAGATGGTTCCGGATGCGCCTAGTACGACATCCCATCCGGTTTTTTTGTAGACGGTTTCTATCGATTCCAGCTCCTGTCTGGCAAACAGCACGGTTTTGTTGATTTTCTTGGCTTTGATTTTGCCGTCGTCAAAAAAACGCTGACTCATGTTGACGCAACCCATGTACAGACTGTCCCTGCTGTAAATATCATAGCCGCGCCCGATGATCAGTTCGGTGCTGCCGCCACCGATATCAATCACCAATCGCTTGCTGGTTTCATCATAGTTGGAGTGCGCCACGCCCTGATAGATGAGCCGGGCTTCTTCCTGCCCGGAAATGATTTCAATCGAGTGGTTTAACGCGGTTTCGGCTCTCGACAGGAAAAAATTGCCATTGCGCGCCTGACGCAGCGTGTTGGTGCCGACAGCGCGGATATTCGTTGCCGGAATTTCGTTGATGCGCTGCCCGAATCGTTGCAAACAGGCCAGCGCCAGTTGCATGGATTCCTCGGATAACTCATGCGCTTCATTAAGTCCGGAAGCGAGTCTGACCATTTCCTTGATCCGGTCAATGACCTGCAGCCGGCCGTCGGTATAATTGGCGACGATCATGTGAAAACTGTTGGAGCCTAAATCAATGGCTGCATAGGGTTCATCAATTTGAGATGTCATGGGCTATGGCGAAAGCTCTTTTGTTCAAAACGCTGAATTTCTGGAAGTGCCCTGTATTTTACGGCAATCTCCTGAAAAAAAACGGCGGATCAAAGCAGAATTTGCACGCAACAGATAAATCGCGAATGGTGCCGTGCGCAGAAACCAAAAAATACCGGAATAGCATTGTTATTATGAAACCGGGGCCTGATGGAAATCAGGGCCGGTTTTACGCACTGCTTAAATGGAAACTGCAAAGCTTAATTTGTGCGGTATGATGACATTTACGAGTTTTAATTGAATGATGCGGAAATATGCGTTTTTCGTATTTTGAACATGACGCTGATGTGGGCGTGATCGGGCGTGGGGATACAGTGGAGCAGGCATTTCAAGCCGCTGCACAGGCCGTGTTTGCCATTATGACCAACCTGGATAGCGTGCAGCCCCGCGACGAAATGTTGATTGAGTTTGAAGAAGCCGATCCGGAGTTTGCGCTGGTGATCTGGATTAATTTGCTTCTGGGCAAGGCGCGTGAATCAGGAATGGTTTTTAATGATTTTCATCTGCAGCGAAATGGACAACAGTGGCGCGCCCGGATAAAGGGAGAAAAATGGCATGATGGATTGGAACGGGGCGTTGAAGTGAAAGGCGCGACGTTTACCATGCTTGCAGTCAGGCAGGAGAAGGGGATCTGGATCGCGCAGTGTGTGGTGGATGTGTGATATGAAACTGGAACGGCTGAAACAATTGCAACCTTGTCTCTGGACATTACCCGGCGTTCCAGCCGAGCGCCGTGCTGAGGTATTGCTATACGGTACCGCGGAGTTGCTGAAAACGATGGACGATAAGGTACTTGAGCAGATCGCCAATGTCGCGCGCCTGCCCGGACTGGTTGGCGCTGCAATGACGATGCCGGACGCGCATTGGGGCTATGGTTTTCCGATTGGCGGCGTGGCGGCTTTTGATGCTGAACAGGATGGCGTGATTTCGGCGGGCGGCGTCGGTTTTGATATTTCCTGCGGTATTCGCTGTCTGCGCAGTAATATGCGCGTGCAGGAAGCCGCGCCGCGTTTCGCGGTGCTCGCGGATGCGCTTTATAAAGCTATTCCGGCAGGCGTCGGCGAGGAAGGGCATATTAAAATGAATCATCCGCAACTGGATCAGGTGCTGCGCGGCGGTGCGCAGTGGGCGGTCAGACAGGGATATGGTTCAGCCGCAGATCTTGAGTATGTTGAAGAGCAGGGCTGCGTCTCCGGCGCTGCACCGGAGAACGTTTCTGAACTGGCAAAAAGCCGCCAGCGTGGCGAAATGGGCACGCTCGGTTCCGGCAATCACTATCTGGAAGTGCAGGTGGTCGATCGTATTTTTGATGCCGTTTCCGCAGACGCTTTCGGTTTGTTTGAGGGGCAGCTGATTATTTCGATACATTGCGGTTCGCGTGGACTCGGTCATCAGATTGGAACAGATTATCTCGTTATGCTGGCAAAGGCTGCGAGCCGGTTGGGAATTAATCTGCCTGACCGCGAACTGGCGTGCGCGCCGATCAAATCGCCGGAGGGGCAACGCTATATCGGCGCGATGAACGCCGCAATCAATTGCGCGCTGGCTAACCGCCAGATTCTGGCGCACTTGACGCGCGAAACATTCAACAGCGTTTACCCCGGTATCCAGCTTGAAACGTTGTTCGATGTTTCACACAATACCTGCAAAAAGGAAACGCATGAAATCCGTAACGAGCGGCGCCAGCTGTATGTGCACCGCAAGGGTGCGACGCGCGCGCTCGGGCCCGGTCATCCGATGATACCGGAGCGCTATCGTGCGGCAGGACAACCGGTAATCGTCGGCGGCAGCATGGGCACCGGATCGTATATCCTTGCCGGCAGCGCCGGCAATCCGGCGTTTGCTTCGGCAAGCCATGGCGCGGGCCGTGCAATGAGTCGCCGTCAGGCATTGAAGCAATGGGATGGACGTGCGCTGATTCATGATCTTGCGCAACAAGGTATACTGATTCGTACTCGCTCTTTGCGGGGTGTCGCGGAAGAAGCGCCTGCCGCATATAAGGATGTCGATCAGGTGGCGGAAGCGACCGAAGTGGCCGGGCTTGCCCGCCGGGTTGCTTTTCTGCGCCCTCAAGTATGTATTAAAGGTTAATGGGCACTTCTAAAAATTTAAAGCTTTAAACCATAAATGAACAACAGCGTGTTGTGACAAAATCTGGATTTCTGGAGATGTCCTGATAATGAAGGAGTGATAATGTATCAACATATTCTTGTTCCAATTGACGGCAGCCTGAATTCAGAACGGGCTTTGCGGGAAGCGATCAGATTTGCGCGGTTTCATCGCGCGCAACTTATGCTGGTGCATGTGCTGGAAGATATTCATTACGCCGATATGGAGAACTATATCAATTATGCTGAAATCATGAAATCTTTCAAAGACAGCGCGAGAAAAATGCTGGAAAAGGCCTCACAGGAGGCTCGGCAGGCGGACGTGGAAGTGACGGAGAAACTGCTTGTCGCCAGTGGCCGCCGTGTAGCGCATGTGCTCGTTGAAGAAGCCAGTCAATGGCCTGCTGATCTGATTGTTATCGGCACGCATGGCCGTTCGGGATTTAACCGCCTGCTCCTCGGCAGCATTGCGGAGGGCGTGCTGCGCATTTCGCCGGTGCCTGTTTTGCTGATTCGTTCCGAAAGTGAATAAAAGGCGCTGATACTTTACCTTACCGGGAGAAAATGCAGAGATAATTCGTAAAAAAACCGGATTTTCCAGGCACAGTCCTGAAATCAACCTGAGTCCATGATTTAATCTGATTGGAGGAAATATCAATGATGAACGTAACAAAAATACGCCCGGCAACTTTATTTCTTGTAACACTGTTTTTGATTTTGTTCACCAGTACGGCCTCAGCCAAGGAACAGGCCGATCAGAAAGCATTGACGATGGAGCTGGCCGCAAAAGCAGCGCTGGCGGCAGTCAAGCAATGCGAACAGGACGGATTCAAAGTCAGTGTGGCTATTGTCGACAGCGCCGGATTGATCAAGGCACAGCTAAGAGCTGACGGCGCCGGACCGCATACGCTCGATAGCAGCCGCCGCAAGGCTTATACTGCAAACAGCCTGCGCGGGCCGACGCAGCAATATGCCGAACTGCTGGTCAAAAGCCCTGATCTGCACAGTCTGGCGCATATCAACGACAGCATCCTTTTACTGGGCGGCGGATTTCCAATCAAACTGAACGGGGACTTTGTCGGCGGTATCGGCGTCGGTGGCGCGCCCGGCATCAAGTTTGATGAAGTGTGCGCGCGTGAAGCGTTGAAAATTCTGCAGGCAGATGACTTGTTTGAATAACGGATTCATGCGGCATCACCCGCGCTGGCATGCGTCGTTTGTGTCAGCGCGCGTTTTTTTTCCAGACGCGCCAGTTCGTAATGGATGAATGCGAGCGCCGTTAACACCGGCGCGAAAAAATTAATAATCGGAATGTATTGCAGAAAGCCGGTCAGCAGTCCCAGATTCCATAGAGAGAATCGGTTCTCGGCCAGCAACTGCTTGATTTCATCGTGACTGGCATGCTCGGATAATGCGTCATAACGGAAGAGTTGCTGGTTCAGATAAGCAGCAGCAATAAAGGGTACGATGATACCGATGCCAAATGCCCATAACGGCAGGGTGACGATCCAGATGATCAAATAGATAAATACCGCGTAAAGCGCATTCGCAATGCCGCCCAGAATTGTGCCGCCACTCTGGCGCGCAAGCTTGGGATAATGCCGTTTTGAAACGTAATTAATCAACTCGGGCATGGAGAATACGGCGGTGATGATCAGTGTGGTGACAATCACCAGCGGAATAAAAATAAGTATGTATAACAGCCACTGTATGCCGTAAGCCAGCCAGCCCGGCGCCTGACCTTCAAGCCATTCCCGAATGCCAAATCCGCCGAAACCGAGATACACCAGTTCGGAGAGGCTGTCCTGAAATAACCAGCTGATGAACAGCCAGAACAGAATCGCAACCAGAACAGGCCATATCATAATCCAGACCAGTTTGAATCTGAGCAGATCACGTATTGCGCCGGAAATGGCGCTTAAAATATGAGACATTGATTTTTCCAGTATTTATGTGTGGTTGTACCAATAAACAAAACCGCCGAAGGCATTCTCTGCTAATTTTTATTCACATACGTGAATAGCGTAACATGTTACCATTTGAATTCCATTTTCAATCACAGCTTCAAAGCGCGGACAGACCGTAGTCAGGCTGATGGTGCTTTAAAACCCGGCATTAAATTGATGGATTTTGAAAAACCGGACTTTGATGCGTGATGCATATTTTCTAACGACATTTGAATAAAGGAGGCGGTTTTTATGAATATGGAAAGTGAATTTAAGGCAAAATTCGGCGGGTTCTGGAATTCTCTGATCATTTTGCTGGTTATTATCATCTGTCTGCGTTTTTCCAGTATAGCGCTTGCAGATGAGGCGCTGGGCGCGCGTCTGCTTTGTTCAGTGCATTTGTTTCTGGGTTGTCTGGCCGCCGGTATAGTGCTGGGCATTCTCAGAATATTTTTGTCTTTTTCCAACGATACATATACCCGCGCACCGGCATCGGCCAATTTTACGACGGGCATCCGCTATGGCCTTGTGGCCGGGGGATTGCTCATTCTGCTCGTCGGCATGATGCAACTGGAGAATTTCCTTGGGCCGTTTCAGCCTGTGATTGATGCGCTTTTTGGCAAGCTGTACGCGTTGTTTGGTTAACGGCAGAGCAGACAGGGCAGAGTCAGTCGCCATGAATTGACTGACTTTCCTGTCGACGGCCGCTGTTCTCAAAATGAAATAAGTCGAAAAAAAACGAAAAGCGTCATTCCTGCTTGCTTTTTTCCAGATCGACGATAAACCGGTACAAATGATCGTATTCTTTTTTGGACGTTTCGTCGAAAAGCGGATCGTTTTGCAAGGTAATTTCCTTTTCAATCGCATTCCAGTCTTCATCGGAAAGCGCTGTATCCATCAGTGGGTAAATATGCTCACTTTCTTTCTCGATATGCTGTTTTTGCAATCCAATGAAATGACGTGCCGCAGTCAGTAATTCATTTGCCGATACGACACAGTCTTCCGCAACATTCCTGAACAGCTCGTGAATTTTATGGGTTTCCTGCGTGATTGTCTGATGTTCGTTTCTAAGCTCTTTGATTAAATCACTTTCTTTAACTGCTTTCTTTATCAGCCTGTCAAAAATGATGTCTTCCGTCGGATGATGCCATTTGTCTGAATAAACAGTCATATAATCCAGTGCGCTCAGGATGACGGCCAGATCGGCGCTGCGCTGACTGTCATAGTCGTAGCAATCAATTTCGTGACTCAGGCATTTGAGCAGACGCAGCAAATGAAGATGATCTGTCTGGAGTTTGCGTTGTAGTTTATGCATGGTGACGCCTCCTCAAGGAATACCAAACGGAATTATAATAGCATGTTTGTCTGGGCATTTTATGTGCAGCATCCGGTTGACAAATGCTATAGTCGGATCAGCTGATCATAATCCACGATAATCACATGCCGGATTTGATTGCGGAGACTGGAGAAATCGCAGCATCATCAGACACTCAGGCGCTTTTCAATCCAGCATTTTAATTCTGTTATCCTCGACTTGAAGCGCATGGTATTACAATGAAAAATAGTTATCCAGGATTTGTGCTTGGCTTGGCATTCTGGGTTTTGACGGTAGAGGCCGGCGTTTTTGAGTTTACCGACGAATTCAATATCGAAATCATAACGCATCCACCCGGTTATAGCGGACAGACTGAAGAATTGATTGTGACTGTGGGTATTTCGCCTTTGTCGCCGCATGCAGTAGCCATGGAAATACCCGTTCAAAACGCAATTAACACATGGAACCAGCTTGCACCGACAATTGGCAATGTCCGTTTTGATGAAGCCCTTGTTCCACGCCATATGTTTGATTTTGAGTCGGTTGTATTGCACGAGCTGGGACACTGCATCGGGCTCGGGCATCCTAATCTGGCGAGCGAATCGGGACTGGGCGGCGCGGACAAGGATTTTACCAGCACCACGCGTGGCGGCAATAACCGGTTTGATTTGAACAGCGGTGCCGATGGCGTGATTGGTTCCGGCGATGACCGGCGTGGCGATGACGTTAATCTGCACTGGTTCAATAAAGAAAACAACAACCCTTTCGTACTGCCGGAGATTGTCGACAGAACGACGTATAGCCAGAATCTGGCCGATCTGCCTGTAGGACATTTTTTTGCTGCAAATGCTGATCGCGACCTGTCGCTTCTGCTCGGGTTGCCGGAAAGCGAAGCAGTTATGCAGCAGGGTATTTTCCCCGGAGAGGCCCGACGTACACTGGTTGCGGACGATATCGCCACGTTGCGTATCGCAATGAGCGGTCTTGATGGGCGGCAAGGCACGACGGATGACTATACGCTTGTTTTGCAGTACACCGGTCTTACGGATCGGGCGGATATTGTGGTTGGTTTCAATGATGCGGTTGCTTTTTCGGCATGCCGTATTACCGGATCTTTTCTCCCGCATCGCGATGATCATATTGTCATCCGGGAGGGACAGATATCGTTTAATCCCGGATTTGACTGGTTCTTTAATCCGGAATTGACGCCAATCGCTTCCGGTCAGCCGGTTCTCTCAATCTGGGTGAATAATCAATCAAGCAGTGCTGTTGAGTTGCGGCCGGAGGATATGCTGTCATTGAAGATAACACTGACACCGGAAGAGCATGCCGGCAGGCAGGCGGATTACTGGGTAAAAGCAGTAACACCGTTTGGCGATTACTGGCTTGACGCGCAATTGCAGTTTGTACGCTCGGATACGCCGGTACTTGCGTATGGCGGTCCTTTGATCGATTTGCCGGTCATGGTTATTTTTGAAAGCCCGGCGTCCAATCTCCCCGCCGGTGATTACACGATCACCTTTGCCGTTGATGGCAATCAGGATCAGCGCTATGATAAAACTTACCACAGTTCAGTATCGTTTACGGTTCTACCTTGATTGCAGTCATTATCGCGGTTATTTTTACGGCTTTAGCGTGGATGGCTTCAAGCGGAATTAACCATCGGACGATAACGGTTTGCCGGTTTATATCCTGAATATCATTTAAATCAATCACTTTTGAGGATTCAAATATGCTATGCCCTAAATGCGGAACGGAAAATACGGAACAGGCGGAAAGCTGCATAAACTGCGGCGCGACACTGAAGGAGGAAGTACCGGCTGAACAGCTGAGCGAACAGGAGGCCGCACCCGTTCATCCGCGTCTCACCAACATTGACATGCAGTCCAGCGCATCAATGGATTCAAAGCCGGTTGTTTCCGCTGCATTATATGTGGCTGTTATTACAGGAACTTTGATTTTTCCGATCATTGGCGTCATCATGGGGTTCACCTATCTCAGAAAAACCGATCCGGAAGCGCGTAAAATCGGAAAAACCTGGTTGGCGTTCGGGATAGTGTTTCTTTTGATACAGGTTGTCCTGGTCATTCTGAGGTAGTTTTTTCAGAACATCGCTAAAAATCAGATGCGCAGCAATCCAGTTCGGTGCCTGCGGCTTTCAGGTTCTGTCCCGCCTGCAGGCACCGCTTTAACGCGCATCAAAATTGACGTCCGTGCATCAATCCGGTAAAGCGTCATCCGCCAATTCCAGTCATGAACTGGAGTCCGGGATCGGCTCGGAGATTGTCGACTGCGGTGTTTTACCTGATACGCAGACTATTCACGAATTGCCGGTGTTGCTGATTCTGGCTGCCGTCCAGTTTCTGCATATTGTAGATTTCATGATGATCATGCCGCTGGGGCCCGAATTTTTCAGGCGCTTTGACATTACGCCACAGCAATTCGGATTTCTGGTCACGGCATACACGTTCAGCGCTGCGATGTGCAGTTTTCTGGTGGCGTTTGTCATCGACCGTTTCGACCGTAAGCACGCGCTCGTCGCTTTTTGCGCGGGATTTTCGATTGCGACGCTGTTATGCGCGCTTTCCGCCGATTACTTGACACTGCTGTGCAGCCGGGCGGTTGCAGGCATGTTCGGCGGATTGTTGAGTGCGACGGTTTTTTCCATCATCGCCGATCTTATTCCGCAAACCCGGCGCGGCAAAGCGATGGGTACAGTGATGTCGGCTTTTCCTTTCGCCGCGGTTGCCGGTATGCCGATCGGGTTGCTGCTGGTCAATACGTTCAGCTGGCGCGCGCCGTTTATCGTGCTGACCGTTCTCGGTTTTTTGATCGCGCTGCGCGCTGGACGGATATTGCCGAAAATTAAACCGCATGGTTCCGGTACGCATCATCAGGGCATACGCCGTTTAAAGTTTCACTTCAACAGCATTTTTATGAACCGCAATCATGTGTTCGCTTTTTTGCTGATCGCAATGCTGATGTTTTCAGGCTATCTGGTGATTCCTTTCATCAGCGTTTACATGGTGACCAATGTCGGCATGCAGGAAACCGAATTGCCTTACCTTTATTTTTTTGGCGGATTGTTCAGCTTCTTTACCGCGAATCTGATCGGACGATTTACCGACAATTACGGTCAAAGGCTGATGTTCTGCATCCTGGCGACCCTTTCAATCGTACCTGTTTTGTGGGTTACGCATATTTCGGAAGCGTCGCTTTACCTGGCGCTGACGGCGACAACGCTTTTCATGGTACTGGTTACCGGACGGGTTATTCCTTTAATGGCGTTGATTACGGCCAGCGTAAGACCGCATCTGCGCGGCAGCTTCCTGACGTTTCATATGTCGATACAGCAACTCTCCGCAGGCCTGGGGTCACTCATGGCGGGTTATCTGATGGCGATGACCGTGCAGGGAAAAATCATCAACTTCGATACGGTCGGCATAATTGCCGCGGTGATTACCCTCGTTGGGATTTTCCTTGCAACGTGCCTGAAAACGATAGAAGAGCTTGATGCGCGGTGAGAACGGCGGAATGGGATGCGCATTTTTTTGATCGGTCGCTCGCGTTTGAGCCTTTCCTGCCGTTGTCCGGACAGATCAGGGTGTTTACAAACTGGCCGGCATTTCAGGATCTGAACAATCTTAAACAATTGGCATGCGAAGGCGTCGCAACCTGTTCGGGAATGCCGGTGCAATTTGTATCCCAGATCAGTGAAGGAAAAAAAAATTCCGGATATTCCGGCAATGCCGTCCCCCGGCATTATGAGAACAGGATCTATTTGACCGGAGAAGTGCCAACGCGCCAGGAAAACTGGCATGATTTTTTTAACGCGCTGGTATGGTTGACATTTCCCAAGGCCAAAGCAGCGTTGAATCAAATTCATTTTCAATCATTACACAATAATGTGCGAAATGAGGCCGAGAAACGCGGTCCGCTCAGGGATGCGGCAACGCTTTTTGACGAATCCGGTGTGATTGTGCTGAGCAGTCGTTCTGAATGGATAACGTTGTTGCAGCAGCATAAGTGGAAAGCAGTGTTCTGGCGACACAGAGCATCGATTCCGGCTTCCATGCGTTTCATCCTGTTCGGACATGCGCTGTACGAGAAAATGCTCGATCCTTATCTCGGCTTGACAGGAAAAGGCGTCTTTTTTGAAGTAGACGAGGTTTTCCTGCATAAACCGTTGACTGATCGATTACGAATAATCGATCACTGGCTGGCTGATTTCCTGTTGCACACGCTGTCTTCCACTGCCGATTTATCGCCCATTCCCGTTCTGGGGTATCCGGGCTGGACGGATGCCAATGCAAACAGTGATTATTACGACAATCAACGCTATTTCAGACCGCTGGCGAGTAAAAAATGAATTTTGCCAAGCGATGTGTATAATCCTAAAACCTCAGTTGACCATTATCCGGGCTGACTAACGATATGAACAAACGAAACAATTTGAGCAATACCGGTTCAGATGGTGAGTCAAATTATGGGGTTTTGAGGATAATCAGACACAAAAACGGTGGAGCGCTGTTCAAATAATCAAATGATAACGCCTATGCAGAGCTATTTTATTGATCACGGTGTCTCAGGAGAAAAATGCCGGTAACGCGTATAGGTCTTGTTGGCCCATTGCCGCCGCCTTATGGCGGCATGGCCAATCAAACGCGGCAGCTGGCCAGTCTCCTGGAGCAGGAGGGTGTGCATGTCGATCTGGTGCAGACAAACGCCGCGTACCAGCCCGCCTGGGCGGGGAAGATAAAAGGCCTGCGCGCCGCTGTCAGGCTGCTGCCTTATCTCTACCGGCTCTGGCGCAGCGCCGGGCAAGTGCAGCTGTTTCACATCATGGCGAATTCCGGCTGGGCATGGCATTTGTTTGCCGCACCCGCCATCCGGATTGCGCGGCTCAGAAAGATACCCGTGATTGTGAATTATCGCGGCGGTGAGGCAGAGGCTTTTTTCCAGAAATCTTTCTCCTGGGTGAAGCCAGGTCTCGATATGACCGACGCGATTACTGTTCCATCCGGTTTTCTTGAAGCGATATTCGCGCAGCGCGGTTACACGGCGCGGATCGTACCCAATATCATTGACCTGGACCGGTTTTCCGCACGTTCAGTTGAGCAAGGACAGGGCTGTGAAGGTTTTCCGCATATCGTAGTTACCCGCAATCTGGAAGCCATTTACGACAATGCCACCGCGATACGCGCTTTTGCCATTGTGAAAAAAAACTGCCCCAATGCCCGGCTGACCGTTGCCGGCGCCGGGCCGGAAAAGCCGACGCTGGAAAATCTCGTCAACGAACTGGGCGTGCGGGATTGCGTTCAGTTTGCCGGACGTATGGATAACGACGCGATAGCCGCACTGTATCAATGTGCGGATATGATGATCAACGCCAGTCTGGTGGACAATATGCCGATTTCGATACTCGAGGCGCTGGCCAGTGGCGTTCCTGTGGTGAGCACCGATGCCGGCGGTATTCCCTATCTGGTGGAAGATGGCAAAACAGCGCTGCTGGTGCCGAAAAAAGATCCTGCCGCGATGGCCGCAGCCATGCTGCGCATTCTGCATAACCCCGATTTATATGCGAAGCTGCGCGATAATGGACTGGCTTCGCTTGAGCGCTATACCTGGGACTCAGTGAAACAACAGCTGTTTGCCGTTTATCAGCAAGCACTTGAACATCAACAGCATTCACAAAGATAAAATAGAGATAAAATGGAAAAACCGCCACAGCCGCCGACACCATCAGCAAGCCTGTATACCGCGTGGGTATCCGGTTTTTTCTTTCCACTCCACGAAGCCTTGAAAAAGCATACCAGCGTGGCGCTGCGCAGGCAGATGGAGGCGTCGCAGTGGTGGAATCCTCAGCGGCTGCGTGATTTTCAACTGGAAAAACTGCGCGATCTGCTGTTGCATGCGCAGACGCATGTGCCTTATTACCGGCAGTTATTTGCGGATACCGGGCTGGATGCCGCTGCGGTGCGCTCATTATCCGATCTCGCGCGGATACCGTTGTTGACCAAACCGTTGATCAGGGCGCATACCGAGGCATTGAGATCCGATCAGGCGCGGCATCTTGCGCGCTACAACACCGGCGGTTCCAGCGGCGAGCCGCTGGTTTTTTTTATCGGCAAACGGCGGAAAAGCCACGATATTGCCGCCAAATGGCGTGCGACGCGTTGGTGGGGCGTGGATATTGGCGACCCGGAAATCGTCATCTGGGGCTCGCCGATCGAGCTCGGTGCGCAGGATCGCTTGCGAAATCTGCGCGACAGAATACTGCGCACGAAACTGCTGCCGGCATTTGAAATGTCCGGCGGGAAACTCGACGGATTTCTCGCTGAAATTCGCGCGATGCGTCCGAAAATGCTGTTCGGCTATCCTTCCGCATTGTCGCATATCGCGCGCCACGCCCAGGCGCAGGGCATGCGCATGGATGATCTGGGCATAAAGGTGGCGTTTGTGACGTCCGAACGCCTGTATGACGATCAGCGCCAGCTGATCAACGCCGTGTTTAACTGTCCGGTCGCCAACGGTTACGGCGGGCGCGACGCCGGTTTCATTGCGCATGAGTGTCCGCATGGCGGCATGCATATTACCGCCGAAGATATCATTGTCGAGATTATCGATGCGCAGGGCAATCCATTGCCACCCGGAGAATCCGGAGAAATCACCGTCACCCATCTGGCGACGCACGACTTTCCGTTCATCCGCTATCAGACCGGCGACATGGCCATTCTGCACAACGAGCCGTGCAGCTGCGGACGCGGGCTGCCGCTGATCCGCGAAATCCAGGGGCGCAGCACCGATTTCATCGTGGCGCAGGACGGCACCGTCATGCACGGTCTCGCGCTGATTTACATTCTGCGCGATCTACCGGAAATCGATGCATTCAAGATCGTTCAGGAAAGTTTGCATGAAACGCATATCCTGCTGGTCAGTAAAACGCGCCTGGACGCATCGCTGCTGACGCATATCGAGCAGGCATTCAAGGCGCGGCTCGGCAGCGCGGTGAATATCGTCATTGATCAGGTTGCAGAAATTCCCGCTGAAAAATCGGGTAAATTCCGTTACGTTGTCAGCAAGGTTGCCAGCCGGTAATATTTCTCAATACCAAATCGCTGTGAGAAAGGAGAATAAAGATGTCTGATCCGGATTTTCCTGCTTCAATCGCTATACCCGCCACGACCATTGACGAAGTGATCCATCAGTTGACCGCCATCACCGAGTGGTCCAAAGAAAATGATTCTCGCATGGGCTACTTAGCCGCGCTGTATCGCAAAGTCACGATACAGATCAAGAAGGGCATAATGGAAGGGCATTTTGAAGATGGCCCGCGCATGGAACGCCTCGATGTGATTTTCGCCAATCGCTATATTCACGCCTGTTATCAATACCGGACAGGCCAGACGCCGACGCAATCCTGGGTGCGCGCATTTAACGCCACCGAATGCTGGTGGCCGATCGTGCTGCAACACCTGCTGATGGGCATAAACGCGCACATCAACCTCGATCTCGGCATCGCCGCGGCGGAAACGGTGCCGCCCGATCAGTTGAAAAACCTCAAGGGCGATTTCAATAAAATCAACGGCGTGCTCGCCAGCCTTGTCAGCGGCGTGCAGGACGAACTCGCCGAAATCTGGCCGCTGCTCGGCATTCTGAACCGTTATCTCGGCAACGTGCAGGAATCCATCATCAATTTCAGCATGGAAAAAGCGCGCGACGCCGCGTGGTCATTCGCCGAAGAACTGTCGCCGCTTTCCGGGCCATCGCGCGGCGAAGCGATTGCCGAAAAGGACGCCATTTTCGCGCGGTTTTCCGATGTCATCCTGCATCCCGGTTTCACGCTTTCGGCGGTGCTTAAAATCATCCGCCTGGGTGAACGCGGAACAGTGCGCGAACGGATCGGGATATTGGAGTGAAGCTTGTTTGATTTTTAATGTTCTGTATAGGCGTATGCTGATTTTATTCAATTTATGCAAATCACGTCATGATATCAACTTCTCCTGACAGTGCGCTGATTCCGGTGACGTTGCTGACAGGCTATCTGGGCAGTGGCAAGACCACGCTGCTCAATCACATCATGCAGCAGCCGGCGATGGCGGATACCTTGGTGATCATCAATGAATTCGGTGAAATCGCGCTGGATCATCTGCTGGTCGCGCACAGTACCGAGAACGTGGTGATAGAGATGGGCAGCGGCTGCCTATGCTGCACGATCCGCAGCGATCTGGTCAAGACATTGCGAGATATTACCTGGCGCTTTTCGCGCAATGGCAAGCGGCATTTTCACCGCGTGCTGATCGAAACCACCGGACTGGCTGATCCCACGCCGATCATTCATACGCTGATGGCCGATCCGCAAGTTACCAGCCGCTACCGGCTGGACGGGATTGCGGCAACCATCGACCTGGCGACGGGAAACCAGACGCTGAGCGCGCATAATGAAGCGATCAAGCAGGCTGCGATTGCCGATTGCCTGCTGCTGACCAAGGCCGACCTGGCGAAGCCGCAGGACAAGGACGCTTTGCTGCAGCGACTGGATGCCATCAACCCTGCCGCAACACGCTGGCAGGTTGCGCATGGCCAGATTGAAGCGGAGAAACTACTGAATCCGGGATTATTCTCTGCCTGGGAAAAAATACCCGATGTGGCGCGCTGGTTGCGCGAGGAAGCCTATGCGGCAGACGCAACGCAGAAGCCAGAGCATGATACTGCGCACCAGCATCATCCCGGCGCCGACGATCACGGCCACAGTCATGCACACGACCATACCCATGACGTCAATCGGCATGACGATCACGTCCGGGCATACTGTTTTACCACAGACCAGCCGGTTTCCCGGCAGATCTACGCAACCCTGCTGGAGCAGCTGTTTTACATGGGCGGGAAGATTCTGCGCATCAAGGGCATTCTGAACATCGAAGGCAACGATCAGCCCATGGCCATGCATGGCGTGCAGCACATTCTCCACCCGCTGACACCATTACCCGCCTGGCCGGACAATGACCGGCGCTCGAAAATCGTCTTCATCACCTGCGATATGGAGCGGGAAACGGTCGAGCGTATTTTCACGGCGATCACGCAGGTAGCGGTGCGCGGCCAGGAAGCCTTCCGGGAATGGCGATCGTAATGTGTATGATTTTTAAAGATTCAACCTGAAAAGCTTGGTTGAATGGGATTCAGAGTGCGTTGATTTTTATTTCCGGCAAGGCGCGGTGAGTCGTAATAATGCGTTATTACAACGAATTGCAACACAACCGGAATTAAAAAGCGGCGTGCTATAAACCTCATAATGTAACTCACCATCCGGATGAATAGATAGTGTTCAAGTTGTTCTATTTATTCATATCGTTAGTTATTGTGGATAGCGATCAACTGAAGTTTTTAGGCTCAAGTGTCAGGGTTTCACGCCGGTCACTATGCTGTAATAGCCGAATGCGTTGTGAATCCGGATATCCTGAAAGCCGATTTCCTTCAGCATGGCGGACAGTTCCGGGCCGGAATACTGTTTGCCCTCCGTCCAGCCCAGCATCAACATACTGAACGCCGCGGAGGCGAAAGGGCCGTTTTTTTCGTCATTGTAGAGCATTTCATGGATGACTATCCGTCCGCCGGATTCAAGACTGTTGAAGCTTTTTGCCGTCAGGAAATGACATTTCTCCGGCAACCAGTCATGATACAGATTGGAAAAAAGATGTAAATCCGCCTGCGGCCAGTGATCCTGCCAGATATTGCCCGGATGCGTTTTGACGCGATCCTGCAAGTTATATTGCGCAATATAACCTTCAGCCACTTCGCAAACCTGCGGAAAATCCAGGATCAGCGCTTTCTGCAGATCCGGCAGCCGCAATGCCGCGCCGATCGAGTGCGCGCCGGAGCCGCCGCCGATGTCGAGCATCACGCGGTGTTTTGAAAAATCCATCACACCCGGCCAGACCAGCGCGGACGAGATGCTGATGCTGTGCATACCGCAGGTAAAACGATGGAGCAGTTCAATCTGTTCCTCATGCGATTTGAATATATCGCCGCCGCCATAAGCCTGCGGTGCATCGGTTCGGACTGCTTTTTCGAGTCCTTTGAAGGAACATACCTGATAGTTGTCGATCATCAGATCCCAGAAAAACCCGAAGTAATTGGGACTGTCTTCAAGCAGGTATTCCTGCGTAACCGGCGTCAGGGCATACTGTCCGGCTTGCAGGGAAAGGAAGCCGAGCGCAGTGGCTGTTGTCAGGATCGCTTCTGCTGGGCGCTGATGCAGGTTCAGCGCGGCGCAAATTTCCGGCAGGGTGCGCGCACGTTCGGCCAGCAAAGGAAAAACTTTTAACCGGTGGGCCAGGAGTAATGCCGGATAGCCATAAACCGCAAAGACGACATCCCACAACGGACGGTCATCCACCTGCGGTATCCGAACATTGGAATCAGTATTTTGCGACATCACGCCTCCTTATTGCGTTTATTTTTACGGTTAGTGCGACTGGCCGGTGGCCAATATAGCGGTGCTGCGCGTTTATGGCATGTCCTGACCGGGCGGCGCGTTCGCAGGTTTTCCGGTTTCGATCAGACGCTTGATATTCTGTACTGTTCGTTCGGCGCCATCCTTAATCGCGGCGCGCACCAGCCCCTCCATAGGCCGCATGACCATCAGCAATTCGAGCAGCTCAAAGGTAAACGTCAGTCGCGTGGCTTCATCCGAATCGATGCGCTGAAATTCATAGGTGCAGCGAAAAGGATCGGGGATGCCGAGAAGCGTCAGCCGCTCACCCGGATCATATGCCGATATTTTGAACCGGGACTCGGTGCGGCGTCCGTGATCGATACGCACCTGACGCCCTATTGTGCCCAATTGCACCGCGCCGGGCGTGATCTGTTCAAGTTCTTTGACTTCCGGTGACCATTTCGGATAATTCCGGAACAGGTTTTCACCAAGAAATTGAAAAAGCTCTTCGGTTGAGCATCGCACTAAAGTAGACGCCCTGCCTACGACAGGCTCGGTAGAGCCCAGATTAAGCATGGAACCTAAATTGAACATGTCCTATTGTCCTTTCCAGCCGGGCGATGCCGGGCCTGGCGTTCGTGAAAAATCTGCTGCATACTTTTCAGTCCGTGAGATTGATCCGTCGGTGCTGCTTGCGCTGTAATCCTGATTCTTATCCTGACTCCGGCTCGTGCACTCGCCATAGCCTGTTCGGACTTTGCGGCCTGTTCACGCCAGACAATACAGACCTTAACCGAATCAGGCTCCGTTTTCAAGCGTCAGCTGTCTGCTGAAGATGTCAGTATAGCTGTCATTTTCCTGTCACATAACTGCTTTATCGTGTCGGTCATTAAACGTTTTGCCGGAGAGCGGGGCCATGATCGATGTCGACGCAATATTGAATCAGTATTTTCAGACTACGGATGAACAGCGTGACAAGCCGCTGTTAAAGACCGCCTCTTCCTTTTTGAAAAAGCTGGTGCATCAGGATGAAATCAACCGGTTTATGGAGCAGCACCGGCATCTGGAGGGCCTGGAATTTAATGATGCTGTTCTGGAACATTTTAATTTCACCTTTCAGGTTTCCAGCAAGGATAGATCGCGCATACCGGATCAAGGCCGCGTATTGATTGCCGCCAATCATCCGCTGGGGTCGCTGGACGGACTGGCGCTGTTGAAGCTTGTTTCGGAAATCAGAACAGACGTCAGAATCGTCGCCACGACATTGCTGGATTGCATTGATCCGTTAAAAAGTCTTTTTCTTTCAGTGGATAATTTTTCCACAGCGGCGGCCAATTCCTATGATCAGATCACGCAGATCATCGCGGCGCTGGAAGGAGAGCATGCAGTGATTATGTTTCCAACCGGGGAGGTATCCCGCATCCGCCCGACCGGAATCCGTGACGGTAAATGGAAACCGGGATTCCTCTCATTGGCGAAAAAGACAAAATCGCCCATTCTCCCGGTGTATATCGGCGGTAAAAATTCGCCGCTCTTTTACGGCCTGTCAAGCATTTACAAACCGCTCGGAACGATGATGCTGGTTAACGAAATGTTCAATCACAAAGACCATGAAATCGTGTTCAGAATCGGTAAACCGGTTCCCTGGGAATCCATAGCGGCTATGGACATGCCGAAGAAAACCATCGCCAGGCTGATGCGCAAGCAGGTTTATCTGCTGGGAAAAAAGAAGCATAAGGAATTATTCACACCGATCGAAAATATCGTTCATCCGGCCAAAACCAAATTAATCCGCAAAGAACTCAAAGATTCACAGTTGATCGGCAAAACGCAGGATGGCAAGCATATTTATTTGTTCGATTATGCGCCCAATTCCAGCGTGATGCGCGAGATCGGCCGATTGCGCGAATTGTCTTTCCGGCAGGTGCAGGAGGGCACCGGCAATGCGCTGGATGTCGACAGCTACGACCGTTACTACCGGCACCTGATTCTGTGGGATGAAGATGAATTGGAAATCATCGGTTCGTACCGCATTGGCGAAGCCAGTGAGATTCTGAGTGAATACGGTGAAATAGGTTTGTATACCAATAGCCTGTTTCGTTTCGAACCGGCGCTCATGCTTTATCTTGAGCATGCCATCGAGCTGGGGCGCAGTTTCATTCAACCTCGATATCAGGGAAAACGCAGTCTGGATTACCTGTGGTATGGCATCGGCGCTTACCTGCATCAGCATCCGGAAGTGAAATATCTGTTTGGGCCTGTATCGATGAGTAACGCCTGGCCTGACCCAGCGCAAAAACTGATTGCGCAATTTTATACCGCGCTGCTTGGCATGGAGCAAAAGCTTTGCGAACCCAAAACGCCGTTTTATTTCGACAAATTTAATGCATTTTCATCCTATGGCAATACTGCAAGCGAAACCGAATATAAGCTCGCCTATGTGTCATTGAAAGAAAAGCTTGAACAGTATGGCGTAAAGGTGCCCGTGCTGTATAAACAGTATGTGGAATTGTGCCAGCCCGGCGGCTGCCGGTTCCTGGGATTCAATGTTGATCCAAAATTTTCGAACTGCGTGGATGCGCTGATTCTGGTCGACATCGGCGCTATCAAGGAAAAGAAATATCAGCGTTATATCGAAAGCCACGCCATGGTGGATTTGAATTTGAACTCCGCCTGAATCGGAGGCGCATCGTTTTTTTCTGAATAAATGCAAGCAGGTTTCCTCCCAGACAGTTGCATTTATTCATTGCCATGCCTGATTCAGCTGAACGACCGATAGCCACAAGCATACCGTGTCACTCCAGTTGAATCAGGCCTCCTCGTTTTACCTGACCGTTAAATGTGTTCAAGGTAGTCGATACAAGGCAGAAGCAAGTGGCGCAAGCAAAGCGCGGTGAATAACCATGCCGTTGGTTCCAAAGCGAAGCGCCAGCGCCGGGAAAAGTATGCAGCGCGTACGGTATCTGAATTGAGGTTGATTTCTATTCATGCTCGCCTGGGGCACGATTTGCGGTTCCGGTGTCATTTATCGTTTTTGGTTGATCCAATATGCCTTCGGGCGGATTCAGCGCGGGTACATCCGGATTGTTTTCTGCGCGATCCCGGTAAAGCGCGGCGCGACTAAGCAGCATCAAAGTGACCGGGGTTGTGAGTGTAACGAAGATGCCAATCAGGATTTCGTGAAAAACCATGCGTGACTGTAAAATACTGAAATAAATAATTGAAGCCAATACAATAGCTGCCGTTCCCCAGCTTGTTCCCAGCGTAGGTGCATGAATGCGATCATAAAAACTATGCAGGCGGTATAATCCGAACGAACCGATAAGCGCCAATCCTGCGCCGATAAACAGGAAAACAGCAACCAGGCATGCCGCCCACAAAGGAAAATCATTCAAGTGATTCATTCGATAATCTCACCGCGCATCAGAAATTTGGCCAGCGCTACTGTCGCGACAAAACCCAGTATTGCGATGATCAGCGATGCTTCGAAATATAGCGTATTTCCGGTGCGTATGCCGAAAACAAGCAGCAGCAGCATTGAATTGACGTAGAGTGTATCAAGGCCTAATACGCGATCCTGCGCACGCGGCCCTCTGATCATTCGTGTCAGCGCGAGTATCATGGCAATCCCCAGCACAACCTGCGTAATCGTAATAGCCCATAACAGAATGGCAGCACTCATTCAAATATCTCCCGCAAAAAATATTCATAGCGATTCTTGATCAGATCAAACCAGACTGTTTCATCCACAAGATCAAAAACATGAAGCAGTAGTGTTCCGCGTATGGGATCATAGTCCAGCCAGGCCGTGCCGGGCGTGCTGGTGATGATAATCGCAAGTATGGCGAGGCCTGTCGGATCGCGTAAATCGAGCGGAATCGTCATGAAACCGGATTTTCGTGTTCGCTTGCTGCCTTGAAGGATAATTCTGGCGACAGCAATATTGGACCGCACGATGTCATAAAACACGATGGCGGAAAGCTTGAACACCAGACTCCAGCGCTGCAATCCGGGTTTCGCTGGTTGCAACGCAGCCAGACCCCGCGCTGCGATAAAGGCGACAACGCTACCCGCAAGCAATTGGCCGAATGAAAAGCTGGTCAACAGTAGCCACATGATGATCAGAAAAATTATCAGCAACGGATGAGGAAATATATGATTCATTCTTCATGCTCCATCTGCGACTGTACAGCTTGCGGCGCTTCCAGTACAGCTTCAATATAGGATTCCGGTTTATGCAAGCTGGCGGCTGTGGCTTCCATAAAGCGCATCACCGATCCAGCCTGAACAGTGAGTATCAGTGTTACGGACAGCAAGGCGACAATCGGTGCAATTTCGATGAGCAATACGCGCGATAACAAAGCCGTCACCGGTACCCAGAAAATGCGCATACCGGCGCGCACCAGCGCAATTAACGCCGCGAGACCTGAAAGAACAAGCAATGCGATAAACCACCATGTCGCAGCGGGGATAGTGCTTTCCTGTGCAGATGCTTCAGGATTGAGAATGGCTGCTAAAATAACGAATTTAGCGATGAAGCCGGAAAATGGCGGCAAACCGGCCAGTGTCAGACTGCAGACGACAAAGCTGATACCCAGCAGGGCGGCTGCTCCCGGAATAGCGATACCAACAATCTCTTCCTCATCTTCGTCATCGCTTTCTCCAAACAGCTCCATGGTGACGGCCAGAATGCTGGCGATCGGATTCGCTTCTTCCTCTACAAGTTCGATGAGCATGAAAAACGCGCTGATCGCCAGTGTGGAACTGACTAAATAAAATAACGCGCCTGCGGTTATGCCAATTTGTGTAAAGCTGATAGCCGCCAGCAGTGTACCGGATGAAACCAGCACTGAGAAACTCGCAAACCGGCCAAGTGATTGTGACGCAAGCACACCAATAATACCGAAAATAATCGTTGCCAATCCGCCATAAAAAAACAATTGCGACCCGGGATTATCATCCGCCTGTTCTCCGTAAAAAAGTAACGATAAACGTAGCAGCACATAGATGCCGACCTTGCTCATAATGGCAAAGACGGCTGCTACAGGTGCGGCCGCGTGGGTGTAGGTTGTCGGCAGCCAGAAACCCAGCGGCCACATTCCAGCCTTGATGAGAAACGCTACGCCAAGAATGGCCATGCCGACTTCCAGCAGCACGCGATCGTTTCCGGCGACCTGTGGAATACGCACCGAAAGATCAGCCATGTTGAGCGTGCCCGCAGCACCGTAAATCAGCGCGACACCGATCAGGAACAACAGTGATGCCGTGAGATTGATGGCGATATAATGCAACCCTGCTTTGACCCGCATCAGGCCGGAGCCGTGTAGAACCAGACCATAGGAAGCGGCAAGCATGACTTCGAAAAAAACAAAGAGATTAAACAGATCTCCGGTCAGAAACGCGCCGTTCAAGCCCATCAGCAATAACAGGAACAACGTGTGAAAATGCAACCCGGCCTTATGCCAGCGGCCGAACGAAAAAATCAGCGCAGGGATTGCGAGCACCGCAGTGAGCATGAGCATGATGGCCGATAAGCGATCGAGAACCAGATTGATGGCGAAAGGCGGCGGCCAGTTACCCAGCAGATAGGCTACAACCTGCCCTCCGCCGGTGTGCGAAATTTCCAGAAGCCGATAGGATACCCCAAGAAGTGCGACTGTAGCCAGGAGCGATACACCTGCCTTGAAATGCCGTTTGCGGTCATCGAAAAACAGAAGCAGCGTACCTGCAATAAACGGTATCAGAATCGGCGCGATAACGTAGTGTTCCGGCGCCGGCATCATCGTTCGGTTTCCTTTCCGTCGACATGGTCGGTTCCGGTCAGGCCGCGGGAAGCCAATAGAACGACAAGGAAAAGCGCGGTCGTGGCAAAACCGATAACAATCGCTGTCAGCACGAGTGCCTGCGGAATCGGATCGGCAAAAGCAGCGGGATCAATTTCGGAACCCGCCTGAACGACAGGAGGAGCGTTGATTGTCAGCCGTCCCATACTGAAGATGAATAGATTGACAGCATAAGACAGCAGCGCCAGTCCAATGATGACTTGATAGGTGCGCGGCCGGAAAAGCAGCCATACGCCGGATCCGACCAGCACGCCAATACCCAGTGATAGAACCAGCTCCATCAGTGATTTTCCTCCTGTTTTGTGATTTCGCTGGCGCGTGTGCGGTGGCTGCGAATTGATTGATGCGCAAGTGCGATAAGAATCAGGGCCGTAGCACCGACGACGAGGGAAAATACGCCAAGATCGAAGATCAGTGCGGAAGCAAGCGGGATTTTTCCGATCAATGGCACATCGAGGTACTGAAAATGGGAAGTCAGAAACGGAAATCCGAACAACCAGGATCCAATTCCCGTGCTTGCGGCTATGATCAAGCCGAAACTGATCCAGCGCATGGGCAGGATATGCAGGCGATCCTCCATCCAGCGCGTGCCACCAGAGATATAGAGGAGCAGAAAACCGGCCGCCATGGTAATGCCTGCAGCGAATCCTCCGCCGGGCAAGTCGTGACCGCGCAGAAAAAGATAGGCAGTCAGAACGATGATGAACGGAAACATCCACTGCATGATAACGGCAGGTATTATTATGTAGTCATGTGATGATGCTTCAGTCTCGCGGCTTGCCTCAGTATCGTTATGAGCATTCTGCACGCGTTGCTGTTCAGGTATGCCGATACTGTCGGGCGCGGGACGGAAGCGTCGCAGCAGCGCGAAAATGGTCAGTGCGACGATACCCAGTACGGTAATTTCGCCGAATGTGTCGAATCCGCGAAAATCAACCAGGATAACGTTGACAACGTTACTGCCGCCACCTTGAGGATAAGCCTGTTCCAGAAAGTAGCTGGAGATCGTATCCGGTAACGGGCGGGTCATCATGGCATAAGCAACCACTGCCATGCCGCCGCCACAGGCGACCGCGAGCAGGAAGTCACGGTATCTGCGGATACGTATCATAAGCGTATTGTCGTTGTCGATTTCTTCATGGCGCTTCGGCAGCCAGCGAAGGCCGAGCAGGATGAGAATCGTGGTCACGATTTCGACGAGCAGTTGCGTAAGCGCAAGATCAGGCGCCGAAAACCAGATGAAGGTAATGCACGTTACCAGTCCCGCGCCGCTCATCAGGATCAGTGCGGCCAGTCGATGATATTTTGCCTGATACGCGGCGCCGAGTGCGCAGACGATGCCGACGATCCAGATGATGGCGAAAACTGGATCGATATCCGAGGAAGCCAGTAAAAGGACATCGGTATTAACGGTATAAAATGGCCAGAGTCCGGCAACGAGGGCCACGAAGATCACCAGCCGTAACTGAGGTTGCAGGCGCTGTGTGCCAAAGTGTGACTCCATCCAGCGTGCCCAACGCCAGGAGATCGTTACCAGAATCGCTTCGAAGATGCGCTTACCTTTGAAATTGCGAACCAGCGGCGGACCATCCGCGCCTTGCGCCAGATATCCGTGGAGCATCCAATAGAACAGCAGTCCGGAAATGAGCGCAACGGCGCTCATGATCAGCGGCGTATTGATACCATGCCAGACAGCAAGACTATATTCCGGAATGTGTTCACCCAGGACTGACACCACGGCAGTGTGCAGAAAGGGGCCGATAGTCAGGGCTGGAATAATGCCGACAATCAGGCAGATCAGCACCAGAAGCTCTATCGGCATACGCATCCAGTGCGGTGGTTCGTGCGGTTCGCGCGGTAAATTTTCAGGCCTGGGTCCGAAGAAAACCGTATGGATGAAGCGTACGGAGTACGTAACGGCGAATGCGCCCGCAATCGTGGCGACATAAGGTGCAACACCGTCCAGCAGCGATACTTTGTGTTGTTCCAGGGTCTCGGAGAAAAACATTTCTTTTGACAAAAAACCATTGAGCAGTGGTACCCCGGCCATGGCGGCGCTGGCCACCATCGCCAGCGTTGCTGTAACTGGCAGAAAGCTGAACAGGCCGCTGAGTTTACGCATGTCGCGTGTGCCGGTTTCATGATCAATGATACCGGCCGCCATAAACAACGAAGCCTTGAAGGTTGCATGATTGATCATGTGAAAAATTGCGGCGATAGCTGCCAGCGGGCTGCCCAGGCTGAGCAGTGTCGTGATCAATCCCAGGTGGCTGATGGTTGAGTAGGCGAGCAATCCCTTCAGATCCTGTTGAAAGATCGCAAAAAAAGCGCCCAGCAGCAGCGTACTCATGCCGGCAAGACCGACAATGGTAAACCACTCGTCTGTACCGGACAACACAGGCCATAATCGCGCAAGAAGAAACACACCGGCTTTAACCATTGTCGCCGAATGCAGATAAGCCGATACGGGCGTCGGTGCAGTCATGGCATTGGGTAACCAGAAATGGAACGGAAATTGCGCGCTTTTGGATAGCGCACCGGCCAGGATAAGCAGAAGTGCGGGAAAATATAATTGATGCTGGCGTATCGCATCGCCTGCCGCCAGGATGTGATCCAGTTCGTAGCTGCCAACGATATGCCCAAGAATCATCAGACCGACAAACAGGCAAAGACCGCCAGTGCCGGTGATAATCAGCGCCATGCGCGCACCGTCACGCGCGGCACTGTTGTGATGCCAGTAACCGATCAGAAGAAACGAGAAAATACTGGTGAGTTCCCAGAAAATCGTCAGCAGAATGATGTTGCCCGAGATGACCATGCCCTGCATGGCGCCCATGAATGCGAGCAGGAAAGAGAAAAAACGTGGAACCGGATCCTTGGGTGACATGTAATAGCGCGCATACAACACCACAAGGAAGCCTATTCCGGTAATCAGCACGGAAAATATCCACGCGAAACCGTCGATTCTGAGTGTAAAGTTCAGACCGAGTTCGGGTAACCACGCTATCGTATAGCGCGCTGCATTTCCATCCACAACCGATGGATAGAGGCAGGCAACAATAATAAATGCCGCGATAGCCACGCCGCCCGACAACCATGCCTCCGCATTGCGCGCGTTTGCCGGCAGCAACGCAGCCAGTATGCTTCCCATGAAAGGGAGGAGTATCAGGTACAGGAGAAGATTTTCATTAAGCATGGAGAATCGGTTTGATATGATATAAAAACTGACAGTATTATATCCAATTGCTGCGATAGGATTTGTTCGAAAGCTTCAGAAAAATCAACTTCGGGGTACTCAACAGGCGCTTAGCTTTACATGTTGCTAAATAGGGCACTCAACGAATGTTGCATCTAATTTTTCCACTTTAAACTACATTAAACAGGATTCTCACTTCAGGAGAAGTTACTTTATGTCATTCAGCTTGAATAATATCTATGAAGCAAACCAGCGGATCATAATTTGGCTGATCCTGATCGGTTTGCTATGGATACTCAATGATTTTTTTGGGCTTATTTTTATGACGTTTGTTCTCGCTTTCATTGCTACGCCACTAATCCGCACGGGTCAAAGCAAACTGAGGTTGCCGTATCGATTATCATTGACGCTTGTTTATATTCTTTTTCTGATTGTCCTGGGAAGCTTTGTTCGCTATGTTACGCCAAGTGTAATTGGCGAGGCTAATCGTTTTCTGGATAACTTCAATGAGGTGCAGCTGAAGCTGATTGAACTGGAGCGGAACATCGTTGGAAAATATCCAGGCATAGAGCGTTCTCTGCATGGCTACATGCGGAGCTTATTAGATGAGAACACTCTCAGAAATATCGATGGCGAGCTTAATGCATTTAAGCAGAGAATACGACTTGCAAGTGATGTTGATCCAGAACATGTCACCGATATTGATGACATCACCGAAGTGACACGCATGAAGCTAAAAAAATATTATGACAGGGAAGCTGAATTGCTGATGAATTCTCTTGTAACCAAACAGGTGGGAAAAATCAGTGAGCATTTGCCCAGACTGATTAATCACTTTTATCAGACAACAGGGACAATTTTGCTGGCATTGTTATTCAGTTTCCTGATTCTGTTCGATAGTGTCCGTCTGAGCAGTTTGATGAAAAGCCTGCATAACTCACGCCTGCGGGATTTCTATCAAGAAACGGCACAGCCCGTGATTCGATTTGCGTACGTTGTTGGCCGTGCTATCCAGGCACAAGCCATGATCGCCTGTGTTAATACTTTTTTGACGCTGATTGGATTAATCGCTCTCGGTATTCCTTCGGTTGCATTGTTGTCACTGATTGTTTTCGTTTGCAGCTTTATTCCTGTACTGGGCGTATTTATTTCTACGACACCAATGGTGCTGGTCGCATTGAATACGGGTGGATTGACCTTGGCTATTGCGGTAGTGGTTATGATCACCGTGATTCATATCATTGAAGCTTATGGATTGAATCCCTTGATTTATGGAAAGCACCTCAAACTCAATCCGGTGCTGGTTTTGATAATTTTACTGGTGGCTTATCATACTTTTGGTTTGTGGGGGATGATATTGGGTGTTCCGGTCGCTTATTATTTTTTTAATTATGTTTTTTGGTGTGCCCGTATGGGATGAACGCCGAATAGAACCAGTAGAATCAAGTATAAATGCCGGAGAATGATTCTGGAATATTTCTTGAAATCGAATCTTGTTTTTAATATGAAAACTGGATTCTTATAGAAACTGCAAATTAAACTGTGTAACTGCCTGGATTAAACATACCCAATCAGTCGATCCTCGAATTCAACCATAAATCGGTTCAAAGCAGCTTTCCAGTTTTTTATCGGCATCGTCCAGTTTTTGGAGGCTTCCAGAATTGCCAGAAAGATGACTTTTTTGGCGGAATCATCAGTTGGGAACAACTTGCGTTTTTTGATTGCTTTTCGGATAACGCTGTTGAGCGATTCGATGGCATTGGTCGTATAGATGGCTTTTCTGATTCCTCTCGATATCTGCGCGCAGGATCTTGCTGGAATAAACATTGCGCCGATTGTCAGATTGCGGCTGATCGTGTCTGCCATAGCCCAGATGATCATCAAGCTCAGCACTCAACGCCGTCTCGATCACTGCTTTTGACAGCATCTGGCCGAATTCATTGAAATCCTGCTCTGTTTTTATTCATTTCGCAACCTCTCGGGCAAATTTCCCTATTTCTTCTTTGTTCATCGCCTATTCTTTAAAAAATTTGTGATAGACAATTACATAGTTAATGGGACAGTCTCTCTTGTCTGCATCGCCAGTTTTTGCCTTGCTTCAGCTGTCTCGAATATCTTTTCCAACGATCTGCCAACAGGTTGTCAGGCCAGCTTTTTAATCGAATGATTTCATCGAACGTTCATTAAGCTGACACAAACCATCGGTACCATGCTGTTGCATATTTCAATTCAAAGCCAGGGAGGCTCAAATGAAAAAAAAGAAGGACTTGGCATTAACCCTGCTTCACGGGTTCGGTATAGCGATTGCAGTGATGGTTTACGGCATGTTGCCTGTTACGGTCAACGCCGATAATCGCGTCTTTAACCGTATCGCGACATTCCCCGTTTATCTTAATACCGATGTCAATCTGGAGACTGTCGCGGAAATCATAGACGCCAGTAAAGATGGCAAGACACTGGTTTATACCGATAGCCAGACAAAAAAACTCGGATTTGTCGATATCAAAAAACCTGATCAGCCGAAAGCACTCGGCGCTATTGATGTCGGCGGCGAGCCGACGTCGGTTGCTGTTGCCGGCCGCTTTGCGCTGGTTGCAGTGAATTCGTCGCCCAATTTTATTGCACCCAGCGGGCATCTGCATGTCGTCGATATCCAGTCGCAGACCATTGTTGCAACGCATGCACTGGCTGGACAACCTGATTCCGTGGCGGTGAGCCCTGATGAACGGTATGCCGCCGTTGTCATTGAAAATGAGCGCGATGAAGATCTGGGTAACGGCGAACCGCCGCAGGCGCCGTCCGGTTTATTGCAGATCATCGACCTCAAAGGCAAACCGGAAGACTGGTCAATCCGTAACGTCAGTCTGGATGGCATTGCCGGAGTATTTCCGGATGATGCCGAGCCGGAATTCGTGGCGATCAATGAACACAATATCGCTGTGGTGACGTTGCAGGAAAATAATCATATCGCATTGATCGATCTGGCGACAGGCAGTATTGTCAATCATTTTACCGCCGGCGCGGTTGACCTGCATCAGATTGACACAAAAGAAGAAAGTCCTGCACTGATCGATTTGAACGGCAGTTTATCCGGTATCCCGCGTGAACCGGATGGCGCCACCTGGATTTCCAGCGAACTGTTTGCCACAGCGGATGAAGGCGATCTGTTTGGCGGCAGCCGCGGTTTTACCGTATTTGATACACAGGGCAATGTTGTTTTTTCTTCCGGAAATACGCTGGAGCATGAAGCCGTACGCTTGGGACATTATCCGGATGACCGCTCAAAAAACAAAGGCAACGAACCTGAAAATATCGCATTCGCGGAATTTGGCGACGAGCGCTTTCTCTTCGTGGCGTCCGAGCGTTCGAGCGTTATTTTTGTGTATAAGTTGAAGGGAAGCAGTAATACGCCAACATTGCTGCAAACACTGCCAGCAGGCGTCGGACCGGAAGGCGTCAAGGCAATTCCAAAACGGAATCTGCTGGTTTCCGCCAGCGAAAACGATTCCCGTGAGGATCTGTATCGCAGTGTCATCACCATCTACCGGCTGGAAAGCGGCAGACCAGCCTATCCGACAGTGACCTCAGCTAATCGTGCGGATGGCACGCCGATTCCATGGGGTGCTTTGTCAGGATTCGCGCTGCACCCAAGGGAGGACAAGAAACTTTACAGTATCCATGACAGTTTTTATCAACAAAGCCGGATTTACGTCATGGATATCCATAAAAAACCCGCCGTCATCGTGGATGAAATCGTGCTGAAGGACGACGGACAGACCGTCAATCTCGACGCCGAAGGCATTGCCGTAAGCGCAACCGGTGACGGCAGTTTCTGGATTGCTTCCGAAGGCGCGGGATCTGTCGATGAACTCAGCAGACCGGTTGCCAACCTCAATGTACTGGTTCATGTGGCACCCGATGGATCGGTTATCGAAACAATCACCCTGCCGGATGCTGTCAATGCAAAACAGCGCCGGTTTGGTTTCGAAGGCGTTGCCTCGGTGATAGAAGGCGGCAGCGAAGTGCTTTATGTGGCATTCCAGCGCCCCTGGGTAGACGACCCTGAGCCGAATAACACCGATGATGGCGGCAAAGTGAGAATCGGCCGTTATGATCGTGCGCGCGGAGAATGGATGTTTGCATACTATCCACTGGACGTGCGCCAGTCTCCGAATGGCGGCTGGGTAGGCCTGTCTGAAATAACCACGCTGGATCAGGGACGCTTTGTCGTCATTGAGCGCGATAATCAGAGCAATACCGATGCACGTATCAAACGGGTTTATGCATTTTCGGTTTCAGACATGGTGTTTCGTCCCGAGGGAGAATCCTTCGATACACTCAGAAAAACACTGATACGTGATTTGCTGCCGGATCTCAAAGCAACCGGTGGCATGGTGCTGGAAAAAATTGAAAGTCTGGCGGTTACCCGGACTGGCGATCTGCTGTTTGCCAATGACAACGACGGCGTTATCGATTCGAACGGCGAGACTCAGCTGATACGCATCAAAGGCGTCTTCAGACCGAGTTCAGGTCAGGGACACCGCTTCGATCATCGCGGCAGAGATAACGATTAAAAGTTCGTTTTAATATTCTCATCCAAGCCCTCGTTTTATTGAACGAGGGCTTGGATGTTTAGAAAGGCTAAGCTGAATATTTCTTAAATGTTTCCCGCCTGCCAGTGCATTGCGCGCAGCAGTGCATGCTTTTTGTGCTGATGTTGCTGCATGCATTTGAGCACGGCATTCAAAGAACGCACAGCATCGATAATATAGGGGCCCTTGTTCAGCATGACGCATTCCGCGCGTGCGCTCATTGCGGCATCGGTGAATTCAGGCCGGGAACGCACGCCATATTTGGCGATCGATTCCAATACCTGTGTAGCCCAGATCACCGGCACATGCGCAGCTTCGCACAGCCAGAGTATTTCCTCCTGGATTTCCGCCATGCGCACATTGCCCAGCTCGACGGCCAGATCACCACGCGCAATCATAATACCGACGGGGTTTCTGGATAGTCCGGCGAAAAGAATATCCGGCAGATTTTTTACGGCGCGCGCGGTTTCAATTTTTGCAATGATGGGCATGGTGGATGCATTTCGTTTCAGCAACTCATCCGCCAGCGCATGCAAGCCATCGGCTGTTTCGACGAAGGAAAATCCCACCATGTCGGCATTCTCACAGATAAAATCGAGATCGGATTGATCCTTTTCGGTTAAAACCGGTAGATTCAACGTTGTTTCCGGGAAATTGAGTCCCATACCGGATTTCAGTTTGGCGCCCTTGGACGTGGTTCTGGAAATGCGCAGAACGACATGATCCGCATTTTTTTCACTGATATAGGCACTAATTTTGCCGTCATCGATCCAGACGCGCGCACCCAGGTCCAGCAAATCAATCATACTGGCGGAAGAGCAGCTGATATGCGCGTGAGTGCTCAATCTGCCATCTGCGGGTGATTGTTCAATAAAGCCGGGAATTTGCTGTTTATGCAGACACAGGTTGTCGCCCGCAAACAGGCGGATTTTGCGGACAACCGGATTCAGATTGACAAATTTGAACGCATGCTGATCCTTGTAGCTGGCATTATCGCGCCGTTGCCAGGTAACTTGCAGACCTGTCACGAGATGTATCGTTTTGTCGCAATAGCCGGTGACCGGTTGATCGCTTGACTGCGCGGCAATAGTGATGTAGCGCTGCTTGCCGCGCGCATCGATGATACTGAACCGGTCACCGGCGATGAGATTGGTGTAAACCGCATTGGGCACCGGGAAAAGAAACACTTTTCCCGGCTTGCCGGCAGCCATTGCATCATCACGCTTTTCGTCGGGAATAATTCTGAATGTAATGGTGCTGGAAGGTTTCCCGCGCGAATTTTTTTTGATTTTGATATTGAGCGCCTGCGAATCATCCGCGATCGGGCCGGTGCGAATTTTATGCCCGGCGAGATCCATCATGATACGGCATGGAAATTGACTTTCGGCGGCTGCCTGGCGAATATTGTCGATCATCCGCCGCCAGGTGTCTGCATTATCATGCGCGCAATTAATCCGGGCAATATCCATGCCTTCCTTGATCAGATTGTAAACGAATGCATAGTCGTCGGCTGCTTCGGTGGGCATCGTGACCATGATGCGGGTGGTTCTTCGATGGTGTGGCTGACCCAGTACCATAGTTGTATTTTTCTCGAGTGTTTCAACGCTCTCTCGGAAATCCGGAAAAAGGCAGTCGCTGCTGATATCCGTCGAGATTCCCAGCGCCCGGCTGAGCATGTGCAGAACACTTTTCAGACTTGCAAACACATGCGATTCGATGCTGCTCAACGAGGACAGCCCGGCCTCGGACAGTTTTTCCTGCAACGGCCGCAAATCCAGTTCGCGCAACGCCAGATAATGTGCCAGATTAGCAATACTTTTACCGGATGCAGGCGCTTTACCGGCTGTTGCGGCCGGTTTGATTCGTATCGCTCCTCCTGCCTGTATGTGATGAACAAGCTGCCTGATTTCAGCATGCAGATGGCGAAAAGCCTGACGGGTACTGATTGGGTTTTCAAAATTCATTGAGTAAACTGCAAATGGTTTTGGGCGCTATGGAGCAAGTGATAATGGATTAACGCTTTTGAAGTAATTATGATTACATGCTGCTTTGAAAATTTGGGTTAATTTTCCCAGTTGAAGCATGCACTGGAATTTTCACGTTAAATTATATCGGTGGATTGTTACAGGTTTGTTACGTGGTTTTAATGGCAACCGGGCACCTTGGTTGGTGATTGGCAACTTCCATGCAGATGGAATCAGATCAGCCTAAAAAAACCGCTGATAAAGCTCATTTATCTACTTTGTGGTTTTGCGGGGTCCGAATATTCACGATTTCCGTTAAACCGTTTACGGTCCGTTTGATAAACCGAAGAAGTCAGTTTTTTTGAATGCGCTGACACCAGAGTCTGCGGCAGGAATTCAGTTCGTCAGCAGTGTACGCGGGGTTTGTGCAGGAATACCGGTTATCCGGCATTCCTGTCGGGATAAGCCGCCGGAGCGCTGTCCGGCAGTTTTGATGATTACTATGCAGCAACAGCGCCTTCCAGCCGTTCGCAATCTGAAATCAGGCAAATTCCGCCAAATTTTTTTAGCCTGGGGCGTAATCCTTGCACAATCCTGACTGCCTGATCTTCTTTACAGGCTAAGGTGACAAGGGCATTTTCTTCATCCCATATCGCGTCGTCCGGATTGCGCGTGCCGTATGAACCTAGTCCGCCCACTTTTCTGATAACCGTGTAACCTTTAGCGCCGGCTTCCATTAACAGGTCGATAAGTTCATCAAGCTTCTCGGCGTCGATGACGATTTCAATGCGTTTCGTTGATAGTATTGACTTCATATTTTCCCTCGCAAAGTTTTAATTTAGTGCTTAACAGAAATTTCTGCCGGTGGCCTGATAAGACCGTAGTTGCCAGCAATAGCAGAAACTGGAAAATAAACCTGTGCTATTTATTCTGTATAAGGAATGGTGACGCATGGTCAAGTGGTGTATTGTTCAGCAGGAGCGTTGACCTGTAAGACAGTATTTCAAAAAAGCCAACAGCAAAAAAACGATCAGAGATTTTCCCGCTTTCATGGCGACGATAACTTCAAATAAATTAGCACGGCATCATACTAATAAACTCCGATTAATCCGCACATTGGGGAAACTATTATTCTGCGCTAAAGGAAACCATTAGATATTGATAAAGGAAACACAAAAACTGTAAGGATATCTTTCGTCGCCTCTCCGGTGTACTCATGATTCAGTTTTTCTGAATCGAATCAACAATTGCCGCCCATCGGAAAGCATCGCATAGCAGACGGGCACAAGCACCAGCGTTGCGATCATGCCGAAGCTCAGTCCGGCTGCCAGGGAAAGCGTAACCGGCACGAGGAATTTGGCCTGTTCGCTGGTTTCGAAAAGCATGGGCGCAAATCCTGCAATGCTGGTCAGCGCGACCAGCAGGATAGGGCGGAAACGGGAAACGCAAACGTTGACGATGAGATCGGCGAAATGAGTAAATTCCTCGCGTCTTTTCCGGATGAAGTGCAACAGAACCACGCTGTCGTCGACGACAACGCCGCTTGCCGCCACCATACCGACCAGGGACTGAAAAGAAAAATTCAATCCCATCAGCCAGTGAATCAGCACTGCTCCCAACCAGGCAACCGGAACGGTCAGCAAAAACAGCAACGGCTGAATATAGGATTTGAATGTCACCGCAAGCAGGGCATAGATCATCGCCAATGCGATCAGTGTATTGCGCTTCAGTCCCGCCATGATTTCATCGGCCTCCTTGGCGGCTTCACCGCGCGAGATTTTGATGCCGCGGTATTGCTGTTCAAGCGCCGGGAAGAATTGCGTTGCCAGCTCCTGATCGATAACGCTGGCACTGACTGGCGGAGAATCCACCAATTGCACATGCAGCTTCACCACACCCATGCGGTCAGCGCGCATCAGCGCGCCAAAACCGAGGGCAAAGTCGATATCGGCCAGCATGCCGAGCTGCGCCTGACCGCCACTTGGCAAACGGATGGACATTGCCAGCAGATCTTGAATGGTTTCGCGTTCTTCGCGGAGATGACGCACCTGGAATTTGACTTCAAAACGCCCGCGCATGAAACGCTGCACTTCTTCGCCGTAATAGGCGTGTCGCACCTGTTCGGCCAGATCTTTGAGGCGTAGCCCCAGCCGTTCTCCTTCCGGTTTCAGCCGGAAGCGAATTTCCGGTTTCCCCGGTTTGCGCGAATCGGATAAATCGGCAATGCCGGGATAGCGCATGATGCGCGCCTTTACTGCATCGGCCGCGGCGTTGAGTATTTCCGGATCCTGCGCCAGGAGTTCAATTTCCAGATCGATCAGTGATTTTTCGGTCGGTATATGAAAATCAGGCTTAAAGTCACCGAAATCGCCGATGTGCCGGTACCAGCTGGTGACGATTTCGCGCACATGAAAGCGTTTGCGCGCATCGGCAGCCAGCAGGCGAGAAAATGCGGCAATCAGATCGGGCCGTCTGGCCAGCAGATCCGACGGGAGCCCGGCAGGAAGCAGTCGGGGAGGATCCGGCAAAGCCTGCTGTGTCGGAAAGCTTGGCGGATCGGATGATTCCGGTATTGCATCGGCGGTTTTCTGCCAGCCATCAGCCGGATATTGGCCCAGCAATACTTCAAGTTGCCAGGTGATTTGCTGTAACTGGTTTTTTGCCTGCGCCAGCTGGGATTTCGCATTGGCCAGATCAGTCAGCGCAAGCCGAACATCCAGTCCGCGCACCAATCCTTGCTCAAAGCGTCCCTGCGTTATCCTGGCGATATTATTGCGATCTGGACGGATTGTTCCGCAACCCGTGTCTGAAGTCTTGCTTCGAGCAGGGCGAAATAATGCTGCGCCACCCGGGCAGCCAGTGAGAACCGTGCAGCGTTATAATCTGCGCCCGCTGCTTCGACATCTATCAGAGACGCGGTCCTGGCGGCGCGAATGCGCCCCCAGACATCCAGTTCCCAACTCAGGTTGAACATGGCCTCAAAAACGCTGAACTGCGCCGAACCAAAACCTGCACTGCGTATCTGAGTATACTGATAAGCCGGCGCAAACGATAACTGCGGCCACAAGCCGGAACCGTCAATGCGTGCCTCTGTGCTATGGCGACATCGACGCAGGCTGCTGCCGATTTCAGATTTTAGTTGTGTGAAAGTGCGCGATCTACCAGTCTGGTTAACACTGGATCGCCGAATGATTCCAACCAGTTTTGATCAGAGAACGTATGCACGTCAGAGCGGCACTCCATTCCTGCGGCAGTTGTGGAAGCAGTTCGGCTGATTGTCTCTCGGGCATGTTGCCGCAGCCACTGGCTGCCGCCAGAAAATAAAGCAGTATGATTGCTCTGAAGAATCCGGGCATAACGATTTATTTTTGATCACTAATTTATTGTATTGCGCAACGCGGCAAATTTTCGCGTACGCAGGTATTCCCCGGTGACGGCTGTGTTTTTTTGCGCGTGGCGCTTTTTTGACCCGATAATGATACCCGTAACCGATAGCGTAACGATAATGAGGCCTATTATACATACGAAAACTTGACAAGTGGACTCAAAGTATTTCTCAAGTGCGGGGCGGAAAATCCAAACCAGTAGCTTATCGAAGCATTCCGGGTAATTTCCGGTTAACCGGGATTTCAACAGGTGGCACGTCGTCAGATTCGCATGGCGCAGATTAGCCGTAACAGCTGGTTTTCAGTGACGGCAGGCAGTGCTTTTTGAGGGTTTGCCGTGCAAGCAGATTCAAGTGGAACCGAAGATTGGTTACAGGAGAAGCCGCGTCGACCCGGTTTGAGTGTGACCGGGGTATCTGTTAACATGGTTCCGAAGTTGGTTCTCGGGGAAGCAGGTTTGCCTGCGAACACGCTCATTATATTTTTTAATAAAACCAAAGGAGTTATGCATGCATAACAAATGGATGAACAGTATAGTTACAATTTGTTTATTGAGTATTCTTTGCCTGATGCCGGCCACGGCTCAGGACCAGATTGATTCCAAAGATGCTGCAACGACATATAGTAACGAAGAACTCAAATCTTTTATTATTGCAAATGCAGGCCTCTATCAGTTGCAACAACAGGCTCTTTCTCAGATGCAAAACACGGAATCTGATCAGCAGAAACAGGAAATCATGCAGACTGCCAATCAGCAAATGCTGCAAGTACTTCAGCAAACCGGATTAACCGCTGATGAATACACTGCGATGGGTCAAACTATCCAGGGTGATGAACGCCTGCAGGAAAAAGTCGAGTCAATTGCATCAGACTTGTTCAGAGAGAAAGAGCTGCAATAAAACCGTAATCGCTACAATTTAACTGACACAGGTATTAATTTATCGGGCAGTTTCATTTTTCAGTGATTGTACTGCTCGATAACTGATTAAGAACAAGATATTGCAGGACTTATTGATTGTTCTGCAGCTATTTTTTGATACTATTCGACTTTTTCGGATTGTCTGCTATAGCCATCTCGTACTGATAGATTTTGAATCCCACATGACTTTAATGCGCTGATCATTTCTTCGTTGAGCTCTGGTGTCGAAAGTGTAAAGACCGTCCAGTACGGCTGATCATGCATGAGACGCTGCGTGATGGATTGGAAAAATTTTTGCAATCCATCCAGTTTTACGAACAGTTAACGCATTTAATATCCATTGCGGCAGACGTCACTCTTGGTCATGAAATCGATTTGGAGCTGAAAGTGGCGGAGAGAGAGGTTATATCGTTTTTGGGTGACTAGATCCAGCGCTAACGGCTCCTAGCTATTCACGATGTATAACAATCCGGCATTTTTACTGGTGATCTATTTGATTGGGAAAGACCTATACTGCGCCGGCAGAATCCGGCGCAGCGCTGTCCGGAATCACTCAGTGACCACTGAGACAGTAACCGGCACAGGATTGGTGACTACATCGTACACCGGTGAATTTTTAGTCAATGCCGCGAGTACCTCAGGACTGGCATCCGATTTGACTTTGAAACGCACCGTGATGTTTTCATAGCCTTTGCGGATGTCTGCACGCAATCCCAGGAATCCCTGCAAATCGAGATTACCTTCCAAAGTCGATTCAATGGCTTCAATCCGGATTCCCTGTGCTGCTGCATGATATACCATGGTTGTTGTCATGCATGCGATCAGTGCGGTCAGTGCATATTCCACTGGATTGGGGCCTTTGTCTTCGCCCAATAAGACTGGCGCTTCATCGGCGTCGAGTATAAACGGCTCAGTGCGATTGGTATCTTCCGCTCCCGCGCCATAGAATCCATGAATAGTCGTCTGATTGTGTGCGCCGAGAATCCATTTATTCTGCGCGCGAAACTGAAATTTCGCTATTTTGGGATCATTCTTGATTGTTTCGACTGTTTCGCCCATGCGGGTAACGTTGACACCGTTGACAATGGTTTCAGGTGTAGTAATGACATTGGTTTGCATATGTCTTCTCCTTTCTTTAACAATAGGTGGATTTATAAAAATAACTAACTGGTTAGTTATTTATGAAACAAAAAAATTAGTGAATCAAGCGTTCGATTTCCTGAACAGCGCGATCAGATGGCCATGTGTCGCGATATTCCTGGCTGCCCATAATGGCGCCGCATAAAATCAGATAATAAGCATCCGCGATACGTTGCGGATCAAGTGCATGATATTTAGCATCGGATTCTTGCAAATCTGTCACCAGCGTCTTGATCTTTTCGCGGAAACCATCGATAAAATGCTTAGCTTCAAGAATAATCGGATTCTCCGGATCGGGTATTTCCGCAATCATGTTGAAAAAACCACACCCCCGATAATTTGAAGCAATCAGCCGTTCACGCAACCAGTAAACCACTGACATGTAGCGCTGGTAGGGCGTATCCGCCTGGTTGATGGCGTCATTCAACGATGCCGCCTCACGCTGATGTCTTTCTTTCAGATATTCCACACACAGAATCTCCTTGGACGGAAAGTAAATATAAACAGTCGGTTTGGAAACACCTGAGACTGCAATAACCTGATCCATAGTAGTCGATTGATAGCCTTGCCGATAAAACAATTCAAATGCGGCGTCGATGATTTTCTGCCTTGTTTTCTGTGATTTTGCCGTCGCTCTTGTTTTCAGTTGATTCATATATAATAAATATTGACTAACCAGCAAGTTAATTATAAAAAATGACTAACTGGTTAGTCAATAAAATTTATAATATTTTTTCAAGTTTTATTTCACGATTGATTGTATGGTGAATCAGATCAGGGCATTTTCAGCAAGACGATGCTGCATTTTTCTGCGCAAAGTGGCAGCTACTGTGCCGGAGAAAATTTACTGATATATAGAAACTGATAGTTCTCCATGAAAAATATTTTTGATTCTGCAGGAAGCATGAAATGATCGAGCTTTTCGGATGGACCGGTTTGGTAATTTCTTTTTTATACATGGTTTACCATCGCTACATGCATGCATACTATGAGCAGATATATGCTTATATCAGAAAAAAATATGGTGATGACGATCAACAGATGGAATTTCCATCCAAAGCGGAGCATGCGAAGGATGCCAGAAGGTTTTCACTTTATACGATTTTTTTGCCACTATTTTAATAGTGCTTAATTTTTTCCGCTGACCGGATAGCGCAAAATAAAGTTTCGGATGAAATATGGAGACATCTGGAGCACCATACACTTCTATAACATTGATTCTAAAGCGTTGCAAATGAGAATGGCAAGCAACCTGATCGGCGCTTCTCTGATGTGTATCAAACACACTTGCGCATTTCAGGTAATTGCGCTGATCCGGTGCTAAAATCACAGTATTTATTCAATTGTCCTCTGGAATTGGACAAGCTTCAACGACATGGAATGAAGGAGAGCATTATGCTTGCACTATCTGCAAATCGATTTTTATTCAAAATCATCATATTAACTGTAATCACGACCAGTTGTCCGGTACTGGCTGAAGCGACCGATACCCGGCCGGCCAAACCAATTGTGTTGTTACTCGGCGAAGAACAGGATTTTACCGGGTGTAAGAAGCTTGGCGGCGTGACTGGCGCTTCGCAGGAAAGTGATAATGATAAGACTTATTCTCAACGCTTGATTATCGCCAGAACCAACCTGCAGAATGAAGCTGCCGGCATGGGGGCAAATACGATTCATGTGCTGCGCACCAACACCACGCGCATTGAAATACCAGGTGTCAACAAGCAGATCATTTTTTCCGGGGAAGCTTATTATTGCGAATAAACATGTTATCCAAACTGAAGATTGACAGACTGCCGCAATCAGGCGTGTTATCTGTTTATGCATGATACTGGAAATTACGAATGATCAAGCCATTAGCACCGCACCAGCTTTATACTGTCTGCAGTCTGGAACAATTCGATTTTGACACGACTGAAACGCTGGATGATCTCAATGCGGTGATCGGCCAGGATCGTGCGATACAGGCGTTGCATCTGGGGGTAAATATTCAGCATGACGGTTACAATCTGTTCGTGCTCGGGCCGACCGGAGTAGGCAAACATACCGTAGTGCGGGAATATCTGGAGAAACAGTCACGCATTCGCGAAATGCCGCCGGACTGGGTTTATGTCAATAATTTTGATAAACCGTCTGAGCCGATTGCGATCAGCTTGACGCATGAACATGCTACGATTTTCCGCAACGACATGCATCAACTGGTGGAAGATCTGTGCAGCGCTATTCCCAGCGCATTTGAAACGGATGAATATCATTTGCGCTTGCAGGAAATTGATGACGACCTCAAAAAGACAATAGAATCCGCTTTTAGTGCGCTCAACGATGAAGCGGATGCGAATAATATGCGGTTGTTGCGCACACCACACGGATTTGCCTTTGCACCGGTAAAAAACAACGAAGTAATCAAGCCGAAGGAATTTGATGCGCTGCCCAAAGAAGAACAGCAGCAAATTGAGGATACCATTAATGTCCTTGAAGAAAAGCTGACGGCTATTCTGCGCATGCAGCCACAGTGGCAGCGGGAGGCGCGTAACAAGATCAAGGAGTTGAATCGTCAGATTGTCATGTTCGCTTCGGGGCATCTGATCGATGACCTGAAGATTAAATATCAAAACCATAAGGTCATTCTGACTTATCTGGAAGCGGTGCAGCAGGATGTTATTCACAATCTGCAGAATTTCCGTCTCGAGGATGATACGGCGGATCATATGCATGTACCGTTGATGAAAATGCCGGCTTTCCGCCGCTATGACGTCAATATTCTTGTCGACCACACTCAGCATGACGGCGGTGTGCCGGTCGTTTTTCTCGATCTGCCCAATTACGCGAACCTGATTGGTGCTGCTGAGTATACCGTGCACATGGGTGCGCTGCAGACAGATTTCACTTTGATCAAGCCTGGCGCAATGCACCGGGCCAACGGTGGATATCTGATTATTGACGCGATGAAGCTGCTGATGCAGCCGTATGCGTGGGAAGGATTGAAGCGTGCACTGTTTTCGCGGCAGATCAAGATTCAATCGTTGGGCCAGATTTACAGCCTGGTCAGCACGGTTTCTCTCGAGCCTGAGCCTATCCCGTTGAATATCAAGGTAGTCCTGATTGGTGAGCGTATGCTGTATTACCTGCTGCATGCTTACGACCCTGAATTCAGGCAACTTTTTAAGATTGCCGCCGATTTTGATGACCGGCTGCACCGTACAGCGGAAAATCAGCAGATGTATGCCCGTATGATCGCGGGATTGCTGCGCCGCGATAAATTGCGTCCTTTTGATCGCTCTGCTGTTGCGCGGATCATTGAACATGCCGCAAGACTTGCTGGAGATGCGGAAAAGCTTTCAATCAGTGTCATGGATATTGCTGATCTGTTGCGCGAGGCCGACTATTACGCCAGCATTTCCAGTCGGGCCACTGTCAATAAAGATAATGTGCAGCGTGCCATTGATGCGCAGATATACCGTGGTGATCGCCTGCGCGATCAGCTTCAGGAAGCGATAAACCGCAGTATATTGATGATCGATACTGACGGTGCAGAAATCGGCCAGATCAATGGGCTTGCGGTCATGCAGCTTGGCGATGTCAGTTTCGCCGTACCTTCACGTATTACTGCAACCGCACGACTTGGGAGCGGAAAGGTAATTGATATCGAACGTGAGACTAAACTGGGCGGCGCGATTCATTCAAAAGGCGTTTTTATTCTTTCTTCCTTCCTGGCGGAGCGGTATGCGAAAGATTATCCTCTGTCGCTTTCAGCCAGCCTGGTTTTTGAACAATCCTATGGTCGCATTGAGGGTGACAGTGCGTCGATGGCTGAGCTTTGCAGTCTGCTCTCCGCATTATCCGGATTGCCAATCCGGCAAGGCATGGCGATGACGGGCTCGGTTAATCAGCGTGGTGAAGCTCAGGCTATCGGCGGCGTTAATGAAAAAATAGAAGGTTACTTTGATATCTGCAGGTTTCGTGGATTAACCGGGAAACAAGGAGTTCTGATACCTGCCAGCAATATCAGGCATTTAATGCTTCGGGCCGATGTGATCGAAGCGTGCGCGAATGGACAGTTCGCGGTCTATGCCTATAACAACCATGATGAAGCCATATCAGTACTTACAGGCGAATCTCCCGAGCTGATAAACGCACGCGTCGAGGCGCGCCTCCGGGAGCTGGAAAAGATCCGCCAGAATCTGGCGAAAAATATCAAGGAACCGGTAAATGGCAATGGAAAAAACGCGGATTGATCGCATTCTGCTCGCGCTCGACTCCAGTGCCGCTAACCAAAATATTCTGCGGGCCGGCATTACGCTGGCCTCGCATTTTCACTCGCAACTCAATGTCTTGTTTATTGAGGATGCTGATCTGATCAGCGCAGCCGAATTACCGTTTGCGCACGAGATCGTTTTGGGTTTGCCATCCGGGCGCGCAATCAATGCAGCCGGAATGGAACGATCGATACAGTTACAGACAACACGGCTGCGTAAACTGGTAGCGTCAGCCGCACAGCAAAACCGGATTGAGATCGCATTTAATGTGTTGCGCGGCAATGTTGCACGCACTCTGTGCGAAGCTTCCAGTCAGACGGATCTGCTGATAATTGGAAAAAATTCATTACTACAAGGGAAAAGCCGGAAAGTCGGCAGCATTACCCGGTCGGTCATGTCATCAGTTCAGTGCGATCTGGCTGTATTGCATTATGGCAGCAACATCGACCGGCCGGTTGTAACCAGTTTTACCGGCAGCGCAGCGAGTCTGCGCGCGGTGTCGCTGGCAGTCGATCTCGCGCATGAAGATCACGATCAGCTCATCATTATCCTGCCGGCCACGGATGATCTGAAGTATCAACAGTTGCACAGCGCGATTGAAGAGAATTTTAATATACAACAGCTTCGGATCACCCTGGTAAGACTATCCGACAATTCAACCGATCAGATATTACGCGTAATTCAACAATTTCATGGGCGTATTTTACTGTTGGAGAGCGGTTCGGATTTTTTAACAGGTGAACAAAAACAGGCTTTGATCGCGCAAGCCGATATTCCGGTGATTTTTCTGCATTAAGCGCCTGCTTTGACTTCAATATCCATGGGTAGAGAGCCCGCGCTCCTTTATCAATGTGTGTCGTTGACATGATTTGAGTCTGTAAACTTCGAGCAAGTGGAAAAGCGTTGAATGAATGTGGTGACAGGTTGTTTTTACCTATAATTTGTCGCAATTTAGTTCTATAATAGTTAAAAATTTGGAATTTTGATAAGAATGTAGGCATCTTCCTACTTAGCCAGGATGAAATGTTTTCTTTGATTGTACTAATTGGCTTTCAGTTATATCGTATTAATGCAGGCTCAGAGGCAAGAAATTCAATGAAAATTCATTGAATTTCGCGGATGTAGCGATAGGGTATTAAAGGAGATCAGAAAATGGAAACAAAACAGCTGCTAGATGAAATCAGAGAAATTAATCTGGCTTATTTGTTGCTTGCGCAACAAATGATACGTGATGACAGAGTATCGGCGATGTATCGATTGGGTATTAATCAGGATGTGTCTGACATTATTGAGAAACTGACAGTCAGCCAGCTTCTCAAAATGGCTTCTTCAAACAGCTTGTTATGTCGCTTTCGATTCAACGACGCTTTGATAGCTGAATTGCTGTCGAATGATAATCGCGGTGACAGCAATGCCGTTTCTCAATCGCATGCTGCGATATTGTTAGCGGGTCAACCGGCGGAAGTAATTACCTGAGAAGCAGTTGAAGCACATCTGAAAAGGATGGAGAGGATAAATAGCGTTTGTAAAGCGCTAAGTATGCCTTGACTTTGTACTGCTACGAAAGACAGGATACTTTAAGGAAAGAATATATGCGGAATAAAAGCATTCTGACAGAAGCAAGGCAGATTCAACTGGCATCTGAATTGATCCGTCTTGGCGCCCGCTTGCAGGTACTGGAGGTAAACTCAAATTTAAGTCGTGAAAGGCTTGTCAAACTGTATAAAGAAATCAGGGGCGTATCGCCGCCAAAAGGAATGCTGCCTTATTCCGAGGACTGGTTCATGAGCTGGCAGCCCAATGTACATTCTTCATTGTTTATCAACATTTACAATTTTATTACCACCTACTCAGACACCAGGGGAGTGGATGCGTTAATCAAAAGCTATAAATTATATTTAGAACATATTTACGCGAATGGTCTTGAGCAGGTGCTCAGTCTCACGCGTGCATGGACACTGGTTCGTTTTGTGGACAGCGAAGTGCTCTGCATAGCACCTTGCAGAAAATGCAATGGAAAGTTTCTGGTGCATTCCCTTGACATTCATTCAAACCACATTTGCGGACTATGCAATATTCCATCCAGAGCCGGTAAAACCAAAAAGGCGGCTGAAATTAACAACGCCATCGATCAAGCATTGGCCATATAAAACAACAATTACAGTAGTTTATGGATTCAATGCCCGATAAATGCGATCCATGGCTTTTTCCAAATTCGTCAAAGCAGTGGCAAAAGATAAACGCATATAGCCTTCACTGCCGAAAGCCGATCCCGGAACGATGGCAACACCGGATTTTTCCAGCAGATATTCGCTGAATGCCAGGTCATTCGGGTGAGGAAGGATGCCTTGCGTATGCAGACTGCTGATGGCCTCACGTGCGTCTGCAAATGCATAGAATGCGCCATCGGATTGCAGGCACCGAACACCGTTGCAATGATTCAGTGCGTCAGTGATAAATCGATTGCGTTCAATAAATGCGGCCACCATAGGTTCGATACAGGACTGGTCGCCATTTAAAGCAGCTTCTGCGGCAACTTGAGAAATGGAGCTCGGATTTGACGTGCTCTGAGATTGAATGTTTTCCATCGCAGTAATCACCTCAGCCGGACCGCCGCAGTAACCAATGCGCCAACCGGTCATGGAATACGCCTTTGATACACCGTTCAGTACAATGGTGCGCGGATACAGATCAGGGCAGGCATTGAGGATATTGACGAATGGACTGCCGGACAACAGGATGTGTTCATACATATCGTCTGTTGCAATGAGAATCTGGGGATATTTTTTTAGCACATCACCCAGCGCTTTCAGTTCATCAAGTGTATAGACCGCGCCAGAAGGATTGCTAGGGCTGTTGATGACAAACATTCTAGTTTTTGCGGTGATTGCTTCTTCAAGCTGCTGCGGATTAATTTTGAAACCTTGTTCAATTCCTGTTTCGATAAATACCGGCTTTCCCTCGGCAATCATGACAATATCGGGGTAAGAGACCCAATAGGGTGCAGGAATGATCACCTCGTCTCCAGGATTTAACGTAGCCAGCGCAAGGTTAAAAAAACTCTGCTTGCCGCCACAGGAAACCAATATCTGACCGGGACCATAGTCAAAACTATTTTCGCGTTTGAATTTATCGGCTATAGCTTTCTTTAAGCCGGGCGTGCCTCCGACTGCGGTATATTTGGTAAAGCCTTTATTGATTGCGTCAATTGCTGCGTTTTTGATATGCTGCGGCGTATCGAAATCAGGTTCTCCGGCGCCTAAACCGATAATGTCTTTTCCTTCAGCCTTCAATCGGGCTGCGCGCGCTGTTACGGCAAGAGTCGGCGAAGGTTTAATGGCTTGTACGCGAGTAGATAAATTCACAGCATCCTCATTCTGAAATTAGGTATGGCAGCATGTTAAAATATTGTCTTATATAGCGCACTTCAGAATTTCTCCAGTTTTCACCGATATAAAACTGATAATGAATTTTTAAGCGCGATAAAAAACACAACTGATACTTACAAAGCCGCGATTATACCCGTGATTGAAACCTTCCCCAATAGTTTGTATAAACTTCATCAGGCATTTAAACCCGCAGGGGATCAGCCTGCAGCCATCCAACAACTGATTGAAGGCGTTGATGATGGATTGTCTTATCAAACCCTGTTGGGTGTCACGGGATCCGGAAAAACGTTCACCGTTGCGAATGTAATTGCTCGTCTGGGTCGGCCTGCCATTTTGATTGCACCGAACAAGACGCTCGCCGCGCAACTGTATGCTGAAATGCGTGAGTTTTTTCCGGAAAACGCGATCGAGTATTTTGTATCTTATTATGATTATTATCAACCCGAGGCCTATGTGCCTTCACGCGATCTTTACATTGAAAAAGACTCCAGCATAAATGCGCATATTGAACAAATGCGTCTATCGGCCACCAAATCCCTGCTTGAGCGGGAAGATACGATCATTGTCGCAACCGTTTCCTGTATTTACGGTATCGGTGACCCGGTCGATTATCATGGCATGATTCTTCATTTGCGGATGAATGAAAAATATACCCAGCGCGACATCATCAAACGATTGACTGAAATGCAATACGAGCGCAATGAAATTGAATTCACGCGTGGGATGTTTCGCGTCAGAGGTGATGTAGTCGATGTTTTTCCAGCGGAAAGTTCTGAAGCTGCGATTCGCATATCGCTGTTCGATGATGAAGTGGACGACCTGTCGCTTTTCGATCCTTTAACCGGCCGCGTATTGCAGAAACTGTCGCGCTATACCGTGTATCCATCCAGTCATTATGTGACACCCAGAAGTACAACGCTGCGTGCGATCGATTCGATAAAAGCCGAACTGCGCGACCGGCTGGAATATTTTTACAGCAATCATCACCTGGTGGAAGCGCAACGCCTTGAACAGCGAACCCGTTTTGATCTGGAAATGCTGAATGAACTTGGTTTTTGCAAAGGCATTGAAAATTATTCCCGCCATCTTTCCGGTAAAAACCCGGGTGAACCACCGCCCACACTGATTGATTACCTGCCCAAAAATGCGTTAATGTTTATCGACGAAAGTCATGTTACCGTGCCGCAGATCGGCGGTATGTTCCGCGGGGATCGTTCACGCAAGGAAAATCTGGTGCAATACGGATTCCGCCTGCCTTCAGCACTGGATAACCGTCCGTTGAAATTCGAGGAATTTGAACGGATGATGCCGCAGACCATTTTCATTTCAGCTACGCCTGCCGACTATGAGCGGCAACATAGTGGAAAGACCGTTGAACAGGTAGTGCGACCAACCGGACTTGTCGATCCGGCTATTGAGGTACGCCCGGTTACGACGCAGGTGGATGATCTGATGTCAGAAATCAATCTGCGCGCCGCATGCAATGAACGTGTGCTGGTAACCACGTTAACTAAACGCATGGCGGAGGATTTGACCGATTATTTTGCCGATCACCAGATACGGGTGCGCTATCTGCATTCAGATATTGATACGGTTGAACGCGTTGAAATCATTCGTGATCTGCGGCTTGGACAATTTGATGTTTTGATCGGCATCAATCTGTTGCGTGAGGGACTTGATATTCCGGAAGTTTCCCTGGTGGCCATACTGGATGCAGACAAGGAAGGCTTTCTGCGCTCCGAGCGTTCCTTAATCCAGACCATTGGCAGAGCAGCCCGCCACATCAATGGAAAGGCTATTTTATATGCCGACCGGATGACCCGTTCGATGCGTGCCGCCATCGATGAAACCAGTCGCCGCCGTGAGAAGCAGTTGGTTTTTAATCAGCAGCATCAAATCACGCCGCGGGGCGTGCATAAACGGATCAAGGATCTGATTGATGGTGTGTACAGCCTGGATTCCGCGCAAAGAAAACTCAAGATCAGTGAAACACAGATGAATTACGATGCCATGAGTGAACGCCAGATCAGCAAGGAAATTCAGCGCCTGGAAAAACAGATGCTGAATGCGGCCAGAAATCTGGAGTTTGAGCAGGCTGCGCAATATCGGGATGATATCAAACGGTTGAAAAACAAATTATTCATTGGCGCGGAGGAGATTGAATAAACTTATTTTTTTATCATGGTGGAAGACACAAAAATTACGCGCCGGAATGTTCTATTTAATGTTTTGCTGGTGAAGTTTTCCATCGACATGCTCTGCACGAATCGAACGTGATCGCCCGGTTTCACCTGCGTCGTCGGTGCAGCGATCCAGAAGCGTCTGTCGCCGTTTTGCAGTTCCATATAAGTATAGCCAGTGGTGTCAAGAACTTCCATGACAATACCTTCATCATTCGGTAATGCACCATTTGCAGCAATGTGTAATGTTTCATCCTGTTGCGTTAAAGCATGGAGTGGATAAACCAGCAGACAAACTGTGAATAACATTACGGATAAAGTAGAAAATCGCATTCTTCCTCCAAAAATGATTTGATCAAAAACTGTCAATCATACACTGCTCTGTTTTTTAGTTCCAATCGGGTTTCCGGAATTTTTTTCAATCGCTCTTACATAATCCTGGCGGACTTTCTCATACAGACAGATCGAAGCTGCAATGGCTGCATTCAGGGATTCGATTCTTCCGGGCATGGGTATTGAAGCCATGTCCGTAACGGTTTGCCGCATTGCACCCGACAACCCGGCACCTTCATTACCAAAAACAAAAGCGGTCGGCGCCGTGAAATCAAATTGGTAAAGACGCTTTGTTGCTGCAGGTGACGTGCCAATCACTTGGCCCTGGAATTGGGCGGCAATTTCGGTAAGATTGCAGTCCGTGTGAATTTTCAGAAAAAAGTGTGCCCCCATCGCGGCGCGCAGCGTTTTAGGTGACCAGGCATCAGTACAGTCCGCGGATAAATAAACATGATCCGCACCCGCGCTGGCAGCGGAACGCAGGATGGCGCCCAAATTACCGGGGTCCTGAATGGATTCGAGTAAAACACAGAAATTTTGATAAAAAGGTGCGGCAGGACATACGGTATCTGGTATGGCAATGCACGCGAGTATGCCGGAGGGTGATTGCATGGATGAAATTTTCTGAAACACGCGATCGGCCATTCGAATGATCTGTGTTTTATCCAGTGCGCTGCAATTTTCCAGTAGTTCTGCAATTTCAACATGGTGCTGGCCGGTTTCACTGACGGCCAGCATTTGTGGAAAATTACCGGTGGAAAGACAGGATTGAATCAGATGAGTGCCGTCGAGAACAGCGAGTTTTGATTGTTTTCGGAAACGGGCGGATTTTTGCAGTCTGACCAGCTGCTTGACCAGTGGGTGTTCACGGGAAGTGATATGCAACATGGTGCATCTCAAACTACAGGCTAAAATACAGGAAATGGTGATCTATGCTTTAAAGCGGTATTCCGCCGATTTTGCATGCGCGGACAATCCTTCTCCATGCGCCAGAATAGAAGCAATCGTCCCCAGTGTGGCGGCGCCTTGTTCGGAAACCTGTATCAAGCTGCTGCGCTTCTGAAAATCGTAAACACCAAGCGGCGAAGAAAAGCGCGCGGTTCGCGATGTCGGCAGCACATGATTGGGGCCTGCGCAATAATCGCCGAGCGCTTCGCAAGTATGTCTGCCCATGAAGATGGCGCCAGCGTGTCTGATTTTTTCCACCCAGTGCTCGGGATCATCAACGGAGAGCTCAAGATGCTCCGGAGAAATTCTGTTCGCAATCGTGCAGGCTTCATCCAGGTCGCGCACCTGAATCAAAGCACCGCGATTTTCCAGAGAAACGCGAATGACATCCTTGCGCGGCATGCCTGCAATCAGTTTATCAATACTTTTCGCCACAGCATCCAGGAAACCGGTATCCGGTGACAATAAAATGGACTGTGCCAGTTCGTCATGCTCGGCTTGTGAAAACAAATCCATTGCAATCCAGTCCGGATTGGTTTTACCGTCGCAAATGACCAGTATTTCAGAAGGACCGGCAACCATGTCGATGCCGACAAGACCAAAAACGCGCCGTTTGGCGGCGGCAACGTAGGCATTGCCCGGACCAACAATTTTATCGACCTGTGGAATGGATTCAGTGCCATAGGCCAGTGCACCGATGGCCTGTGCGCCGCCGATGGTAAACACGCGGTCAACCTGACTGATTGCAGCCGCTGCCAGTACCAGATCATTTTTCTCGCCGTGTGGTGTCGGAACAACCATGATGAGTTCTTCGACACCGGCAACCTTGGCCGGAACAGCATTCATCAGCACCGAAGACGGATAGGATGCTTTGCCACCTGGCACATAGAGTCCGACGCGATCAAGCGGCGTGATCTTCTGACCGAGCAGGGTATCGTCGGATTCCCGGTATTGCCACGATGCGCTGACTTGTTTTTCGTGATAGTTTTTTATCCGCACAGCCGCCTGTTCAAGCGCTTGACGCTGCTCAACCGGCAGGGCGCTGAGTGATTGTTGCAGATCGGCCTGTGTTAATTCCAGTTCCTTCACGGAACGCGCATGCATATGATCAAAGCGATTGGTGTATTCAACCAGCGCTGTGTCACCGCGCATTTTGATTTCGGTGAGAATCTGCGCTGCCGTGGCGTCAATCGATTCATCCATGGCATTCTCGAATGCCAGCAACTGTTGCAGGGATTGATCAAATTTTTGATCGCTGCTGTCGAATCTTTTTATCTGAACCATGTGAATGAAATCCGGAAAGAAATAAAGCGAAAAAATAGCAGTTAATTTTTGACTGCCTGCGCAAATGCATCCAGAATGGGCTGAATGGCTTTGCGTTTCAGTTTCAAAGCTGCCTGATTGACAATCAGTCTGGAGGAAATCGGCATGATTTCTTCTACCGCGCGCAAATGGTTGGCTTTCAGCGTGCTGCCGGTTGAAACCAGATCGACAATGGCATCGGCAAGTCCGACCAGCGGCGCAAGTTCCATGGAACCATACAGCTTGATCAGATCAACATGCACGCCTTTATCCGCGAAGTGTTCGCGCGTGGTTTGCAGGTATTTTGTCGCAACCCGCAGCCGCGCGCCCTGACGTACCGCCGAATCGTAATCAAATCCTTCGGGAACGGCGACCATCATGCGGCAGCGCGCGATGTTCAGATCCAGTGGTTGATACAGACCGTTGCCACCGTGTTCCAGCAAAACATCCTTGCCTGCGATGCCCATGTCAGCCGCGCCATATTGCACATAGGTAGGCACGTCGGATGCACGCACAATCACCAGCCGCACACTGGCGCGGTTTGTGTCAAGAATGAGTTTGCGCGATGACTCCGGATTGTCCTTGGCGACAATACCGGCGGCTTCGAGTAATGGCGCGGTGTCATCGAAAATTCGCCCTTTTGACAGGGCGATGGTTATTTCAGCCATAAAGACCTGTTTGATGGATTAGCGAAGATTTGCCCGGGCAAATTCCCAGTTGATCAGCTTGTCGAGAATGGTGTTGACATAATCCGCCCGTCGGTTCTGGTAATCCAGATAATAGGCATGTTCCCAGACGTCAATCGTCAATAGTGGACGCACATTCTGTGTAATGGGCGACTCGGCGTTGCCCGTTTTGGCAACGGCGATCTTGTCGCCATCCTGCACCAGCCATGCCCAGCCGCTGCCGAATTGCGTCATCGCAGCATTGGCGAATTCTTTTTTACAGGCATCGAGACTGCCGAAGGATTGTTCGATTTTCTGCTTTAAATCCGCTGGAGGCTCGCCGCCGCCATTCGGACGGAGGCTGTGCCAGTAAAACATGTGATTCCAGACTTGCGCGGCATTGTTGAAAATACCTGCCTTATCGGCCTTTCCGGCAACTGCGCGGATTATCTGCTCGAGCGACTGGCCTGCCAGATCGGTGCCGGCGACAAGATTATTCAGATTGTCGACATAGGTTTTGTGATGCTTTCCGTAATGAAAGCTCAGCGTATTTGCGGAAATCACTGGCTCCAGCGCATTGTCAGCATAAGGGAGAGGGGCCAGAATAAACTGCGCGCCTGACAGAGCGGTGCTGGAAAAATTATCGAGATTAAGTGACATGCGAGTCTCCTTTTTGAAAAAGTTGAATAAATGGGTGACGAAGTTTTTCATGTTATTTGTTAAGGATTTCTATCCCTATTTATGCTGAAGTTCTAATCCCCCGAAATTAATTCCCGGGCTTGATTTCCGTGGTAAATGTTATTTTACTGTATCCCGCAAGGCGCGCGGCTTCCATTACCGTAATAACGGATTGATGCGTGGCTTTGGCATCGGCGTTGATAATAATCAGCGGATCCTGCTGATCCTGAGCAGCGGAACGCAACGCATCGCGCAGATACTCCATGCTGTCTGATTTAACCGGTATCTGATTGATTGTGTACTCGCCCATGGCGGTGACAGCAATGTCAATCGCCGATGGTTTTTCCACCGTTTTGTCGACTTCCTGTGTAATGGCTTCGGGCAGTGTAATCTCAAGTTCGGCAAATTTCGAATAGGTTGTCGATACCACCAGAAAAATCAGGATAACCAGCAGAACATCAATCATCGGTACCAGGTTGATTTCGGGTTCTTCTTTGGGTCTGCCGCGTTGAAAATTCATCGTGATGCGCTTTTGTTTACGGTTATGGTTTAAAATTATATCCCTTGAGCCGGATATTATAAACAGGCAAGTTGCAGGAATGCAGCATCACAGCCCGCAAGGCGGCATTTTAACTGCGCCGGACATCCTGCTCATGCAGCTTGTGCACGGGCTGTCCGGTTTTCAACGATTGTTTCAATGATTGATATTTTAAAAATTTTCTGTACCGCCATTTCATGAAAAATCCACAGGTGAGCGTCGTCATGGGCAGCAGCAGTGACTGGGATGTTATGCAGCATGCGGTTTCCATGCTGAAAGATTTTGCAATTCCCTGCGAAGCGCGTGTCGTTTCGGCGCATCGCACACCCGATGCCATGTTTGAATTTGCGGAAAACGCTGTGGTGCGCGGCATAAAATGCATTATAGCCGGCGCAGGCGGCGCAGCACATTTACCCGGCATGATCGCGGCGAAAACAACCGTGCCGGTACTGGGCGTACCGGTTAATTCGCGCTATTTGAAAGGACTCGATTCCTTGTTGTCGATTGTGCAAATGCCCAAAGGCGTGCCGGTAGCCACTTTCGCGATTGGCGAAGCGGGCGCGGCCAATGCTGCGCTATTTGCCATTGCCATGCTGGGCAATGAAGATAAACAGCTCAGGCAACGGCTCGAAGCATTTCGTGAACAACAGGCGGATAATGTCGCCGCGATGCGGTTGCCAGATTAATTCACTCTATCGAATCACCTCTTCCAGTGCGCAATGACCCGCTAACAATCATTCAACCCGGTGCAATGCTTGGCGTGCTGGGCGGCGGGCAGCTTGGCCGCATGTTCACTATTGCCGCGCATCAGATGGGTTATCAGGTTACCGTGCTTGATCCCGACCTGGATAGCCCCGCAGGCCGGATAGCGGATCAGTTCATCCATGCAGACTACGCCGATACGGCGGCGTTAGGGCAAATGCGTGAACAATGCGCAGCGATTACCACCGAGTTTGAAAACATACCAGCGGAAACACTGACACTGCTTGAACAAGCCTGCCCGGTCAGTCCGGATGCGCACAGCGTCGCCATCGCGCAGAACAGGATCACTGAAAAACAATATCTGCGAAACAATGGTTTATCTGTCGCACCGTTTGCAGTCATTGATCGAATCGACCAGATCGTTCATGTACAACAGGATTTGTTTCCAGGAATTCTGAAAGTCAGCCAGTTCGGCTACGATGGCAAAGGCCAGCGGCAGATTGGCGATCCGTCCGGTCTGAGGATTGCATTCGATGAACTTGGAACAGTACCTTGCGTACTGGAAAAGAAACTGTCATTAACCTGCGAACTGTCGATCGTGCTGGCGCGCGATGTGTATGGCAACATGGAAAGTTTTCCGGCGATCGAAAATCAGCATGTCAACGGTATCCTCGATATCAGCATAGTCCCGGCACGCATCGATATGGCGCTTGCCCAGCGCGCCGACGCTATGGCGAGAAAGCTGGCCGATACGTTGAATTACCAGGGCGTCCTGTGTGTTGAGTTTTTCTTTGTACAGGATGATCAATTGCTGATCAATGAAATCGCGCCACGCCCGCATAATAGTGGTCACTTTTCGATCGATGCCTGCGTAACTTCCCAGTTTGAACAGCAGGTGCGTACATTGTGCAATCTGCCATTGGGAAATGTTGCCTTGCATCAGCCTTGTGTCATGGTCAATTTGCTTGGCGACATCTGGCGCGAGAAAACGCCGGACTGGACACGGATACTCGGTCAGCCTTCGGCCAAACTGCATTTATATGGCAAAAAAGAAGCGCGGGCGGGGCGCAAAATGGGTCATTTCACGGTAATGGATGAAACCGCTGAAAAAGCACTGGCAAGCGCACTGCGCATCCGTAAATCATTAACAACCTGATAAAAAAGGATTTCCATTTGGAAGCGGCTTTATTCGAAACCCATATTCAGAGTCTGCCTTTCTTGCATCGCGGCAAGGTGCGCGATATTTATGCCGTGGATGACGACAAATTACTGATTGTTCAGACCGATCGTCTATCTGCTTTCGACGTGATACTGCCGGACCCGATTCCGGGAAAAGGCAAGTTGCTGACCGCGCTGTCGGCGTTCTGGTTTGCAAAACTGGCGCACATCATTCCCAACCATTTGACCGGCATCTCACCCGAATCCGTCGTCGCGGCGCATGAGCGTGACCAGGTTGCTGATCGCGCGTTTGTCATCCGGCGGCTTAAACCGCTGCCCATTGAAGCGATCGTGCGTGGTTATATCGTCGGTTCCGGCTGGAAAGACTATCAGGCAACCGGCACAATCTGCGGTATTCGATTGCCTGCGGGATTGCAACAGGCGGAAAAAATACCCGGCGGCGCAATTTTTACCCCGTCAACCAAAGCGCAAGCCGGCTTGCACGACGAAAACATCGCGCTGGCGGAAGTCGAGCAACAGATCGGCAGAGAACTTACGGAGAAAGTCAGCGAAAAAGCCGTGCAGCTCTATACCGAAGCAGCCGACTATGCCGCGCAGCACGGCATCATCATCGCCGATACCAAATTCGAATTCGGACTCGATACCGCTGGAGCGCTGTATCTGATCGACGAAGTGCTGACGCCCGATTCGTCGCGCTTCTGGCCGATCGACCAATACCGCACCGGCATCAGTCCGCCAAGCTACGACAAACAGTTTGTCCGCGACTGGCTGGAAACACAGGACTGGAACAAAAAACCACCTGCGCCAACGCTACCTGAAAACATCATCCAACAGACCGTGGACAAATACCGGGAAGCGTTGATGCGATTGACTGCTGATCAATGATGGAAAATCAGGACATTATTAGGGAATGCTTGAAGCAGGCGTCGATCCGGAAGAATTGCAGCTTTTATGTCGGCATTTGATTAACCCGCAAAACAGGCACGCCGAGAAACGCCTCGAAGAATACCGCAAAAATAGAGAATAAATTTTAAAGCTTTCTTCCATAATATAACATAATATAAATAGTGTTGCTCTCTGCTACGTTTAAACTTTCTGCTTGAGCGGTGGAGGGTGTCAGTATCATACTGAGACCAACGACCAAACCGATACAAGCTGCTTGACTGGTTCTTTTGAAACAGCTTTCAAATATTTTCCTTTTTTCTTCATCTTTTTCTGTCACCAGTCTACTTGCTGCTATTACTTCTATTTCATCTTTATTGATAAATCGAGCAAGTTTAATGCAGTAAGCAGGATCAAGGCTTGTTCTTCCACTTTTCACTATTCTCAGTGTACTGGCTGCAATGTTTAGATATTTAGCCAGTTCTTTTTGTGTTCCTGCTTTTCTTTCGCCTATTTCGATGAATTCTTTTATTTCCATGATTTTCGCCTAAAGTATCCTTGACAGTTATCGTAATAACTCTTATATTCGGAGTTATCATAATAACTCTTTGATGATTCAACCATCATATAGTTCTGATTTCCACAAGTCAAACGGGGGTAAGAAAATGAATAAAGTAAGCAAAGAAAACGTCAAGATTGCGGACTTTGCCCGCATTGAAGCCATGACAGGTTTCATGTGTTACGCTGTAACGGTCTGGAAAAATGGCTGTTGCTCCTACGTCTCCGACAAACACGGCATCATGCTGTTTGATAACCACCTGGAAGCCTTCAAAGCGGTTTTCAAAGTCAGAGCAGATTT
>JAJSDU010000009.1 GCA_028577615.1 Nitrosomonas sp.
GATGGTCGCTCGATTGATTTCAAGGACTCCGAAAGTATCCTGATATACCCAGCGCATGAGCAACAAGACGCATGGTTGCAATCTTGGTCCGTGTTAGGACCTCACAATGGTTTTGAGCAGTCGCTAAAACGTATGTTAGAAGAATTCGGACCTTACTTTGTGCTCTTACCTGCAAAAAAAATCCGCGCATATGTCAAATTACTGAGTAAGGCTAGTGGTTTTTGGGTTCGATATGGATTTGTCCAGTATTCCAACAACCCATTGGATCGTTCACTTACTGCCAAGGATTCTAGCTTTTCCTATCAGAAAGAGTTTCGATTCTATGTCGGAGAGTGTCAGAAAGATGAGATTCAATGTAAAACACTTCAGCTGAAAGGGCTTAGTAAAATACTACTTGAAGCCGCATCGATGCAACTTAAGAGTCCATCTGGTGAAATTAAGTATTGTTCTTTGGGGCGGCAGGAAGTTGTAACCCAATGATTAATCAGTCTAATCCGCGCAACTCGCGTAAGGCGGAAGCCGGAGGCGTTCCGCCAAATGGAAGCATCCCGCCAAGTGGAAGCATTCCACTCGAATGGCTTCACCGAACGAAAGTGATGATTGTTTGGGACGATATGTTGGTTTTGGTTTTGGCTTGGCGGATCGCCCGTTGGGCATCCGCCTTACGGAATCAATTATGCCGGATGGAAAATTTCGGGGTGAGATTGATGAGTGGTGGTTATGCCGGATTATCGCCGGTTTAGGATACCGGGTGGCACATACTTTTTCACTGTGAACTTGCTGGAAAGGAAGCAGGATGTATTGGTGCGGCATATCGGCGAATTGCGCGAAGCAGTGCGGGTTACCCGGCGGGAGCGTCCGTTTCATATCGATGCCTGGGTGGTGTTACCCGACCATATGCACGCGGTGTGGACATTGCCGCCGGGGGATGACGATTTTTCCAACCGCTGGAAGAGCATCAAGATCCGCTTTGTACAGCGATTGCCGCGCACCGAAAGACGCTCGAAAGTGCGGATCGCCAAAGGCGAGCGCGGTATTTGGCAGCGGCGATTCTGGGAACATGCGATTCGTAACGATACTGATTATGCCCGTCACGTGGATTATGTGCACTGGAATCCGATGAAGCATGGGCTGGTGCAACGAATCGTGGATTGGCCTTACTCGAGCTTTCATCGCTACGTTCGCCTGGGTATTTTGCCGGATGATTGGTTAAGTGGAAACGATGCGGAACTTGAAGCAGGGGAATATAGGGCTGATCCGGCCGGTTAGCGAATACAACGTACCGCAACCGGCAAATTCAGCGCAATAGAGGTCGCGTCTTGCCCATTTTCCTTTTAAAACTCGGAATTTTTAGAGACGCCCTTTATTGTTTTGCAGGAAAATTGATTTGTGTTGAAAGCACTTCAATCATCTGTTTTAGTGTGGCCAATTCTGTTTCAAGTTGCATGACGTGTGATTTCAGTTCGGCAAAGTCACTTTCTGCTACAGTATTCATAATTGGGTGGTGCATTTCTCTCCGCTCTGCCGGGAGATCATCATGTATTTCAGGCATGCCTGACAGCAGATGCATCCAGCGGTTTTCCCGTGAACCCGATTGACGTGGCAATTTCACGACCAAGCTGCCTTCGTGGCGTTCAGCCAGTTCTTCCAGAAAACTTTCCACTGAAGAGATGTCAGCGAATTTATGCAGCCGCTCGCTATTAATGCGCAATTCTCCGGCTGTTTGCGGTCCGCGCAGCATTAATGTGGCGATCAACGCAACGGATTGAGATGGAATTTTCAGGATACGTTCCATATTATGCGAAAATCTGTCCGCGCGTCCACCGCTGATCTCGGTGACAAATGCTTTACGTTTCAAATTGTCAATGGCTGACCGTACTTCCGCCAGCGATGCATTCATTATCGGGTCGCGGCTGGATTTCTGATTACAGCCGGAAACCAGCGCATTGAGCGTTAGCGGATAAATATCAGGTACTGTGCGTTGTTTTTCAACCAATACACCAAGCACGCGTGTTTCAATCAACGAGAATACAGAAAGAGGAATGTCATTCATAATTAAAATCTTGTCTAAAAAACTCAAGTGTAGCATTTGCAGTCTGTCGTCATGGAATTAGCTGCCTGTGCATGACTAGTCAAGATTGTTCCATTTATTCTTCGTGAATCATCATCAACATTTGTCCGGCGGCCACATATCCGCCTTCCTGACAGAAAATCTGACGTATGACGCCACTGACGGGCGCTTCGACCATGAATTCCATTTTCATCGATTCGACAACGACCAGTGGTGTGCCCTGTGTAACACGCTCTCCTTCGGTAACCAGTATTTTCCAGACTGTACCGGTAACATGCGCACCGATGACATGCATTCCTTCAGGTAAATCCAGTTCGCTTTGTACAGAGGCATCATCGAGGCTGTCTTCATTCAATTCACTTAAATACTCCAGCTGGCCATCTTTCCGCCAACGCTCGCGCTCCGCATCAAAAGCGGTCTGCTGAGTCAGCTTGAATGTCTGAATAGATGCGCTGTTCTGATGTAGAAATTGATTGTATTCCCGCAGACTGAAAATTGTTTCCTCAACACGCAGTTTGAATTTTCCGGTGATAAAATCTTTGCGCAGCTTGAGCAGCTCGCTCTCGCTGACCAGGTAAAAGCGGATCTGATCAAAAAAGCGCAACAGCCAGGGCTTGCCATCCTTGAAGTCACTGGTTTGACGAAAGCGGTTCCACATCTGCACGGTGCGGCCGACAAACTGATAGCCCCCCGGCCCCTCCATGCCATAGATGCATAAATAGGCGCCGCCAATACCGACAGCATTTTCCGGAGTCCATGTTCTTGCCGGGTTGTATTTTGTGGTAACCAGGCGGTGGCGCGGATCGATGGGGGTTGCAACCGGTGCGCCGAGATACACATCGCCGAGTCCCAGTACCAGATAGGACGCATCAAAAACAATATGCTGCACGGCTTCGATGCTGTCCAGACCGTTAATGCGGCGGATGAATTCGATATTGCTCGGGCACCATGGTGCGTCGCTGCGTACGGATTGCGTATATTTTTCAATGGCCAGCTTTGTCGCTGCGTCATCCCAGGATAATGGCAGATGTACAATACGTGAGGGAATTTTGAGATCATCAATTTCAGGCAGTTGTGCTTCAGTATCGATCAGAAATCGCAGCAACTGGTCACGCGGCAGGCATTGAGAGTCATAGTGTATCTGCAGCGACCGGATACCCGGTGTCAGGTCGATGATTCCTGGAAGAAGCCCGGTATCCTGTGCGTTCTGAATACTGTTCATCAAAGCGTGTGCGCGCAGCCTGAGATTGAAATCAAGTACTATCGGGCCATACTCGATTAACAGATACTTATCACCAGCTTGACGATAAATAACCGCGGGCGCGTGCGTACTTTCAGGGGTAGTGTGTAAAACGGGATTTCCCGGATCAGAAAGTACTGACGACAAGTCTTCCTGCTCCGGGAAACTGATCTGCGCAATGGATGTATTGACATGATGTTCGATTGCTGCCGCCTGCTCCATTGACAGTGGATAAAAACGTACTGTATCGCCGGGCTTTAATTGTCCAAGTTTCCATAATTCAGCGTGGACAACAGTTGCCGGACAGACAAAACCGCCAAGACTCGGTCCGTCGGGACCGAGAATGACAGGCATGTCTCCGGTGAAGTCGATGGTGCCTATCGCATACGCATTATCATGAATGTTGGATGGATGCAGGCCTGCTTCACCGCCATCGCTGCGCGCCCATTCCGGTTTGGGGCCAAGCAGTCGGATGCCGGTGCGGTCGGAGTTGTGATGTACAGTCCATGATGTACTGAAAAACATCCGGATATCGGCTTCGGTAAAGTAATCGGGTGCGCCATGCGGTCCATACATAACGCCGATTTTCCAATCGTTGCTATAACGCGGCGCAGAATCCTGCGTTAAAAAACGCTGCTGGTGGTAGCCGGTCTCCTGAATATGCAATACATCGCTGCTGCGTAGCGGGCGTCCTGTGTGTCCGCCAAACTGGCCCTGAATGAATGTCGATTTACTGCCAAGGTATTCGGTTACCCGGATTCCATCCTGTATGGCCAGGTAAGCACGGCAACCGTGTCCAGTAGTTTTGCCGAACTTGAGTATGGCGCCGGTTTTTACTGCATGCGACTGCCATGGCGGCAGTGCTTTGCCGTCGAGATGCGCTTCAATCGCTGCGCCTGTGATCGCAATGACACTGTCACAGTTGAATCGCAGCGTTGGACCGGAAAAAGTGATTTCCAGCGCGGCCTTATCCGGAGAATTACCGACAAGCTGGTTTGCCAGACGGAAAGCGAGGGCGTCCATTGGACCGGAGGGGGGGACGCCAATTTGCCAGTATCCGAGCCGCCCGGGATAGTCCTGTATCGTGGTTTGCACACCGGGACTTAACACATCGATGGTGTGCGGGTAATAGCGGAAGCTGTCCAGGAACCTTGTGTTGTGCAGCCCTTCATCAAATGCCGCGCTGTTCAGTATCTGGGCGAGATATTCCCGGTTAGTTTCGATACCCTGTATGATGGTTTGATCCAGTGCATGCTGCATGGCGGAAATTGCTTGTTCCCGCGTGGATTCATGCACAATGACTTTCGCCAGCATGGGATCGTAAAATGGCGATATATCGATGCCACGCTCAATCCAGGTCTCAATTCGTGCAGTGGAAGGGAACCGGACATCGGTCAGTAATCCGCTGGATGGCTGAAAATTGATGGCGGGATTTTCGGCATAAAGACGGACCTGAATTGCGCTGCCTTTGACGTTTATTTTGCAGGTTTCAAGGGATGGTAAATCACCGGATGCCTGACGCACCATCCATTCCACCAGATCAACGCCGGTCACCATCTCGGTGACACCATGTTCGACCTGAAGCCGCGTATTCACTTCAAGAAAATAAAATGTGTTGCTGACAGCATCAACCAGAAATTCCACGGTGCCTGCTGACTGATAATTGACCGATTTGCCGAGCCGGATTGCTGCGTCAATGAGCGCTTGTCGCAGATCGGCCGAAAGATTTGGCGCAGGCGTTTCTTCGACAACTTTCTGATTACGGCGTTGCATTGAGCAGTCGCGTTCACCTAGTGCGATAACGCTGCCTTCGCCGTCACCGAAAATCTGTACTTCAATATGCCGCGCTTGCTCGATATATTTCTCAAGAAAAATGCCGGCATCCTTGAAATGGTTCTGCGCGAGAAATTTTACGGCATCGTAGGCTTCGCTTAATTCTGTCTTATTCCAGCACAGACGCATACCAATACCGCCGCCACCCGCAGTGCTTTTCAACATGACCGGATAACCGATATGCCCGGCGGCATGCAAGGCTTCGTCGAGGTTGTCCAGCAGACCGGTTCCCGGCAGCAAGGGAACCTGGTTTTTTGTGGCAAGTTCGCGTGCGGTATGCTTCAGCCCAAAAATACGAATCTGTTCGGCGCTCGGCCCGATGAAGCGGATCTGATGCGTTGCGCATTGTTCCGCAAAATCGGCATTCTCGCTCAAAAAACCATATCCGGGATGGATGGCTTGTGAGTCGGTTTGTCGCGCAACAGCGAGTATTTTATCGGTACGCAGATAGCTGTCCGATACTGCGCCGGCACCAATGCAAAAGGCTTCATCGGCTTCGGTGACATGGCGCGACAAGGCATCTGCATCGGTATAAACCGCCACACTTTTAACACCGATACGGCGCAACGTGCGTATGATGCGGCAGGCAATCGCGCCGCGATTGGCAATCAGTACTTTATTGAACATAGCTCTGGTACCCTCTGCAATATCAGTCCCAAACCAGCAAGCGGATCGGTGTCGGATTATAAGCATTACACGGATTGTTCAATTGCGGACAATTGGAAATCAGTATGATGACATCCATTTCAGCGCGCATTTCAACGTACTTGTCAGGCGCCGAGATACCATCGTCGAATTCAAGCCTGCCGTCTTCGGTAACCGGTACATTCATGAAAAAATTAATGTTGCTTGGCAAATCCCGTTTGCTCATGCTGCGTTGTTCGCAAAGCGGGTCGTGTGCCAGCGCATGCAGAAAATTGTCCCGGCAACTGTGCATCGGATATTTGTCCAGCGCATAGCGGACAGTGTTGCTCTCCGCCGAACAGGCGCCACCCAGCGTATCATGCCGTCCACAGGTATCCGCGACAATGGTTAACATGACATTGCCGCAATTGGAATAAAGCCTGCTGCCCGTAGTCAGATAAAGCTGATTCTGCCGGCGTATGGTGTCGGTGGCGCTGTAACGTTCCAGTGCCTGGCGCGCATTAAAAAACAGCGTATCAACCGCCTGGTTGCCTTCCAGATCCACGATACGAAATGTTTGTCCGGTATTGACTTGTTTAACCCATGGTTCCCCAGCCGCGCAGATTTCATCCACCACCGCAGTAGCAGGATCAAGGCGGCTTTCTGTCAATTGTTGCGTATTCATAATTCACCTCCATGATCTTTTACACTGTGCAGGCAGTAGCGATGCGTATTATGCCGCGCCCGTACGTTTTCGGCGATGCTTGCGCATTCAGTGACAATTTCAGGCGGCGTGCTGAACAATGCCAAATTAACCGGACCCGGATGATAATGATCCGCCGGGTCGAGTGGATGCGGCGCTGCGGAGAGTGCTATCAACGTATTCATTTCGAAACTTAGATCAATATAATCCCCGGCCTTGCTGTTATCTAAATGGAAGTGCAGCTCACCGTTTTTATCGGCGGTTACTTTACTGAAAAAATTGATATTGGCTACGATGTCACGCTTATTCAAGTTCCATTTTCCCAATTCAATCAACATGCCATCCAATCCATTGCGATGCATGTTGTTGCGATGCTCCTGATAGCGTGAAACACCATATTTTTGCCGGATCAGTTCGGCGTCGCTCAGTCCGCAGACAGTATCGTGCCAGCCCACCGTATCCGCGGTAATGCAGCAGAATATCCGTCCCATATCGGAATGGCAGGCATGGCCTTTGGTCAAATAAAATGTATGCTGCGATTTGAGCGTGTCAGCCATGTTGTAGCGTTCCAGTTTCTCCTCCTGGTTGTAAAACAATACGGATACATTGGCGCCACCATCGATGTCCGTCAGCCGCAGCGTCATTCCGCGCCGGATTATGCCGGACCAGTGACCGCCTCCCGGGATAAATTCCTGCCAGAGAAAATGTTGTTCGTTCATTTTGGACTCCTTTTTTAGTGTCAGTCTTTTTTGCTGGCTGACATACGGATTTTGTTTATGATGATAGATAACGTAGTTATGCTCAGGATGCTGCCAAGCACCAGCGGTATTGCCCATAACTGCCACCAGGGCGCATCAGGTGAAACTGCATAGGTGCGCGGCCAGGCAATATTGATAAATTCAAAAACCGACCAGATAAACGCCACTGTATTGATTACCAATCCCCATACGCCGAGTTTAAGTTCACCGAGCGCCGGATTCCAGCGTCCGGTCAACCGGGTAAACAGACCGACGCCGGTGGTCATGGCGAACATGGCATACAATCCGCCGGTACCGAAGGCAATCACTGTTGCGACAGCGCCGTCATTCAGCCCGAGCAACAAACCCAGGCCTGACAGGGTAACAGTGCATAGGATGGCATTGCGTGGTGTCCTGTCTGCCGTGACATGGCTTAGCATCTCAGGCATATTCCCTTCGCGCGCCATTGAAAAAACGATACGTGAGGTATATTTGACGACGGATGCACCGCAGGCCAAAAAGGCGATCATGACAATGCCGGAAAATGGTTTTTCTATCCATTGACCAAATCGGTCTGCAATCAATGGTGTTACCGGATCTGCCGTTTTGCTGGCGTTTGTCAGTGCTTCATGATCAAAGGCCAGAATCAGTGAGGCTGAGTTAAACAATACGACGGCGCCGACGGCGCTTAATGCCAGAAAAATGGCGCGTGGCACCATACGCTTGGGTTGATGCGTTTCTTCGGCGGTTGTGGAACAGGAATCAAAGCCGATAAAAGCCCAGCCTGCTATCGCGAGTGCGGCCAGAAATGCAGCCGTTTCAGTGGGTGCGGTGCCTGATCCCATGTGCTGAAATAATTCGGAAAATCCATGCTGGCGGAAAAAAAAGAATAACAGCAGGGCGATGCCGAATGACCCTATGATTTCCGCGTACACACCTAATGCGATTAGTATCTTGAAGATGTTGACATGCGCCAGATTGAGCAAGGCGCATAGCAGCAGAAAAGCAGCACCCCATAACACCATCGATATTCCACTGCTATCAAGCGCACCTGAGAAGGTTGCCAGCCAGATACCGCCGGTATACGCCGTCGTGGTCAGCATGGCGATTGCGGAGCAGACATATATGACGCCAGCGTATTGACCAGTTATCGTACCGCCCAGCTGCCGTGCCCACTTATAAGCACCGCCGGCAATCGGAAACTGCGAAGCGAGTTCGGCATAAACAGTGGCTACCATTAATTGCATAATCAGGCAGATTGCCAGCGCGGCAAACCAGCCGCCGCCAGTAACGGTAGTCTGAACGCCGATAATGGCATAGAGACCAACCACGGGTGAAACAACAGCAAAGCCCATAGTGAAACTGTGCCATACGGTCATGCTGCGATTAAGTGTATCCGCTGCAGATGAATTACTGTCGGCGGGCGCGCATGAATTCTGTTTTAATAGTATTGTCATGATCGAAGACTCCTTTCGCACAAATTTACGTGTACGATTGTTGTGTACAACGCCAATTGTGCGGTTAGTGCGGAATAAATTCCCGGAACTCAGAATATATGCAATGATCATCCCAAATGGGCATCGTGCATAAACCTATCTCCCGGGCTTTTATCCCTCCGTGGAGTCTCGCGATCTGAAAGAAGCTTTTATGAAGAAGTGCGAGACCGGAAACTCTCGAACCAGACGCTGATGAAGACACTGATCTAAAACGCAATGTTCAGAGTCAGTTAACACTCCGCAGCCGGAACCCTAGTTTCCAATTTGTATCAAACTCAAATTCGTTTTCAGGCTATCAAAATTTTCAGACAAATGCAATATCATTTGTGACAAGTATTGCATGTATAAAACAGTAGTGCTCGTAGCGCGAGGTGGATGAAAACAAACAGATAAACAATAAATATCAGACCTTCTGTCCGGTTCACCCGGCTCACCGAAATTCGACCGTGAGTTTGTGTTTCAGTGATGAATGTAAACGGTGCTATCGTATACAATAGGCAGCCTGAGTCAGATGTTTGCTCAGGCGTGTTGTCAAAAGGATGAATATGAATTTTATCAGATTGGCTTTTTTAATGTTGTGGCGAGACTGGCGTGCCGGTGAGATTTATATTCTCGTACTGGCGCTTGTTGTCGCAGTCAGCGGTATGACCACTGTCGGATTTTTTGCTGATCGTGTTGAAAAAACATTGTCGCAGGAAAGTAATCAATTGCTGGGTGCGGATTTATTAATCATTTCCACGCGTCCGTTATCCGAGCAATATTTCCTGGAAGCCCGGCAGCGGGGGCTTAAAACGGCGACAATCATCAAATTTCCGAGCATGGTTTCCAATGGAGAAGCCAATCAGCTGGCAGAAATCAGAGCGGTATCCGAGGGATATCCGTTACGCGGGAAATTGTATCTCGCAGGCACATCAACAGATCCGGAAAGGCGTATCGCACAAGGTATTCCGGAATCGGGCGAGGCCTGGATCGACGAAAAATTGCTTGCGCGCATGGAATTGAAACGCGATGACCCGGTCGAAATCGGCGCGACACAATTTAAAATAACAGCACTGATTATGCGCGAACCAGATCATTCTGTCGGCTTTGTCCGCATGGCGCCGCGCGTGATGATCAATGCTGCCGATCTGCCTGCTACCGAGCTTATTCAGGAGGGCAGCCGTATTAGCTACCAATTACTCATAGCCGGCGATTTCCGCGCCGTAGAGAGTTTTCGCAATTGGGCCGAAAACCAGATTACACCCGTTGAGCGTATTGAAGGGATACGTGACGCAAGACCGGAGATTAGATCCGCACTCGAGCGCGCCGAAAAATTCCTGAATCTGGCTGCTCTGGTGAGTGTTGTGCTTGCCGCCGCAGCAATTGCGCTGGCGGTGCGCCGGTTTACTTTGCGCCATCTTGATGGCTGCGCCATCATGCGCAGCATGGGCGCAAGTCAAAGTGGTTTATTCAATCTCTACCTCTATTATTTTATTGTGCTTGGCATCATTGCGAGCACACTTGGCTGTATTATCGGTTTTGCCGCCCAGGAAATTTTATCGACATGGCTATCCGGATTGACGGATACGGCAATATCGCTACCTAGCTGGTTGCCGGCGATTCATGGTTTTCTGATAAGCATGGTGCTGCTGCTGGGATTTGCTTTGCCGCCGGTGCTTAATCTGCGCAGCGTTCCCGCATTACGGGTATTGCGCCGTGACATCGGATTGCCGAATACCTACAGTATTACGGGGTATTTGCTGGGTCTGATCATTTTGTCGCTGCTATTCATATGGAAAGCACAGGACTTGAAGCTGGGCCTTTATATTATCGTCGGGTTTATTATTGCGATTGGCGTGTTTGGTTCGATCGGCTGGATTCTGGTCAGGCTCCTGGCCGGTTTGCGGCACCAGGCGGGTGGAGCTTGGCGTTATGGTCTTGCCAGTATTCGTCGGCGAGCAGGATCCAGTATAATTCAGGTGGTTTCTCTTGGCCTTGGATTCATGGCTTTACTGGTATTGACCTTGGTGCAGGACGATTTGATCAAGGACTGGCACACGACACTGCCGCCGGATGCGCCCAATCATTTTCTCGTGGGTATTCAGGAAGATCAATTGCCGTTGCTGGAAACATTTTTTGATCGCCATGAGGTAGATCATCCCCCGGTTTTTCCGATGATACGCGCCCGGCTTTCTGAAATTAACAACCGCAAGGTCAAGCCTGAGGATTATGATGATCCGCACGCTGCGAATCATATCCGGCGAGATTTTAATTTATCCTGGACCAGTGAATTGCCGCAGGATAACCAGCTGGTAAATGGCGAGTGGTGGGATACCGTCAACAGCGAAACAGCCGGAACAGAAGCCGCGCTCTCACTGGAAAAAGGCATTGCACGCACTTTGCGTGTCAAACTCGGAGATCGATTGACTTTTGATGTTGCGGGTAATACTTTTACCGGAACCATTACGAATCTGAGAATAGTCGATTGGGATTCGTTTCGTGTGAATTTCTTTGTTGTTGCTCCGCCAGGTTATTTGGACAACTATCCGGTGAGCTATATCACCAGTTTTTATGTGCCGGCATCGGAAAATCAGATGATGCATGAACTGGTGCGGGAATTCCCGAATATTCTGGTTATTGACGTTGCCACGGTGGTCAGGCAGGTGCAGGAAATGATTCAGCAGGTATCTCGCGCCATCGAATTTGTTTTTTTGTTCACGTTGCTTGCCGGATTTATCGTATTGTATGCGGCTATAGCGGCAACACAGGACGAGCGGATATATGAAGCGGCTATTTTCCGTACACTTGGCGCAAGGCGTGAACAATTGACGCGCGCCTGGGCCGCCGAGTTTGCTATCCTGGGCGGTTTGGCCGGGTTGTTTGCCTCGGCCGGTGCAAGCCTGTTGGGCTATGCCATCGCCAGTCATGTCCTGCATTTATCGTACAGCTTTAATCCCTGGGTCTGGGCGGTTGGTGTCGGCACAGGTATCGCAGGTGTATTAATCGCGGGCATGATAGGTACGCGCAGTACTTTGACGACACCGCCGTTGTTGGTTTTACGCAAAATCGGATAAACGTTGCTGTGAATTCAATAGTCACCCAAGTTCCATTACCAGGAATGGCGTCACCAAGGCTTCGGTCATTGCCGCCATTGAGTGTATACATTCATATTCCCTGGTGTCTGAAAAAATGTCCATACTGTGATTTCAATTCGCATGCGTTGCGAAAAGAAGATGCCTTTCCCGAAGAGACATATGTCAATGCAGTAACTCGCGATCTGGAATCCGCATTGCCTCATGTCTGGGGGCGGCAAGTCATCAGTGTTTTTTTTGGCGGTGGAACGCCAAGTTTATTCAGTGCGCAGTCAATTGATAAAATCCTGACAGCGATACGTACTTTACTGCCGCTGGAGCCTATGGCGGAAATCACACTGGAAGCCAATCCGGGAACTTTCGAGACGCAGAAGTTTGCTGAATTCCGTTCCGCCGGGATCAATCGCTTGTCTGTCGGCATACAAAGCTTTAATTTACAGCATCTTCGTGCACTGGGACGAGTGCATAGTGCTGATGAGGCATACAGGGCGGTAGCTATCGCACAGAACATTTTTGACAACATCAATCTGGATTTGATGTATGCATTACCTGGGCAGACAGTAGAGGAAGCGCGCCGGGACGCTGAGACTGCCTGCTCTTTTAGCGTTGCACACTTATCCATTTATCATTTAACATTGGAGCCCAATACGCTGTTTCACCGTTTCCCGCCGGCATTGCCAACGGATGAGCAGTCGGCCGATATGCAGGATCAAATCGAGCACGTTCTGCGTGAAAATCACTACATGCATTATGAGACCTCCGCTTTTGCACACCGTGTACGGGAATCTTTTCATAACACAAATTACTGGTTATTCGGCGATTATATTGGCATAGGCGCCGGTGCGCACAGCAAGATCAGTTTTGCGGATAAAATCATTCGCCAGATGCGATTCAAGCAACCCAAGACCTATCTGGAAAAAGCAGCGAACAGTTCTATCTCTGCCGCCTCAGCGATACAAACGCAGTTCGAATTAAAACCGGCTGATCGTAGTTTTGAATTCATGATGAACGCGTTGCGTTTAACCGGTGGATTCGAAAGCGCATTGTTTGAGGAACGCACTGGAATGCCACTTACTGCCATTCTTCCAGCATTAAACGAGGCAGAGCAGCGTGGATTGATTGAACGCGACCACCGCCGTATTACGCCGACCTTGATGGGCAGACGTTTTCTGAACGATTTGCTGCAGATCTTTCTACCCACCAAGAATCAGTAACCGATATTTTAACGACAGACAAAGGGAACGCACGCGTGGCCTATGTAAAACCTGAAGAGATTGTTGAGAATATGCTGCGGGCGGGCGCCAGCAAAGCAAGTTTGCCGGTTGGCAGTTTGTTGTTACGCGGCTTTCTGGCCGGCGCGTTTCTAGGGTATGCGACTACGTTGGCTATTACCGCCGCAACGCAAACCGGTCTTGGTATAATCGGAGCCATTGTTTTTCCGGTTGGCTTTGTCATGATCATCCTGCTCGGCTTGGAGCTGGCAACAGGCAATTTTGCGCTTATTCCTATCGCCGTATACGATGGACGCACCCGTTTTGTGCGATTACTCAATAACTGGACGTGGGTTTTACTTGGCAATTTGATCGGCAGCGTCGGTTATGCGTTTTTATATTACATCGTTATGACCAAAATGGGATACATTGATCCTGGGACGCTTCCCGTGGCGCAACGTATTGCCGAAATCGGCGAGGTTAAAACACTGGGATACGCGCAATATGGTTTTGCCGGAACCGTCTCGGCTTTCAGCAGCGCGTTGCTGTGCAACTGGATGGTTACGCTGGGCGCAGTAATGGCATTAGCGTCCACTACGACAGGTGGCAAGATTACCGCCATGTGGTTACCGATTATGACCTTCTTTGCTTTGGGCTATGAACACGCTATCGTAAATATGTTCGTTATTCCCGCTGCCATGTTGTTTAGTGACAATATCACCTTTGCGGACTGGTGGTTATGGAACGGTTTGCCGGTTTTAGCCGGAAATATTGCCGGTGGCATGTTTTTTACCGGTTTTTTGTTGTACTGGACGTTCGGTTCTGCACATAAAAGATAATTGTCGTCTGCGCGTTCATTCGCCGGTAAATTAAAAATGGCGATGATGCGAATTGGCTTACCTCAAAGAGTACAGGAGAAGGCAGAATTCAGGGATTTAGAGTGAATGGATTTAAGTATGTCACTCCGGCGGTCGTATTATATTGGCAGCCTGGCAGGCCATAACGCCATTCGTGCAGCAGGTTACGTAAAAGAATTATCGATTCGATTGAAATTCAAGTATTTCAACTGACTTGATCCGACGTCCGATTGAACCGGGAAGAAACTATCATTAATATTCTAAATACTGGAAGAATCAAACAATGCACCAAGACAAGGCAGCAATACTCGATCAGCTGAAATTTATTTTTCAAGATACTTTTGTGGATAGTAATCTCGCTTTTTCTATTGATACCAGCCGGGATGATGTCGCAGAATGGGACAGCTTAAGTCATATCAGACTGCTAACTGCTATTGAAGCAAGCTTTGATGTTCAGTTTGATTTGGAAGAGATCGTCAACATGACAACGGTGGCCACCATCGTCGATCTTCTGTATGAAAAACTGAATTAACCCTGTCTTTTCACAAAGTATTACTCCATGCATGATCTTCCCTGGCTGCTCAAGCCTGCTGATGATTTCAATAATCGCTGCGCCCGATTACTGAATCATGCAGCGCCCGGCGCTGAAGTACGATTGCTTGCCAATTACGCTTTATCCATCAATCAATCCAGCCGGTTATATCAAACGATACAACAATTCGATCCGGAAAAGCGTGCCATTCTGTCCAGGAATTTAATTCCGTTCAGATTGGGGATAGTCAGCAACGCGACCATGGATTTGATGATACCTGCCATGGTTACTGCTGCCTTGCGCAATGGGATAGATTTGGAAGTGATCGCGGCGGATTTTGGGCAGGTAGCGCAAGAAGCTTTTGATCCGGCTTCGAAGCTTAATCAGTCGAATCTGGATGCGGTTCTGCTTGCACTCGATTACCGCGCTTATTCATTTTTCGTGAATGAGCCTGGAGATTCCGGGAAAAATGATCCGAGCCTGGAGTCCTTCGACTACTTGCAGCAAATCCGGCAGTCTTTTGCGCTTAACGGTAACACGATCTGTATTGTACAGACACTGGCGTATCCACCGTATGATTTAAGTGGAAATCTTGATGCACAGCTGGATGGTTTGCTTCGAAAATCGTTGAATGCGTTTAATTCTGTACTGGCTGAAAATGTTACAAAAAGCGTGGATGTTCTGTTCGATGTTGCAGCATTGGCCAATGCTGTTGGGACGCATCAATGGTTTGATGAAAGACAGTGGTATATGTCCAGAGTGCCTATGGCTAACAGATATATACCGTTGTATGCGGACTACCTGGCAAAATTGCTCGCGGCAATTCGTGGAAAAAGCAAGAAATGCCTTGTTCTGGATCTCGATAATACCCTTTGGGGTGGCGTAATTGGGGATGACGGGTTAGAAGGCATTCAGATCGGCCAGGGGCATCCGGTCGGTGAGTCTTTTCTGGCAATTCAACAATGGGCAAAATCGCTGAAGGCTTTAGGTGTCGTTCTGGCGGTGTGCTCCAAGAATGATAAAGCTGTTGCACTGGAGGTTTTTCAGAAACATCCAGGGATGTTGCTTCAAGCATCTGATTTCGCAGTATTTATGGCTAACTGGGAAGACAAGGCTTCCAATATTCGCAGAATCGCCGAGGTATTGAATATTGGCATGGATGCAATGGTTTTTGTTGACGACAATCCTGCGGAACGCGAAATTATCCGGATTATGATACCTGAAATAAGTGTGCCGGAACTGCCAAAAGATCCTTCGCAGTTTCTGCGCGTATTATCTGCCGCGCGTTACTTTGAAAAAATCGACTTTACTGCGGATGACGCGCAGCGCAATGCGCAGTATGCAGATAACGCACGACGACAGGCTATGCTGCAGAGGGCCCCCAGTCTGACGGATTATTTGATTTCACTGGAAATGAAAATACATTTCGCGGCATTTAATGAAACCGGGCGCAAGCGCATCGTGCAACTCATTAACAAAACAAATCAATTTAATTTGACAACCCGACGGTATACCGAGGCGGATGTGCTGGGATTTGAAAAATCCGATCGCTATTTAACGCTACAGATACACTTACAGGACAAGTTTGGTGATAATGGTATGATCAGTGTGGTGATCTGTAAGAACGCAGGCGATTGCTGGGAGATTGATACCTGGCTGATGAGTTGTCGTGTGATTAAGCGTAGAGTGGAAGATGCGGTTTGTGACGAACTGGTGGCGATTGCGCGATCAAACGGCATTAAAAAAATACGTGGCTATTATCGCCCAACCGAGAAAAACAAACTGGTCAAGAATCATTATCAGCAACTGGGATTTGCAATGGTTTCCTCGGATGATTCGGAAGACATCTGGGAGCTCGAAACCAGGCACTATCAACCTAAATACCCACCTATAACAATTCAAACCTAGTCAAATTCATGAATGATCAGAAATCTGCGGATAAAACAGTGCTGACGGACATAAGCCAGAACGATCTTGACGATGTTGCCGAGTTTCTGCATTGCCATATGAATAATCGTTTTACTGTCCCGGAGTGGAAACGGGGTATCAGTAAATCGTGGTTGCTGGATGCACCTAATTTTGGCTTCATGTTAAAGCACAATAATGAAATTGTGGGTGTTTTATGTGCAATTTACTCGGAACAACCTGTTAAGACCGGCAGTACGAAGCGATTCTGTAATCCGCATAGCTGGTGCGTATTAGCTGATTTTCGTGCACGCAGTATCGACCTTGTGCTGGCGTTGATACGTCAGAAAGGTTACACATTTACCATGTTGTCACCTAATAAGGACGGCGTTGAGATCTTCAGGTTCCTGAAGTTTAAACCTATGAATAATGAAGTTGCGATATTCCTGAATATACCGGTTGTTACAAATGCCGGCGAGGTAATAAGTCAGCAGAATATTACACAAATTAAAACACTGTTGCCGCAGCAGGCTGCGCAACATTATGCGGATCATGCTGATTTTCCCTGGTTGAATTTTTTGTTTTTTAAAAAGGAAGGTCGCTATGGATTCCTGATTTTTAAAAAACAAATCCATAAAAGATTGGCCACCGCCTGGATTCTGTATATCAGTGATGCCGAATTATTCCGCCAGTGCTGGCCGGCTATTCGTACCGCTTTGCTGCTCAGGCACGGATTTTTTTTCAGCAAAATTGAATCCCGCCTTCTGGATCAGCCAATGAAGACATTATTAAAACCGGAACAAGGCCATCAGAAGTTCTATCTTGGCGACGAAGTGCCCGCTGACTGTGTGCAGAATTTGTACAGCGAGCTTGTCACATTGAATTTATAACGTTTTAGCTTAGTGCAGCGCCATTCAGCCGGACTTATTCCTGATCATATTTACGCCGGTTGATCGCATAATCGGAAATAGCTTTCCTCCAAGGCAGTGCCAGCATACCGGGCAAATGCTCGACTTGCTCCGGATTCCGATAGCCGCTGATGCCGATCACCATACCCTGATGATTGCCTCTGGGTTGATCTCGATAGGTGCCCGATAATCTATCCCACCAGGAGAGATTAAAACCGAAATTACTGTTCGCCTCATCTGTTCTGATCGAGTGATGAACGCGATGCATATCCGGCGTAACCATAAACCAGCGCAGCACCTGGTCCAGTCCGCCCGGCAACTGTATATTGCTGTGATTGAACATGGCGGAGGCATTGAGCAATACTTCGAATAACATGACCGCCAGAACTGGCGGACCCAGCAGCAAAATGGCGGCAGCTTTGATGAGCATGGACAAGATGATTTCGATAGGATGAAACCGTATGCCGGTCGTCAGGTCGTAATCAAGATCAGCGTGATGGACGCGGTGCACGCGCCAAAGCACAGGAACGGCATGCATCATGACATGCTGCAGGTAAATAATGAAATCCATTGCCACGATCGAAATGGCGATAGCGACAGGCAAAGGTATCGAGTAATAATTCAATAATCCCCAGCCTTGCTGTTGCACAAAAACAGCGACGCCAACGGCCCCGGCCGGAAACACCAGGCGCAGCACAACGCTGTTAAGCACTACCAAACCAAGATTGTGAGTCCAGCGAAGTTTCTTCGGAATAACCAGAACGCGGCAGGGCACGAGTTGTTCCCAGGTTGCCATGAGAAAGAAAATACCAAAGAAGGCAGCCAGTTTAACGATGAATTCGTGATGGATTATCCATTCGTGCCAGTTCATGTCATGTCATGTTTCCCGGACCTGATTCAAGTATTGTACAGAGCAAAAAATAACACTCAAGCTATCACTCTGGACTGATTAAAGTCAAACGTGGGTAGAGAAACCGCTGAATTAAATCCGCGAATTCAAGAACAATTGCCCGGACACAGCTACTGATTTAATTTTATTTTTTTTGTGTGTGAATGCCCACACCATATTCATATACGAGCTTTCCGCCTAGCCATCCCGCACTGCAAAGAGAAATAAACCCCAGAATCGAAAAAGCAATGGCGGCTAACTCTGGCTGCTCAAGCTGTGTGCCATTAAGGCGGAGGAACAGGCTGACTGCATAGAAAGACCAGCTGGTCATAATCAGTATCATATGTTGATTCGCCACCCTCATCGCTGGACTCTGCTGATCAATTTTCCCAAGTTCCAGCAATCCGGTCATCATGGCGGGTAACGCGGTGATTGTTCCAACGACAAGTAACACCCCGGCTACCCAGCCTGTCTGCTCATTTGTAAATAAACTTGCAATATCCGCCATTGTTGCAAGAAACCAGGTTGCCAGTGGAAAATGAACCAGCATTGGGTGGATGGGGTGTTTCATGCGGTTTACCTTTTTATCGATTAAAGAAACACACTGAGCAGCGTCAGAAAGCCTGCTACTGCCACGCCGGCATGGATGAGCACTACATTTTTTGGCGCAACGTTACCTTTTGCATGTATTGAGGCAAGATAGAATCCGCCTAATGCGGCAACGACAAGTAGCCCAAGTGCTGCGGTCAGGCGCGAGTCTCCCGAACCTTCCAGCACCAGCATGATCAGCATGATCAAACCTGTTGCGCCTAATAAAGCATGAACGATAGACAATGGCCATGGCGCTAATTGTCCGGAAAAAACTTTCATGGCTAATACGACACCGCCAACAGCTGCAATGGCTAAAACTATGATTAAATAGGTAAGCATTAAATCCTCCTCCTGAGTAGTGTAAAAGCTTATACTTTACTGTATGTTTTGAAGCTTTTGCAATAAAAATATGTCGAAACTGGTAAAACTAACCATCATCAATATTCAGAATGTCCTCTTTATCATTTTTAGGTCAGAGCCAACAGTCATTGGTCACGGCGTTACTTCACCATCGCAGCGGACTTACGGTGGACGAGCTGTCGCAACTGTTATCCATCTCTCGCAATGCAGTCAATCAACATCTGTCGAGCTTGGGAAGCAGCGGTTTCATTCAGAGCGCAACCCTGGCAAGTACGGGTGGCAGGCCGGGCAGGATTTATTCGTTATCACCAAGTGGTTTGGAGCTTTTCCAGAGACGCTATTCGTTTTTTGCCAAACTGTTGCTTTCGTGGGTCGATAAAAATCTGGGTGAACAGGAAACAAAACTGTGTTTGCATTCGCTCGGAGAGCAAATGGCTGGAGAATTCGAAAATCGTATAGCGAAACAGCCCTCGTCAGCAGATAAACTTCGTGAAGTGGCGGCGATTATGTGTGAACTTGGCTATGATGCACGGGTAAAGGAGATTTCGGAACACTACACTGAAATCATCGCCAATAACTGTGTTTTCAATCAACTCGCTGAAGAATATCAGGGATTCTGTACACTCGATCTGAGCTTTCTGGCCTCGTTATTAAAAACTGATGTCGAACACAAAGAATGTATCGTCAGGAAGGGGAATTACTGCTGTTTCGTGATCGCAGGCTATTCTGGTTGATATAGACAGTGTAACCTCAAAGATGCACCATTTAGTCGTCTGCGATGGTGTCCTGGGTTTCTGGAAAGCTGTAGTCAATTGAGCGGGCCAGATAGAGGTCAACAACGTTGCTGAATACATAACACGGCCCTGTTTGTTCAAAACAGCTGCATTTAAAATGAAACAGCAGCCGTGTACCTATGAAATCCTATTTTTAAATATCACATACAACTTTCCTCATCTGAAACTTGTTTTCAGACAGATTTCGATTGAGTTTTGTGTTTCGAATGTAATGATATATCAATATGTTATTTTTATTTCAAGATCACGATTCATCGAACACTCTTGTTTCTAAGGTAAGATGACCACTTTTTCTCACGTGTCATGAATGGAGTAGTCTTGAAGAAGTATTTGGCATTGTTGTTCAGCTGTTTACTGATGGGCTGTGATATAGCCCAGGAATCTATTCCGGATAGATATATGGCATCAAATTCCGAACATGGCAAGCTATACCAGCAACAGATTCGGCCGTTACTCGATCAGCGATGCGTGGTTTGCCATGGATGTTATGATGCCCCCTGCCAGCTTAACCTGGCGTCTGCACAAGGTATTGATCGTGGCGCCAATTCGCAGCCTGTCTACAATGGCACTCGGCTCACGGCTGCGTCGTTGACTCGCTTATTTGAAGATGCACAATCTGTTGGTGAATGGAGAAAAAAAGGTTTTTATTCCGTATTGAATGAAAAACAGGATGAACAATCTTGGCAAAACAGCTTATTCTACAGAATACTGGAACTCGATCGGTTGAATCCATTAAGCAAGGTTGCTGGCGATAATGAAGTCATTCCAGATGAGTTATTTGACTTTTCCTTGAACGCCGATCATGTGTGTGCAAACATCGATCAGTTTGACCGCTATGCACAAACGCACCCTTATCGGGGAATGCCATATGGTTTACCTGGTCTACAGCCAGACGAATTTCAGCTGCTGAAGCATTGGTTGAGAGCTGGATCGCCTCTGACGGAATTGCCTGAACTGGATGCTTCCTATCAACATCAGATTCATATCTGGGAAGCATTCCTCAATAATGATACTTCTAAACATCAACTGGTTGCGCGATACATTTATGAGCATTTGTTTCTGGGGCACTTGTATTTTTCAGAACTTGAAGACAGCAAAAGTGCGATCAAAACATATTTTAAAATCGTACGTTCTCGCACGCCTCCCGGACAAGCCACTAGTCTTATCAGTACACGACGTCCTTATGATGACCCTCAGGTTGATAGGGTTTATTATCGCTTGCAGCGCGTTCAGAATACGATTACGACAAAAAATCATTTACCCTACGCCCTGAACCAGGAGCGCTTGAAACGCTATAAAACACTTTTTTTCGACAAACCTTATCACGTAAGCGAATTGCCTGGCTACGAACCCGAAACAGCATCCAATCCATTCAAGACTTTTGCTGCGATACCGGCGCACTCACGTTATCGCTTCATGCTGGAGCATGCCCATTTCACCATTAATGGATTTATAAAAGGTTCTGTCTGTCGTGGGCAAGTCGCGTTAAACGTCATTAATGATCATTTCTGGGTTTTTTTTGTGAATCCTGACCAGGAAGCGCTGGATAATATAGATCAATTCTTAAGAACGCAAAGTGACCGACTGGATATACCTTCTAAAAACGAAAGTACTGTTGACATTCTGGAGCACTGGCCCGAATATGCAAAATCACAAGCGACTTATTTACGGGAAAAAAGCGCTGTTTTAAACAAGGTATTAAAAGATAAAAGCGCATTAAATCTGGACTGGATATGGAATGGAGACGGCTATAATCAAAATGCGGCTTTAACGGTTTTCAGACATTTCGATAGCGCCACCGTTATTCAGGGCCTGGTCGGACAGCCGCCCAAAACGGCATGGCTAATCGACTATCCTATCTTGGAAAGGATACATTATTTATTGGTTGCTGGTTTTGATGTATACGGCAATATAGTACATCAGCTTTCAACACGTCTCTACATGGACTTTTTGCGTATGGAAAGTGAGTTTAATTTTCTGACTTTGCTACCAGGCGAAACTCGTTCTGCACTACGCGACTACTGGTATCGAGGTGCCAGCGACATAGTTAAAGATTACGTCTATGGGCAGCATGCCAATTTACTTGCTGAGCCGGATATAAAGTATCCGGAAAACAAGTCTGCCAAAAGTTATTTGTATAGTCAGCTTCAACAGAGTCTTTCCAGGATTTTGTCTGACCGATATGAACTTGATTCTGCTTTTACCCCTAAGCAACACCGGCGGATTTTAAGTCGATTGCATGAGATTCAAGGAAATCCCGCCAGCCTGTTGCCCGAATTAGGATTTTTAACAGTAATAGACAAGAATCAGGATGACAAAATCTATACGATTTTGCGTAATAGTGCGCATAGTCATATCGCCACTCTGCTAAATGAGGAATCAAACCGTATGCCTGAGGAAGATTATATTACTGTCATGCCCGGTTTTGTCGGTGCTTTTCCGGATGCTTTATGGCGAGTTGAAGCAGCGTCACTCGCTGATTTTGTCGCAAGCATTACTAACTTAAAGAATGAAGATGATTACAGCAGATTGATGTATCGGTATGGTATACGACGCTCAAATAACAACTTCTGGCAACACAGTGATCGATTGCACGAGGCGTTCAGACATTATGATCCCGTTGAATATGGAATCCTGGATTATAGCCGCATTGAAAACCGTTAATCTGCAGTTGCTCTGAGTGAATCAATTTATTATGTGTATACACAAATTTTGTGGCCTTTGTTTATGGTCGAGTGATATCGCCGAAACCAGTTAAATTACCTCTGGCAAGGCTGGAGGCTTTTGATTGAGTCCTCCAAAGGGTTTGTTGTTAACCGCTAAAGTGGCATGTCTAAAAACTGGAATGAATTGCTTTTTTGTGCGACTAGTGATAGCTTGAAAAAGCAATAGATAAAATTTTTCCGCTATTGTCATTTTTCAAATGTTTTGTATGTTTGAATTATTTTCAACAAACCAAAAGGATAAAAAAATGACTAATAAAGAAGCTTACGTACAAAAAGCACAAGCAAAGCTGGATGAATGGGACGCTCAGTTGAGTAAGTTGAGGGCTCAATTATCCGGTGCGAGTGCCGATGCGAAGATCAAGTTAAATAACGAAATTGAGTCTCTTGAATCAAAGCGCAGTGATATGAAAGATAAGCTTAATAAGTTGAGAAATGCCAGTGAAGATGCGTGGGAAGATATGAAAGAAGGTTTTGAATCAGCATGGGAAAGCGTATCTACCTCGTTCAAGGATGCCGTCAATCGGTTCAAATAACACTCTGAATTATCTACCTAAAAGTAAGATAGCATTGTGAATATGGAATATCGGGCGGAAATAACAAACCGCGATGTAATAAATTTTTGACGGATTCATTCGTTTTTTTTCTTCAATTTCCGGTACAGCCAGCGCCACAGATAGCTGTCGGGCATAACCTCGCCATTGATGATATAAATCAATGTCCTGGGGTTGTTCAAAAGCTCGGCCAGCGCGCTTCTGGCGGCTGGCCGGCCGCAAAAGAGAATGCGATCCCGAGGATTGATCTGCAGTGTGGCGTCAGGCAGCAGAAGCGGGGTGTTATCGCGCAACAGCATTAAAGGCACTAGATCAAGCTTGGTCTCGCGATTGACGGGATCCTGTCCCAGGTGATCAAGCGATATGGACCAGCCCTGCGCCATGAGACCAGTTACGGCAGGCGCGGAATGACGGTTGATAGCAACGGACCAGGTTTCAGGCACCTGTTCGCCGACAACGCTGACCAGGTGGGCAATCAGCTGATTTGCCCAGGCATTGCTCTGGCTGCGCGCCAAGTGCAGAAACTGCGCAAGCAGGGGGGTGATCATGTGTGCCAGGCAGGCGTGTGCAATGATATCACTGGGTTGCATGGAAATATCAGCGCTGAACTGTTCAAAGAGCAAATCGTTGTAACGCTTGTTCTTGCGAATGACGACGAATAAGTCAGGATTCATTTCGCGTGCGGTTATCACAATGGACAGATTGTTGATGTCGTTATCGGTTCCGGCGACAATACCAACCGCATCCTTGATGCCCGCTTGTTCCAGTGTACCGGCTTCGGCGCCGCTGCCTGAAATGCAATCATCGCATCCGGTCATTTTGGGATCGGCTTCGATTATGACCGTGGTGATACGCGCACGCTGGAGATTTTTGACGACGGATTTGCCAAAGCGTCCATAGCCGCAGACTATCCATTTCCCGGTAGGCGGACAAACCGGTGATTGCAGGATACGTCCGGGAACACCGGTCAGCCACTCATGCAGCAGGAAGATACCCAGTGCATGCACTTCCATCGCCAGCTGATCACCGAACAATGTGTACGGGTTGAAAATGTGATCGGTGCCGAAAGAAGCCATGTTTGCTGTCGTATCCATATTTTCGGCGCGACCCAGCACCATCAGTGAAGGATTTATCAGCTTAACCGAAATGGCTACAGCAAGGTTTGCATGATCGTCATTGGTGAGCGCCGCAACGCCGGCGCAAAACGGATGCCGGATTCCCGCCTTGATCAGCGTATCAGGCAGGCGGGCATCCGCGCATAAAGCGGGTATGTCGAATTGGAAATCTTCCAGTTCGAGCTCGCTGATCCTGAGTTGTTGAATTTCTATAACGACAGCGCGAATATTCTTACGGTCCAGCGCATTAACCAGCAGGCCGCCTGTTTCTCCGTAGCCGCAGATAATATAGAAGGGTTCACTGATCCGCTTGACTGATTTGGCGAATCGCGAGGTTCGCACAGCAATTTTCAGGTTTACGTCCTGAACCAGCGTGATAATCGTGCCTATGGCATAGAACCAGACGATGACAGTCAGATAAATAGAGAATGTCATCCATAAGCGTTGAGCAGTAGAGAACTCGTGCGGTACTTCGCCGAAGCCGATGGTTGTGGCGGTGTAGCTGATAATATAAAAGGCTTGAAACAGTGACAGGTACGAAATCTCGCCATTTATCTCAATGCCTGGCATTAATGTCAATCCGCCGACCGCGATACCGAAGCTGATAATGACCGCGATCAACGGCGCGCGCATGCGTCGCAGAATCAGAAACACGATGTTATTCATTATCAGATGCCGGCTTCCATAATCGCTTGAGCGATGTTGCCGGACTGTTTACCGGCGCAGGTTTATCGTTTCGGCAATCAAAAGAATAACCGATACGATATTGGCCAGTAACGCGCCGCCGGACAACGAAACGACATGATTGATCATGACGGTTTCTTCAGGGGTGTCGCTGATCAGCGCGTACAGAATTGCGGCGGCGATAAGGTGCAGATCCGCGACCAGGCTGGTGGCCAGGTGAACGGCGCCAATCTGGGTGCGGTCTCCGAATTTCAGCACCGTGGCGATCAGACTGACGACTATGGCGGCATACAATTCGTAAGGATGATGATGCGCCGGATTGTCCATGTCACCGACAAAAAAACCATAATTCAATGACAAGGCAAGCACAATAAAAAAACCAAAAACTACCTTTTCAAGGTTCATGACAGGTTCTGACCCATAGTGAATGATCGTGAGCTGGCGTTATTTTAACTGAAAGTGCGCTTTGCGGTGCTGATACCTGCATGAAGTTCGTCGCGCACGGTAAAACTGATCTATGGAATCAGCACCGCATTGGTTCTGCTTATTGTGTTTTTTCGATGTACCCTTCGGACTTGTTTCGGTGCTGCCATGCTCGTTCCCGGACAAAGCTGTTTGACTGGTAATCCTGCATTGCCTGATCAATTTCCGCTCGAGTGTTCATCACAAACGGACCATGTTGCACAATGGGCTCGTGGATTGGCCTGCCGCTGATCAGTATGAATCGCGCACCCTGTCTGCCTGCAGTAAAAACGGGAGAAGTGTCCGCGCCACCCAGTGTAACAAGGGTATGCGTCGCTACGGTTTTTCCGTTGACCTGACCATCTCCTTCGAATACATACAGGAAACTGGCGTTTTCCTTAGGCAAAACATAATGAAATGGCTTGTCCGGTTTCACCAGTACATCCAGAAAAACTACCTGAGTGATGTTGTCCACAATCGGTGACACCGCTTTATCCAGACTGCCGGCGATGAGTTTAACGCGATAACCGGGTTTTTCCAGCACCGGGAATGCTTCCGCCGGATATTCCTGATATTCGGGAACATCCATTTTGTTTGCTGCGGGCAGGTTGATCCACAGTTGAAAACCGCGCAGCAGACCATCTTTCTGTTTGGGCATTTCCGAGTGAATCACGCCGCTGGCGGCTTTCATCCACTGTGCGCTGCCAGGCCCAAGATTGCCGGTATTACCCATGCTGTCGGCGTGCTTCATTTCGCCGTCAATGATATAGGTGAAGGTATTGAAGCCGCGATGGGGATGCGCGGGAAAGCCCGCCATATAATCATCGGGATTCTCGCTGCCGATGTGATCCAGCAGCAGAAACGGGTCATAACTGCGTAAAGCCGGCGTGCCTATTGTGCGGTGTACGGTAACTCCGGCGCCTTCAGTGACGGTCATTGCGGGAATCAGTCGCATAACGTTTTCTGCATTCATCATTTTTCTCCTTATTCAGTGAGTATCTTTTTTACAAGACACAGCATCACTGGATGCTGTGTTGATACGCTATATTTTATTGATCGTCATGGTGTTACGAGCAAGTCGATCATCGATGCTGTAAGCGCCTGCGCCATGCACCGCGAGCAGCATCAAGCCGCCGGCAATCGCAAAATTCTTCATGAACAGAATCGTCTGCATCTGGTCGTCAAAGTTATTGTGGAAGATTGCAGCGGCGGCTATCGAAAATACGGCCAGAAGGACTGCTGAATACCGTGCTTTCCAGCCGACGATAATGGCCAGTCCGCCAGCGATTTCAAGCAGAATGACAGGTGGCAGCAATGCACCCGGCACCCCCATCGCTTCCATGTAACCTTGCGTGCCTGCGTAAGCGCCAATTTTTGTCAATCCGGCAATCAGGAATATATGGCCGAGAAACAGGCGTGCGGTTAATTGCGTGATTTTTTCCATTTCAATCTCCTGTGTTTGTGGTTTATGTTTATCGTTCCAACACATCAAGCGTGTTGCGATGGTGTACATTATGATTGTTGATGTGTGGATAATAAACAGTGATAGAATCAATTAACTGTTCTCTATTTGGCAACAAAAAATATAAATGAATCGATTTGAAAATATGGATACCTTCATCCGAGTCGTGGAAGCGGGTAGTATCAGCGCTGCGGCGGATGCGCTCGGAATCGCGAAATCGGCTGTCAGTCGCCGTCTCAAGGAACTGGAAGCACATCTCGACGCCGAACTTTTTCACAGAACTACCCGGCGCATGAACCTGACTGAAACCGGACGCGCCTTTTACCATCAATCGGTTCGCATACTGGCCGATGTGCTTGAAGCGGAGCTTGCCGCTTCACAGGCACATGGCACATTAAAGGGAAGCCTGAAAGTGGCCGTGCCTTCGAGTTTCGGGTTGATGCATTTAGGACCGGCGATCAACGATTTTTTACAGCAGCACCCTCAAATCGAATTTGATCTGGACTTCAACGACCGGCAGGTAGATTTGATGCAGGAAGGTTTCGATCTTGCCATTCGTATCGCTTATCTTCCCGATTCAAGTTTGATTGCCCGCCGCATTGCGCCGGTTCGGCATGTATTCTGTGCGAGTCCGGGCTATCTTGAAAAACATGGCGCACCGCAATCTCCGGATGATCTGCCTGGTCATCAGTGTCTGGTTTATAATCTGTTGCAGGATTATCAGCACTGGACGCTGATCGACAGGAATGATCAGGAGCGAAAGATAAAAATCAATCCGCATATCAAGGCCAGTGCGGGTGAATTTCTGCGTGATGCGGCGGTAAACGGCCAGGGGATTGTTTATCTGCCAACCTTTATCGTCTACCGTGAAATTGAAAATGGCGCACTGATTCCAGTGTTGCGGGAAACGCGGGCCAGGCAGATCGATGCCTACGCAATCTATCCGCATACACGCCATCTTTCGCTGCGTGTTCGCGCTTTTGTGGATTTTTTAGTGCAACGATTTGCAGGAATTCCTTATTGGGACACCTGTCTTGGGCATGAACCGAAGAGCCACGATGCGCATTCAGCGTCACAGGGGTCTGTAACTAATCCCACATCAGATCGCAGCCTGCCCGTGCTGCGGCATCAAGCAGACTGATCAAAGGCAATGCTCTATGCGTGATGCTGATTGCGGGTTTTTCCTCATCTTCATTTTCATCGGCAGGCGGTGCGGCTTTATGCGTGAGTAGCGCTGCTTTCAGCCGGCTCAACGCCAACGGTAAATCTTTCGCCAGAATGGCGCCAGGCACGGTCTCGCTGTGTCCCATCAACTTGATCATCTGCAACGCGACATCGCCAAACATGGTGATGTCGCCAACATCAGTCTTGAATGTTACCAGCATGTGATTATTCGAATGGCAGTCAAAGTCATTATTTCAGCGGTATTAATCGTGAATTATTTACTGGCGCCGAGTTGCAGTGCGCGTACTCTGGATTGTTCAAACGCTTCGGGCGAAACAGAGTCGGATTCCAGCCAGCCTTGCAGGTTGGACCGAACGATATCGGCAAGTGCGGCGATCCAGTCCGCGCGCTCGTTTAAACAAGGGATATAGTGATATTCCTTGCCGCCTGCTTCGATGAAAATTTTCTTTCCTTCGATAGCGATTTCTTCGAGCGTTTCGAGGCAATCCGAAACGAAGCCGGGGCAAATAATATCGACGCGCCGGGTTTGATGCTTGCCGAGGTTTTCCAGTGTCTCCGCGGTGTAGGGTTGCAGCCACTGCGCGCGACCAAAGCGGGACTGAAAGCAAACCTGGTATCGCGATTGCTCCAGATTCAGCGTCTCAGCCAGCAGGCGTCCCGTTTTTTGACAGAAGCAGAAATACGGATCGCCTTTATCAAGGTTCTTGCGCGGTACGCCGTGAAAACTGATGATCAATTTATCCGGCTGTCCGTGCTGTTCCCAGTATTCACGTATGTTCTGCGCCAGCGCGGTGATGTATCCCGGATGATCGTGATATTGCTTGACGGTTCGAATGGCGGGCATATTCCGCATTTGGTTCAACGCCGCAAAAACGGCGTCCATGGCGGCAGCTGTGCTGCTTGCGGCGTATTGCGGAAACAGCGGAACAACCAGAATACGGTCGCATCCCGCGCTTTTCATTTTGTTCAGTACGCTGGCGACCGATGGGTTGCCAATATTCATTGCATATTCAACGACCAGCCTGCTGCTCACGGTATCGTGCAGCATTTCTGCCAATAACGCGGTCTGCCGCTCGGTATGTACTTTCAGGGGAGAACCTTCCGCCGTCCATATTAACGCATATTTTTCAGCCGATTGCTTAGGCCTGAAAGGTAAAATAAAACCGTGCAGTATGGGCCACCAGATCAGACGCGGAACTTCAATGACGCGTCGATTACTCAGAAATTCCTTCAAATAGGGCCGTACCGCCGCCGGTGTCGGCGCATCCGGTGTTCCCAGATTGATGAGCAGAATACCCGTGTTTCCGGGCGAGCCATGTTGATAATCGGATTCCGTATTCATTGTTTAATCAGGCATCGGGTGAAATAAAATTGATATTCGTTGTGTCTGCTAGGTTTATTGCTGCGCAAGACTGCTCGACAGCAGTTTGGCAGTAATGTCAACAATCGGGATCACGCGCTCATAAGCCATGCGTCTTGGCCCAATAACGCCGACCGTTCCCACGACAGCGCCTTCCATTTTGTAAGGCGCTGTAATGACACTGAAATCGTCAAAAGTGGTAATGTCGGATTCGCCGCCGATAAATATTTTTACGCCGTGTGCATGCTGGCTCAGTTCGAGCAGTTGCAGCAGTTTGGTTTTGCGTTCAAAAATTTCAAAAAGATTTTTCAGGCTGGCCAGGTTCTCCGAAGTATCCAGTGTATCCAGCAGTTTGCGTTCTCCGGCAAGTACGATGACTTCGCTGTTTTCGCTTGCAGCGGCGCCACCGGCCTCAATAGCCGCATTCATCAGTCCGATCATATCCTGACGGAGCTGCTTCAGCTCCTTGTGAATGCGGTTGTGGATTTCATCCAGCGTACAGCCTGCATAGTGCTGATTGATGAAATTACTGGCTTCGATCAGATCGGACTGGCTGTACGCAACATCAGTGAAAATAATCCGGTTCTGTACATCGCCTTCCGGGGTCACAATGATCAAAAGAATCCGCTTTTCCGATAATGCCATGAATTCAATATAACGGAAGACCGCGCCAGTTCGTTTGGGTGTGACGACAATGCCTGCGAAATGCGTCAATTCGGACAGTAACTGCGATGCCATATTGACGAGGCGGGATGGGTTATCCGGCAGTAATTGGTTTTCCAGGTGAAGCAGTTCATTTTCAGCAAGCGATTTGATCACCAGAAGCTTATCGACAAAGAAACGATAGCCTTTGGCTGTCGGCACCCTGCCTGCGGATGTATGCGGACTCATCACCAGGCCCATTTCTTCGAGATCTGCCATGACGTTGCGGATTGTGGCGGGACTCAGTTCCAGTCCGGAGAATCTGGAAAGTGACCGCGATCCGACCGGCTGTCCTTCATGGATATAACGCTCTACCAGGGTTTTTAATAGTATTTGGGCACGTTCGTTAAGCATAGACATAATGGGTTAATTCTACAACATTCTTTGATTGTTTAACGTCGTCTTTGCGTTTTGCTGGAAATGTATTTATCTTGCTGCGTTTGTAATAATGCTAATATGGGCTTGCCAGCATTTTTTCACTGTCAGGAAGGAATGAAAATTGCACGACAGGTATCCGGTTGTTTTTGATTGCAGAAGCTTTGGGAAATTTCAACGGATCCGGTTTTTATCAGTGATTCTACTGCATCTGATTCAAAGCGTGTCAATGGTTCCGCGGGTTGTTGAATCCTGTATCTGTAACGGTAGAATGTGCGTTTAAATGTATTAAGCTGGGATATTACTGCTTTAAATTATTCATTATTCATTTTTCGGCATGTTTTCATTATTTTTCTAATATTCAGTAATGAATTATCCATTTAAGACGATTGCGCTGATTGGCAAACACAGGAATGAAGAGATCGCGGCACTGATACCTGATCTTGCCGGATTTCTGACAGAATTGCACTACGAAGTGTATATCGACCAGTTGACCGCATCGTATTTGGCCGTTAATACCTGCAAAACGTTAACACTGGAGGAAATAGGTCATCAGGCCGATCTTGCCGTCGTGATGGGCGGTGACGGCACAATGCTGAATATTGCGCGCGTACTGGCGTCAAACGATGTGCCATTGATTGGCATCAACCTGGGAAGACTCGGCTTTTTGACCGATCTGTCTACTGACAGTATGCAGGAAACACTGCGTGAAATGCTGCAGGGGCAGTATACGACTGAACGGCGCATGCTGTTATACGCCGAAGTTGTGCGGGGTGACGACAGTGTTTTCAATGCGCTGGCATTTAATGACGTCGTCCTCTATCGCGGCACGAGCAGCGGCATGATCGAATTTCAGGTCAGCATCAATAATGAGTATGTCTGTACCATGCGTTCGGATGGGCTGATTGTGGCAACACCGAATGGATCAACAGCGTATGCTTTGTCATCCGGCGGACCCATTCTGCACCCAAGCCTTGATCTGATCGAACTGGTGCCGGTATGCCCGCATACATTGAGTAATCGCCCGATTGTCGTTGGTCCCGACGCGAGCATTGAGATCCACATGCTCAGTTCACTCGATTCCCGCGTGCATTGTGACAGTCACTCGAGTTTCGATCTCGTGCAATCCGACCGTATTGTCGTGCGGCGGTATCCGAAAACGGTTCGTCTGTTGCACCCTATGAATCACAGTTATTACCGGATGTTGCGTGAAAAACTGAGCTGGAGTGAATTGCATTAACGCCGTTGACGATTATGCTCAAACACTTAAGCATCACGAATTTTGTCATTGTGGAGCGGATGGAACTGGAGTTTTCATCCGGCTTTACTGTTCTGACCGGAGAGACTGGCGCCGGAAAATCCATTCTGATCGATGCACTGTCGCTGGTTCTGGGTGAGCGGGGTGATGCCGGCCAAATCAGGCAGGATTGCACGCGGGCAGAAATCAGCGCGTTGTTCGATATCAGCGCGCTGGCCGGTCTATCAGCGTGGCTGGATGAGCATGATCTGCAGGGTGACGCAGGAGAATGCCTGTTGCGGCGAACGCTGGATGCGAACGGCCGGTCGCGCGCCTATATCAATGGCTATGCCGCGACGCTACTGCAACTGCGCGCAGTGGGTGAATACCTGGTTGCCATTCACAGTCAGCATGCGCATCAGTTACTGCTTCAGAAGGATGCGCAGCGGGAATTGCTCGATGCATTCGCCCATTGCCGTGAATTGGCGCAAAACATTAAAACAGCATATAAACACTGGCAGGACGCACGGCGTCTGAGAATCGCCTGTGAGCAGCAGATGACCGAGCTGCAGAACAAACGGGAGCAGCTTTTGTGGCAGATCGGTGAGCTTTCCGCTTTGAATTTTTCGCCTGCGGAATGGGAAATCCTGCAAAGCGACCATCATCGTTTGTCACATCTTGCGGGCCTGCTGGAAGCGGCCGAATCGGCTCTTGGCACACTATCCGATAATGAAGCGGCGGTTTTTGGCCAAATCAATGCAGCCAAAAACCAGCTGCAGCAGGTGGCCGGGTATGACCCGCAGTTGCAGGAAATGATTGACTTGCTCGAATCCGCGCAGATACAAGTGCAGGAATGCATTTATGAATTGCGGCACTATCATCAGCAATTGGATCTGGATCCGCAGTCATTGCAGGAAATGGAACAGCGCCTGGCTGCAATACATCATCTGGCGCGCAGATACCAGATGTCGCCGGAAGAATTGCCCGATTTGCTGGAAAAATTAACAGCGCAGCGTGATGCCCTGGATGACGCTGAAAATCTGGAAAAACTGATCGAGCAGGAAAATGCCGCATTGCGCACTTATCAGGCGCTGGCCGCGGAATTGAGCGTAAAACGTGCTGGCGCGGCGCAGGAAATGAGCCAGGCAGTTACGGAATCCATGCAGACACTGGCGATGGCAGGCGGTGCTTTTTCAGTATCATTGAACCCGCTGGATGAAGGCGGGGCTGACGGACTCGAGCAAGTCGAGTTTCAGGTCGCCGCGCATAAAAGCCTGCAACTTAAACCGCTGGCAAAAGTTGCCTCCGGCGGTGAATTGTCGCGAATCAGCCTGGCCATACAGGTCATCGCCAGTCGCTCCGGGATGGCGCCGACATTGATATTCGATGAAGTTGATGTTGGCATCGGCGGACGCGTAGCCGAGATTGTCGGGCAGTTGCTCAAGCAGCTAGGCCGTTCACGTCAGGTATTGTGCATTACGCATTTACCGCAGGTCGCTGCAACTGGCGATCATCACTGGCAGGTCATGAAATCCGGCGCGGATGATAATCAGCAGGTTAACAGCCGGATCGAAGTGCTGGATGAATCTTCGCGCATAGCGGAAATTGCCCGCATGCTGGGCGGCGTGAAAATTACCGAAGCGACGCTCGAACATGCCGCCGAGATGCTGCGCGGCAGCCGCAATTCCGCTGGAAAAAGCAGAAAGAAAAATAATGCAGGATTTAGCGAATGAAATAACCTGGGCCGATAGCGTCGACCATCATCGAGCGATACTGTTCCGATTTGCGGGTCTGCATCGATTCCAGCGGATTCAGATTATCGGTCAGAACAAGGCCGCGATTCCAATCGAGATCGATAAGCCGTTGTTTGAGCCAGCGGCTTTGGTCATGCCGCAGGTGATTCATCCTGGCGCTGTCATCCGGATTGCTGTCAGGATTGATGGAAATCGGGTAATTGGCCGCAAGAAAAATAAAATCGTTGAATTCGCGACCAGGCTCGGAAATCAGTGCAATCTGGTGTGAAAAGACACTTGCCAATGTTTTGGCCACGGAAGCAAGCGCCGGGTTTTTTCCTTCTTCATAAAAAGCGACGAAATTGAGCGCGATCATGCCGCGATCGGATAGCAGCGCCTGCAATTGCCGCATGGTTTCCATGGTCAGCAGGTGAACCGGTTCAGACCCGCCGGTAAAGACATCCATGATGATCAAATCATAGGGCCCCTGCAGTTTGCGGATCTCATAACGCGCATCGCCGATAATGGTTTTCCCGGTAGGGGAGAAATCGAAATACTCACGCGCCGCTTCAGCCACAACCGGATCAATTTCCAGCGTATCCGTCCTGATGCCGTGCTGCTTTAGCGCCGAGACCATATGACCGGCGCCCTGGCCGATCAGCAACGCGGTTTTCATGCCCGGCGTCAATGCGGGCAATAGCGATACAACCTCCTGGTAGGTCAATATATTCTGACCGTGACGGATTGTCGCGGCGCCTATGGCGGACGCGTCAACCGCCAGCAGACGGTAATCGCTACCCGGATTGTCGATTACGCGTACCCAGCCATACAGACTTTCGCGTTCAAATCGTGTTTGAAACGGACCTTCGTCGTTGAGCGGCTGCTTTCCGGATGCGGCGACGTAAGGCAGCAGAATGAAACTGAGCATTGCAATGATTCCGACGGACGGCAAGGCATGCGCGGGCCTGATGCGCCTGCGTTCAAAGTAAACCACGCCAAAGGATAACACCAGCAAAGCGATGCCAACGCCGATAAAAATCTCGCGTGAACCGACTTGGGGAAACAGATAAAAACCCAGAAAGAGCGTGCCGATAACGCTGCCGACTGTGCTGACGGCATAAATCGAACCAGTGCTGGCGCCAACGCCGTTCAGGCTCGACGTGGCGAGTTTAACCGCGAACGGTCCGACCATGCCCAGCATGAACAGGCTGGGCGTAAACAGTACCAGCGTGCTGACAAATGTTCCCATGCGTAGACCCAGCGGATCGGTTGCCAACAGCACGGGCGCGGTAAACCAGGGCACCAGCAGCGTCAATAAACCGGCGAGTGCGATAATGAATGCCAGACCGGCCCGTTTTGCCCGGTCCGCCCAGTGACCGCCGATGAAATACCCTAGAGCCAAAGCGATCAGTGTCACCGCGATCACTGAAGTCCAGACATACAGACTTGCGCCGTAAAACGGCGCAATCAACCGTGTACCCAGCAACTCGATGACCATGACCGCTGCGCCGGTCAGAAAAACGGTGACATATAACCACAAATAACGAAAAGAATTAGCTTGAAATAAGCTCATCAAGAATTACCCGTCGCGTGATTAGTGCGTGGAAACGCGGGAAACGCAATGCAGGGGGATTTGAAAATCAGCCTGAAGAGCGCAACAGTGCGGTAAACTTGTAGAAAGTGATTCATGAATAATAGAATGTTTGCGGGAACAGGCAGACAAAAATACAAACAGGTGTCTGCAATAAGCGCTCACTTCAGTTGTGAATAATCCGTGATTTTATAGCGTGCCGCATTGCGTGAGAATGCGGCAAATTGTCGCACCGGTGTATGGCTGCGCGGATGAGCCGATGATCATGCGCATGAGAGCTGACCAACTGCGGCGATATACCGCATGCGACATTATGCCGCATTGATTAATCTGATTTTTTGCGCGATAGTAAAAAACGTTCAGTTTGATACAGCGCGGTACAGCAAGAAACATCTGCCTGTTCACTGTTCATTAATGACTGAATTAAACATGTGATATAGCCTTTGGTATTTTTTGTCTTTTCCTCCCAGGAGGTGCTACAGCGTATATCCGGATTTTTACAGGTTACCTCGGCTCATGAGTTGCTCACTCAGCGATAAGAGATCCACTATCCTGATCAATCCGGCGGCAACCTGTATCACCTCCACCCTCATTCTTGACTTTACCCCCACAATTTTGCTTTGCGGTTGTTCGCGCAAAGTCTTTGAGTATGGAATTTTCAGACTGCCGTACGGCTTTGCTCATGGCATTTAATCGACTGCGGCGATGTGCCGCATGTGACATTATGCCGCATTGATTAATCTGATTTTTTGCGCGATAGTAAAAAAGCATCCAGTTTGATGCAGTGCGATACAGTATGAAGCATCTATTCACTGATGATTGAATTAAACGTGTGATATAGCTTTGAAGTTTTTTCCTCCCTTGAGGTGTCACGGAGTCTGTTTGGATTTTTCAGGATTTTCTCGATCAGTATGAGTTACTCACCATAGGTTTGCACTTTCCTGATCAATCCGACAGCAATCTGTGGCACCCCTTTTTTTACATTTGATCGCCAGCACAGCCGAAGCGTGCAGCCGGGATTTCCACAATGCGATTGCCCGCCAACTCTTCCAGATTTTCAGATAAAGCTTAAAACTGGATTGCAGAATTCAACTGCGACAATTTGCCACATTGTTTTTGCGGTTCTCTTGATAGATTCTAAAAAAGGATCAGAAACGATGGTGTCAAATGTACTTTTAAAAGCGTCTTGCGTGTCATTCTTCGCGTCGTGACCTGCAGGCGTTGCCGTCGCGGCTGATCCTTGCAGTATTAACATGTTGGTTTACAGGTCCTCCCATGGAAGCGTTGCATGGATTCATCAATGATTCGGTTACGTCGGTGAAATTGGATAGCCCGTTGATTGCCGTTCGGATCGTTTAAATATGCATGCGTGCAATGCTTCCTCCCGTGACTTCGAATGTTGGCCTTGTATATCAAATCTAACCTTGGTTTCGGCCCTTCAGTGTCCGTCAACGATGAAGAGGAGGTTTTTTGGAAAAATGGAAAATATATTAATCGAGAGAGAAAAATAAGATGATGAATCGTAATAAAAAAATTGAACGCACAGAGACGAAGGCAGTTTTGGCGATTACAGCAGCCTCGCTGATTATGCTGGCGAGCCATGAGGTTTCCGCACATACGCGATTAACGGTTTCAAAGACAAAAGAAAGCTCCGCGGCGCATGGTACGACTACGACAGCAGTGAATATTCCGCATGGTTGTGGTGATAACTCGGTGATTGGCAATGTCTTCTTTTTACCGGACACCAATGCGAATCCCATCATTCAGACTTCTTCGGACAATTTTGCTACGGTTGAGACGCTTGATGGGGCGTCTGCACTCGATTATATCGTCAATGCACCGTTCATCCGGTTGATCAAAAGCCGCGATGTCTTTGACACGGTTGATTTTATCAATGATCCGCTGGGCAACCCGATCGGATTCTGGGCCGCCGGTGGTGAAATTCCTGCACGTAACTGGGTAGGGCAAATGCCGATGAACATAACTGCGGTAGCCATTCAACCGGCATCCTGTGCGGCTAGAGTAGTCTTTGTGCCGGCGATTGCCAATCCATGTAAGATGTCTTCAATGGCCCAAATTGATGGCAAGAATGCGGAAGATCCCAATGTCGATTTCTGGACCTCACCTGATGCAGGCAGTAAATGGGATTCACCAAATTGGACCTATCCGGCGACATTTACCGTAGAGCGTGATCTTGAAAATAATCCACTGCCGTCAAGTTGCGGTACTGGTGTTGCAGTACGCATTTTCCCTTCGGCTGCGCAATTAGATCGTGATATGCCAGTCAGAATCAATGGCCAACAAGTCTGGCCGTTGCCTTAACAAGATACTGACTATCACTTTTCCGGAAATGGAAAGTATGGGTTTTTCTGAGTGGTTTTCCTTGTTTGAGCCGGTAGCTGCCGCGTAAATAGCGGATGATTACCGGTTTCCAATGAACGGGTGCGACAATTTGCCGCATTGTTTTTCATTAATGTTTGCACGATACTGCCGCGAAGTGATGGAATTGAATAATGTTCGTTTCATTGCAGGAATAGTGTATTTCCGTATTTTTTATATCAATAAAACAAAGGTACAGAATGAATAAATTTAGAGTACTCTCCGGCGCTGTAGCAGGCGCGTTACTGATTGGGCTTACGCAGAACGCGGCGGCGCATACGCGGCTGAATATTCCGGCAGCGACAGAAGGCCAGCGGGCTATCAATCATATCATCATCGGACATTCATGTGGTGATGCAACCACCACTATCGGTACTTCGGTGGTTTTTCCGAATGGCGTGGGCTCCACCATACTGGTAAATGGCACGCAGCATAACGGCCCGATAACCGATTATTTGACCAACTATGGCAATAATGCCGCGTTGTTTTTTGATCGTTCGGCATTTGATTACATGGATGAAAAAACCGTCAACGGCAATGTCGTCGGTTTCTGGGCGGGCGGCGGTCCGGGCATGCCGGCCAATCTCGCCGTGGCGGTTCCTTTCCGTCTGACCGCTGCAAATATCGAACCGACATCCTGCGCAACGAGCGTCAAAGTTTACATCTCCATTGTGGATATCTGTCAAATTACCGGTGTAGATGGCTTTGGCGAAGGTGTGGTCGAGTTGTGGACGCATGCCGGTCTGGGCACGCCGTATGACCGTGATCTGCATTTCGATGTCCCGGCGGGGACCGATCCGGGTCCCGCGTCATTCACCATTAACCGGGATCTGACCAATAACCCGCTTCCTGAATCCTGTAACGGAACCGGTGTCGCGGTCGAGCTGAAACCTTCAGCCGCGCAGATCAACCGTGACATGCCGATAAAATTCAATGGCCAGCAAGTATGGCCTTTACCATAAATCGTTGTACGGACTGATATCTTTTTTATCACAAAACGCCGTCTCAAAGCGGCGTTTTGTTCATGAGGGTGCGACAATTTGCCGCATTGCCATTTGTTTTCCCGGAAAGGATAATGACTTATCGTTTTCGCCATTCTGATCTGCAGCACGCCGCATCACGCTTATGATACGGAACACATAGTGAATGGTACATATACAAAGGAACAGAGGAGAAAAGGGTCATGCTTAAGCGATTGCGTTACATGAAAAAAAACATTTCCGGCTTTGTAGCCGGAGTATGCCTGTTGATCGGGTGTGCCGGTTTTGTTCACGCGCATGGTGGCGGTGCGGTGCTTGGAGATCCGCGGTCATTTACTGGCGTGGCTGTGGTTACGTGTACATACGATGGAGTTGGTTCAGCAGCCGATTATTACTTGACTGCCCAGATACGTGATAATTCGCCTGCTATACCAGGATTGTTGATCAATTTACATATTTTCAAAGGCAATAAAGCAGTGAGTATCAGCGATACGATTTCCGGGGATGCTGACTACAGTCCATTTGTAGAGTTACGCGGCGGTGCAGGTGCTTACTTTGTCATTGTGAGTAAAACAGATGCCGGAGAGCGTTCGTTTGATCTGGAATGGCATTGCATGGCCGGTAATGATACACATACCGATACTGAGATCGGTATCACACAATTTGGCGTGCCGGAAGGGAGAAATTTTTAATACGATGATTTCTTATTACCTTCGGCTAATTATAAAAATGAATTATAAAATCACATGAGAAGAATACTTCATTTTCTGTATCTTTCAGTTCTTCCGGTTTATTTATTGCTGTCAACATCGACCATGGCCGCACAGCTGGTTGACCGGCCTGTACCGGCATGCAATCTGACTGCATTGGACGGTGTGCCGGTTGACAGTTTGCAGGCACTGAAAGGCGAAGTGCTTTATGTTGATTTCTGGGCATCCTGGTGTCCGCCGTGCATACAGTCGTTTCCCTTTCTGACCGGACTACAGCAGGAGTATGGCGAACGGGGACTGCGTGTTGTCGGCGGCCAAATCGACGAAAAGGTCACCCAAGCGGCAAAAATTTCTTTCCGATTATCCTGCCGGATTTACCATCGTCGCCGATCTGTCGAAACAATGCGCGAAAGAATTTGACGTCATTGCCATGCCGTCTTCGTACCTGATCGACCGGGAAGGCATCGTGCGGTATATCCATCGCGGTTTCCGGCAGGGGGAAACAAAAGAACTGCGGCTGATTGTTGAACAGCTTTTAGACCGTCACCCTGATTGATTTCTGTGATGAGATTATGAGATTAAAACGTTTATTTACCTTTGGACTGACAGGCATAATGTTATTGACATTATCGGCTTGCACCAGTGTCGCGGCATGGGAGCGCGGTTATCTGGCCAAACCACAGATGGCCATTGAGCCTAATCCGTTGCAGCATCATATTCAACTCCATAACTATTTCAGCCGGGAAGCGGCTGCCAGTACGCATTCCGCAGATGGCGGCGGCGGCTGCGGGTGCTACTGATCTGATCTCTTCAGATGGGGTTTAAGCAGAAAAAGCCATTGCATGGCAGGATTTCTGCCGTACGCTTAAATCCCGCGCAGCATCGGCATTCCAGGATACGAGCACGATTGTCCCAGCCTGCGGATACCGCGGGCAAGGCGCTGAAAGCCTTGACGTCGGCGGCTATCGTTCTGCCCGGACTGATGTTGTCGTCCGCGCAGGCGGATGACGGTGGCCGGGTCAATTTTCAGTTCAGCCGCTATCAGGAAGGCGCGCGCAATCTTTTTGGCACGCCGAACAACTTTGATCCTATTCGCGCGGATGTTTTGCATGGCAACGGACTTTTTCCGCTGACCGATCGCGCCAAATTTTCATTCAGTTACACACAGGATACCTGGTCTGGCGCGACGCCGATTACGACATCGCCACTGGCGGCCAATCCTTATCAGTCGATTTTAGCAAATACACCTTCAGGCACGACTGTGGTTGGCGCATCACCGTTGATATTTCCCAGTGGATTATTGCTGGATCGCGATCTGAACCCGCTCGGCAGAAACCCGGATGGTGCACTGATACAGGATACGCGATCTGTACTGGTGCTTGCTTCGGCGTCTCCGGAAACGCGACACCAGGCCAATTTTGGATTAGGGTATGAATGGGATAAAGCAGCGATCAACGCCAGCGCCGGATTCTCACTGGAAAATGATTACCGTTCCAGCTTCGGTAACCTGGGTGGCCGGCTCGACTTTAACCAGAAACTGACCACCGTCAAGTTCGGCGCGGGATACACCAGCAGCAATATCAGCGCGATACTCGATCACGATGCTTCGCCTTATCTGACCAAAACCGCTTTCGCCAGGCAGATCGAAAGCCGCGGCGGGTCCGAAATACTGCATGGCGAGCGACAGGATTGGTCCGCCAACCTCGGACTGACACAGGTGCTCAACAAGCACGCACTGATTGACGCGAATTTCGGTTATACGCACAGTCGCGGATTTCTGGAAAATCCCTACAAAGCCATGACGGTTATTTTTGTCAATCCTGACATTCTGAATAACGGCCAGACAACACCTGTGCCTGGCGACGTGCGTGCTTTGCTCGAACAACGCCCCGGTCAGCGCAATCAGTTTGCCTTTAATACAAAATATATTCAGCATATCAGCTTTTTCGATGCCGCTTTGCATCTGGATTACAAATTCACTGCCGATGACTGGGGTATCAAGACGCATACCTTTGATGCCAGCTGGGTGCAACCGCTGCCGTTTGGCTGGATGTTCACACCGAAAATCCGCTACTACTCACAGGATTCAGCCAGCTTTTACAATCCCTTTCTGATTTCCCAGCAGAATTTTTCCAGGCAGGCGTTTGACAGTCTCGGCCGGGAAGTCTGGGTGGATTCGTTGAATCCGAAAAATGAATATTTCCGCGATACGAATTTTAACCTGGTCGACGGTGCGGGAAATCCGGTTAACGAAGCAACGCTTCTCGTTGAACCGAAAACAGTTGCGTTTGATCCCGGATTATTGCCGGGTAACTTTTCCAGCGATCACCGGCTTGCCGGATTTGGCGCGCTCAGCGGTGGTTTTACTTTAAGCAGGCAATTCGCCAAGGGTATCGCGCTGGAAGCCGGATTTGAATATTACACCCGTGCCAGCGGGTTTAAGCTGGGTGGAGGCGGCAACAACAGTTTTGCCGATTTTGATTACTATGTCGCCAATGCGGCGATAAAGCTCAATCTGGAATCGATGTCGCCTACAAATCCGCTTGGGATAACACCGCACGGGCATCATCGCAACCATGCGGAAGAGCACGGCAATGGCGGAGGGCATCGGCATAATCAGCCTGCAGGGTTGATGTACGCGCATATGCTGGACAAGCCGGGACAGTTTATGGTGGGTTACCGTTTTATGTATAGCCGCCAGGATGGCAGAATGCATCATGGCTCACACGCAGTCAGCGACCCGGTGGTTGTCGAGCAGGGTTGCAGTGATGAAATTTTGTGCCGGTTTACGCCATCCTACATGAATATGCGCATGCACATGCTTGACCTGATGTATGCGCCGACACGCTGGCTGAATTTGATGGTCATGCCGACGTTCATGGATATGGATATGGATCTTCGTGAACTCGGCGGCAGGCCGCCGCGGGTGCCGGGCGTGCACGAACATACCGGCATTGCCGGGCATTCGACCGGCGTTATTGGTGATACGTTAATGGCGGCATTGCTCAAGCTCTATGAAAAACGCGGACATCGTCTGCACGCCAGTCTTGGATTGAGCGCGCCTTCCGGCAAGACGGATATAGAGTTGCGTCGCATGTTCAAGATAGACGGCGGAGCGATTCATTTTGGCATGCAGCTGGGCAGCGGCACCTGGGATTTCGTGCCAAGCCTGACGTATACCGGTGAGCATGATCGCTGGTCCTGGGGCGTGCAGGTGAGTGGCGCCAAACGTATGGAAAGGCAGAATGACTCGGGTTATCGTCTGGGGGATGCGCTTCAGGCGACCACCTGGGGCGGGATTGAACTGTCGCGCTGGCTGAGTGCTTCGGTGCGCGGCATTTACACGGTGCAGGATCGTATTCATGGTGATTTCAATACCTTTAACGCGCGTATCGGCCCGATGGATTTCCCGAAAAACTACGGCGGCCAGTTCTGGTATATCGGAGCGGGTGTGAACGTTAATATACCGGGCGGCCGGTTTGCCGGAAATCATCTGGGTTTTGAATGGCTGCAACCGGTACACACCGACGTTACTGGATTTCAGTTAAATCCCAAGGGCGCGCTGGCGGCGTCGTGGAGTTATACTTTCTGACTGTGGCTGTGCGCTTACGGTATTATCACTTCGATTTCAAAGCCATGGGTTCGCCGTGCACAGTCCAGTTGTATGCGCGCAATGCGAAAAAAGGTGCGGCAGCAGCGGAAATTGCGATGAATGACGTGCGGCGTCTGGAGTCACGCTATTCACGTTATCGTGAAGACAGTTTTTTATCCGGGATCAACCGCGTGGCTGCAACTGGCGGCGATGTGTCTGTCGACGAAGAAACAGCCGGTCTGCTGGATTATGCTGACACCTGTTATCAACAGAGCAATGGCCTGTTTGATATTACTTCCGGCGTGCTGCGCAGGGCGTGGGATTTTAAATCCGGTAAGCTGCCGGACAGCCAGACGATTGAATGCGTCCGGAAAAAAATCGGCTGGCATCATGTCAAATGGGTTCGTCCCGTTTTATCATTTGATCTGCCAGGGATGGAAATTGATTTTGGCGGCATCGTCAAGGAATATGCAGTCGACCGCGCCGCTGCGCTGTGCCGGGAAGCCGGAATATCACATGGTATTGTCAATCTGGGTGGTGATATTAAAGCAATCGGGCCGCATCCTGACGGCAGCCCCTGGCGGGTAGCGGTGCGTCACCCCCGTCAATCGGATGGAATACTCGAAACACTATTGCTTTATTCAGGTGCGCTTGCCAGCAGCGGCGATTACGAACGCTGCATCGTTGTCAACAATATCCGTTACGGCCATGTGCTCAATCCAAAAACAGGATGGCCAGTGCGCACTATGGCAGCGGTCAGTGTCTTGAGTGATTATTGCGTCGTGGCCGGCAGTGCATCGACTATCGGCATGCTGCTGGAGGAGCGCGGTGCGGACTGGTTGCTTGAGCTTGGCCTGCCGCATATGTGGGTCGATGTGAATGGCCGGGTCGGCGGCACACTGATCGAAAAACAGAAAAATCCATTCTGACGTTCAGAATGTTAAATCATCATATCATGCGATCAATCGCCAGCATGGAGGCAGAAGGTCATTTTTTCCGAAGCCATACTGTGAATGAGCCATGATACATCCGGTAAGCGTATCGATAGCGCCGCTGGAATTGTCCTCGGACAAATCCATAAACTCTGGGTTTTGGTGCGTATGAATAAAAGCAGACTGGCGTAATGCATGGTATGCAAACCCCGTTGAGCGGCAGTGCGGGATGTATAAACAAAAAAACCCACCGAAGTGGGTTTTTTTGTTTTGACGCTTTCTTTTTTGTAGCTTGGATTGTTTCTTAACTATTTGTTTTGTAAGATGGTACTGACGCAGGGCGTATTGATTGTCCCGCAGCCATTTTCTGATGATGTTCAGCTTTTCTCAGATTATCTGCGATAGCCATTTCATATTGATGGATCTTAAATTCCACATGTTTCTTGATATGTTGACCATTTCTCCCGAAAAAACTGGATTTTGGTTTGTGATTGAGTGCATCGATCTGAGCTTCGATTTTGGCCTGCAACACATCGGCCTGATGCTTGTAGTGTTGCGCCAATGTGTTGTGGTCGCCATTTTGATAGTTCAATGCCGTGGTATCAAAAACTGCGTCCTGATCCGCTGCAAAAGTCTGAACGGGCAAGGTGATTAAAACAAAAGCAAGTAAAGATAATGCAATAAGATTTTGAGCTGCGCCTGTTTTCATTATAGATACCCCTATAAATAAATTCATCATGGATAGCAGTGTAAACAAATCCACGCATCATGAATATTGGGGTAACCATGAATTTTGCCTAAGTAAAACCATTAAGTGGTTAAAAGGCATTCGGAATTCTTCTGTTTAATCTGCCGATCTGTTACTTTAATGTTTCCACAACGAATTAAAAGTGGATAGTTTGCATCGCAGTGTAGCGATTACCCGGAATAGATTTGGAAATACTGGTTTGGCGCTCCCAATATCTGGAAGAGAAAGTCAATTTGGTTTTATATATTTTCTGGAAAATTCAATTGGTTTAACAAAACCTTTACGAAACTTTAACATTGACTGTGCTATAAATCATAGTTATCAAGCTCAATAAAACTTGATAGAAGGGGAACATTGTCATGTAATTTATTTCAACTGATTACACAATAGGGATATCGGCGGCTGTTTTAAGCAATTGAAAGTGCCGGTAAATGTGCGCAGGACAGTGCTCTCGAACCATGAAACAATGCTGAAATAGCGGAAATTTGAATTTATCAGAATCGAAAAGCCTGATTTCTGATGATTTAAACAGGATTTTTCTGCATAGTTTATCAATCGTTATAAATTCAGACTCAGGAAATTAATATCATGAAATACTCACTTTTTTTAATTGTCATTCTAGTATCTTTATTATCTGCATGTGGTGAACCAAAACCCGGTCAATATCCTCCGAGCCAAAATATTCTGCAGGATCGTGATAAAGCAAATCAGGAATAGTAATCAGCTTTAGGAATCTGTTGCAGCTTGTAGACATTGCATTGGGATGCAGACAGGATGGATATGTTTGCAAGCTGCTGCACACCGAACGCGATCCGATTCAGTCTGTTGTCTTGAGTGATATTTAACTTTCCATAAAAATTTTTCAAGTAAGAAGCCGTACCGGTTTTTTCTAAATGTCCATTGTCGTCACCGGACTTTGTTCAATCTGGCATGCTTCAGCAAAAACCCACGTAATGTGGACAGTCCGGGAATTATAACGCCGGAAATTTTATTTCCCGCACGTAAATCCTGATGAGCGATTAGCCATTTCAATTCAAATTCGGTTGCCGAATTAAGGCATGCGCGCAATGGTCAAATTAATTTTCATCGTAAAAATATGAGGTAGATAAGCCATGAAAATTGCCATCATCGGTACGGGTCATGTCGGCTCTGCACTGGCTTATGCCATTGTGCTCAAAGGATTATGCAATCATCTGGTTCTGGCTGGCCGTACTTTGACACGGACACAGGGCGATGCGCTGGATTTGCAACATACGCTGTCATTCTGTGAGCGGCCTATGACAATAGAAAGCAGCGCAATCGAGGATGTCAGGCATAGCGATATCCTGGTGATCACCGTTTCGGCCAGAAGAAAGGAGAAAATGACCAGCCGGATGCAACTTGGCGAGGATAATGTGAAGATTTTCAGACAAATGATCCCCGTGCTGGTACACAATAACCCGGATGCTCTGCTGCTCATCATTTCCAATCCGGTCGATGTGTTGACCTATCTGACGACTCAGTTGGCTGGACTGCCGACATCCAGGATCATGGGGATAGGCACACTGGTGGATTCAGCCCGCTTCCGGGTATTGCTCTCGGCGGAAGAAAAAATACATCCGGATGATTTGCGTACATATATACTTGGCGAGCACGGACCAAATCAGTTTCCGGTGTTCAGCAATGCGTTTGCCGGCAGTGAACGTATCGCCGACAATCCCGACCATCGGAGAATTTTTCAGGAAGTATCTCAGGCAGGTTTCGATGTTTACAACTTAAAAGGCTATACCAATTTTGCGATTGCTACGGCGACATGCGAGGTTCTGAAAACAATTGTGTACGATGACCACCGAACCATGCCGATCAGTACTTATTTCAGAGAGTGGCAAGGCATCGAGGATAATTGTTTCAGCATACCGGTGGTGGTCGGACGCAATGGTGTCATTCGGCATTTGCATCCCAAGCTGAACCAGATTGAACGTGACGCACTGGAAAAAACAGCGAAGCGCGTCAAATCCAATATCAACGAATTATTTTTCGAAAAAAAACCCGGTCTGCGCAAACGGAAGTGACGCCGCATATGCGCTGTGTAGAGCGGTGTTGTCAAATATCTTAGCATTTGTTCTGTGTTCTGCTCCGGGCTGCACTGTTACGGCTTGCTGCAATTAACCGGGCTGCTTTACTTTTCTCAAATAGGGCTTGACGGTAACCCAGCCTTCCGGATAAATTTTTTCGGCTTCTTCGTTGCTGACGCCGGGCACGATGATGACATCTTCGCCTTGTTGCCAATTGACGGGTGTTGCTACTTTATGTTTTGCAGTCAATTGCATGGAGTCGATGACGCGCAGTATTTCATTGAAATTTCGCCCGGTCGTCATTGGATAAGTCAGCATGAGTTTGATATTTTTGTCAGGGCCAATAACAAATACCGAACGTACGGTTGCATTTGTCATTGCTGTGCGGTTTTCAGCCGATCCGGTTTCGTCAGCAGGAAACATGTTGTACAGTTTTGCCACACTGAGGTCAGTGTCGGCAATGACGGGATATTTGACCTTTGCGCCACCAACCTCTTCAACATCTTTCAGCCATTTCTCGTGATCGTTGATCGGATCGATACTCAAACCGATGATTTTGGTATTGCGTTTGTCAAATTCTGATTGAATGCCGGCCATGTAACCCAGCTCGGTAGTACAGACCGGTGTGAAGTCCTTGGGGTGGGAAAATAATACCGCCCAGCTGTCGCCGATCCATTCATGAAAATCAATTCTGCCGTGCGTGGTTTCCGCCTGGAAATTGGGTGCCTGATCGTTGATACGTAACGCCATGATTGTCTCCTTGAGTGTGTAAAATCGAAATAATAACTGCGGCTGAAAAATATCGTTAACAGTCTAACCCGATATTGCAAGCAGAACAAACTGCGGCAGGGAACTCTGATTCAGAACTGAATGTGGAAAACAAAAACAGCGCATCGAAAAGCGCTGTTTTTGCCGGGAAAGAAAATACGATTATGCTTTAGTATTGATATGCTGACCTAAATGCGCTGGCAGATTCTGCGCGGCTGTATTATCCGGGATTGCATGAATCAGCGCCATTGCATTCTCGGCACTGGCATCCAATACTTTTTTCAATACCGCCGTACCGGCTGCCTGTTGTACACTGGCTTCGCTTATTGTTGTCGCCGCGCTGGCTATACTGGAAATTTCCATAAGATACTCCTTGAAAAATAAATAGCAGTACCATTGTGTTAGCGGCACAAAGCGATCAATCTTCAAGTGCACGATTTTTAACCGATCAAATAAATTTTCTAAAAAAAGGTGGCAGAAAATTTCTAAGTTTATCTTTCCATTCGGTGCCTACCTTGATGGGGATTTTTACCTGATAGCGAGTACCGTTCTCATCTCTGCCATCAAGATACAAACGGTATTGACCAGTTTCATCGAGACGCAGTGCCTGAGTGATTACGCCGGATTGATAGGTTTGCTCAGGAACAAGCAGAATATCCTGTTCTTCATAGACTTCGATGTCACCGGCATTTCCTTCTGTCGTTCCGGATTCAGTCAGTTTGACGAGACGAAGCGCTAACAGGAAATCACGCGACGATTCTGGATAAAGCAAATCAATCGTAATATTCAGCATGCCCGGTTCGGGGATACGATCACATTGCACCGGTATATAAGGCGTTCTGGGTTCATCATCGGAAATTGTGTATTCATCAGGCAGATAATAGCTCGAATAACCGATTGTCATTGTTTCAGCTTCTATGGTGCAGGTACTGCCACGGAAACCTTTGGGATAGGTGTCTGAAAAATCGCCTTGTGAGCTTGTTCCTAAAAATATACCGATAGCGATAAAAACAATAATGATACAAGCGCCTATAAAATACTGGCGTTTTGCTGGTGTGACTAAATCGGATTCTGGTGGGTTGGGCATAATGTAGTCCTTATATTTTTCTTATTTTAACGCGAAGGAGCGAGCAGGCACAGAATTGAAGGGTGTCAGATCAAGCGATTATACGGCGTGATTTATCATTGGAAGCCGATAACATAACTGATGACGGCTTGATTCACAAGTGGACCGTGAGAGAAAAAATCAGCTGTGCTGTTCATTTTTGATTCAGGTTGGATGATATAAGCTTTCTTTAACAAAAGAATTGATTCACTTTAATAAATGGAGGTCTCTGATGAAAAAGAAAAATTTATTACCGGGCGCAGTCGGGGCAATCGCCATAAGCCTGTTGCTGGGCATGGCTTCAGTGGCTGAAGCGGGCAGGGGACATCATCACCATCACCATCACGGGCATCACCACGGTCATCACCACCATCACCATCACCATGGCGGTTATGCCTATATTTATAATCAACCGCAACCCTATTTCCGCCCACCGGCTTATGGCTATAACTATTATGCGCCCATACCTGCGCCGGTTGTGGTGCCAGCGCCAGTATATGGCTATCCGCCAAATATGATGCTCGATATACATACCAATTTCGGTCATTTCATGTTCAGCTACTGAGATTGGTGGCATAAAGTGAATCCGGGTGATCCTATTGGTGAATTTGATCTGATGCGCTACGTGTTATCCGAAAAACAATTTTCTGCTGCTGTTTTTATCATTTAAATAGACTCTTCTCTCCTCTGATTGAAATGCCGTCCGGGTGACGGCTTTTTTTTTGCCGATTCAAAACAGTTCTATCCATACCGGCTGATGATCAGAAGCTGTTGTTGTGATATCGACGCGGTGCGCTTTCAGATGATTGATCAGGCCACTGGTGATAAAGATATGATCGAAGCATTCGGGCTTATCGACAAAATCCACCGGATGAATGCCAGCCGTCGGTATGTGCGGTTCATCGGGAAATAGAGCGGTTCTTGCATCATGAAAATCAGGTATGCCGGAATCAAACGGCACGAGCATTTGTAGACGTTCCCTGGCCGTGGCGGGAAAATTCATGTCGCCGCATAAAATGGCATCGGCAGGACGGGTATGCACTTCAAAAGGTCCGTTCTGTTCTTCGTTAAGTTGCGCACGGCGGGTCATCGCGCAGGCTTCAACATGCAGGCGGCGTATGTGCGCAATCTGTTGTTCTCTTTGCTGCTGCGAGTAATATTCAAGATGGGTCGTCATGATACGCATCGAACCAATTTCAGATTGAACAACAGCTTCAATCAAAATGCGCTGCATACTGGGTGCGGTTTGTTCAGCCGCCCATGGTAATAAATGGCGCCAGACCTGGCCAACGGGCAGGCGGGAAAAAATGGCGTTGCCAAAATAACTGCGTCCGCCTTTTGCATTGGGCAGGTCGGTGGCAATCCCATAGATACCGGTATATTCCGGCAATCCCTGTGACAGCAGGGCAAATTGATCTTCGCCTTGACTGCCGGCTAATCCTGGAAAATTGACGGCAACTTCCTGAAGACAGATGACATCAAACATGTCCAGCGTTCGTATCGTATTGAGAATGCGGTTGAAATCGACAATGCCGTCCATTCCGCGACCCCATTGAATGTTCCAGCTTAACAGTTTCATGATTTGCGTGTTGATATGTGTGATATGAATACCCGGACAGTCTATCGCTATCCCGCGTTTCTGGCTATTGCGTGTCCGCAATGCAAGGTTGGATGTGTGAACGATAAAGAAGAGTGCGATTCTGTTGTTAACCCACATGTGGAAATCGCTATAATTCAGTGCGCATTGAATACGGAAAACAAGAAAGTGTTATGAATAATCAGGCCTTGAAGCTTCGACGCGTAGCGATCGACACCTACCACGAAAATGTCGCTTATCTTCATCGCGAATGCGCGGTTTACCGCGCGGAAGGTTTCCAGGCACTGTCAAAAATCCGTGTCAGCGCAAGTGGAAACAGAATACTCGCCGTGCTCAATGTGGTTGACGATGAAGCGATTGTAACGCCTTTCGAGCTGGGCCTGTCCGAGCAGGCATTTCAACAATTGAGCGCTTGCGCAGACTGCGCGGTCAGCGTGGATCATGCGGAGTACGCGGCTTCAATGGACGCAGTGCGGCGCAAGATCAACGGAGAGCGCCTGGCATTAGCTGACTTTGAATCGATTACGCAGGATATCGCCGAGAGCCGTTATTCCAAGATGGAAATGGCGGCATTTCTGGTAGCGACCGGACAAAACAGCCTTGATCGTGACGAAGTGTACTATCTGACACGCGCCATGCTGAAGACGGGGCAGCAACTGAACTGGGGAGAATTGCAGGTGGTTGACAAGCACTGCATAGGCGGTATTCCCGGTAACCGCACGTCCATGCTCGTGGTGCCTATTGTAGCGGCGCACGGTATGTTGATTCCGAAAACATCCAGCCGTGCAATCACATCACCCGCAGGAACGGCGGATACCATGGAAATCCTTGCGGAAGTGAATTTGTCGCCCGAAAAATTGCATGACATCGTACGCAGACACCGGGGTTGTCTCGTATGGGGCGGCACTGCACGGCTTGCGCCAGTCGACGACATGCTGATTTCAGTTGAACGTCCGCTTGGTATCGATTCACAGGGACAAATGGTTGCCTCGATTCTTTCAAAAAAGCTGGCTGCCGGCTCAACGCACTTGTTGATCGATATTCCAGTCGGACCGACCGCCAAGGTTCGCCACATGCGCGCAGCGCTCGCGCTCAGAAAGCTGTTTGAATATGTTGGTGATCAGCTCGGTATTCATCTGGAAGTGATTATTACCGATGGACGTCAGCCTGTAGGGCGAGGTATCGGCCCTACACTGGAGGCACGGGACGTTATGCAGGTGCTGGAAAACGATCCTGGCGCGCCTGCGGATCTGCGGCAGAAATCGCTTGCATTGGCGGGGCGTATTATCGAATTTGATCCTGACGTGCGCGGCGGACATGGTTTTGCGATTGCACGGGACATTCTGGATTCCGGCCGGGCACTTGCCAAAATGAATGCCATTGTTCAAGGTCAGGGCGCGCATGAGGTTGATTTTACACCGGGGCGATATTGTCATGAAGTGAAAGCAGCTAAAGCGGGCGTGGTTTCCGGTATCGATAATCTGCAGATGGCCAAAATCGCGCGCATTGCGGGTGCGCCGATGGACAAGAGCGCCGGTGTCGATCTGTTGCATAAAACCGGTGATGTCGTATCGGCGGGCGATGTACTGTATTATGTTTACGCTGAGTTCATGTCTGATTTTGAATTTGCCAAAAAACTGATCAAACAGAATGACGGATATACCATTGGTGAAAAGACGGATGTCAATAGATTTGATGCTTTTATGTGAAGTGGAAAACTGCCATGCTGATTGTTGGATATGATGATTACCGCACGCAGGCGCAGAATCTGGCAAATGCGTTGCAGGTGCCGTATCGGGAAATCAAACGACATACTTTTCCCGATGGTGAAAGTCTGATACAGGTACCGGTGGAATTACCGCAACATGTCGTATTAATCAGAAGTTTGAATCAACCCAATGACAAGCTGATTGAATTGTTGTTCAGCGTCTCCGCGTTGCGCCAGCATGGTGCAACGCGGGTTACGCTTGTCGCGCCATATTTATGCTACATGCGGCAGGATGCTGAGAATCAACCCGGAGAGGCGGTCAGTCAGCGCGTGATCGGACAGCTGCTGGCCGATCATTTCGACGATGTCATTACCGTCGATCCGCATTTGCATCGCGTCCAGCGGCTGGATCAGGCGATACCGACCCGCAATGCGCGAGCGGTTGCTGCAAGTGAGATTATCGCCCGTTTTATAGCCAGCCGATACCCTAGTGGAATATTGCTCGGCCCGGACAGCGAATCAGAACAATGGGTGCGCGAAATTGCCGCAAAAATCGGTTTTTCGTATGCCGTGGCGACAAAAATCAGAAGCGGTGATCAACTGGTGGAAGTCTCGATTCCACAGCGGGATTATGCCGGTCAACCGGTTATACTGATTGACGACATGATCAGTACTGGCCGTACGCTCGCGCAGGCTTCCGGCAAACTCTTGCAGGCTGGTGCCAGTCAAGTTGACGCCATCATTACGCATCCGCTGTTTTGCAGCGATGCGGAGCAATGCATGCGGCAATCCGGCGTAACGCATATCTGGAGCACTGACAGCATTACGCATCCGACCAATGCTATCGCGCTGGCCGAATTGCTGGCCAATGCGATTCAGCAGCTTGCTTGAGCCAGAGATGTATCAATTGCGGCTGAGATTGTTCGGATTGCCTGTCTTTGGTTTTTTATTCTTATCCAGAACGTCTTTAGATCATGAAATTTTCGGGTGAGATTACCCATTTATCACAAAAAGGCTATGGTGTTGTTAAAAACACGCGCAATGCGGTTTCATACTTTGTACACGGAACCTGGCCCGGCGATATCGGTGAATTTGAGGCCATTGATAAACCGGCGCACAACAAAAAGTTTGCCTATGCCCGGTTGCTCAGGATGATTACGCCTTCGCCCCATAGACAGCATCCCGCCTGTGCTTACATGCATCTGAAGGATAATCCGTGCACCGGCTGTCCTTGGATGATCGCTGATTATGCCAGTCAGCTGGAGCAGAAAAGAAAACGCTTTCTTTACGCCATGCAGCGGGTCGGCTTCGATGCGGCTGATCTTGATTCAGTACCGATGCAGCCCGCGCCGCAGCTCTTCGGTTATCGCAACCGTTGTCAGGTGAAGACAGACGGCGCGAAACTCGGCTTCATCAATGAGGAATCCGGCCAATTGGTTGCGGTAAGCGACTGTATCGTGCTGAATGAAGCGTGCAGAGCATTATTGAAAGCTGCTATCCAACGCCTGTCTGACGAATCATGGTGCTTTCCGGTTAATGGCGGCATACACTTCGTCGATCTGGATGACGCCATGCAGCGCGGTGAGATTCAAATCGACCGCAAGCGTCCGTTCAAACAAGGGAATACGCAACAGAACATATGGATGCGTGCGTGGTTGAAGGAAAAGCTTGCGCAGATCCCCAATTTGAACAAGGTGGTCGAATTATTTTGCGGCGCCGGAAATTTTACGCAAATCATTGCCGGTTCGACTTGCCATACAATTCTCGCTTATGAAGCCGAACATACGGCTATCGATCAGCTGCAATTGAGACAATTACCCAAAGTGAACGCGTGCCTGGCCAATTTGTTCGCGCCGTTTATCTGGCGGTCGCTGAAAAGGCATGTCAGCGATGCGGATACACTCGTCCTCGATCCGCCGCGCGCCGGATTGAAACGGCAAAACGGATTTTTCGAAAGCTTTCGTGCCTTGAAAACAATGATCTATATTTCCTGCAATCCGGAAACTTTTGCGCGCGATGCCTGGTTTTTCAAGCAACAGGGCTGGTCTGTGGATGAAGTGCAACTGGTTGATCAATTTCCGCATACGCCGCATGTTGAAGTGCTTGCGGTGTTTAGAAATAACGCATGAACAGCCTGATAGCCGCGCGGCAGGTAGTTTTTCAAGGCGCTCGATTAATTATGCACCGATATGCGCTATACTGAAACGCATATCGACATAATCAAGGTGATTTTATGAAGATTCATGAGTATCAGGCGAAGGAAATTCTCAGGCAGTATGGCGTTGTAACTCCCCGGGGAATAGCCTGTTTCAGCGTGGACGAAGCTGTCAGTGCGGCGCAGAATCTCGGCGGTAAAGTCTGGGTAGTCAAGGCGCAGATTTATGCCGGTGGTCGCGGTAAAGGTGGTGGTGTCAAGGTGGCCAGGTCACTTGAAGAAGTGCGTCAATTGGCGGGTGATATGCTGGGTATGCGCCTGGTAACGCATCAGACCGGATCAGATGGGCAAACGGTGCGTCGGTTGTTTATTGAAGAAGGTGTCAATATCGCCAGGGAATATTATGTCGGCATGGTGGTTGATCGCGGCAATCAGCGCGTGTGCCTGATGGCCAGCGCCGAAGGGGGTATGGATATTGAACAGGTTGCTGCGCAGACACCGGAAAAAATACACAAGGTTTATATCGATCCGATTGCCGGCTTGACCGATTTGGAAGCGCTCACTGTCGCCGAAAAAATCGGCTTACCCGATATCAGCCGGAGCGAAGCCGCCGCATTGCTAAAAAATCTGTATCAGGCGTTTGATGATAAGGATGCGTCGCTGGTGGAAATCAATCCCCTGGCGCTGACAACGGATCATCACGTGCTCGCGCTGGATGCAAAAATGAATTTTGATGACAATGCGTTGTTTCGTCATCCTGAAATTGTCGCGCTGCGCGACCTGGATGAAGAAGATCCGGCAGAAATCGAAGCCGCCCGGCATGACCTGTCGTATATTCCACTGGATGGTAATATCGGCTGTCTGGTCAACGGTGCGGGACTGGCAATGGCCACCATGGATATTATCAAGCTGTATGGCGGCAATCCGGCGAATTTTCTTGATGTCGGTGGCGGTGCAACGGCTGAAAAAGTTACCGCGGCCTTCAAATTAATGTTGAAGAATCCGAAATTGACAGCAATTCTCGTGAATATTTTCGGCGGCATTATGAAATGCGATGTAATCGCTGAAGGTGTAGTACAAGCTGCGCGTGAAGTACAACTCACTGTTCCGCTGGTGGTGCGGCTTGAAGGCACCAATGTGCAGATCGGTAAGCGTATTCTTGCCGATTCCGGGTTAGCCGTTATTTCCGCTGACAACATGGCAGATGCCGCGCAGAAGGCAGTCAATGCCGCAGCAGCGCACGGATAGATTGTTTCCTGAATTCAGAAGCGCGAATTCTGTTTTATTTACCCAAAGAGATAGCTGACAATGTCCATTCTGATTAACCAAAACAGCCGTGTGATGACGCAGGGAATCACCGGCAAGACCGGTCAGTTCCATACCCGCATGTGTCGGGAATATGCCAATGGTAATCAATGTTTTGTGGCGGGTGTGAATCCGCGTAAACCGGGTGAGGATTTTGAAGGTATTCCGGTTTTTGCGACGGTGAAGGAAGCCAAAGAAGCAACCGGCGCAAATGTTTCAGTCATTTATGTGCCTCCGCCGCATGCGGCTGCGGCGATTGACGAGGCTGTCAATGCGGAACTCGATCTGGTCATCTGCATTACCGAGGGAATCCCGGTACGCGACATGATCCGTACACGTTATAAAATGCTGGACAAGAAAACCCGGTTGATTGGTCCGAACTGTCCTGGCATTATCACGCCCGATGAAATCAAGATCGGCATCATGCCAGGCTATATTCATAAGAAAGGGCGCATCGGTGTCGTGTCGCGTTCAGGTACGTTGACCTACGAGGCTGTCGCACAGTTGATGGAGCAGGGTCTGGGACAATCGACATGCGTTGGAATCGGCGGCGATCCCGTCAACGGCTTGAAGCATATCGATGTCATGCAATTATTCAACGAAGACGATGATACCGACGCGGTGTTGATGGTGGGTGAAATCGGCGGCACCGACGAAGAAGATTGCGCGCTTTGGATAAAAGCGCATATGCGCAAGCCGGTTGTCGGTTTTATCGCCGGTGTGACGGCACCGCCCGGCAAACGCATGGGACATGCCGGCGCGATTATTTCAGGCGGCAAAGGCACGGCTCAGGAGAAGCTGGCCGTGATGGAAGAGTGCGGTATCAAAGTAACGCGCAATCCCGCCGAGATGGGCAAGCTGCTAAAATCAACCTTGGGTTAAGGATTTTTTCTGAACGCTATGATGCATACCAAAAACTGGTTTTTTACAAGCTGTCTTATATTGATATTAGCCGGGTGCGCTGGAATTGCGCCGGTACAGACGCCGCCGGAAAAGCCGGTGATCAAGCCGCCCAAGCTTCCGCCAGGAAAATTGCAGCGACCAGCCGGACCACTGCCGCCCAGTACAAGACCCACGTATAACTTGATGGGTTATCCACCGGCTGTTCAGGAAGGCTATATCGATGGTTGCGAAACCGCGAAAAAATCGCAATGGGGTATTAAGGATATGAAACGCTATCAGTCCGATGCGCAATATCGCATGGGATGGGATGATGGTTTTTTCATCTGCGGCAGCAAACGTTAAACCGATTGTTCATGCAATGCACGTGAAAAAACTGAAGTATGGCTGCATGCTGTTAGTTGTTGCAGTTTTGCAATGGCTGATACCCGGTAGTGCACTCACACAGCAGTTGCCTGAGGCACTGAAGCGAAAATTCGAGCAGACTGGTATTCCTGAAGCAGCACTGGGAATCTATATTCATCAGATTGCTGCGGAACAGCCAATTATAGCAGTGAATGCGGATGTGGCAATGAATCCGGCATCCGTGATGAAACTGGTGACGACCTATGCCGGCCTTGAAATACTCGGTCCCGCATATTCATGGCAAACTGTCCTGTACGCACATGGCAAAATCACCAATGGTGTTTTGCATGGTGATCTGGTGATCAAGGGGTATGGTGACCCCAAGCTTGATTTGGAAAATTTCTGGCTGCTGATTCACCGGTTGCGTCATACCGGGCTTAACCAGATTACCGGTAATCTGATTCTGGATCATACTTATTATGATATTCCGCAGGGTGATCCCGGTGCGTTCGATGGTCAACCGCATAGAACCTATAATATCCTGCCCGAAGCATTGCTGATTAATTACCGTTCAACCGAATTGCATTTTATACCGGATGCGGAAACTCAATCGGTCAGGATCGTTGCCGATCCCATTCCCGATTCGGTGATGCTGGTGAATAATGTAAAAATGACCGATACCACCTGCAGCGGTGACTGGCGCAATGGCGTTGCTGTTGATGTTCAACCTGGCCAGGATACGCGCGGCACTGCACTGATTGCCGTCAATGGCACGTATTCAGTACGATGCGGCCGGCAATCCATATTGCTTGGCCTGCATGACAGCGCGACATACACGCGTGAACTGTTCAGGCGTTTGTGGCAACAGCAAGGGGGCGTGTTCAAGGGTGATGTTTTTCTGGGCGCTGCTCCGGGCGGGTTGACGCCGATCAAGGTTTATCATTCCCCGCCCTTGGCCGACATTATCCGGGGCATCAATAAATTCAGCAACAACATCGCCGCACGGCAATTATATTTGACGCTGGGCACAGCCGGATCGACGCACAGGAATCAATCTCCCGCGACACTTGACAAGTCGGAGGAAGCACTTAAGCGCTGGCTGGCTTCAAAACAGTTGTTTTTCCCCGAACTCGTTATCGAGAATGGTTCCGGATTATCACGAATTGAGCGCATCAGCACCCGGCATATGGGACAGCTGTTACTCGCCGCATTTAAAAGTCCGGTGATGCCGGAATTCATTGCGTCAATGCCGATTGCCGCTGTTGACGGAACGATGAGAAACCGGTTGCATGGCACGGCAGTCAGTGGGCTTGCGCATATTAAAACGGGCTCGCTTAATCATGTCAGAGCGCTCGCGGGTTATATGCTGGATAAATCCGGACAGCGTGTTATCGTAGTAATTTTCGTCAACCATGCGCTTGCTGCGCAGTCGCGCGCTGCCATGGACGCAGTATTGCAGTGGGTTTATGAACGATGATTTTAAAAAAGCGTTCATTGTTTAATAGTTTAACTTTATGTGATAATAAACGGTTCCATTAATGAATACGAATGAATACCGTTCAATCAGACTGATGCAAAAAACGTTATACGACAAGCTCTGGGATCAACATGTTGTGCATGCCGAATCGGATGAAGTCAATGGCATGGTGTTGCTTTATATCGACCGTCATCTTGTGCATGAAGTGACCAGCCCGCAGGCATTTGAAAGCCTTAAAATGGCGGGTCGCAAGCCTTGGCGCGTCGATTCGATTCTTGCCGTGGCGGATCATAATGTACCAACAACGGATCGTGCGCATGGCATCAGCGACCCAATCTCGCGTTTGCAGATCGATACCCTGGATCAGAATTGCGCTGCACTGGGTATAACGGAATTTAAGATGAACGATCAGCGTCAGGGTATCGTTCATGTTATCGGTCCCGAACAGGGTGCTACTTTACCTGGCATGACCGTGGTTTGCGGCGATTCACATACCAGTACGCATGGCGCTTTCGGATGTCTGGCTTTTGGTATCGGCACATCAGAAGTCGAGCATGTGCTGGCTACGCAATGCTTGGTCACTCAAAAGTCCAAATCGATGCGTATCGCTGTTGAAGGTGAGCTCGGCCTGGGCGTAACGGCCAAGGACATCGCGTTGGCGATTATCGGCGAGATCGGTACGGCGGGTGGTACAGGCTATGCGATTGAGTTTGCCGGCAGCGCGATTGAGGCGTTGAGCATGGAAGGCCGGATGACGTTGTGTAACATGGCCATTGAAGCCGGTGCGCGTGCAGGAATGGTGGCTGTTGATGAAACCACGATCAGCTATATCAAAGGCAGGCCTTTTGCGCCGCAAGGCGAATTGTGGGATCGAGCCGTCAAGTACTGGAGAACATTGCGTAGCGATCCCGGCGCCGCATTCGACAGAACACTCGTGATCGATGCTGCCGGCATCCGGCCACAAGTCACCTGGGGCACTTCCCCGGAAATGGTAACCACGATCGACGGATTTGTTCCCAATCCCGCCGACGTGACCGATACAATCAAGCGCCAGGATATGGAGAAAGCATTGCAGTATATGGGACTGGAACCTGGAATGGCTATTCAGTCGATAACCATTGATAAAGTATTCATCGGCTCATGCACGAATTCGCGCATCGAAGATTTGCGTGCAGCTGCGCAAGTAGTCAGCGGCAAGCATGTGGCGCCTTCCGTTAAACTGGCTCTGGTTGTGCCCGGTTCAGGTCTGGTAAAACATCAGGCGGAACAGGAAGGACTGGATAAAATCTTTTTGGCGGCCGGTTTTGAATGGCGGGAACCGGGATGTTCGATGTGCCTGGCGATGAATGACGACCGATTGAATAAAGGCGAGCGTTGCGCATCGACATCCAATCGTAATTTTGAAGGCAGGCAGGGACCGGGCGGACGAACACATCTTGTCAGTCCGGCAATGGCGGCTGCAGCCGCCATTGCCGGACGCGTTGTTGATGTTAGAACGTTGAATTAGGGGTTTTATTTTTTTATTATTATTTTTTGAGGCAAAAATTATGAAACCAGTAACCATTATACTTTCTTTATTCATAGCCATCGGTTTATCAGCCTGCAACACCATGGCGGGTCTTGGCAAGGATATCCAGCAAGGTGGGGAAGCCTTGGAGCGCACTGCACAATAAATCACTTACTGATGAAAAAATTTCAAACCTTTACTGGCATCGTTGCGCCGCTTGACCGTGCGAATGTGGATACGGATGCCATTATTCCCAAGCAATTTCTCAAATCGATCAAACGTTCCGGTTTTGGCGTCAATCTGTTTGATGAATGGCGCTATCTGGATCATGGCGAGCCGGGCATGGATGTGTCAAAGCGGCAGATTAACCCGGATTTTGTTTTAAATCAGAAACGCTACCAGGGCGCGCAAATATTACTGGCGCGTGATAATTTTGGTTGCGGCTCCAGTCGCGAGCATGCGCCCTGGGCGTTGCAGGACTACGGCTTTAAGGTCATTATTGCACCGAGTTTTGCAGATATATTTTTTAATAATTGCTTTAAGATCGGCCTGCTGCCGATAACGCTGGATCATACGCTGATGAATCGGTTATTCAATGCAGTGAATGCAGTCGAAAATTATGCTCTGACAGTGGATTTGGCGTCGCAGGCGTTGACAACGCCAGATGGTGAACAATTTACATTTGCAGTGGATGCCTTTCGCAAGCATTGCCTGCTCAATGGTCTGGATGAGATCGGTTTGACGCTGCAACACGCCGAGAAGATAAAGCAATTCGAGCAAAAACGACGTGCAGAACAGCCCTGGTTGTTTGATATATAAATATATGACCATGAACATTGCTATTTTAGCGGGCGACGGTATCGGCCCGGAAATTGTTACACAGGCCGTGCGTGTGCTCGATGCATTGAGATCCGATGGACTGGGCATAACACTCGAAAGCGGACTGATTGGCGGTTGCGCAGTCGATGCCACGGGAGAACCTTATCCCGAAACGACGCATCAACTGGCTTTGCAGGCCGATGCCATTCTGCTTGGCGCGGTCGGTGGCCCTAAATACGATGCTCTGCCTCGCGCGCAGCGCCCCGAAAAAGGATTGCTCGCCATTCGCAAGGCATTAAATCTGTTTGCCAATCTACGCCCGGCGATTCTGTATCCCGAACTTGCGGCAGCCTCCAGTTTGAAAGCGGAAATTGTTTCCAATCTGGATATTTTGATTGTGCGGGAATTAACCGGCGATATTTACTTTGGCGAGCCGCGTGGCATTGAAATACGTGATGGCCAGCGTGTCGGTTATAACACCATGATTTACAGTGAAACAGAAATTCAGCGAATTGCTCATGTGGCTTTTCAGGCAGCGCAAAAACGAAAACGCTCACTGTGCTCTGTGGACAAAATGAATGTTCTGGAATGCACCCAATTATGGCGGGATGTGGTTGAAGAAGTCAGTAAGGATTATCCCGATGTCACATTGTCACATATGCTGGTGGATAATGCGGCGATGCAGTTGGTGCGCAATCCGAGGCAATTTGATGTGATTGTTACCGGAAACATGTTTGGCGATATTCTGTCTGATGAAGCGTCCATGCTGACAGGGTCTATCGGCATGCTGCCTTCGGCTTCGCTTGATAGTAATAACAAGGGCTTATATGAACCCATTCATGGCTCGGCACCGGATATTGCAGGACAGGATGTAGCCAATCCACTTGCAGCGATTCTCTCGGTTGCCATGATGCTGCGCTATACGTTTAATCAGGAAGAAGCGGCGCAACGTATTGAGAATGCTGTCAGGAATGTTCTGGCGCAGGGACTGCGGACACGTGATATTGTCGGTGATGGCTTGCAAATCCTCGGAACACGGGCAATGGGTGATGCGGTGTTGTCTCACCTATAACAACAGAAATTCTGTAACCAGAGTCGTTCTGATGCATGTGCGCATCTTTTATTTTTGAATTTTTGAAGACAGGTAAATAATGAAACAGGTTGGTTTTGTCGGTTGGCGCGGTATGGTAGGTTCTGTTCTGATGCAGCGTATGCGCGAAGAGGATGACTTTTCCTTGATTGATCCCGTATTTTTTTCTACGTCGCAGCAAGGTGGTAGCGGACCAGATATTGGCAAAGTAATTCCTCCACTCAAAGATGCTTATGACTTATCCGCATTAGCTGAGATGGACATGATTATTACCTGCCAGGGCGGCGACTACACTAACAAAGTAGTTAAGGAATTACGTAAATCAGGATGGCAGGGCTATTGGATTGATGCAGCATCAGCCTTACGAATGGATGATGATGCTGTCATTATCCTTGATCCAGTCAATAAACCGGTGATCGAACAGGCATTACATAATGGTATAAAAAATTATATCGGTGGTAATTGTACTGTCAGCCTGATGTTAATGGCTGTAGGTGGCCTGATAGAAAAAGGTCTGGTGGAATGGGTTAATGTAATGACCTATCAGGCGGCATCAGGCGCCGGTGCGCGCAATATGCGTGAATTACTGCAACAGATGGGTGAAGCGCATCGTGTTGCCAAGGACTTGCTCGACAATCCGGCATCAAGCATACTCGATATCGATCGGGAAGTTGCTGGTACGTTACGCGATAAGAATTTTCCTGTTGAGAATTTTGGCGTGCCATTGGCTGGAAGCCTTATTCCCTGGATCGATAAAGCGGTGGCGAATGGTCAAAGCCGTGAAGAATGGAAAGGACTGGCGGAAACCAATAAGATTATGGGCAAAAAAGATCATCCGATTCCTGTCGATGGAACCTGTGTCAGGATCGGCGCCATGCGGTGTCATAGCCAGGCATTGACCATGAAGTTAAAAAAGAATATCCCGCTGGATGAAATTGAAGACATTATCGCAAGCGCCAATGACTGGGTGCAGGTCATACCGAATGAAAGAGAAGCGACAACGACGAAGTTAACGCCGGCAGCAGTAACCGGATCGTTAACGATACCTGTCGGGCGGATTCGGAAATTAGCCATGGGCGACGAATATTTAACCGCATTCACAGTCGGCGATCAATTGCTTTGGGGTGCTGCGGAACCTCTCCGTCGAATGCTCAGAATTCTTGTTCAACATTAAATTTAAACAGTTATTGACTGATTAATAAGACGAATGTTATTGTCTTATCACAAAACCCGGCTTAGTTTCCTTTGAATTAACCGGTAATTCGAAGGGTATTTAGTTCATGCGCTGAACAAGCGCATGATAGGCTTTCAGCTATTTTCTATTGTGAACTAGAGAGAGGTCTTTTGTGTACACTTCTTTTGTTAGAGCGTGTTTTCTACTATTCGTCTTCATTCTGTCATTTTCAGCGCATGCAGCAGGGCTGGGCAGGCTGACAATCAATTCTGCTTTAGGGCAACCTTTTAATGCGGAAATTGATCTGGTCACTGTCAACGCAGAAGACCTCTCCTCTCTCACCGCAAGCATTGCCTCACTCGAAGCCTATGCGCAGGCCGGCGTACACTACGAGCCTTTTTTTTCCGCTTTCAAACTTTCGATAGAGCCTCGCACGAATGGCGAGTCTTATATCAAGCTTACCTCGCCCCAGGCAATTAATGAACCTTTTCTTAATCTGCTGGTGGAATTAAACTGGTCTTCCGGCCGCTTACTGCGTGAATATACTGTTCTGCTGGATCCCGTTGATACGCGAAGATCAGAACCGGTAGCACCCATTGTCCGTGCCGTACCTGAAGAATCAGCGAATTCCAACAGCATGGCTGGCACCGTCAGGACGGAAACAGCACCGACCACTGTACGGCCTGCTGCCGAAATTCCCTTTGAGCAACCGCAGCAGCCAATCCCGGCGTCAGCTTCCCGTTTAAGCGGAAATAAATCCACCGATACAATATATGGCCCGGTTCTTCAGGGCGACACACTGTCGTCCATAGCGCGGCAGGTTAAACCTGATGGCGTCAATGTCAATCAAATGCTTGTGGCTTTATTCAGGGCTAATCGCGAAGCTTTTATCGCGAACAACATGAATTTGCTCAGAACCGGCGCTGTGTTGAAAATACCCGATGTCGAAGGAGCAAACGCCATTACCAGGCAACAGGCAGACACTGAAGTTAAATTACAGGTCAGTAACTGGCATAAATACCGACAGAATCTCGCACGGACTGCACAGCAGTCGCAAGAGCAGACAGCATTAAAGCAGACCGATTCAGGGCAAATCACAACAACATTAAATGATACCGCTATATCTTCACGTGAAAATCCTCAAGAAGTATTGCGGTTATCCAGCGGAGCGCACATATCGGATTCGACCGCTCCATCCGGCGAAAGTGCGGCGCAGCGCTTGCGCATGATGGAAGAAGACGCCATTGCGCGAAGCATGGCGCTAAAGGAGGCAAATGAGCGTATTGCATTGCTGGAAAAGAATATCGACAACCTGCAAAAATTGCTGTCGCTGCAGAATTCTGAATTGGCCAAAGCTCAGGCGAATGCACAAGCTCAATTGCAATCTTCTGTAACTGAAGAATCTGCAATAACGCGGCAAGATTCCGATAAACAAGCAGAGATAAAATCGATTGAAGTGCTGACACCCCAATCGGATACGGCATATTATTCCGAATACGACCTGCTTTCAGAATTGGCTGATGAAGGTCTCGACCTGGAGGAATCTTCACCTTCCGGGTCAGCTGAATCCATCGCATCGAATACAGCCGCAGTACCGATCGAACAAGCATTGCCAGCCGCCGCAAATTCGTTTATACAGCCGGAATCATCGGCCGAAAAGCCATCTTTTGTCGATGATCTTGCAAGTCTGAGCGCGAATAATTTGATTTATCTCGGCGCGGCTTTAATTATTTTGCCGCTGATATGGCTCATGTTCAGAATGCGTAACAGAAAGAAGGAAAACGAAGCACTGGCAGAAGAAGCCAGACTTGAAGAAAATGCTGTCGCTCTGCGCAATAAAGCGGCTGCTGCGGTTGCGGCTGCGCATGTCGGCGCCAATGCGGTGGCGGATAATGCTGATGAAGGTTTTGATGCTTTTGATCAGGATTCAGATTTTTTACAGGACGAACGTGTAAAAAATGAACTGGAAGCAGTCGAAGACGTACCGGTTGCCGGACAATCAATAGCACTTGATTTTTCCAAGGAAATCGATAGATACAGTGCAGAATCTTCATTTCAGACATCAAGCGATGATTCTGGGTTTGATCTATCGGAATCCATAGAACATGAATCAGCCAGCAGCCAGCCATCTGATAAAATTATCGAAATCGATGCTGTAGATAAATCTCTGGAAGTTCAACAGGCTGGCCAGGATGCAACTGACAGAGATCAGCTGCTTGATTTTTCAGAACAAGAATCACAAGAATCCACAGCTGCTTTGGATTTTGATTATGAACCATCTGTTGAATCATCTGGTGATAACAGTACTGCAGAGATTGAAGCATTGGAAATTGATCTGACGAATGACAGTATGAGATCCGATTTGGCAAAAGAAATGCCTGTTGAAACAATGCGTAACACCAGCATGGGAAACTCTCTTGAGTTTTCCATTGATCCTTCGGCCATAGACCTCTCTGATGAAAATGCATCACACAAGCAATCATCTGAGACCGCATCTGATGATTCAAACATGCTGGATTTACTCGATTCTGATTTACTTGAATTGGAAACAGAGAAATCCAGAACAGAAGATAACGTCGCCAGGAAAAGTGCTGAAATCGATTTTTCGAGCATTGATCTTGATCTTGATCTTGGTCTTGAAAATACTGCTGACGTTCAATCGACAGACGTCAAGGAAGAATCCCTTTCAACCGATGTCGACACCAAGAATGAGCAGTGGCATGAAGTGGAAACAAAAATAGATCTGGCGAAGGCTTATCTGGACATGGAAGATAAAGAAGGCGCCAGAGAAATGCTTGAAGAAGCCATTCAAGAAGGCGACTCCAGGCAACAGGAAACTGCTAAAGCATTATTAAAAGATCTGTAACGATTGCTCTGCTAATATTAAATTAACGGTATTTCTTCACTGGCTACGGCACTACTATATTTGATCGTAATGGATTGTGAGAATCGTACTGATATTGGAATACAATGGCAGCAATTATTGTGGATGGCAAAGCCAGACAGCGGGATGTTCAGTACAGGACCAGCTTGAGACAGCATTGTCCAGAATAGCGCAAGAAGATATTCGTGTGGTCACTGCGGGCCGCACCGATACCGGAGTTCACGCGCTCTATCAGGTTGTTCATTTTGATACCTCAGCCAAACGTCCTTTAAGTGCGTGGGTGCGCGGCGTTAACACATTCCTCCCTGAGGATATTGCCGTTTTGTGGGCCGGTGAAACTTCAGAAAATTTTCATGCACGCTACGGCGCCTTTGAGCGGCGCTATCAATACCTGCTTTTGAATCGTCCGGCGCGTCCAGGCTGTCATGATCGAAAAGTTGGATGGTTTCATGAACCGCTTGATTTGAATCGAATGAGAAACGGGGCAGGTAAATTAATCGGTGAACACGATTTTTCCGCTTTTCGGGCGGCCGAGTGTCAAGCTAAATCAGCCATACGTAAACTCACACGATTGGACATATCGCAGCATGGTAATATGTTCATTTTTGATCTGACTGCTAATGCTTTTTTACATCACATGGTGCGAAATATTGTGGGTTGCCTGATTTATGTGGGTAAAGGCAAATATTCTCCAAATTGGATCCAGACTTTGCTGGAAAGCTGCGACCGATCGTTGGCTGCACCGACTTTTTCGCCAGCAGGTTTATATTTATCAGGCATCATTTATGATCCAAAATGGAATTTGCCTCATCCCGATCAGAATTTCGGTATTACCAGTTATTTACAGATAAAGTAATTTTTATGACTTCATTCATTGATCGTTAATTTTCCTGCCAGTTATGTCTGTTCGAGTTAAGATATGCGGAATTACGCGAATTGAAGATGCTGTGTTCGCAGTGGAGTCCGGTGTTGATGCAATCGGTTTTTTATTCTGGTCGCAAAGTTCGCGTTATGTAACACCTGAACAGGCAAGTGAAATAGCAAAAAAAATACCTGCCTTTATACATACCGTGGGTGTATATGTCGATCCATCGCCGGAGTGGGTTGAAGAAACCGCAGCCGCAGTAAAATTGAGTCTGTTGCAGTTTCATGGCAATGAAACACCAGAATTCTGCGCCCAATTTAACCTGCCATATATTAAAGCAATGCGCGTCAGAGATGGCGCAGATTTGATACAATACGCACAGCAATACCAAATGGCCAAAGGTCTGCTGTTGGATACCTATACAGCGGATATGCCGGGCGGAACCGGTCATGTTTTTGATTGGAGCCTGATTCCTCGCGATCTGCCGTTGCCAATTATTCTGTCTGGCGGTCTGACAGCTGAGAATGTTGCAACGGCGATAAAACACGTTAATCCGTGGGCAGTCGACGTATCAAGCGGTGTTGAAGCTTCAAAAGGTATAAAAGATAAATACAAAATATCAGCTTTCATGCGAGGAGTACGAGAATCGTGAATGTTTATGATCTGCCGGATAAACGCGGTCATTTCGGTCCCTATGGCGGCGTATTTGTTGCGGAAACGCTGATTTCGGCGCTTGATGCCCTCCGCGAACAGTATGAACACTATCGGAGTGATACTGAATTTCAGGAAGAATTCGCCTATGAATTAAAACATTATGTCGGACGCCCGAGTCCAATTTATCATGCGAAGCGATGGTCTGAGCAGTTGGGCGGCGCGCAGATTCTTTTAAAGCGTGAAGATTTGAATCATACTGGCGCGCACAAAGTCAATAATACGGTAGGACAGGCGCTGCTGGCGCGGCGCATGGGGAAAACGCGCATAATTGCCGAAACCGGCGCTGGACAGCATGGCGTTGCATCCGCAACGGTCGCGGCAAGATATGGTATGCAATGTGTTGTTTACATGGGTGCTGAAGATGTCCGTCGTCAGGCAACCAATGTTTATCGCATGAAATTACTCGGCGCGGAAGTGATTCCGGTTGAATCCGGCTCACGTACCTTGAAAGACGCGTTGAACGAAGCCATGCGCGACTGGGTGACGCATGTTGAAGATACGTTTTATATTATCGGTACAGTTGCTGGGCCGCATCCTTATCCTATGATGGTACGGGATTTCCAGACAGTGATCGGCAAAGAAGCCAGAATACAAATGCTGGAGGAATATGGCAGACAACCGGACGCACTTATCGCCTGTGTCGGCGGTGGTTCCAATGCGATAGGTTTGTTCTATCCGTATATCGATGATGATACGGTAAGAATGATCGGTGTGGAGGCTGCTGGAAGAGGATTGGAAACGAACCAGCATGCAGCTACTTTGACTAAAGGCAAGCCTGGGGTATTGCATGGCAATCGGACTTATCTCATTCAGGATGACAACGGTCAGATCATCGAAACACATTCCATTTCAGCCGGGCTGGATTATCCAGGCGTTGGACCTGAGCACGCATGGCTTAAAGATATTCACCGTGCTGAGTATGTCGGCATCACAGATGATGAAGCGCTCGAGGCGTTTCATGCGTTGTGCCGCTATGAAGGTATTATGCCTGCACTCGAATCCAGTCATGCGCTGGCTTATGCTGCCAAATACGCACCGATGCTTGCCAAGGATAAGCTGCTGCTGGTTAATCTGTCCGGCAGAGGCGATAAGGATATGGCAACCGTAGCGCAGCTGTTGGGAATAACTTTTTAAAATCATTACGTCATGATCATGCCGATCGGCCATTGAATTGAATCGAATCAATCCGTTTTTGTGTATTTGCCGGATTCCTCTTACAACACTGATATGAATCGTATTAACCAGATCTTTACTGCGCTGCAAGCAAATCATAGAAAAGCGCTCATTCCATTTATTACCGCCGGCGATCCTGATCCGGAGTTGACTGTTGAACTGATGCACTGTTTAGTGGACGCGGGTTCGGATATTATTGAACTCGGTGTTCCTTTTTCAGATCCTATGGCCGACGGTCCAACAATCCAGCGCTCATCTGAACGCGCATTAAAACATCATGTTACATTGAGTAATGTGCTCGACATGGTAGCGCAATTCAGGCATAAAAATGAACACACTCCGGTGGTATTGATGGGTTACGCCAATCCGGTTGAGGCGATGGGGCATGCGGTTTTCGCAAAAAAAGCACGGGAAGCCGGCGTTGACGGTGTGTTGACGGTTGATTATCCGCCTGAAGAATGCGAGCAATGGGTTGACTGTCTGAAACAGCATGGCATGGATGCAATTTTTCTACTATCGCCAACTACAAAACCGGAGCGAATTAAACAAGTTTCAAAACTGGCAAAGGGCTATATTTATTATGTGTCGCTCAAGGGCGTGACCGGCGCGTTACATCTTGATTTGCACGACGTAAAGTCGATGCTGGAAAAATTGCGGCAATCGATATCCATTCCCATCGGCGTCGGTTTTGGCATTCGTGACGAGGCAACGGCGCGTGCCGTTGTCGAACTTGCGGATGCCGTGGTCATAGGCAGTCGAATTATTGAAGAAATCGAGAATTCACCGCGCGATGAAGTATTGAATAAAGTAAAAATCCTTGTTCGATCCTTGCGTCAGGCAATCGACGAAAAACTTATTACATCTCAATCTTCAGCAGAGTAGCATTCATGAGCTGGTTCCAGAACATTATACCGCCAAAGATCAAGCGCAAAGAAAATGGCGAAAAGAAAATTGTGCCTGAAGGGCTGTGGAGCAAGTGCAGTTCCTGTGAGGCGGTGCTTTATTACACCGATCTGGTAAAAAACTTTAATGTTTGCCCAAGATGTGACTTTCACAACCGTATATCGGCCCGGACACGCATCGAATATTTTCTGGACCCGGAAAATCAACGGGAAATCGGCATTGAAGTTCTGCCGACTGATCCGCTTAAGTTTAAAGACAGCAAACGCTATGCCGATCGTCTGGTGCAGGCGAAGAATAGCGTTGATGAAGACGATTCTCTGGTTGTTGTGCAAGGTGCTGTTTTGTCTATCCCAGTCGTTGTGGCGGTATTTGAATTTGGTTTCATGGGAGGGTCGATGGGCTCGGTTGTCGGAGAGCGGTTTGTTCGAGGCGTCAATGCCAGCATAAAGCATCATGCACCTTTTATCTGTTTTACAGCAAGCGGTGGAGCCCGTATGCAGGAAGGTCTTTTTTCTTTGATGCAGATGGCCAAAACATCTGCAGCGCTCACTCGATTAAGTCGTGAAAAATTACCCTTTATCTCTGTGCTGACAGATCCAACCATGGGTGGTGTATCGGCAAGCTTCGCCTTTATCGGCGATGTCGTTGTCGCTGAGCCAGGGGCATTAATTGGTTTTGCAGGTCCCCGTGTTATCGAGCAGACTGTGCGTCAGAAGCTTCCGGATGGTTTTCAGCGCGCAGAATTCCTGCTGGAACATGGTGCCGTCGATATGATTATCGATCGGCGGAAAATGCGTGAAAAAATTGCCAACTTGATCACCCTGCTGATGCGTATTCCCGCTCCGGTAACAACTGCTGCATAATGGTTTTGCTTTAACGATTATTCTCATTTTCAAAAAATATCAGTTTGAATAATCAATTGAATTCGCTTTCGGATTGGTTGGTTTATCTCGAACAGCTGCATCCTAAAACCATTGAAATGGGGCTTGAGCGTATTGAGTATGTGCGTGCCGACTTGCAGCTGTCTCCGGATTTTCCGGTAATAACCGTAGGTGGAACGAACGGCAAAGGTTCTGTTTGCGCCATGACCGAATCCATACTGAGCGCGGCGGGCTATCGTGTAGGCTGTTATACTTCGCCGCATCTTTTGCGTTATAACGAACGCATCCGGGTAAATAGAAAAGCGGTTGACGATCGGCAGATTATCGAGGCTTTCGAACAGATCAATCGAAGTCGAAACAAATGTGGTGTTTCGCTGACTTATTTTGAATTCAGCACGCTGGCAGCAATGTGTCTATTTGAATTGCAGAGAGTAGATGTGGCGATTCTCGAGGTTGGACTGGGCGGTCGTCTGGACGCGGTTAATATTTTTGACCCTGCCTGTGCTGTTTTGACTAATGTTGCTCTTGACCATATGGATTATCTCGGTGACACCCGCGAGGCAATCGGCTTTGAGAAAGCCGGAATATTCAGGTCCGAAAAACCGGCGATATGTGCGGATACAAATGTCCCCGAAACGGTGCAGCAATATGCGCAAGCAATTGGTGCGCAGCTGATTCAACTGGGTCAGGATTTTGGCTTTGACGCTGGTATGGATCACTGGGATTTCTGGAGTAAAAAGGGGAAGCGCGGTGCTTTGCCGCTACCTGCGCTGCGCGGGGCCAGTCAATTAATCAATGCGAGTACCTGTCTGGCTGCACTCGATGCGCTGAACGATTGCCTGCCGGTCAGTATGCAGGCCATACGTCAGGGCTTGCTTAATATAGACTTGCCAGGGCGCTTTCAAGTCCTGGCTACACGACCTGTAACAATTCTTGATGTGGCACATAACCCGGCTGCTGCGGAAGTGTTTGCGGCTAATTTGAAATTGGCAAAGCAGAAGCAGGGAAATTCGGACGGAAGAACCTTCGCAGTTTTTGCCATGTTACAAGACAAAGACATTTTCGGTGTTGTAAAAGCGCTAAAAGATGACATCGACATCTGGCTGGTCGCACCGCTTGAATTACCGAGAGGCGCAGACACACGGAATTTATTGCAAAATCTTTACAACTCGGGGTTGTCACGGGAGAATCACGCCATTTATGAATTCGAAAATATTGAGGCGGCTTACGTATATGCCTGTAAGCAGGCAAGCAATAATGATAGAATTTGCGTTGTGGGATCTTTCCATACTGTCGGTGCCGTTTTGCAGTATTTGGAAAGAAAAAACTGTCAGTGATGCCTGGATATTTATCAATGAATAAAAATATCACCGAAGAAGAGTTATTGCTTAGGAAACGCGCCAGAAGACGTTTGGTCGGAGCGGTTGTGCTGGTATTGACCGCAGTCATTATCCTGCCGATGATCTTCGATGAACCCAAGCCTGATACTGAAACACACGAAATCGATATTCATCTTTTTCCTAAAGATGCGATTACTGATATTTCGCCGCTGATCGTTCCACCGGATAATGTTTTAAAAGATACTGTACCTGAGTATATCGATCAAATGGAATTCTCAACCGATTCGCCTGTTGCTTATTCTGATATGCCGCAGCCTTTCGAAGAAGAAGCGCAATTAATTCAGGGCCTGGATAGCGCGCGTAAAAAGCATATCCCCATACCTGGCATTAAACCCCGGTTTGAAAGAACGCAAACCACACCAGCACAGACGCCCCCGATTACTCAGCAACCCACGGGTGAAGTCCTACCGCCGCCCGCCACCGTTTCAATTGAAAGACAAACCCCGGTTCAGCAAGCAGGCACATTCGTGGTGCAGCTTGGCGCCTTCTCAGATCAGGGAAAAGCGCAGCAACAGAAAGATACACTGATATCAAAAGGCTTTAATGCATTTACTGAAACACTTGAGATCAATGGTAAAGTGATGACACGCGTTCGTATTGGACCGTTTTCCAGCCGTTCCGCAGCGCAGGCCGAGCTGGATAAACTCCGCCGGATTGGACAGGATGGCGTCATTACGTCGCAATAAATAAAGCAGACGCTGCAACCCTATCGCTGTTTTGTCAATGACCTCATTTGATTATGTTGTACTGATTATTTTTGTCATATCGATCATTTTGAGTGTCATGCGCGGCATGATTCGTGAAGTACTGTCGATTGCAGGATGGATCATGGCATTTATAGCGGCAGGCACATACGCAGCCGATTTTGAACCGTTTGTGCCGGCTGAAATCGGTGGTTCTCTGCGCATCGTGGCTGCTTTTATTCTGGTCTTTGTTGGTACGATGCTTATTGCGGTTCTGGTTACCATGTTACTTAATTTGCTGATTAAGAATGTGGGATTGGGATTAGTCGACCGTTTGTTCGGCGCTGTTTTTGGATTCGCGCGGGCACTGATTATTGTGCTGACACTGGTTTTAATTGCGGGACTTACAGCGTTGCCGCAACAACCGTTCTGGCAGCAGGCGATGTTCAGCGAGCCATTGGTATTAATGGCCAGGCAAGTAAAATCGTGGCTGCCGGATGAGCTGTCAAAGTATATCAGCTATGACAAAACAGATAAGTCTGTTCAGTTTTTGCAGTAATAAAAACAGACAATGATGAATTTTATTTTCACCAGCCCGCTTAAGTTTACGGAGTATCGATATGTGCGGAATACTCGGCATCGTCGCCAAATCACCAGCGAATCAACTGCTTTATGATGGTTTGCTTATGTTGCAACACCGCGGACAGGATGCCGCCGGTATCGTTACAGCGCAAGGTAATACCTTTCACATGCATAAAGGACTGGGTATGGTGCGCGATGTTTTTCGTACGCGCAACATGCGCGCATTACTGGGCAATATGGGGATAGGGCACGCGCGTTATCCGACGGCCGGATCATCCCGCTCACCCGCAGAAGCGCAACCGTTTTACGTCAATTCTCCATTCGGTATTGTGCTTGGACATAACGGTAATCTTACCAATGCGGAAAAACTGAATCAGGAGCTTTTTCGCACCGATTTGCGGCACGTCAATACGCATTCCGATTCCGAGGTATTGCTGAATGTTCTGGCGCATGAATTACAGGAAAGTACGCGGAATTGCCATCTTGACCCGAGCATTATATTTCAGGCAGTATCGGGAGTTCATAAACGGTGCCAGGGTGCCTATGCGGTGGTCGCCATGATTGCGGGATATGGATTACTGGCATTTCGTGATCCTTTTGGTATCAGGCCGTTGGTGTTCGGCTCCATGGAAACCGAACAAGGAACGGAATACATGGTTGCTTCCGAGAGTGTTGCACTCGACACGCTGGGTTTCCAGCTCATTCGCGACATTGCGCCAGGCGAAGCCATTTTTATTGACGAGTCTGGTCATTTCTACAATAAACACTGTGCAGAACATACAACTTTAAATCCCTGTATTTTTGAATATGTTTATCTGGCGCGCCCGGATTCAATGATAGACGGTGTTTCAGTTTATGAAACGCGGTTAAACATGGGTGAATCACTGGCCGAGAAAATCAGGAAAAATATGCAGCATCTGGATATTGATGTCGTTATTCCAATTCCCGAATCCAGCCGGCCAAGCGCACTGCAACTGGCAAATCACCTGGGTATCAAGTTTCGCGAAGGCTTCGTCAAGAATCGTTATGTTGGAAGAACATTCATCATGCCTGGTCAGCAGCAGCGCAGAAAATCCGTGCGTCAGAAACTCAATGCCATGAGTATTGAATTCAAGGGAAAAAATGTTCTGCTGGTTGATGATTCAATTGTACGCGGCACAACCAGCCGTGAAATCGTACAGATGGCACGCGAAGCCGGTGCCAATAAGATTTATTTTGCGTCGGCCTCTCCCCCGGTTCGTTACCCGAATGTCTACGGCATTGATATGCCAACACGGCAGGAGTTGATCGCAACCGAGCGCGACCCGGATGAAATTTGCCATGAAATCAGCGCGGATCATCTGGTTTTTCAGGATCTGGACGCCTTGACACAGGCCGTATCGAAAGCCAATCCGGCATTAACCCGTTTTGAAACATCCTGCTTCAACGGCAATTATATTACTGGCACGGTAACACCCGAATACTTAAGCACATTAGAGGCCCGGCGGCACACAGAACACGCGGACAATCCATCGGGTTCCCGAACCCGGCTGGATTTAAGTCTCGCTGTAGCCGAATGATGCGGTAATTCGGTTAATAGGCCTCACCAATAGAAAATTATCGAAGGAAACTATCCCAAATGTCAGATCAGCTCAAGCCAGAAACGCTGGCGCTGCGTACGGGCATTCATCGCAGTCAGTTCAACGAACATTCAGAGGCTATTTATTTAACGTCGAGCTTTGTTTTTGATAGCGCTGCGCAGGCGGCGGCCCGTTTTTCCGGAGGAGAATGCGGCAACATCTATTCGCGTTTTACCAATCCGACAGTTACGGCGATGGAAGAGCGTCTGGCCGCAATGGAAGGCGCTGAAACCTGTGTGGCAACTGCTTCGGGTATGTCTGCAATTCTGGCCTGTACCATGGGATTGCTGTCCGCCGGTGATCACATTGTCGCTTCGCAAAGCCTTTTTGGCGCTACGGTAAATCTGTTTAACACCATACTCAAGAAATTCAACGTTGAAACGACATTTGTGCCAGCAACCGATATGCATAGCTGGGAGCGCGCCGCCAAGCCGAATACTCGCATGTTTTTTCTGGAAACGCCTTCCAACCCATTAACTGAAATTTCGGATATTGCGGAGCTTGCCAGAATATCCAGAAAAAAAAGCGTCTATCTGGTTGTCGACAATTGTTTCTGCACGCCGATTTTGCAAAAACCCCTGGAACTGGGCGCGGATATCGTCATTCACTCAGCAACCAAATATCTGGATGGTCAGGGCAGGGTACTAGGCGGCGCTGTTTTAGGGAATCGTGATGTAATGATGGAAGGCGGTGTTTATGGCTTTCTGCGTACAGCCGGCCCCACGCTCAGTGCGTTTAATGCCTGGGTCATTCTGAAAGGTCTGGAAACGCTCAAGGTACGCGTCGAAGCCCATTCAAAAAATGCGCTGTACATTGCGCAGTGGCTCGAATCACATCCCAGCGTCAATCGCGTTTTTTATCCCGGTTTACCATCGCATCCTCAATTCGAACTGGCTAGGCGGCAGCAGAACTCGGGCGGCGGTATCGTGACGTTTGAAGTGAAAGGTGGCAAGGATGCAGCCTGGCGTGTTATTGATGAAGCGCGACTGATTTCAATTACAGCTAATCTTGGTGACGCGAAAACCACCTTGACGCATCCGGCAACAACTACGCATGGACGAATCAGTCAGGAAGCGCGTGATGCAGCCGGAATAAGCGACGGCCTACTACGTATTGCAGTCGGACTGGAAGCCGTCGAGGATATCCAATCGGACCTTGCGAGAGGTCTTGGATAAATCGTATTGCAGGAATGTCAACCGATTTCCTTAAGTCAATATTTCGAGAAATCAAGAAAGGCAATCTGCCTGTTATTTATGTGTTTTTTTTAACAGGCTATCTGTTCTGGTTTTCCGCTTTTGCAAATGCCATGGACGAAGATTATGCCTGTGAAGAAACCTCCGGAACACGAATCTGGATTTCTCCGCTTAATCCAGAACCCGATGAGAAGATAAGAATCATGGCCGTTTCCACCGATGATCCAGTAGAGAAACTGGCACTGATCGGCGGCGGAGAGCATCTGGTTATACTGCAAACCCGTCAGCGTGGCGGCCCGCCGTGGAGTCTGACCGCTGAACTGGAAGGACTCACAGAAGGCCGCTATCGTATAGCGGCAGGGCGGAATGAAGAAATGATCGCCTGTCGGTTTTTAGTCATCAGCGAATCGGCAACGCCACAAGAGAGACAGCAGCATTGGAATCTCGCTATCGAGGCTTTCTATTCCGCCTGGATTGAAAAATTATTTGGTGTACCACATAACGATAAGCTTAATTTTTCGTCGATGGAACCGATTTTTTCCGATCCTGAACGCAATTTCCTGTATAACTATCTGAGGCAGAATGAAGATCAACGATTGATTCTGACACCGGATTGCGCTGACCTGCCTTATGTTCTGCGCGCCTATTTTGCCTGGAAAGTTGGCCTTCCCGTCGCTTACCGTGCTTGCGGACGAGGCACAGCTTCGGCACCGCCACATTGTGGCGCGCCAGTCATCATGACTGAATTTACCCGCAGAATTACTTCTCAGGCCGAATTCAGCCGATTTAACCGATTGCTTGCCAACACCGTGCATTCCGGCGCAATACGGACCGGCCTGGCGGATGAATCAACCGATCTATACCCTGTTCCACTTACGCGCGACGCGCTTTGGCCGGGAACGGTGTTTGCCGATCCTTATGGTCATATACTTGTATTGGCGGAATGGGTGCAGCAAACTGATGATCAGCCAGGTATGCTGCTTGCTGTGGATGCACAGCCCGATAATACAGTTGCCCGTAAACGCGTCTGGGAAGGCACGTTGTTATTTGCAAACATCAGGAATGCAGGCGCTGGTTTTAAAGCCTTCAGGCCGGTGATACAAACCGCGCAAAACACGTGGCGCGTGCTTTCCAATGCCGAATTGCACGATCATGCCGATTTCGTATCGTATTCGCTGGAACAGGACCAACTGTCTACTGATGATTTTTATGCAAAACTGGGGAATCTCATCAATCCACAAGGCCAGGGTGCTTTGCAAGTCTATGATGCGTTACTGGCTGGATTGATTGAACAGCTTGAGACCCGCGTCATTTCAGTGAATAACGTTGAAACCTATTTTCTCCAGAATCCGCATCGTGTTATTCCGATGCCCAGCGGCGCCTCGATTTTTCAGACTGCCGGTCCTTGGGAAGACTATGCTACACCATCCAGAGACATGCGTCTGATCATTGCTTTCAATGTGTTACTTGATTTACCGGATAAAATAACCCGCCATCCCGAATTATTCATTCTGCATGGCAAGAAGCCTGAAGAAATAAAAGCGGAAATTGAACGCCACCATGAAAAGCAAATTCAGGAATATAGTATGCACTATATCCGTAGCGATGGCAGTCCATGGAAATTGTCAATAGCTGAAATACTGGCGCGGCAACCTGCTTTTGAAATGGCGTACAATCCGAATGACTGTGCTGAAAAACGCTGGGGCGCGCAACCTGGAACAGCGGAGTATCAAACATGCCTCCGTCAGGCACCTGAGACCCAGCAATCAAAAATGGTGCAATATCGACCATGGTTTCGGGAAATGCGCAGGCCGATGCAATGATCAATTGTTCAATAATCAGTCGGCATTCATCAACATGCCGATATGTTGCGCGACGCAACGCCCTAATGCCTTGAGCGAATAACCGCCTTCAAGCACTGAAACGATGCGTCCCTGTGCGTGTTTCTCTGCCCAAAGCTGAATCTGCTGCGTAATCCAGACGTAATCCGTATCATCAAATCTCAAACTGGCCATGTCATCTTCACGGTGTGCATCAAAACCGGCGGAAATAAAAATGATTTCCGGTTTAAAGGCATCTACGGTAGGAAACCAGTAGTCCGTAACCGCCTTCCGGAAAACCGTGCCGTCGGAACCTGCTGCCAGTGGAACGTTGATGCAATTGTCATGCTGGTTATCAACGCCGCAATGAGGATAAAATGGATACTGAAATGTTGAACACAATAGCACGGCAGGATTATCACCAAAGATTTCCTCGGTGCCATTGCCATGGTGCACATCAAAATCCAGTATGGCGGCCCGCTTTAATCCATACGTGCTAAGTGCATGGGCAACGCCGACAGCGACATTGTTAAAAATGCAGAACCCCATTGCACGCGCCGATTCTGCGTGATGCCCCGGAGGGCGCACGGCGCAGAAGGCGTTGTCTGCCTGTTGTGTCATCAGCAGATCGACAGCCTTGACAACGGCCCCTGCGGCACGCAGCGCTGCATTCAAAGTATGTGGATTCATCGCGGTATCCGGATCAAGAAATTGCAAACCCGAATGTGGAGAAGATTTCCGGACGGATGCAATATATTCCGCCGAGTGAACACGGCGCAATTGCGCATCACTGACCAGCGGCGCATCATAAAATTGCAGCTTTGCATGCAGACCTGTTGCTTCCAGCTCCTGTTGTATGGCTGTTAACCGCTGAGGGCATTCAGGGTGGTATGGTCCCAAGTCATGTTTAAGACAATCGGGATGAGTAATATAGGCTGAAGCAGTTGAGTTTGCAGTCATAATCTATTGCATCGAAACATGATTCTCAGGTCAATTCCGGTCCATGTTTCATCTATGGGCAAGTATATCGCGGGAAACCAGCAAATTAATTTGTGCCTTGAACGTGTTTCAGATAAAATCTGCGCTCTTGCATGTCCATTAACAGAGAGATATCGCATAGGCGCGTAGCTCAGTTGGTTAGAGCACCACCTTGACATGGTGGGGGTCGTTGGTTCGAATCCAGTCGCGCCTACCATACACTTATAATATTGCAGGCATATCCTGTGCAATATTATCCTTATGGCTTACTCAATGTTGCGGTGCCACGTACAGGTCATTTATTGAAATATCTGCCAGAACAGCATGGCCATCAACAGAAGCGTGATCACTGCCAGCAGGCGGTTTTGCCGTTTTTCTTCCTTGATCAGGAGCTGCATTTTTTCTTCTAATCCCAGATTACGGTTTTCCGCCATCATGTGGTGGAGTAAACGTGGAAATTGAGGAAAAATGATTGCCCAACTGGGTGCTTCTTTTTGCATGCGACTGACCAGCCCACGCCAGCCGATCTGCTCAGACATCCAGTTTTCAAGAAACGGTTTGGCGGTTTTCCATAAATCAAGATCGGGATCCAGATCACGGCCAAGTCCTTCGATATTGAGTAACGTTTTTTGCAGCAAAACCAGTTGCGGTTGTATTTCTACATTGAACTGGCGTGATGTCTGAAACAGTTGAAATAAAACGCGGCCAAACGATATTTCCCTAAGCGGTTTATCAAATATGGGCTCGCAAACTGCGCGTATTGCCGTTTCAAATTCATCGACGCGGGTTTCTTTTGGCGCCCAACCGGCTTCGACATGTGCTTGAGCAACACGGGCGTAATCACGTCTGAAAAATGCCAAAAAATTCTGCGCAAGATAATTCTTGTCTTCATCACTGAGTGTACCCATGATGCCAAAATCCACCGCAATATACCGGCTGTCCTGGCCAACAAAAATATTACCTGGATGCATATCCGCATGGAAATACCCGTCACGAAACACCTGCGTGAAGAAAATTTCGACTCCGACGCGTGCCAGCTGTGGAATGTCAATGCCTTGTGCGATGAGTTCGTCAACATGACTGATCGGTATGCCTGAAACCCGTTCCATCACCATGACATTGGTATGACAATAGTCCCAGTAAACTTCGGGAACCAGCAGCAGGGGCGAGTTCAAAAAATTGCGCCGCAACTGACTGCAATTAGCAGCTTCACGCATTAAATCAAGTTCATCATCCAGATGTCGGGCAAATTCTGACACCACTTGCCTGAGCTTCAAGCGCTTGCCATCCGGCCATAACGATTCGGCGAGCCATGCACCGGTATCCATCAACGCCACATCGTGCGTGATAATCGGTGCGATACCCGGCCGCAAAACTTTGACAGCTACCTCAGTGCCATCAAACAAAACGGCGAAGTGCACTTGTGCTACAGAAGCACTGGCAATGGGAGTTCTATCGAATTTCAAAAAAACCTGATCTATTTTCTTTCCATAAGATTTCTCCAGAATTGAAAGTACCGCTTCTGAAGGAAAAGGAGGAACCTGATCCTGAAGTTTCGCCAGTTCGTCAGCAATATCCTGAGGCAGGAGGTCACGCCGGGTCGAGAGCATTTGCCCGAATTTAACAAAAATCGGACCAAGTGCCTCCAGCGCGAGGCGGAGACGCTCAGCGCGCGGTCTGTCAAGCTTGCGCCAGAAAGTCAGCCACTTAATCGGTTTTTGAAGGAACCGCAACGGACCGTGGTTAATGACAAATTCATCCAGGCCAAAACGGAAAGCAACGAATTGTATTTTAATAAGGCGAAATAGACGCATTAAAACTTGGAATTATGATTATGGTAAGAATAATGATTCGCGTAGTAATATTTATATATAAGAGCGCGTAGGCGTTGCTTACCGTGATTTAAAAAGAAATTGAAAATGAATAATCAACACAATCAGTTATAAATTGCATTTTTGACTTAAACGGTTGATTCGAATTTCGAGCATTTCAAGATCGTCTTTAATTTCTTCAGTCTGTTGAGCAAAACCTCTGAGGTCGTTTGGTTTGACAACCACCGGTTGTTCTTCGGACCAGTATTCGCCAAACGTATCCGATATATTTCTGAACAGGCTGATATGCCATTGAAACAGACTTTCGCCAGCTTCTGCAATGCGGTGCGCAGGAATATCACCGATAAATTTTCCCAGCTCCTGTTCAATGTTGGGTTTGAGGTTTTTGCTTATGGTGATCAGATCTTCGGCAAATAGGACATCTCCGGAAATATGAATAGCATCATAAGCGGATTCATCTCGTGCAATTAATCCAGGCAATACACCCGGCAAAAAAGACAAGGTAGCGTCTGCTTCCTGATCGTCAATACTATGGCCAAACTCGCCATTAGCCAGTACGATCATTTTCAAATCAACCAGCGGTGGAATGCGAATACGCACGGACTTTCCTTCATAAGATAGCAGCCATTTGCTCGCCCAGTTTTCATGGCGCAAAGCATAATTGATCGGCAGTATTGCGTATGCAGAGAACATGTTGAATTCTGGAAATAATTTGTATCAGTTAACGAAAGTCGAAAGACCGGATTTCACTTGCGCGCTATCTACTATCGTAGTCAAACAGCATATCTTATTACATTCATCATTGCCGATCATAACCTGCTGTTGAATCTTTCAAAGCATTTCAGAATGCTATTGTAGCCTTATTTTGAATAATGAACTGTTGAAATTCGCCAAAGCGATGAAACAAACGATTGTCCGTTGATCACATCAGCGAATTGACGTTTCCGGCATTATGGCTTAACTTTTGAGTTATGGTTCATATCGTGATGGTCATGGATGCCATGCATTATCCGATCCGAAACCGTGATTAAATAATAATTGCCAGGAGACGACCAAATGCTTGGAATGTTCGATATCATTATTGCAATGATTTTTATATATGCATTTTTCGCCAGCTTGGTAAGCGGGGTGAATGAGCTGATCGTTCAAGTGCTGGCTATGCGTGGACGGGTGTTGTTCGAAGGCATAGCCATGATGCTCGGCGAGCTTCCCAGGGATACCGGTTCATGGATCGTTCGTGAATTTAAAATAGCCAAACGCAAACTTGGCTTTGCTGATACACACCATGCGCAAAGGACCAACGCGCTTTTTGCACATCCTTTGATCGATACATTATCCCCTCCGGGCAGTTCGCGCCCGTCTTATATTTCTCCAAAAACATTTTCAATGGCACTGATTTATGTGTTGTCGATTGATGGCTCCGTGGAAAATCTCAGAAAATCTCTGGAAGACCGTTCCAAGCCGCTGAACAAATTACTGGGTCCGATGCTTGACGAAGCGAAAGACAACCTCGATGCATTTAAAATGAAAGTTGAAGAGCACTACAATGCAGTCATGGACAGGGCCAGTGGCTGGTACAAGCGCCGCACTCAGTTCATGATGTTTTTTGTGGGGCTGATACTGGCTGGATGCCTGAATGTCGATTCGATTTATATCGTTCAGCAATTACAAAAGAATCCTGAGCAGGTGCAGAAACTGGTCGCGGCGGCGGCGGAATATTCGCCGGCATCAGAACAGGGGGAATCCGCAGCTGATGAGCAAGAAAAATTAATTCAAACGATCCGGGAATTGAACATTAAAACCGATGAATTCAGGAATATGGGATTGCCCATTGGCTGGAGTATCGCCAGGGAAACTGCATATATGCAACCTGAAGCAGAACATATTTCAGGTGCATTTGCGCATGGTGAATCCGATATCACATTTTCGCTTCTGCCGGGGCAGAAAAGCATGATGCTGGTCTTTATTGGCTGGCTGGCTACCGCGCTGGCAGGGGCGCTAGGTGCGCCATTCTGGTTTGACGCTATTTCGAAAGCATTTGCCGTGCGCGGCAGCGGGAGAAAGCCGGGTGAGTCGAATTAAAATGGAAAGAGAAGCTTGTTCGCTGTAAATGAATGACATGATCGATTAGATTAACTGTAATCCAGAATCACGCGCTTGAGTATATTCAGTTTGCCATGAAAAAAATGCTCGGCGCCCGGGATGATGACAACCGGAAGAGATTGCGGTGCAGCCCAGTCAAGGATGGCATTAAGCGGCACAATATCGTCCTTGTCGCCTTGAATGATCAGCGTACTCTTCACATTCACCGGTACGTTGAGCGCGCCAACGTGCTTCAGCGATGGGGAAACGAGTATAAGCGACCCGGGATTCAAGCGCTCAGCAGCCTGTATCTGCACGCCCCCGCCAAACGAGAATCCTGCCAGCAGGAGCGGCAGGTCGCCAGCATGATCGACAAACTGGTTTTGTATTGATTGCGCAACAGCGACAGCATCCTCGACTTCACCGATACCGTGATCAAAAACACCTTCGCTACTCCCGGTACCGCGAAAATTGAACTTGATCGCGATATAGCCGAGCTCAAGCACGCTGTTAAACACTGTATGCACCACTTTGTTGTCCATGGTGCCGCCATGCAGCGGGTGAGGGTGGGCAACAACGGCAATTCCACAGGGATAGGTTGCAGGCTCGGCGATAACGGTTTCAATTTTTCCAGCCGGACCTTCTATAAAAAATTTCCGCACAATAAATCCGCCGGGATTAAGCCTAAATCCTCAAGCGTTCCACAATACGGCCATTAACAAGATGCTCGTCAATGATTTCATCGATATCATCCTTGTCAACATAGGTGTACCAGACTTCTTCGGGATAAATGACAATTACCGGACCTTCGTCGCAGCGATCCAGGCATCCGGCATTGTTAATGCGAATCTTGCCTTTGCCACTCAGTTTAAGATCTTTGATGCGTTTTTTGGCATAATCGCGCATTTCCTGCGCACCCACATTATTACAGCAGACAGCATTGCCTTCGCGCTGATTAATACAGAAAAACACATGATATTGATAATAACTCATAGCGCTACTGCAGCAGTAAGAATAAAAAAGCTATTATATGTTGCCGGACAGTATCTTGCCAAAAGTTCTGGGAATAGCTTTTAAACCGGCTTCAATCATAAAACGCATTAAAAAGAGGTTTATTAACGATGCACGAAGAAACACAAATGCACGGCTTGAAATCCAAAGGGTTGAGCAAAGGTTCTGTCTCCCGGTGGGCTGCGGTGACTATCGGCCTGGCTGCGACTGCGCCGGCTTATTCTCTGGCGGGCGCATTGGGTTACGGCGCCGCCGGTATCGGCTACCAACTACCCATTGTATTTATTCTGTCGGTCATTCCGATGTTCTTTGTCGCAATGTCGTATAAGCACCTGACAACGGCTGCGCCCGATGCAGGGACTATTTTCACCTGGGGCACCAAAGCAATCGGCCCGCGCGCTGGTTGGTTTGGCGGCTGGGCGTTGTTGCTCGGCAGTATATTGGCGGGGGTGACGGCAACCCAGATTACGGTGATTTCAATGGCAGTTATTTTTGGCATGAATGACACGCCAGCATGGTTTCATATCATCGTTTCTGTGATCTTCATCCTGAGTACGACCTACCTGACCGCGCTGGGGGCAAAGGAATCATCGCGCACCACCATGATTCTGACGATCGCGCAGTACAGCATTCTCATTTTGCTGGCCGTGGTACTTTACATGCGCGTCTTTCAAGGCGAAGCCGTTAGCACGGCGGAATCATTTTCCTGGGAATGGTTCAATCCATTCGCAATCCCTTCATTTGACGTATTTCTGAAGGGTTTCATGATCGCATTGTTTATTTTCTGGGGATTCGACGCCTCCCTGGCCATGTCGGAAGAAACGGACGGTAATTCGGAACAGGCAGGCCGCAGCGGTGTTATCGCTATGAGTATCACGGTATTTACCTATGTGCTGTTTTCCATTGCGGCACTGGCCTATGCCGGCGTGGACGCCAGCAATGAATCCAGCCTGACGCATCCCAAAAATATCGATTCGAGCATTACAACCCTGGCAATCGAGATTCTCGGCCCGCAAGGCGCCGTAGTGGCGGCTGTGGTCATCTGTGTTTCGGCGTTCTCGGCAACCATGTCAACGATCATGCCATCAGCCCGCATGGCATTGGCGATGGCTACTTATCGCGCCATTCCCGGCCGCTTTGCGGTGGTCAATGCAGTCTCGAAGACGCCCAAATTCACCACCTGGACAATCGGCATGATGACGCTCTTTATTTACACCACATTGAGCCTGATGAGCGAATCCATCGTGGAAGACACCATACTCAGCGTCAGCATCGCCGTGTGCACGTTTTACATCGTCGCGGCCTCGTCCTGCGCGCTTTATTTTCACCGCACGGCGTTCAATCACTGGCGAACCGCGATATCCCAGGTTATCCTGCCGGCAACAGCCGCGATTGTATTAACGGCTGTCGCACTACTTCAGGCATGGAACATGCTCGACCCGAATTATGGTTCCAGCGGGTCAATCGCCGGGGTCGGGATGGTATTTATAATCGGCGTGATGACACTGTTTTGCGGCGTCATCCTGATGATCCTGTGGAATATGCGCGATCCGACATTTTTCAGAGGCGAAACACTGCCACTCGAACGCGCGCATATGGTTCCGGATACACTCACAAAAATCAGAGCGTTGAAAGAAAATGAAAAAACGCAGGCGCCTTCAAAATGAAATTCAAACCTGAAGCCTATGCCATCACAATCCGGAAAGAAGCAAGCGACGGTGAAATCCTATATGTCGGCAGGGTAGCGGAATTTCCCAATATCAGCGTATATGAAGATGACTTTGAAACCGCCCGTCACCTGATGAATGATGCCATTCAAACCCTGAAAAAAATCGCCGATCAGAACCGGATGGAATTGTCGCTGCCACTTCAATATCGCTGAAATTTGCCGTGAACGTGCGCCGTTTTTTTCTGTAACACCGTTATTTTCCAAAATGATTGTTCCGATGTCTCATCATGTCACGCGCAATTGCGCGGGAAGGTGCTAAGGGGGCGGTAATTCGGCGTTACGGGTATTCCTGCAAACGGAAGTTAAAACCGTTCACTTCCACCGTTCCATACTTCACGCTGCAAAACATAAATAACAATATTTGGGTAGTAAATTAGTTTTAATTACTGACAAATGAAAAAGCACGGTTGAATTCTTGAAATGACTCTGCGCATGTTTGATTAACAAGCCTGTCTCTGTTTATTTCTGTTCCGAATCTTTCTTGTAAATCTCCTCGAATTAATTCAACATCGTAATATGAAATTCCTCTTGTTGTTGCGAATATTTTTGTTCTTAAAGACATTCTTTGCTTATTTATTGGGAATATTAAATCCATGTTTTGTTTTAGAAATGAAAAACCAAGAAAAATAATTCTTTGAGAATTTATAATTTTAATTTTCAAATCATCAATCTTATGAGCTAAATGATTTTTTGTTTCTTCGCTTTCAGTAAAGGTTCTTATCGCATTTGTTAAATTTACAAGATCTTGTGGACTTGCTCTTCCACCAAATTCTATTTTATTTTCTACATCTAGCCACGGATGAGAGCCTACTGTTCCATAAGGATGATAAATGTCTAGCTTTGAATGTAATAATTCCTTAACTTGTTCTTCTTTAACGTTATAGCATTGTTGAATTGCATGATATAGAAAATGTTCTATACATCTGTCGTAATTGAAAACAATAAATGTGATAGCCCCTAATCGATTTCCTAATTCGTGAAATTGACATTCCTCACTAAACTTCCTAAAAAAAAGAGTGAACCACGTTTTTTCGATTACTTCCATATTAATTCTTGAATTTTTTTCTATAAACAATTTGCTGTCTTTTTCTGCTTTTAGAATGGAATTGATTATTGCGAGCTTTCCGCAAAAAACAATTTTTGGATTTTCTCTGTGCAGATTTAAATAATTGTCTATTGATGCAGTTAATCTTAAGCCATTACTTATAGCTATCCTTGCATCCATATATTCTTCTGGCTTTTGTTGACTTTTTTCGCGAATTGCCGTGTTAATTAGAAACTTATTGTCGTCATTAGGGTTAGAATTAATATCCATTAATTTTATTATTTCATTTCTTAATTCATCACCTATGGGTAGACCAACTTCTTTGCTTGCACCAGCACCGATAACAAATACAGTTCTTGGGATTTTCATTGGCTTATTTATGAATGATTATTATGAAAAATGATTCGTTTATTAATATTGTTTGTTTAGTCTTTGCTTTAATTTTAGTCACTGTTTTAACTTGTTCAGGTATGAAAGTTAACGTTGCTAACGATAAGCCAGCGCTAATTAATGCAGTTTCTACATTCTTTATTGCGCTTTTTACCATCTTTGCTTTTTTTATTTCTTATCAGCTCTATGAATTAAATAAAAGACAATCTGTATTACAAATGAATCAGGCTTTTAATACTATTAATCAACTTATCTTAAGTAATCCAGAAGTAAGGAAATTAGCTAATAAATATGCATACACGGAATGCAAAGAAGCGAAATGTGGAGAAAAACCACTTTGGGAAAACCAAGAATTATTAAGAAAAAGTTTTTTATTTAGTGTATTGAACATTTATGAAGCATATTACATTGAGAATCGACATAAATTTACTGGAAAATTTTTAGCTGATTCGATTTTGAAAAATCTATTGACTCATAACTACGTGATAACTTTGATTAATGGGAGTAATTTTGATGCTGCTTTTAAAGAATTTTCTAACAAACAGCATGAATGTTTGAAGAGAGACAGATGTAAATGTGCATCTAAATTTTAGCCTTATTACTCTCAGGGTAAATTTTTAATTTCATTATTTCGTAAAATAGTTTTACCTTCTGAGTTTTTGCATCATGTTTTCTAATCTTTTTAATCTTTACTGGTTTATTCGATACGCCCGAGCTATAGTCAAATCTGGTGTATGGAGAATCAAGCGGCTTGCTGTTTTTGATCTCCATTTTGTTTAACGCCGTCAACGAATTTTGTACCTTTGATGACATCCGCTAACAATTTATAACCCCTCAGCCGGAACCATTTTTTCTGTGCCACTTCCATCAGTTTGAACGCCATCGTCAAGGTTGTCGTCCGGCTTCCACAGTTTTTAGTTTTGGCTGTTCTCAGCCGAACCGTTGCAAAAACTGATTCGACTGGGTTGGTCGTTCTAATGTGTTGCCAGTTTTCAGCAGGATAATCATAGAAGGCCAGCATGGAATCTTTATCCTTTGCCAGA